>JACRHJ010000010.1 GCA_016212105.1 Nitrospirota bacterium
ATGGCGGCGGCGATGGCGGCGGCGATGGCGGCGGCGGCGATGGCGGCGATGTCGGCGGCGGCGAAGGCGGCGATGGCGGCGGCGGCGATGGCGGCGATGGAGGCGGCGGCGATGGCGGTGGTGGCGGTGGTGGTGGCGGTGGTGGCGGCGGTGACCCGCTTCAGGGCGCCAAAGACCAGATGCAGAACACGCTTAACAACGACCAGAGCGGCGGCCTCGACGGCTTCTCAAATAACATGAACGGTGACGCGCTCAACTCGTTCGGCCAGTTCGCTGGCGCTGGAGACGGCGGCGGCGCTGGTGCTGGAGACGGGGGAGACGGGGGTGACGGCGCTGGAGGAGGCGGTGATGGAGGAGGCAACGGCGCCCCGGATCCGCCCGGGAACAACAACCCGCAGCCAGACCTCACTGTATCTGATGCATTGGGCGGGCTACCTGTGAACAGCAACGCCATATTCGCTGACGATTTCGAGTCGGGCACACTCGACCCCGCGACCTGGCAGTACTACAACGCCTACATCACACCGCAGTACGGCTCGATACTTCCTGCCGGCGGGGTGGAGATGGCGGTCGTGCATAACGGCCCGGGCAACTCCGGGCTGCTGTCCCACATCCTTGACCTTGCATCTGGCGGCAACTTCAATATCGTGTTCGACTACAACTTCACCACAAGTGAATCGACCGGCAGCAACATCTACTACAACGACTTCTTCAGGGCGTACATCAACACCGCGACCGGCAACACGATATACCTCGCATACGCCTCGGTGAACGGGAACGATTTCACGCCCATACCAACAACACCCGGCGGCACGCCTAACGTGTACAGCGAGACTGGGTGGCTTAACTCAAACGAGGTGGCCACTTTGCCGGCTGGACAGAACACGCTGAACTTCCTGGTGGGCGACGTCGGAGACACAATAGTAGACTCCGCAGTATTCCTCGACAACATTGAGGTAACCCCGACTACCGCACCGTCCACGGTCAATTAGGACGCTGTTTAACGGGTTGCTGTAACGCCAAGGCGGGGCACATGCCCCGCCTTTTCTTTCAGTTCAAATATATCGGCCCAGACCTTTTGCTCCCCCTCTTAAGATAAGAGGGGGCAGGGGGGTGTTATGAAACCCCGCATGCAAACCAAACATCAGTGTTGCACCGGAGCGTTATGAAGCAGTATTATATCCCCTCGAAGTCCTCCGGTATCTCGTCCTCCGCGGGCGGCGGGAGGGGCACGACACTGTCCCCGTCCAGCATAAGCCCGAACGGCCTGACAAGCCCGCGTAAGTCATCCAGCGCCTTCGCATAACCCGCCTCGCCCGCGTCCAGAGGCCTCGGCGCGCCCGCCTGCCCGATCTCCACGGGTATGAGCGTTATACCGGAAGGCTCGCGTTTTCCGTCCGCATAGGTCAGACGCGCCGCGACTGTAAGGCCGCCCGGCTTACCGGTGTCGAACAGGAAGCTGCCGAGCGAGTAGAACACCGGCCTTCCCTTGTACACCTCCAGCCCCTGGAGCCTGTGCGCGTGGTGTCCGAGTATCAGGTCCGCGCCCGCGTCCACAAGCTTCCTGGCAAGCGCCTTCTGCCTGGCGGTAGGCGCATGCGACGCCTCGACGCCCCAGTGAAGGCCGAGGACTATGAGCGCTTCAGGGCGTTTTGCCCTCGCCTCCTTCACGACCTTGATAAACGCCGCCTCGTCCTTCATGGACGCGATGCCGGGCCTGCCGGCCTCCGCCGCGCATGCCTTTGGCGCTGCGTCGGACGCGGACAGGAACACGGACTCCATCCCCTTTACGTCCACCACGCCCGGCCTGTACGCCTCGGCGGCGTCCGCGCCCGCGCCGGCCGTGACGATGCCGGCCTTCTTCAGCGCGCCCAGCGTGTCCAGGAGTCCGTCCGGGCCGTAGTCCATCATGTGGTCGCCCGCGAGGGTAAGGACCGTGAAGCCCGCGTCCCTCAGGGCCTGTGCGGCGTCCGGGGACTCGGTCCTGTACAGCTTGCCATTCGGGGCGGCCATCGGGGCTGCGGCCGTCCGCCCGCCTGACGTTGCCGCCGCCCTGCCGGTAAGCGGGGACTCGAGGTTGCCCACGACGACGTCCGCCGTGAAAAACAGCGGGGCCGCGCACTTCATCAGCCCGGACACCTGGGGCTCGAAGACCTGCCACGGCGCGTGCGGCAGGACGTCGCCCACGGCCAGGAGCGTGAACTCGCCGGCGCATGCGCAACTCGGGTAGACAGCAAACGCCACCGCGATGATAAGTGAGAGTAGGATTTTGCGAAGAGATGACGTGGTATTCATGGTTGCCGCCTGCAAGGTAGTGATTGGCTACTATACCACGGACAGCGAGACGGCTGCAAGGAGATTGCCGGAAGCCGGGCAGCCGCGACGGCATGGACCGGTTAAAGCCCGGCTATGTCGAGCAGGTCTTTCGGCGTGTTCTCGTCGAACTTGAACCGCACCTTGAAGTACGGCCCCTGAGACCAGGAGTCGGCGTCCTCGAAGTCGTCGTCGAAGTAGCCGGAGAAGTTGTAGCCGACGCTTACCCACAGGTTCTTCACCACCTTGACGCCTATCTCCGGCCCCCATGCGAGCGACCAGGTGTTCGTCTCGCGCTGGCGCATGACGGACGCGTGCGCGTTGACAGACAGGCAGTCGCACAGGTCCCTTATGACCCGCACGCGCACCATGTCGGTAAACGAGCTGCCCATGCCGGTCAGCGAGACCAGCTTGCACGCGTACTGCCCCATTATGTCGGTCTTGGGGTCGCGGCGGTAGTTGACGTTTACCGAGCCTATCAGCCTGCTGTCGTCCAGCTCCGCGCTCCGCTCCTTGTACCGGAGCTTCAGGAGCGCGTTCAGCCCGTCCGTGCGCACTGGCCTGTAGGCCGCGCCGAACAGCAGGTCGTTCTCGCTGTATGCCGAGTCGAAGTATCGCTCGTTGGCGAACAGCGTCAGATCCTCAGTCGCCTTCACTGCCCCGCCTATGGTCGCGAGCTGGTCGGTGCTGCCCTTGCCGAGCCTTATCTCGTACCTGCCGGTCAGCTTGTACGTCTCCTTCTGCGTATAGACCGCCCCGGCCCGGAGCGCCGTGAAGTCGTCCGCGTCGTTCGTGCCGCCCGTCAGGGTGAGCGTGCTCTCCGCCCCGCCCTCGAGGCTCAGCCCCTCGGATACGGGTATGACGTGGTTAATGCCGATGTGACCCTTGTTGCGCCACCCGGATACGGAGTCGTCCATGCTGTACTTGGCGAAGGCGGTCGTGTTGTCGCCGAGTCGCGTGTCGAGGCCGACCGAGGTCATTATCTGGTCCTTGTCCTCCCTCTGCTGGTACTCGCCCTGCACGAACGCGGTGACGTTCTTCGTGACCGCGTAGTTGACCCTGGCGAAGGTCTTGGTCGGGTAGTACGTGCTGGCGCTCCTGCCGGAGAGGACGTCCTCACGGCCGACCGTCACGCCGAGCGTCTCGAACGGGTTGAACGACACGCCGTAAAGCGCGAGGATGTTCTCGAGCACTCCGTTCCCGGACGTCTCCCTGTTCCAGCGTATGCCAGCGTTCGCGCTCACGGCCTTGAACAGCCTCTGGTCCACGGACGCGGAGGCCTGCACCCTTTTGGAACTCCTGTTCTCGGCGAGGTAGTCGGCGCGGACCACCGTGCGCTTGTCGTTCAGCGAGATCTGCCCGTTCGCGCCGTAGGTCTCGTACGCGGACTCGGCCGCGGTCGCGGACGGGTTCTGGAAGCCGTCCGTGACCTTCTTGTAATATGCGCGCAGGCTGTTGTCGTCCTTGTGGTAGTCGGCCTCGACCCTGTACGCGCTGCCGGAGGTGGGGGTCAGGTCCGACTGGTTGAAGTTCTCGGTCGTGACCGCCTCGGCCGCGACGGTCAGGCTGTCCGTCTTCCATACGACGTCCACGCCGGCGACGTGCACGTTGCTTATCGGGTTCTCCTCCCGGACGCCGCTCGCGCCGACGCGGAGCCTGCCGTCCATGAGCTGCTTCTCGCCGCGCATGCCGTACATCAGGTTCTCCGCGGCAAGCTCCCTGCTCTCGAACAGCACCTGGATGAGCACCGGGTTGAAGTTGTCGTCGAAGGACCTGACCGGCTCGTGGAATATTACGAAGCCCTCGTCGTAGTTCACCTGGTAGTCGGTGAACCGCGCCATCGGGACCGTCTCCAGTATCAGGTTGGGGTTGTACCTGTCGCGCACCTCTATCCATACCCGCTCGCTGAACTCCACGAGGTCGGTGCGGCCGAGGAAGTACGGACCCGACAGGCCCCGGCCCGGCAGCGTCTGCCTCGTCATCGCCTGGTCGTTCAGGGAGACGAACGACCTGACCATATAGTCCTTTGTCTTCTCGATGTTCAGCAAGCCGCCGGACAGCGTGCGCTCGTACTTGTTGAACTCGAGGTCACGGCCGAAGCCGGTCGTGTAGTCGCCGTACTGGACGTACGACAGGCCGCGCTCCGCCTTGAAGAAGAACCTGCCCTTGCTCTGCGCCTCGAAGAACTGCTCCGAGCTGTCGCCGTACACCGGGTAGTACTGCTCCTCCTCGGTGGACGGGACGTTCTGCTGGAGTATGGTATTTTCATCCTCTTTCTCCTTGTACCTGAAGGTCAGGGTGTAGTCCTTCACTGTGCCCTTGGCGAAGACGCCGCCGCCGGCCTCGGCCTCCGTCCTGCCGCCCTTTGAGTGGTCGAACGGCATCTCTGATGACTTGGGAGGCGTGCCCCTTACGCTGTTGATGCCCATCGCGGCCTCGACCTCGCCGGCGATTATCCATGCCCGCCTCTCCGGGTACCAGCGCACCTCGATGTCCTTCTCCATCTGGTCCATCCTGACCGTCACCGTCCTGGTGTCGGTAGTCGCGGACGGGGACAGCCTGATGACCGCGCGGCCCGCGACCGCCTTTACCTTGAACGAGTCGAGCGGGCCCTTCATGTACACACCGGTCTCATAGTCGAAAACGTCGCCCTTGTCGACGGATGCGTCGAGGCTGGCGTCCCTGACGACCGCCATGCCCTCCGCGTCCTTCAGCTCCACTATGACGTAGACCGGCGTCTTTCCGTCGGCGGGGGGGAGTTCCGGGGCGATGGAGTAGGCGAACGTACTCGCCTCGCCTGATACGGTTATAACCCTTTTGTCCATGACGCCGGCCGTGCCCTCGACGGTGATGACGTTAACGCCGGACACCAGCGGGACGCCCACGTACTGTATCGTGACCACGCCGCGCGCGTCGTCGGTCGCGGTCTCGCCTATCAGCTTGAGGTCGGCCGCCGCGCCGTTCACCTTCAGGCCGTACTGCGCCCCTATGGACATGCTCACCTTTATGTCCGTCTGCCTGGAGGATGCGACCCCGTCATTCGCAGGGTAGAGGATGCGCCACTCGGGCGTCCTGGCGAGCGCCTGCGCGACCGGCTCCTTCCTCGCGCCGCCGCCTGTGTAGACCTCGGCCGCCCTGTCCGAGTAGTCACCGAAGTACTGGGAGTCCACCGTCAAAACCCTGCCCTCGGCGTCTTTGCCGAGCACCGCGAACGGCATGCCCTTGACGTCCACGTCGTCCATAAGCAGGAACCCGAGCGAGACGGTACCGGACACGGTACCCTCCTTGCCGCCACCCACAATAAAGAACCCGCTCTTCATCACGACGTCCAGCGTCCTGCCTCCGGCGGCCGCGGTATGCGATATGTAGCTGAAGCCTTCCGGTATGCGCATGAACAACCTAACGTCCGTCAGGCCGTCCGTGTCTCCATGCCCGGCGTCGAGCGTGAGCGTGTACATGCCCTTGGGGACCACGCCAGGTATCACGGGGGCCGCGCCGCCTGGCGACCTCGGCACGAGGCTGACCTTCAGCCCGGCCCCGCCGGCCATGTCGCCGCCGCCCGCATTACCGGCGGCCGGCGGCCTCTCCTCGGCGGAGGAGACCTTGTCCATGTCTACCAGGTTGTCCTTGAGGAACGCCAGTATCTGGTCCGAGCCCCCGACGCCCGCGGACACCACTACCTTCTGATAGCCGTATTTGCGGAGCGCCTCCACTATCGTAGCGAGGTCCTCGGCCTCCTCGGGCGTAAGCCTGCGCGCGCCGGTGGCTGTGGGGTCGTGTATCGTGTATACGCCGGGTTCGTCCGAGTAGAACGAGCACGGGTCTGCCAGCGGCGCCTCATGGTCGGTCCCGGAAGGGTCGGTCCTGTACGTGACCATCGGGACCTCGGCCTGGCGCCCGGCGGGCAGGTAAGAGTTGAACGTGACGGTCATCTCGCGTCCCGCCTCGACGACCGGGAAGCTGAACACGTGACCGGCCTGCCCGAGGTCGTGCAGCGGGAGCGGCGAGCCGTCGAGGTAGGACGTGCCATCGATGACGGCATGCCCGCCGCCCATCCGGAACGACGCCTCGTACACGGCCGCGCCGGAGCGGTTCTTTATCGTCACCCTGTGCCGGACCACCAGCGTGTCTGTGTTTGCGTCCGCGAATATGGCGTCGATAACCTTCGACGCCGTGAGGGACGCGTCCTGTACTTCGGCGACGGCGTCCGTCTCTTTCCTCTCCAGCCTGAAAACGCCGCTGTACATGTCGCCGGGGAAGAGGTCCGCGAAGAGCGAGCCCGGGTCGCACACGTTCCGCGACCCCGTGAGCGCCGGCGCAAGGCCCTCCGGCAGGGAAGCCGTGTCGAGCTTCAGGACGTGCGTCCCTGCGTCCATGTTGTCGATGTGGTACTTGCCCTCGGAGTCCGTGACGACGTACCTGCCGTCCTCCGTGTATATCTTCGCGCCCTTGACGACAACCTCGCCCGGGTCCTGCACCCTGTCTCCATCGTCGTCCACGTAGACCTTGCCGATGACGTAGGCCTTCTCTGAGAACACGCCCCGCCTGACTGCCAGCGTCGCCTCCGCGACGTTCGAGCCCATGGGGATTGTCAGCGCAGCGTCGGCCCAGGTGTTGGTCAGGGCGTGGTTCACGAGCCTTCCCTCGCCCGCGTCCAATCCGACGAACACGATAAACCTTATCTCGGCCTTCGCGCCGGGGGCCATGTCACCGAGGCCCCAGGTGAGCCTGCCGCCGTCGGGGGACAACGCCGGCTCGGACGGCACACCGGCCACCCTGCCGCTACCGGACTTGTACTTCAGGCCGCGCGGCAGGATGTCCACCGCCGAGGCGGAATATGCGGTGACCGTCGCGTTCGGGTTCTCGGCCGTTATCCTGAACTCGACCATGTCGCCGACCGACGCGTTCGGCACGCTCGAGGTCTTGTTCACGACGAGCGGCCTGAACGGCGGCGTCCCGCCCGAGAGCGGGACCCTCAGGAGTATCGCCCCGGGGAAGTCCTTGTCTATGTAGAACTTCTCGCCGACGTACACGCTGCCGGAGAAGGGGTTCCAGACCGCGCCCGCGTTCAGGGGGACGGTGTTGTACGTCGCCGCGAGCGCGGGGTTGGACGCCGGGAGCGCGCAGCCGTAGTCCACCGTTATGAAGTACCAGCCGTCCAACGCCGGCACATAGTTCTTGAACCGGAACTCGAACGAGCCGAGCCCCTTGCCGACAGGGACGCCGGCCGCGTCCGTCGGGCCCGCGACCTGCGGGTTCTCCTGCTGCGTGACGCCGTCCGGGTAGAAGTCGAGGAGCGCCGGGTTCACAACGGAGTAGGTTGTGCAGGACGCGTCGGTGCATTCGTAAAACGTCACGCATGCCCCGTCCACGCGCGCGGCGGTCCCGCCGTCGAACACGAACCCGGCCGGGTCGAGCGGGGTTACGAGTATCTTTGTCCCGCCCTGCATCTTGACGGTTATGCCGTCCCGCGTGAACACGTCGCCGTCCTTTGTCACGCCGTCGAAGTCTGACTTGAGCATGGCGGGCGAGAGGTTGTACGTGAACCCGTCCAGGTCGCCCATCAGGCCGACCTTGTACTCGTAGCTGTAGCGCATGTGGTTGTAAAGCGGGTGCGGGTTGCCGTTTCCGTCGAACGCAGCGACGCCTGACGCGTCGGTCATGAAGTACTCCGTGCCGACCAGCGCGCCGGCCCCGTCGTACTCGTAGACCACAAGCTTCTTGTTGGCGAGCGGCTCGGTCTTGACGCCCATGACCGTGACCTGTACCGTGACGCGAACCTCGACCCTTATCTCGACCGCAAGCGCGGAAAGTACCCTGTCGAATGTGAGGTCCGAAACAGAGGAGTTCGCCTCCGAGTAACCTCTCACCGCGACCGTGACGTTCGAGAGGACGCCGCCCGCGGGCAGAGTGACCCTGGTCTCGAACTGTACCACGCCGCCCGGAGGGATGGGCCCGACCTCGGGGAAGCCGTCGCCGTCCGTGTCCGGGAGCGGGTTGCCGGCCATGTCGAGGAAACTCACGGCAAGGCCCGCCGGTATGCCCGTGGACGCGGCCGGGTCGTACCTCAGCTCGACAGAATCGGGGATGGCGTTTAGGTTCCAGGCCTCGTTGACGAAGCGTACATACCCGCCGGTCGCGGCGCTGGTTATCACCGTCAGGTCGTCCGGGTCGGTCATCACGCCGGTCCCGGTGGATGCGCCAAAGTCGTCGGTGTCGTCGACCGCTATCGCCACCCTGCCGAGTATGTTGATTATCACCTTGTTCGTGTTTGCCGTGACGTCCGTCGTCCCGTCGAAGTACGAGACCTGCGCCTGGTTGCTCGTCGTGCCGGCCGGCGAACCCGGCGTGACGACCGCGCTGAAGTCGAGGCGTCCTGCCTGCGATACGGTAAGCGCGGCCCCCGACGGGTCCTCGGGTATGAAGAACCCGACCGCGAGCACGAATGCGGGCGCGGGCTCGGCATCCTTCCAGAGCCCGTCCGCCGTGAGGTATACCGGGAAGCCGTTCACGGGTATGCCGGAGGCCGAGCCCGATACGTATGTCATGGACGGCGGCACCGGGTCCGAGACCAGGAGCCCCTTCGCGGTCTCGGCCGCGCCGTCGCCGTCGAAGTCGAGGCTGGAGACAGTCGCGCCCCCGACCGGCGACGCGCCGCCGTTCACGAAGTGCACGGCGAAGGCCACGGCGTCTCCGGGGTAGGCGGTCGTCCTGTCCGCGGACTTTGTCGTGTTCACGAAGCCCGCGGTGGTTATGTTCACGCGCGATACGTTGCCCGTGTCCGTCTTTGCCGCGTCTCCGGCGGACGCGCCGTCTATGCCGGCGAAGACGAATCCGGAGCTGCCGACCGGCGCCTCGCCCGCGACGATGAGGTAGAGCAGGCCGCCCGGCCCGACCGTCGGCGGGGCCAGGTTGTTGTACAGCGGTTCGCCCGCCTGGTGTATGCCGTCGCCGTTCGTGTCTATGTAAACCCGGAGCGAGGAAAGGTCCGTCGAGTCTCCGGCGAGGTTATTCAGCGTAAGTGTGTACTGGTCCGGCCCATTGCCGGTATTCGTGAGTATGTATGGGAGGTAAGCGGTCCCTGACGGGATGACGGATATGGTATTGCCCGGCGCGGCGGTGGTGCCGTCGGGGCGGATGTCTATGCCGTACACCTGCGTGACGGCGAGCTGGACAGTGTTGGATATTATGGACTTGGGGCCAATGCTGTCTGTGTAGCTGGAGCTGGCCTTGTTGAAAATAACCGTCCCGGCGGGCGTGATGGCATGCGCCGCCGCCGCTGTCATCGACAGCATTATCACGGTTATTATCGTAAGCCAGGTCCGTCGCATCTTCACGGTTCCAATTACTGTTTCGTCACGCTAATAAAACAATCCGTTGCGCGGCGCGGCACAAGCCGCGCCGCGCAACGGGACAGATGCCCAGGCTACTTGATGATAACCTGGAAGATTATCGTGCCGGTGCCGCCGCCAGGAACCGTGCCGCCGACGGTGGCGTCAGCGCCCGCGCCCACCCTGAAGCGGACCAGGTTGTTCACCGAATCCCACTCGGCCTGGTCGTCGCCGGAGGCGGTGGTGTAGACGGTGTCTACCGCCCAGTCGCCGTTGGTCTCGAGGCCGAACTCGCCCTCGGCCGGTGCACGCGGGCCAAGCGGTCCGTCGGCCGCGATGCCGGCCTTGATGAACACGGTGTCGTTCGGGATCGTGTCGGTGATGATCACGTTGTTGGCGTTCTCGGTGCCGATGTTCTGGTACGTGATCTTGTAGGTGATTATGTCATGCGGGCTGCCGACGGCGATGTCCCTCACCTTGGTCAGCTGGAGGAAGCCCTCGATGACGTCCGTCTTGTCGTTGACCGTGTCGGAGCAGCCGCCCGCGTCGACGGTGTCCGCATGGACGACGACGGTCTCGGTCGTGCCGTCCGGCGTATCGGAAGCCGCCTGCACGCTCAGCTTGAAGTTGAACGAGCCGCCCGCCGCGAGCGTGACCGTGAATCCGGTCGCGGATGCGTAGGTCTCGTCCGTGAGGTCGCCGTTGACGTCCGCGATGAACGTGTAGGTCAGCACGGTCGGGTCGGGCGTTACGGTGATGTCCACGTCGACAGTGGAGTTGCCGTTGTTGACGACCGTGTGGTCGTAGGTCGTCGAGCCACCAGCCGGGAGCTGGTCGTTCGAGTTGTCCTGGAGGTCGATGTTGCAGGCCTCGTCGACCGTGAGGCCGGCATCTATGTCGTCCTCGACGCCGCTCAGCGGGGAGTTGGCGTTGATGACCAGGTTCACGGTGCCGGCCGGGGTGGTGGCGAGCGTCGATACCGCCATAACGTAGCACTTGGACTCGGAGACCTCGTCTCCTGCCGCGGGCACGCCGCCGAGGGCCGCGGTGAGGGTTATCGTCTTCGCAGTGCCGTCCACGCTGGCCACGGTCATCTTGGTGCCGTCGAGCCCGACTATGACGTCGTCGCCGGCCGAGAAGTTAGCCACGTTGTTGACCTTGAACGTGGTCGCGGTGTTGCCTGCGTCGGCTACTACCCTCGCGCCGCCAATCAGGCCGGTGTTGGTTATCTCCGTGCCGGGCGTGCTGCTGCAGGTCAGGTCCTCGTAGAACTTGACCGACGCGCCGGCCGGGACGTTGAGCGAGTCCTCGAACAGGTCGTAGGAGTCTGACGAGCCGCCGGTGTTCACGACCTCGAACGGGAACAGGGCTACCGAGCCCGGGGATACCAGGACGTTCGGTATGTCGTCGTTGGTCGGGCCGACCGGGGTGGCCACGTCGCCGTCGGCCATGGCGGTCTGCCCGTCGCCGCCGATGCCCTGGAGCGCGATGTCAACGCTGGCCGGGACTATGCCGTCGATGTTGTCCCTCGACCTGTCGACCTCGGCCGCGTTGTTGCCGGAGGTGGCGATGATGGTCGCGTACCAGTCGACCACGCCGTTGAGCGTCCTGAGCGCGGCGTCGGCCGGTATGAATATCTTGACCGTGAAGTCTATGTTGGTCGTGGCCGTTACCGAGCCGAGGCTGTCGCCGACCAGCTTGGTGGAACCGTCGGAGTTCCAGAGTTCAACGACCGCGCCCGCGGGCAGCGAGGAGTTCGCGCCGTCGAGTGCGAGCGTGATGGTGTCGTCGAACGCGGAACGGTTCCTGGCCTGGTGCCTGAACGTCACCCAGGTGCCCGCCGACACGTTCTCGGCGTAGTTGTCGTCCGTGTAGGTGCCGTCCTCTTCCCACGCCGGGTTGACGTTGCCGGTCACCCAGTTCGTGCCGTTCCAGGAGTAGCCGTTGATACCGCCTATGGCGATGTTGGCAGCGTCTGCCGGGGCGACGCAGGACTGCACCGTGTTGGTGGTGGTGGACGCGTTGGCGCCGGTGGACTTGGCGAACAGGACGTCCGCGTTGTTGTCTATGCAGCCGTCGGCCTCGATGAAGGGGCTGTTGACTGTCACTGTGAACGTGAAGGTACCCTGCTGGTCTACCGCGAATACGTCCTGCAGCGTCTCGTCGGTCGGGGCGGAGTCCTCGAGGAAGTAACCGACGTAAGTGATCGTGCCGGGCACGTTGGCCGCGGCCTTGTACCAGTTGGTGCCGTCGGCGGAGTAGACCGCGTAGCTGGTCGGGCTGACCGCCGGGGAGCCGGACGCGGTGTTTACGCCGGACGTGAACGTGGCGCCGGACGGTATCTGGTCGATGACCAGTATACCCTCGACCTCGGCGACTTCCAGGCCGGCTATCGAGCCGTTGTTGTCGCGGTCCACGCTGTAGCCGTCACGGCCCTTGGCGGGCTTGAGGCCGTTGTTCTTGAACGTGATCGTGTAGGTGAGCGTGCCGCCCGGCGACGGGGACGCGTCGTCCACGGCCTTGTTGGCGGTGAAGTTCGCGTCGTTGGACACGGTCAGAAGGCCGGTCTCTGTGTCGTCGCAGCCGCCCGCGCCGTCCGCCGTCACGGTGAAGCCGTCGGTGGCGCCGTTGAGCGCGCCGGACGGGACGCTGACCTGTACGACGATGTACTTGGTCGCGCCCATGGCTATGGTGATGTTCGCGGCCGTCGTCTCGCCGGCGTCCACGATACCGTTGCCGTTGTCGTCGAGGTATATCGCCTTGGTGTAGCCGCCGACGGAAGTGGACAGCGCCCACGTGTACTCGGCGTTACCGGTGTTCTTGATCGAGAACGGCATGTTGACAGTCTGGCCGGGCACGCCGGTGGACTCGACCGAAGCGTCGGCAGGGTCGTCGTCCGGCTGCGGGTCGTCCGGCAGGACGTCCACGCCGCAGACCGCGAGTACCGTGGTGTTGACCTGGTTGGACGTGGTCGTGTAGTCGTTGTTCACGTCGTCCTTGTAGGTCGCCGTGGCCGAGTTCCCGATCACGGTGCCAGCCGGGGTCAGCGCGAAGGCGCTGCCCGTCACCGACGCGACGAGCGCGACGACGAACAGGCATGCGAACGCGAGCCTTAGCTTGTTTATAGCGTTTGTTTTCATCTCTTCCTCCAAATTACGGTTAGTTCCGTTACCGATACATTTACCCTGGTGCTGCCTTGCCGCTTAAGTTTTCTTAAGCCATCCCCCCTTTCCGGTTTTAGAAGCCTGTGGTCGTTTGTTACTTAACCTGCACCCTGTAGCTGAACGAAAACTCCTTGCCCGCTTCCAGCCTCCCGGCCACGACCTTGATGTTCGTGTACCTGCTGACGGGCACTACCTTTTCCTCGACCTTGCCGTCCGGCCCCTTGACCTTCTCCTTCAACGGCTGTTTACCGTAGTTCTTGCCCCCGTCGAACGAGAACTGCACGCTCCCGTCCGAGGGGCCTTTCACGCTTTTGTCGATGTAGGCCGTACCCCTCGGTATGGCGCCCACGACGTCGATGTCCTTGAGCTGCTTTTTGGCCGAGTTCTTCCCGGTTATCGTGTAGCTGATAACCTCGCCCGGCGCCACCTCCTTGGGAAGCTCGACGAGTTTCTCGACAGGCTTCCCGTCCTTCATCACGTTCTGCACGAGATACCCGTCCGTCCTCAAAGTCAGCGGGTCCGACTTCTCCGCGTACGCGGGGAACGACGACGCCAGGACGACAAGCAGTGCAACCGCGAGCCTTTTAAGCATCCCTTCACCTCCATGAGTTGTCATTGACAGTCCACCCTTACCCTGTACTTCAGATAACCCTCCTCACCTGGCAGAAGCTGAGTCCTCGTGAACATCTTGAGCATGTCGAGTTTAATCGTACCGCTCGTATATGTAAGGCCGTCCGTGTCCGGCCCGTCGTTTATCTGACCATAGAGCGTGGAGCCGTCGAGCGTGACCTCGGCGTCCATCGTGTTCAGGCTGTACCTGTCCTCCAGCAGCGTCGTGCCGGACGGGACGATGTCCGAGACGACGACGCTCAGGACCGGGGACGCGCCGAGGTTCTTGTAGTCTATCTTGTACTCGAGCTCCTCGCACGGGTTCGCGCTGTTGGACTTGTTGAAGCCCTCCGCCGTCGTGACGTTCCTGACCCACTTCTCCAGCCTCAGCATCCCGCCTATGGACTTGTTCACCGTGATGGTGTCCGTGTTGAACGCCCCAGTGTCGTCGTATGCAGTGCCCGTGTCTCCGTCCGGATTCGCGGCGTTGGTCCAGTCCTCGTCCGCCATGACGACCAGCTTCTCCACCGTGCCGTCCGGTGTGCCGGTGGACACCGACGTGTTCAGCACAATGCAGTACGTCCCGACGGGCAGTGCAGCGCCGCCGTTCAGGGCGTAGTACCCTGCCGCGGGCGAAAGCGCCGCGCCGTCCGGCGTGCCCTCGCAGTCGGAGTCGTCGTAGACCGCGTAGCTCCATGCCTTTGTCGAGGCGAGCATTATGGAGACCTTGCCCGGCGTCCTGAGCGTGAGCGTGTGGCGTATCATCACGCCGTCGCCCGCGGAAACGGTGTAGGACTGGTCGGTGAATATGGCGAGGCGGCCCACGTCCCCGAAGTTGTTGTCCGCGTAAGACGTCCCGGCTGTTACCGCGACCGTTATGGTGTTCCTGAGCGCCGTCGTGCTCGCCGCGCCGTACTGTACTACTGCCGCCTTTGCGCTGCCGGTCGAGAGGTAGCCGCCCCTGTCCGTCTCCAGGACGTAGACGGTCGTCCCGGACGCGGTGTACGGCACGTACAGCGAGTATGTCCCGTCGGCCGCGGTGGCCGTCGTGTCGTAGGTCACGGCGCATGCCGCGTTGCTGCATGCGCGTACCGTGACGTCCGCTATGCCCTTCTCCGTCGGCGTGTCGTAGACCGCGTTGTTCGCCTGCGCAGAGCCGGCCGTGCCGTCGCCCTTGTCCTCGAAGACGCTGCCGCTTATCCGCGAGCCCCGGTAGTCGCCGAAGTTCTGGTCCGTGACCGGAGTCGTCGCTACCGTGACCGTCAGCGTGTTGGACGTCGTCGAGGCCCAGCCGGACGGGTCGGTCGCTGTCTTGTCGGCGGTGTTGTTGTTGTCGTCCTCGATTATCGTGTACGTGCCGGGGCCGACGCCTGTCAGCGTGTAAAGCCCGGTCGAGGTGTCAGCAAGCGCCGTGCCTACTACGTTGTTCGAGCCGTCTATCAGCTTCGCGTACATCGTCACGCCCACGCCGCCCTCGGCCGTCTCCCTTATCATGTCGTGGTTCGCGTCGTTGAAGATATAGCCGGACACCTGCACGCCGAGTACGTCTCCGAAGTTCTGGTCGATGAGGTTCGTCTGGAGGTTCGTTATGGTGATGGTGTTCGGCGTCGTGGAGTTCCACGGGGCCGGGTCGTTCGGAGTTGCGTCCGCGAGGCTGCTGTTGTCGTCCTCTATGAGCGTGTAGTTCTGGCCGGTGGTCACGCCCGCGATGTAGTAGTAGCCGGTAACAGGGTCCACCGTCCCGTACTTTATCGCCGTGCCGGAGCTGTTGACGAGCTTCACGTAGGACGCGACGCCTATGCCTGTCTCGGCCGCATCCTTCGTCATGTCCCTGTCGTCGTCGTTGTACACGTACCCGGTTATGTACTTGCCGGGCGCGCCGCATGTGGTGTTGTCCATGCTCCCGTATATCGGGCCGACGCCGCTGCCGGTCGCCGGGTTGTACGTTGGGCTCCCCGGGTCGTCGTCGATGGAGTCCGTGGAGTTGCCCTGGCTGTCCGTGACGACCGTCTTCAGCAGGAGCTTCGCGTTCGGCAGGAGCGTCGTGTCCCAGGTCGCGGTCCAGTAGCCGGTGCCGGCGGCCGGGGCTGTGGCGTCCGAGAAGTACATCCAGGACTGGCCGTCGTTCGGGACGCCGTTTCCGTCCACGTCGATGTAGTAGTAGAACTTGACGGAGGTCACTGTCGTGACGACAGTCGCCGTCACGCCGGAGCAGGCGCCGCCGGAGCAGCCGGACGTGCATTCCGGCGTCGTGTCATGCGTGTCCTGGGCGTATGTCTTGACGGTAACGGACGAGCCGCAGGTCGTCGAGCTGACCGCCGTGCTCATTATCGGCTTCTCGCTCATCTGGCCCAGCGAGTTTATGTTGTCGCCGAACGGGTACGCGGACGCGACGGTCGGTGCGAAGCAGCCGTCGTAGACGTAGTCCTTCTGGGCGGGGTCGGTGCCGGAGTCGGCGGTGGAGAAGCCGTACTGGAACCAGCCGGTCGGCGTCATCTTGGGGCCGGGCGTACCGTCGAGGTACGTGTACATCGTAGCGTCGATCGCCTCTATCGGGACCTGTATGTCGAGGTACGCCTCGACGGAACCGGCGTAGATGTTCTCGGTAATCCTTACCCTGCCGAAGTCGTATATACTGGCACTGGGGTCTTTGTCCCATGTGGTGTTCCTGCCGGACTCGCCGTCCACGAAGTCGTTCGGTGGCCAGTAGCGGCTCGCCGAGTCCTGACGCCACAGCGTGATGGTGTTCGTGCCGAGCGTCTGCGGGTTTACCGTCTCGACCTTCTTCCGGTTGAACTCCACCCTGATGTCGTACGGCTGGACGTCCGACTGGTCCTTGGAGTAGATATAGAACGCGAAGTCCCACGCCCCGTCCGAGTTGGTGTCCATCATGACGACCCAGGTGCCTGGCGCGAGCGGGCCGCCGTTAGGCCCGTTGACGAGCGGGGAGGACTCGAGCCTGTACCGGAAGAAGACGTTGTACCCGTCGCCCCAGATGAACGACGACGCGAACTGCTTCTCGGGGTCCTTTCCGCTCGATACGTCCACGATGCCGGAGAGCGACGCGCCTCGGGACGGGTCCGGGTTGCCCGTGATGTCCTTGGTGCTGACGCCGTCGTAACCGTAGGGTATCCAGGTCAAGTCCGTGGCCGGCCACGCGCCTGGATAGTTCGCCGGGTCGGTGTAGTTCGTCACCGCGAGCGCGACGGACGGCACGAGCAGGAGGAAGGTTACTATGGCCAACAGGGTCTTTCTCATCGATGTCTCACGTTGTCCCGGCAATGGTGCGTAACGCTCGATTTCTGGTTTACGGCCGTCCCTTTTGGCCCGTCCGGGGGACTTTTCACTGCCGTTTCCGGCCCCGCATGCTTATCACAAATACTAATGGCGCCATAAACCAGGCTTATCGATTGCCTCGTAGTTCACCATCCGTTTGTCAATGCAATAACCATACCAACTAAGTCCTAATTTTAGCATTATAATACATCAATAATATCAACAGCTTACAGCAAGGCCTACCCGCCCTGGCCGCTAATCACGCCCTCAAGTGCGCGATACAACTCACCCGCGCATGAGCGCATACGCGCACTGAGCACTCATGAGCTATCCCTATATACCTTGTACTCATTATCGAGGCAGGGCAAGCCGGCTGCTTGAAAAAAGGCCGCATGCAGCCCGCGACAGGGAAGTCCTGGACAAACAAAAAGGGCTGACCCTGAGGTCAACCCTTTATAAATATCACGTTAATGTTGTCCCCGCATCATGCCGGGAAAGGACAAAAAGCTTTATATCCTACTTGACCACCACGTCCAGTTTTATGTGGAGGTCACGAAGCTGCACCTTGTCCACGTCGGAGGGGGCCTCGGTCATCAGGCACGTAGCTTTCTGCGTCTTGGGGAATGCGATGACGTCCCTTATCGACTGCGCGCCGGTTATTATCATCGTCAGCCTGTCGAGGCCGAAGGCGAGGCCGCCGTGCGGCGGCGCGCCGAACTCCAGCGCGTCCAGCAGGAACCCGAACCGCTCCCTGGCGTGCTCCTCGTTGATCCCGAGTGCCTTGAACATCCGCGTCTGCACGTCCGAGCGGTGTATGCGTATGGACCCGCCGCCTATCTCGCTGCCGTTCAGGACGATGTCGTATGCCCTCGCGCGTACACTGCCCGGTTCTGTTTCGAGGAGGGGCAGGTCCTCCGGCTTCGGCGAGGTGAACGGGTGGTGCATCGCGTCCCAGCGGCCCTCGTCCTCGTTGTACTCGAACTGCGGGAAGTCCGTCACCCACAGGAAGTTGAACTTCGTGTCGTCTATCAGGCCGAGCCGCTTCGCAATGTCGAGCCTCAGGTGGCCGAGCGTGTTATTGACGACGGCCGGCTTGTCCGCGGAGAAGAGCAGCAGGTCGCCGGCCTCCCCGCCCATCGCGGACTGTATGCCCGCGAGGTCGTCGGCCGTGAAGAACTTCGTGATGGAGGACTCCGGCCCCTTGTCCGTGACCTTCATCCACGCGAGGCCCTTCGCCCCGTACACCTTCGCAAGCTCGATAAGCTCGTCGATTTCCTTGCGGGACAGCGTCGCAAGCCCCTTCGCGTTCAGGCCCTTCACGATGCCGCCGGCCTCCAGCGCGCCCTTGAAAACCTGGAAGCCGCAGGACTTGACAGTCTCGCTGAGTTCCACAAGTTCGAGCGCGAACCGCGTGTCCGGCTTGTCCACGCCGTAGCGGCCGACCGCCTCGGAGTACGGCAGGCGCGGGAGCGGCAGCGAAAGCTCGACGCCCTTCACTTCTTTGAAGATGCTCGCGAGCATCTTCTCCATCAGGCCCATGATGTCCTCTTCGTCTATGAAGGACATCTCCAAGTCTATCTGCGTGAACTCCGGCTGACGGTCGGCCCGGAGGTCCTCGTCCCTGAAGCACTTGGTTATCTGGTAGTATTTGTCGAAGCCCGCGACCATCAGTATCTGCTTGAAGAGCTGCGGCGACTGCGGCAGGGCATAGAACTTGCCCATGTTGACGCGCGACGGGACGAGGTAGTCGCGCGCGCCCTCCGGCGTGGACTTGGTCAGCATCGGCGTCTCTATGTCTATGAAGCCCGCGTCGTCGAGGAACCTCCTGACGACCTTCGTGATCGCGTGCCTCGTCATCAGTATCCTCTGGATGGACGGGCGGCGCAGGTCCATGTACCGGTACTTGAGCCGGAGCATCTCGTTCGCGTCGGTGTCGTCCTCCAGCGGGAACGGCGGCGTTTTCGACGTGTTCAACACCTCAAGCTCGTTGATATAGACCTCGACCTCGCCTGTCGAGAGGTTCGGGTTTACCGTGCCCTCCGGCCTGGCGAACACCTTCCCCTTTGCCGCGATAACGAACTCGCTCCGGACGTCCTCGGCCAGCTTGTGGGCGGTCGCGGACGCGTCCTCGCTGAACGCGATCTGCGTCACGCCGCCCCTGTCCCGGAGGTCGATGAATATGATGCCGCCGTGGTCGCGCCTGGTCTGTACCCAGCCCGCGAGCACGACCTCGCCGCCTATGTCGGAAGCGCGAAGCTCCCCGCAGTTGTGTGTACGCTTGAGTTTCAACTGAACATCTCCAGTAACATGTGATTTATGATGCACTGCTTTTATGTAGGGGCCGACCCGTGTGTCGGCCCTGCCTTTTATCCGGCGCGCCGAGGGCGTCGCGCCCTACAATTCCTGGATTCCCGCCTTCGCGGGAATGACGGTTTAAAGCTACCCCCGCGTCCCAGTCCTGCGGCTCCGCACAGGGCTTCCGTCGCCCCTCGTGCCCGTGGGCTCCGGCGGCGCCTTCTGCTCGCGGCCCGCGGAGGCGAACATCGCCTTGACCTCGGATGGCGTCAGCTCGCGGAACATGCCGAGCGGTACGCCCCTCAGGTCGAGCTTGCCGACCTTGACGCGCTTGAGCTTCAGGACCGGGTGGCCGAGCGCCTCGCACATCCGCCTCACCTGCCTGTACCGCCCCTCGTGTATGGTCAGCTCTATCCACGAGTTCTGGTCGGTCAGCTTCATCTTCCTGACCTTCGCCGGGGCGGTCATCCCGTCCTTGAGCCTGACGCCCTCCTCGAGCTGGCGGAGGTCGTAGTCGTTGAACATCTCGCTCACCTTGACCTGGTAGGTCTTGGGTATCTCGCGCGAGGGGTGCGTTATGGCGTTGGCAAACTCGCCGTCGTTCGTCAGAAGGAGCAGGCCCTCGGTGTCGTAGTCGAGCCTGCCGACCGGGTACACACGGCTGCCGAGCTTGCCCAGAAGCTCGACGACGGTCTTCCTCTTCTGCGGGTCCTTCAGCGTCGAGACGACTCCCCTCGGCTTGTTCAGGAGGACGTATATCTTGGGCGCGTTCTGCCGGACGACACGGTTCCCGACCTTTATGACGTCGTTGTCCGGGTCGGCCTTCTCGCCAAGCTCGGCGACGACGCGGCCGTTGACCGTGACGCGGCCCTCGATGATGTACTCCTCGGCCTCGCGGCGTGAACAGATGCCCGCGGCCGAGAGTATCTTCTGTATGCGTTCTTTAGGCAAACTTCGACATCCTTAAATACACAGGCTATGAAATAAGTACCGCTTGTCATTGCGAGGAGCCAAAGGCGACGCGGCAATCTCAGATTGTAATCAATGAAGAACTGAGATTGCCGCGCTTCGCTCGCAATGACGGCGAAAGCGAATCATAAAACCAGTCTTTTAGTCCATCCTGTAGTTCGGCGCCTCGCGCGTTATGACGACGTCGTGGACGTGCGACTCACGGAGGCCCGCGCCGGTTATCTTTATGAAGTGCGACTTCGTCCTGAGGTCCGGTATCGTGGCGCAGCCGGTATAGCCCATGCCCGCGCGGAGGCCGCCTACGAGCTGGTATACGTACGCCGCGAGCGTGCCCTTGTACGGCACGCGTCCCTCTATGCCCTCGGGCACGAGCTTCGAGACCTGCGACTCGTGCTCCTGGAAGTAGCGGTCCTTGCTGCCCGCCTCCATCGCGCCTATCGAGCCCATGCCGCGGTAGACCTTGTAGCTCCGGCCCTGGTATATTATCGTCTCGCCGGGCGACTCCTCCGTACCCGCGAAGAGCCCGCCTATCATGACGGAGCTGCCGCCGGCCGCGATGGCCTTCGTGACGTCTCCGGAGAACTTGATGCCGCCGTCCGCGATGATCGGCACGTCGTTGTTGTCCGCCACCTTCGCGCACTGCGCGACCGCGGTTATCTGCGGGACGCCCGCGCCCGCGACCACCCTCGTCGTGCAGATGGAGCCGGGGCCGATGCCGACCTTGAGGCCGTCCACGCCCGCCTTTATAAGGTCCTTCGCGGCCTCGCCCGTCGCTATGTTCCCGGCGATAACCTGGACCTCCGGAAACTTCTTCTTGATGAGCTTCACCGTCTCTATGACGCCCTTGGAGTGGCCGTGCGCGGTGTCTATTACGACCACGTCCACGCCGGCCTTTATCAGCGCCTCCGCGCGCTCGACGCCCGCGTGTCCGACGCCGACGGCGGCCCCGACGCGCAGGCGGCCGAGTCCGTCCTTGCAAGCGTTCGGGTATTTTATCTTCTTCTCGATGTCCTTGATGGTGATGAGGCCCTTGAGCTGGTAGTCGTCGTCCACCACGAGGAGCTTCTCTATCCTGTGCATGTGGAGGAGCTTTATGGACTCCTCAAGCGTGGTGCCGATGGGCGCGGTGACGAGGTTCTTCTTCGTCATCACGTCCGCGACGGGCAGGTTCATCCTGTCCTCGAAACGGAGGTCGCGGTTGGTCAGGATGCCGACCAGCTTGCCCTTCTTCGTCACCGGTACGCCGGAGATGCGGTACCGCTTCATTATCTCGAGCGCGTCGTGTATCTTCGCGTCCGGCGCTATGGTTATCGGGTCCACTATCATGCCCGACTCGGAGCGCTTGACCTTGTCCACCTCCATCGCCTGCTTCTCGGTGGAGAGCGCCTTGTGGATGATGCCGATGCCGCCCTCCTGCGCGAGCGCTATGGCGAGCCTGGCCTCCGTGACCGTGTCCATCGCCGCCGAGACTATCGGTATGTTGATGGTTATCTCTTTCGTCAGGCGGGTCTTGGTGTTCACGTCTTTGGGGAGGACGTCGGACTTGCCGGGGAGCAGCAGGACGTCGTCGAACGTCAGGCCTTCCAGGATGCTTTCGTCGAGCATGTCAAAAACTCCTGTGATTGGGTTGATATACGATAAGCTTGGTAATTTAACATATATGGGACACGGGGTCAACTGTTATATGATGGCGGACGAAGCGGACAAGAAACGATATAATGAATATCGTACACATGTATCCGGACGGGGCCGGGATAAAGGTGTTGTATATTGCCCCGTAATGTTTTATACTTTTAGTAGGCGTAAGAGACCAGACGCGGTCCTATCCGCGAAATTTAATGGAAAGAGGTTATCTAAAGTGACAGGCAAAGCAAAGACGGAAGCAAAGGAAAAGGCCGCCAAGGCCCCGGCGCGTGCAAAGAAGACGCCGCCCGTGACGGAAGATACGGCAAAGAAGAGCCCCGCCCAGTGCGTGTTCGACCTGTACAACCTGAAGTTCGGCATGACAAGGAAAGAGGCCGAAGACGTGTTCGACTTCTCGGAGGCCGGAGAGCTGAACAGGGACGCCGTCCTCAGGCTCGGCGCGGACATGGTCGAGCTGTTCTTCGACAACCTCGACCGCCTGTGGCAGGTCAAGGCGTTCTACACCATCCACGACGAGGCCGAGGCCGAGGCGCTCCTCGAACGCATGTCCAAAGACTATAGATTTCAGACGTCCACGTCCCGCGTGGCCTTCGAGGTGCACGAGAACGAGTCCGGAGGCACCGCAACGCTTTACATCCGGTACACGGAGATAAACCTGAAGCGCATGTACCTGCACCACATGATGGCGCTGGGCGCGGTGAAGATCGCCGAGGCCGAGGAGATGGCGCGTGCCATAAAAGAGAAGGAAGAGGAAGAGTATATCCCTACCGGTCCGTTGATGTTCTAAGGCCCGGACTTCGCCACGGATTTCCTGCCTGGACGCCGCTTGTGCGTCCGGGCTTTTTCTTTATCCCCGGGGCTGGCGCGGCATCCGGCAGCCCCCTCGCAAGTCTTGACTTTTTAACCTGATGGGATTACACTTTTCGGGTGAAGAAGATACTCTACATAGACGACGACCCGGCCTTCCTGAAAGCATTCGAGGACTACGTCCACGAACGCTACCCGGGCATAGAGACGCTCACGTGCCAGGACCCTGTCAAGGCCCTGACCATGATAGACCCGTCGCTCGACCTGCTCCTCATAGACCTCGAAATGCCCCGGCTCGACGGCAAGAAACTCCTGTCTTTCGCCATAGAGCGCGGCCTCGCACGGAAGAAGATAATCATACTCTCCGGCCGTGACGCGGACTACCTGCACGACCAGATACCCATGGGCGAGTGCCTCTGCGTCCTCAACAAGCACGAGATGAGGCAGAAGCAGGTGCTCGAGATGGTCCTCGCCTCCATACACAAGAAGTGATGGCCGCCTTCATCCTGAAGAGGGCGCTCTTCGCCGTCCCCACGCTCATGGGCCTCGCGCTCGTCACGTTCCTGATGCTCCGTGCGATACCCGGCGACCCCGCGCTCGGCCTCGTCGGAGACAGGGCCGAGCCGGAGGCGGTCGAGGCCATCCGCAGGGAACTCGGACAGGACAAAGGCGTCGCCTCCCAGTTCGCCGGATACCTCAAGCTCCTCGCGTCCGGCAACCTCGGCCGGTCGTACTACACCAAGCGCGACGTAACCTCCGACATACTGTCCAAGTTCCCGAACACGCTGAAGCTCGCGCTGTCCGCGATGCTCGTCGCTACCTTCGCCGGGATACTGCTCGGCATACTCTCCGCCGTTGCCCGGGGTACGTACTGGGAGAAGGTCTTCTCCGCGCTCTCGCTCGCGGGCATATCGCTCCCCGTATTCTGGGTCGGGCTCGTCCTTATGCTGCTGTTCGCGTTCGTGCTGCCGTGGCTCCCGCCCTCCGGGATGGGGGACGGGCAGTGGGCCTACCTCGTCCTCCCGGCGGCGACGCTCGGCCTCAACTCGGCCGCGTACATCGCGCGCATAACGAGGATGTCGCTGGTCGAGGTGCTCGGCTCCCAGTTCATCATGACCGCGCGCGCCAAGGGGTTAAGCCCGTTCAGGGTCGTCGCAAAGCACGCGCTCAGAAACGCGCTCGTGCCGGTCATAACGCTAATCGCCATTGACTTCGGGAGCTACCTGAACGGCTCCGTCCTCACCGAGACGATATTCGGCTGGGACGGCCTCGGCCGGTACGCGCTCGACGGCATCATGAAGCGGGACTACCCGGTGATACTCGGGACGGTCCTCGCGGGCTCGGCGGTATTCGTGTTCTTCAACCTGGTCGCGGACGTGGCGTATGCGTTCATCGACCCGCGCATAAGATACGGCAGGAGGTAACGTGGCAGTCTGGAGGTGCATGTTTGTCTGGGCTTTGGCGGCCCTGGTGTCGCTGACGGCCGCATCAACGTCGTCGGCCGTTGTCGTCGAGGCTTGCGGCGAGACGTTTTTCGACGAGGTCGTGGGCTACGACAGGCCAGTGCTCGTTGAATTCTACACGACGTCCTGTCCCGTCTGCAAAAGGATGGCCCCGGTCGTCGAGGAGCTTTCGGCAGAGCTGGCTGACAAAGTCAAGGTTGTCAAGGTGAACACACGGGAAAGCGCGGGCCTCTCGATGCAGTTCGATATCAAGAACGTCCCGACGTTCATATACTTCGACAACGGCAACGTGATGAAGAGGCACATCGGCGGGAACACCCGGGAAGGCCTGATGTCGCTGGCCGGCATGCCTGCACAGAGCGCCGAGACAAGGAAGCTCCCGGAGCCTCCGAAGCCGGCCGAAGCTCCGAGGCCGGCAGAGGCCCGGAAACAGGACGCACCACAGCCGCAGGCCCCTCCTAAGCCAGACCCGGCCCCCGCGTCCGCAGAAGTGCGGGAGGTCTGCGACGAAAACTTCTTCCACGAGGTCGTCGGATACGGCAGGCCGGTGGTCGTCGAGTTCTACTCGCCCTCCTGCCCGGTCTGCAAGAAGATGACGCCGGTCCTGGAGGAATTCTCCGCGGGCCTGGCCGGCAAGGTAAAGGTCGTCAAGGTGAACACCCGTGACAGCCTCGGGCTGTCATCGCAGTTCGAGATAAAGAACGTGCCGACATTCGTGTACTTCGAAAACGGCAACATCATGAGGAGGCACATAGGCGGCTCCTCGCAGGACGGGCTCAAAAGAATATTCGGAATCCAGCAATAGAGGGCGGCTAAACCGTAACACATGAAAATGACCTTCTTTCTCGCGGCGATGCTCTGCATCTTCATGGCAACGGTCCCGTGCGACGTCATCGCCGGCAGCGGTGACGTGACCGACGACACGTTCCACGACGACGTCATAAGGTGCGACATGCCGGTCGTCGTCGAGTTCTGGGCGGCGCGCTGCCCCGCATGCCGGATGATGTCCGGCGTGGTCGACGAGCTCGCCTCGGAGTACAAGGGGCTGGTTAAGGTGCTCCGGATGAACACAGACGAGAACCATGAGATGACCGGCCTGTACGAGGTCGAGCGCATCCCGACGTTCGTTTACTTCAGGGACGGCTACGAGGAGTCGCGCGCCGTCGGGTCGATGACAAAGGACGAGTTGATAGACAGGCTCGGCCTGCCGTAGGCTATGATAGACCACCTAAAAAAAGACAAAGTCGCATTCATCGCCGCGCTGGCGATCCTCGCGCTGATTCTGGCCGCGCTTGCCGCGCCTCTGGTCGCGCCTTACGACCCGCTGCGCATCGACCTCGACGCGCTCCGGCACCCGCCTTCGTGGTCGCACTGGATGGGCACGGACAACAAGGGGCGCGACGTGCTCTCCCGCGTCCTCTTCGGCGCGCGCATATCGCTGATAGTCGGCGTCGCCGCGACCGCGGTCTCTATGGTCATCGGGCTCCTCGTCGGCATAGTATCCGGCTATATGGGTGGGAAGGTGGACTCTATCCTCTCCGCCTTCACGGACATGGTCATGGCATTCCCGTCGCTCCTCCTCGCGATCGGCATAACCGTCGTCCTGCCGCCTGGGCTGTTCACCGTGATGCTCGCGCTCGCCATCGTCGGATGGGCGTCTTTCGCGCGCCTGTCGCGGGGGATGGTTTTGTCCATCAAGGAGATGCCATACGTCGAGGCGGCGAGGGCCTCCGGCTGCACGACCGGACGCGTGCTGCTCAGGCACGTCCTGCCGAACTGCCTGCCGCTCGTCATCATCGCGGGCAGCCTGAAGGTAGGCGGGTTCATACTCGCGGAGAGCGCGCTAAGCTTCCTCGGCCTCGGTGCGCAGCCGCCGACCCCGACCTGGGGCTCCATGGTGAGCCTTTCGAGGAACTACATCCTGTCCGCGCCGTGGACGGTAATTTTTCCAGGTCTCGCCATCGCCGTGACGGTGCTGTCGTTCAACATACTCGGCGACTCCCTGCGGGACTGGCTGGACCCCAAGATGCGGGTGTGAGTTTGAAGCTAACTACCGACGATGGTGAGGAATTCGGGGTCTGAGCGGTAGGGCTCAAATTCAATGTCTTTGTGGAAATTCCTGTGAAATGAGCTATTTTTTGTCAACAAGTCTTTTAGTTTACCTTTTTCACCTAACATGGCGTAGGCATGAGCGGCGGCAAGATCGCTATCGTTTTCAGCTAATAATTTCTTTAATATCGTCTCTGCCTCAGCTTTGTCACCTTCGTTATGCCTCAACATAAGTGCCAAGGCATAATGTTTTATTACATATCTGGCCTTATCATTTACCTTTAAAGCTTTTTCAATAAACTCAAAAGCTTTATTCAAGTCATGATTGTGAATATAGACATAACCAATATTGCCTAATGCATCTGCATTTGATGGTTCAATTTCAGCAGCTTTGTTGAACATATCTATGGAACCACTATGATCTCCTAAATAAAATAGGTAAACGGCTTTTATATAATATACGCCCGGCATGTTGGGTGCCAATTCAATGGCCTTATCTAACGAAATAACCGCCGCATAATAATCACCACTCTGACGGTTACGATCAGCCTCTAGCATATATTCGATTGCTTTGCTGTACCTTTCAGAATTTTCTTCCGATGCTTTTGCATTTCCAGCAGCATTCTGCGCTTCTTTGCGTATATTGCTCAACTCTGCCATCGCATCATTGCGCATATTAGTAAGGTATTCTTCTCCCTGCATGGTCAAGTCTGCTATCCTCTTTGCTGAGTCAGATTCGACCTTATTGATAAGTGTGTCAATACTATTCTTTGAATCGCTCACAAACTTATTCATAGACTCCCGCGCCCTATCGAGGTATTCCCGCGTCTTCTCTTTCTGCTCGTATATTGACTCCTTGACCTTGTATATCTCCTCAAGCTCCTTATGGGCATCATCAGACTGTTTTCTAACCTCTTTAAGAACTTCCTGCGCTTCCTTGTTCGTGGTATATGCTTTAAAAAGGAAAAAAACAGACACCAAACCAAAGATGCCAAGCAGCCATGTGATTTGATTGCCGGTTTTGGTTAGAGTATCGCTTGAATAGTTCTGATAAAACTCAATCAACCGCCCATCGACATATTCTTTAGACGCCGGACTCGTTGGGACAATTGTAGATTTGCCATCAAAGCCCTTGGGCTTCTCCCCTGCCCCAAACGCCCACCCGCCCGCGCACATCACCAAAACGACGATAGCTATAAATAATCCCGCCCTCTTCATGAAATCTCCTTAAAGGAAAGGTTTTTGTTTTCAGCTATTCTCAAACAATTCGGCAGGCAAGTCAAGAAGAAAAGTGGTATCGGGTTTTGTCCCATGTAGGGGCAGGCCCTCGTGCCTGCCCAGGTTTTTTCATAGCATAGGCAGCAAGGAGGAGATTGCCGCGTCGTCCCGCAGGGCGGGACTCCTCGCAATGACATTTCGGTGGGCATAGCCCACCCTACAATTTCTTCCCCCTCCCCACCGGCGGGGGAGGGGGGCAGGGGGGCTGGGGGCGTCTCTACCTTATGTTGCTCCCCTCTCCCCGCAGTGGGAGAGAGCCTGCCCTGAGCGAAGTCGAAGGGGGCCGGGGGTGAGGGTTCCGCGCCCTACTTATCCCTCACCTCATAATAAACGATTCGCGTCACCGGGTTGCCGTACCGGAGCAGGAACCCCTTGTGCCCGTCCACGAAACGGACGGTGATGCCGCCTCCGTTAAGCTCCTCGTTCCAGAACCTCTTGAGAGACGTGTCGTAGTACGACAGCCGCGTGCTGTCGAGGCCTGAGTTCGAGTCGAGGTAGCTGAGGACGAACGCCTCTCCGTCCGGGGCGATTGCGATGCCCGGCCTGTCCACGCCCGGCAGGAGGGCGGCGAGGTCCACGCCGACCACCTTCGCCTTCGGGAACGCCTCCTTTATCCGCGCCGGGACTCCGGACTTCTCCAGGTCGAACGGCTTGAATATTATGACGTAGGCGAACTTCCCGCCCCTGGCCAGCCAGAAATCGAAGCCGTAGCTCGCGCGCTCGAACATCCTCATGTCGCCCCTGCCGTCGAGGAACGCGAGCAGGGACTTGCTCCCGCCCTTAATGCCGAACACGCCGCCGAAGTCCTCGGTCAGCCTGTGCTCCGAGAAGTACGCATTCTCCCACGCGATCGCGCCGTCCTGGTCGAACAGCACCACGCTCGTGCCGTGCCTGCCGCCCCGGCCGCGCGTGCAGACGAAGTACGAGCCGTCGTCCGCCATCAGGCACTCGGCCGCCTCCAGCCAGGTGTCCGGGTCGTCTCCGACCTCGTGGTCCGCGAGGAGCCTTCCGGTTTTATTGTAGAGGTAGAGCCGCTGCCCGAGAGTCCCGGACGGGCCGCCCCCCGCCCCGCCCGGCTTCCTGTTTGTCAGTGCGGACTCGTCCACGACAAGCACGCGCCCGCCGTCCCTGGATACGCGCACCGCCTTCAGGCCGTACCCGTCCCTCGGCGTGGCGATGAACAGGAGTTTTCCTCTTTTGTCGTAATGCCTAAGCTCATAATACGCTCCGGAAGTTTTATAGACGACAGTGTAGGTCTCCCCGCCTCCGCCGAGTACCACCTGCACCCCCGTGACCGGGACCCGGGCGCCGGACACGTCCTGCTCGCCCTCCGGGGCGGCCTCCGCTCCTTCAGCGTCCAGCCGCGGGGCGACGCCCGCAATCCAAAGCCGCTCGGCCGGCACGGTCAGCTCCGTCACCGCGCCAGGCTCCTCCAGCGTCTCGGACTTGCCGTCCTTCGCTATGGACAGGACGCGGCCCGGCCCCTTGGAGCCCTGCGCGGCCTGTACCGCGAGCAGCCTTCCGTCCCCGTTGAGCGAGCTTATCTCGGTCAGCGGCGGGTCGTATTTTTTGTCTGAAAGGGGTATGGGAAAAGGCTTGCAGTGCGCTGACGCGGGAAATGCGAGCGACATTATGATCGTCAGGGCGAGAAGCGCTAAGGACGCGGTTGCCATGCGGATGTGGCGCGAATGTGTCGGCACGCGGGGCTCCTCCCAATAATCGATAATGCAAGGGCCGACACACGGGTCGGCCCCTACAAAAAACAGACGACGAGCTACAAACACAAGACAAGCGCTTCTTGTTGCCAGCCCCTAGTCCCTAGCCCCTAGCCCCTGCCTTTATTCATACCACTGGTTCTTGTCCGCCGGTACCGTCCAGTCCTTGAAGTTGTACCAGATGCCGTGCGGCTCCTTCTTCACGCCCTTGAACCGCTTGTGCAGCACAGGCAGGGCGTCCGGGACGTACAGGAAGGTGTACGGGACGTCGTCCGCGAGTATCGCGTGTATCTTCCGGTATATCTCGGTGCGCTTCTTGATGTCGAAGGTCTGGCGGCCCTCGATGAGGAGCCTGTCCACCTCGGGGTTGCTGTACCCGACGAAGTTGAACTCGCCCTCCTTGGTCTTTGTCGAGTACCACATGTCGTACGAGTCCGGGTCGCGCGAGAGCGCCCAACCGAGTATTATAGCCTCGAACTTGCGCTTGTCTATGAAGTCGTGGAGGAGTGCCTGCCATTCGAGCGTGTTGAGCTTGACGCTCACGCCGACCTCCTTCAGGTTCTGCTGTATTATCTCGCCTGTCTTCTTCCTCTGGTCGTTGCCCTGGTTAGTGAGGATGGTGAACGCGAACGGTTTGCCGTCCTTGTCGAGTATGCCGTCGCCGTCGGTGTCCTTCCAGCCCGCCTCGGCAAGGAGCGCCTTCGCCTTCTCGACGTCATGCGGGTAAGACTTCACGTCGGGGTTGTAAGCCCAGGACTCCGGCGGGAACGGACCCGTGCAGGGCATTCCGAGGCCCAGCAGGACGCCGTCGATTATCGACTGCTGGTCGACCGCATACGAGATTGCCTGGCGCACCCGCTTGTCCTTGAACTTTTCGTCGTTCAGGTTGTATCCCATGTAGGTGTACGCGAACGACGGGTATCTGAGCAGGTTGAACCGCCCTTCTATCGTATCGTCCACCTGGCGCGAGTACTGTAGCGGGGTCAGGCCCATGTAGTCAATGCCGCCGGACTTCAGCTCCAGGAACATGGTGGAGGTGTCCGGTATTATCCTCGTGATAAACTTGTCCACCTTGGGCCTGCCCTCGAAGTACTCGTCGAACGCGGTCAGGACGACCTTCTGGCCCGCTGCCCACTCCTCGAACTTGAACGGCCCGGTGCCGACGGGGTGCCGGTTGAACTCGTCCGTGTTTATGTCCCTGCCTTCGAGCAGGTGTTTCGGGATGATGCCCATGCCCCAGGCCTCCAGGGCGGGCGCGAACGGCTCCTTGTACGTGACCTTCACCGTGTACTCGTCCGGAGCCTCGACGCGGCCCACCGGCCCGAGCGAGTCGCTGTACGGCGTCGCGACCTTAGGGTCGCGCAGCGTGTTGTAGGTGAACAGGACGTCCGCCGACGTGAACGGCTCCCCGTCGTGCCATTTTACGTTTTTACGGAGGTGGAAGGTTATCACCATCCCGTCGGGCGAGACGTCCCAGGACTCGGCCAGGTCGCCGATTATCTTTATGTCCTTGTCGTACTTGGTCAGGCCGTTGAACATCCAGCCGGATATGTCGGACGACGCGGTGTCCGTCGCGAGCATCGGGATAAGCCGCTTCGCGTCCGCGAGCGCGGCCACCGTTATCGTGTTCGGGTTCGGGTTGGGTATTGGCGCGTCCGCCTGCTTCTTTGCGCAGGACGACGCTGCAAGGACGAGCGCCAGTGCGGCGATGGCAAATATCGGTTTCCTCAAGGTCTGGCCTCCATCATATGAAAAGACGTGTCTCGTGTTCGTGGTTCGTGAAGGATTTTATGTAGGGGCCGACCCGCGTGTCGGCCCTCTCTGTCACCCCCGTGAAAACGGGGGTCCATTTTGGTTCTCACTCGCAGAATGGATTCCCGCTTTCGCGGGAATGACAAACTATTGCTCTTGCAGTTTCTTCCCCATCCCCGCCTGATGGGGAGAGGGAAGGGGGGCTGGGGGTGTTCTTCCGCTTAAACAAAAAGAGGGGGCGATAAGCCCCCTCGATTTTCGTGAAAGTGTAACCCGAACCTACTTCCCGCCCTGCGCCGGGGGCATGGCCGGGGCAGCCGGGGCTCCGGCTGGAGCGCCGCCCTGTGCCGGGACAAACGGGGCGTTCTGCGCGGGCGCGGCCGGAGCGCCGCTCTCGGCTGGGGCCTCGCTCTTCGCGGGGACGTCCCTGACGACCGAGGAGCTGATGCCGCCGGACGATACCAGAGACAGGCCGAGCGAGGTCAGCATGAACACCGTCGCCGCGGCTGCGGTAAGCTTCGTCAGGAAGTTGCCTGAACCGCGGCTCCCGAAGATGGTGGTCGAGGCGCCGCCTCCGAAGTTCGCGCCCATCTCGGCGCCCTTGCCGGTCTGGAGCAGTATTGCGATGAGCAGTGTAGCGCTCACGACGAGGTGTATGATAAGCAGAAGCGTCGCCATTAAAAGATTCCTCCAGTTATTTATGTCTATCGAAATTTCGCTATTTGAAGTTCACAAGGGCCGCAAAAGAGTCCGCCTTGAGCGCGGCCCCGCCGACAAGCGCGCCGTCTATGTCCGCGCGGGACATCAGGTCGGCCACATTGTCCGGCTTGACGCTGCCGCCGTACTGTATCCTTACCGCATCAGCTATACCCTCGCCGTGAACCCTGGTGAGCCAGCCGCGTATGAAGGCGTGCACATCCTGCGCCTGCTCAGGAGACGCCGTCTTTCCGGTGCCTATGGCCCAGACCGGCTCGTACGCGAGTATCGTGCCAGCCATCTGCTTCGGGCCTATGTCCTTCAGGCCGCCGTCCAACTGCCTCTCTATTACCTTGAACTGGTCGCCCCGCTCCCGCTCGTCGAGCGTCTCGCCGACGCATACGATGGGCACGAGGCCCACCGAGAGCGCGGCCGCGAGCTTCCTGTTGACCGACTCGTCCGTCTCGGCGAAGTACTGCCTGCGCTCGGAATGCCCGATTATGACGTGCGTACAGCCCGCGTCCACGAGCATGGCGGCCGATACCTCGCCGGTGTAGGCCCCTTTTGGCTCCCAGTGCATGTTCTGCGCCGCGACGCCGATGCCCGTCCCCTTGACCGCCTCCGCGACCGCAGAAAGGGCGGTGAACGGCGGGGCGAGTATCACCTCGACGCCTGACTTTCCGGAACAAGTGGGCAAAATGCCGCGCACGAGTTCGAGCGCCTCGGGCACGGTCATGTGCATCTTCCAGTTTCCTGCTATTACGGGTGTCCTTGCCATAACGTTGAATTCTATTTCCAAAGAGGGTTTATGTCAAGCAAAAAACGCCTGTGGCCCCAACCGTGCCGACTTGGCGGGACTATCCCGGAAGCCCCTTGAGCGCCTCCCGGAACTCGGCGATGGTCTTTTTGTAGTCCGGAGTCCCGAATATGGCGGAGCCCGCAACAAGCCAGTCCGCCCCGGCCGCGGCGACCTCGCGGCAGTTGTCCACCTTCACGCCGCCGTCCACCTCTATGATCACGCCGAGGCCGCGCCTGTCTATCTCGGCGCGCGCGGCAGAGATCTTTTTGAGCGCGTTCGGTATGAACGACTGCCCACCGAAGCCGGGGTTGACCGACATCAGGAGCAGCATGTCGATGTACTCCCACGTCCATTCGAGCGCGGAAAGCGGGGTGGACGGGTTAAGCACGACGCCGGGCTTGACTCCGAGCTTCCTTATCGCGTCCACCGTGCGGTTCAGGTGCGGCAGGACCTCCGCGTGCACAGTAATGTAGTCCGCGCCCGCGTCCGCGAACTCCTCTATGAACTTGTCCGGCTCGGAGATCATCAGGTGCACGTCCACGGGGAGCTTCGTGACCTTCTTTACAGCCTTCGCCACGAGCGGGCCAATCGTGATGTTCGGCACGAAATGGCCGTCCATCACGTCGACGTGTATGACGTCCGCTCCGGCGGCCTCGACAGCCCTGACCTCGTCGCCAAGCCTTGAGAAGTCCGCCGAAAGTATTGATGGGGCAAGTTTTATCATTTTGCGTCTCTCGTTATGAAGGTGAAAAGTCCCGCCTTCTTGTAAGAAGGCGGCCCAAGAACTTATTACAGGTTTACCTCAAACATTTCAAGGCTTGTTTAATGTTTCGCTGTGTCATTGCGAGGAGCCGAAGGCGACGCGGCAATCTCAGTTTTTGATTGTCACCCCCGTGGAAACGGGGGTCCATTTTGAATTTCATGCTCACAACGGTTTCCCGCTTGAGTTTACCCCGGTATGCCTAAAGCCGGGGCGGGTATGACGTGTAGTTGTTAGTCGCCCCGTGCTTGACACGGGGTCCAGGAAGTTTTCCTGCATAGTTGCCGGAGTATTAATTATTCCCGCCGAGCGGGTCCCGTATTATCTGCCTCGACGGCTGTTTCGCAGGTTTCTGCACCGGGACGGCGGTCTGCTCCGGCATGGGGGCCGGAGGTGCGCCCGTCGCGCCGCTGGGCGGGGCGGGCTTTTGAGCAGGTGGCGCGGGGGCCGCCGTCTGTGCGGGCACCCTGTCGGTCTTCTGCGCAGGGGCCGGGTTTGCCGGCTGCACGGGCTTGCCGGCAGGGGTCGCGCCCGGCTTCTGGGGCGGGGCCGCGCCGGGCTTTCCGGCAGACGTTCCATTTCCGAGCGTCACCTTCACGGTGTCTCCGGCCTGAAGCGGGTAGCCCGCGGGCGGATCCTGCGACGTCACCACGCCGGATTTGCCGGTCTGGGATACCCCGGCCGAAAGCTGGGCGAGTATGCCCGTGGCCTCGCCGAGCGTCTTCCCGGTTATATCCGGCGTGATATACATGCCCGGCGCGGGTCCGGAGCTTACCAGCAGGTCGAGCGCGCCGCCCCTCTGTATGACCGACTGGGCCGCCGGCTCCTGTGCTATAACGGACTCACCCGGCTCGGACGACGGCACGCGCGCTACCTCGCCGAGCGTAAGCCCGGCCTGCTTGAGCACTATCTGGGCCCGCCGGAAGGACTCGCCGTAAAGCTCCGGCACGGTTATCTCCTGCCTGCCGAGGCTCAGGACTACCGAGATGTTCCGGCCCTTTTTTACCTTGGAGCCGGGGGCGGGCACCTGGGATATGACCGTGCCCTCCGGGGCGGTCGGGTGGAACTCCTCGCGGTCAACCTTTATCTCAAGGCCCGCGTCCTTCAGGGCGCCTATGGCGTCCGTGACGTCCCTGCCGGAGACGTCCGGCACCGCCACAGTCCTGCCGGAGGTCACGACCTTCATCGTAACTATCGCGGACACGAACACGAGCGCGAGGAGCGCGAAGAAAACCGCGACCGTCTGAATTATCTTTTTTACATTGAGCATATTATACTGCTGTTTATCAAAATGTAGGGTGGGCTGCGCCCACCAAATCCCTGTCTTATTCCCCCTCTCCTCGCGGGAGAGGGGGTTGGGGGTGAGGGGGTTCCTTATTGCCTTACCAGTCGCGCCGCGAAGAAGCCATCCAGCCCGTGCCTGTGCGGGTACGTCCTCATGTAGCCCTCAGGAGTCACGAGCCCGCCCGCGGCCTCCGGCAGGAACCCGCGCGCGTCCTCCACGGTCCACTCCGTGTGCTCCCCGATGAAGCCTGCGATGACTGTCTCGCCCTCCGCGGGCTCTGTCGAGCAGGTCGAAAATACCAGTGCGCCTCCGGGCCTCACGAGCACCGAGAGGTTTCCGAGCATCGAGGCCTGAAGACGCGCGAGGCGCGCGACGTCCGGCTGCCGGCGTGTGTACTTAATCTCCGGCCTGCGCCTGATTACCCCGAGCGCGGAACACGGCGCATCGAGAAGGACGCGGTCGAAGCCGTTATCGAACGGGAGCGGCCCGGATACGTCCGCCTGCATCACGGTTACGCCCTGGAGGCCGAGCCTGGCAATATTTTCCTTCAGCGGGACGAGCTTGTCGGCGGCTATGTCCACGGCGGTAATGCGCGCCGTGCCGCCGGAAAGCGCGGAGATGTGGCCAGTCTTCCCGCCTGGCGCGGCGCATGCATCCAAGACGTCGTCACCGGGCTTAGGCGAAAGCAGGATGGACACGAGCTGCGCGGCCTCGTCCTGCACGGCGAACAGCCCTTCCGCATAGCCCGGAATCGCCTCTATCCTCGGGTAGCCCTTTATCATCACGCCGTCCGGGGCGTACAGGCAAGGCGTACAGCCTATACCCGCCTCGACGAGGCCCGCAATCAGGCCTGCCCTGTCTGTCTTGAGCGTGTTCGCCCGGAGGGTTATGGGCGGGGGCTGGTTCCCGGCGGCCATCAGGGCCTCCGCCTCGTCCGCGCCGAAACGCTTGACCCAGCGCTCCGCCAGCCAGGCCGGGTACGAATGTTTTATGCTCAGGCAGCGCGCGGGCTCCTTTTCCCGGTCGGGATAAGCTACCGAGTCCACGCCGCGTATGAGGTTCCTCAGCACCGCGTTCACGAACCCGGCGAGGGCCTTCTCGCGCGAGGTCTTCATGCGCTCGACGGCATCGTGCACGGCTGCCCGCGCAGGCACCCTGTCGAGGTATATGACCTGGTATGCGGCGGCCCGGAGGACGTTCCTGACCTGTGGCGGGATGCCCCTGGGCGTCTCCTTGATGAACTTCGACAGGACGAAGTCGAGGTTTGTAAGGTTCCTCACGACGCCGTAGGCTATCTCCATCGCGAGCGCCCTGTCCCGGCGGTCGAGCGAAGACGCGTGGAGGGCGTCTCTGAGCAGGGATTCCGGACGGCCCTTGCCTTCCTGCCAGCCGTCCAGGACGTAAACCGCGACGTCGCGCGCGGTCATCTGAGGCCTAAGCATTGATAACCGCGGCCGCCCCGGAAGCTGCCTCGTCCGGCAGGCCGACAAGGAACTCGAGCGCCTCGCAGACGTCCGCCATCTCCACCGTGGTGTTGACGCACGGGCCGAACGGCCGCTGGTTGAGTATGCCTATGACCGGCAGCGGGTAGCTGTCCACGATGCCGCTGGTCAGGTCACGCTCACAAGCGACCGCGATGATGGCCTTGGGCCTCTTTTCCTTGATGATGCGCCTGGCGAGCGTGCCGCCAGTCGCTACCGAGAGGTCTATCGCGTGCCTGTCCGCGATTGCGACCAGGTCCTTGATTCCGCACTTGCCGCAGCCCTTGCAGCGGTGGACGTCTCCGGTTATCTTTATGTTGCAGTCATTTAACTGTATGCAGTGCGGGAGCAGTATCAGGAGCCTGTCCGGCTTCACCCCGTGAATGTTCGAACGGACGAGCTGGTTGTTGACCGCGATGAAGGACTGCTGGACTGCGTCCCGCGACATCCCGAACAGCCGCCCCACGAGCACCATCATCGGGAACAGGATTTTTACGACGACCCACCGGAGCCGCTGCGCGAGGAATATCTCCCGGCCCCTCAGAAGCGTGATGATGAGGAGTATAACGCCGAACGCGATGAACGACAGCACCCCGGCGACGAGCGCCATGAATATGTGCGGCAACGCGGGGTGGATGTTGCGCATCCCGACCTGGGGTATCCACCATATGACGTAGCCCGCGCCGCAGAGTATGGCGAGCGTCGCCAGCAGCAGGCCGATAAACGTCCTTTTCTTGGGTTCCTGCATGTCGCTTTCCTGTATTACTGTATACTGTCGCCCTACGACCACCTATTCGGTGTCATTCTGAGCGAAGCGAAGAATCTGCCTTTATCTGATATGCAGGGGCGCGGATTCCGCGCCCGCACCTTGTTGTCTTTAACGTCATTCCCGCGAAGGCGGGAATCCAGGAATTGGTTCTTATACAGGGGCCCGACCTGCGTGTCGGCCCTTATCACACCCCATCCCTCCCCCTATGAAGGGGGCGGGAGATTCGTCGAGGCCGGATTTTATTATTAATCCGGCGGTTAAATATCCTGACATCCTCTTCATTGCACGGCCTCAAGGGGGCGCGGCCCCCTTGCACCCCCGGACAAGGGGGAAACGTTCCCCCTTGCATCCCCTCGATCCTGTAAGGATGGAAGCCAAATCATGGCGAGCTTCGCCCGCCGGATTTAAAACAACCTGGCCCCCACCTCTAACTCCCCCTCTTAAGATAAGAGGGGGCCGGGGGGCGTTATGAAGTATCGGCGATAAATCCAAATATTCAGCCGCCGGTTAAATAATATTAACTGCTTCAACCAATCTTCCCCTCCCTTCACAGGGAGGGGATAAGAGGGAAGGGTTGGTTTGCTATCCCAGCCTCTCCCCAGCCGTTACTTTATGCCCGGCAAGGTAGTCGCGTACGTCCATGCGCCTGCCGCCATCTGTCTGTATCTCTGTTATCAGGAGCGCGCCGTCGCCGGTCAAAACCCTGATACCCGCCGGGCCCGCCTCGATAACCTCGCCCGGCGCGCCTGTCGCCGAGACATCCGCGACCCGCGCACCCCATATCTTGAGCGTCTCGCCCACGCGGGAGGTATAAGCCCCAGGCCACGGGTCGAGACCGCGCACCTGTCTCTCTATCTCTATCGCAGGCTTGGTCCAATCGACCCGACCCGTCTCCTTCTTCAGCATAGGGGCGTAGGTCGCCCCTTCGGGGTCCTGAGGGACGCCCGCGAGCCGACCGGCCTGAAGCTCGTCGAGCGCCTTGATTAACAGTCCCGCCCCGAGCGCGGCCAGACGGCCCGTGAGCGCCCCGGCCGTGTCGTCCGGGCGTATCGGCTCCTCGCCCGCCAGCAGCATGTCGCCGGTATCCATGCCGACGTCCATCTTCATTATCGTCACGCCGGTGACGGTCTCGCCCCTTATTATCGCCCAGTTTATCGGCGCGGCCCCCCGGTACTTCGGGAGTATCGCGGCGTGGACGTTCAGGCATCCCATCGGCGGTATGTCGAGTATGGACTTGGGCAGTATCTGGCCGAAGGCCGCGACGACTATCACGTCCGGACGCTCGGCAGTTATGCGCACGACCGCCTCCTGGACTTTCACCTTTTCCGGCTGGTATACCGGGATGCCAAGCACTTCCGCACGAACCTTTACCGGCGGCGGGACGGTCTTCCGCCCCCTGCCCTTGGGCCTGTCCGGCTGGCTTATGACGAGCGTTACCTCGTGGCCCGCCGCGGCAAGCGCGGACAGCGTCGGGACTGCGAACTCCGGCGTCCCCATGAAGGCGACCCTCACGAGGCCGACTCCTCTTCCTTCTTCATCTTCTTCAGCCTGCGCTTGTACAGCTCGCGCTTGAGCGGGCTGACGTGGTCGAGTATTATCTGCCCGTTCAGGTGGTCAAGCTCGTGCTGGAGGGCGCGGGCGAGGAGGTCTTCGCCTGTGACCTCATACACCTGGCCGTGTCTGTCGGTCGCGCGTACAGTTACCTTCGCGTAGCGCTTGACGTTGGAGTTGAACTCTTGGACGCTTAGGCAGCCCTCCTCCTCCAGAAGCTCGCCGTCCACGGCTATGACCTCCGGGTTTATCAGGACGAGGAGCGGGTGCTTCTCCTCCCTGCTGCTGATGTCGATGACCGCCAGCCGGAGCGAGACGCCCACCTGCGGCGCGGCGAGGCCGACCCCGGGCGCGGCGTACATGGTCTCTATCATGTCGTCTATCAGCGTCTGGATTTCGGGAGTTATCTCGCCGACCGGCTTCGCCTTCGCCTTCAGGACCGGGTTCGGGAACTGCACTATCTCTCTGACAGCCATGCAAAACCTCCGCCAGCAAATGTGTGTATGCGACCTATATTTTTATCACTTTATGCCGCGAAATGCAAGAGGAATGGCCGTAAACGCAAAAGAGAGGCCGGTGGCCTCTCTTTTGCGGACAATTGCTGGTTTTTTCTCAGGCGTTGCCGAGAAGTTCTGCCTCGAAGCGGGCTTTTGCGTCTTCCAAAGTCCGCGCCGCCTCTAACCGAAGATATATGGCTTTTTCGCGCGCCGCCTTCATTTCTCCAGCCAATTTATTTTGGATTTCTATGGGCGGTAATGGTATTCTGAAATCAGCAAGAGCTATCGCATCAATGCTCTGAACTGTAGTGCTATGTTTCTTTATCAACGAAAGTATTTGGTCTTGATAAACATCCAGCAAATATACCAAATATTCTGGATTTACTATATTAGTTGGAATTAGAGCACGCACATCTTGGTTTATTGTTACGGGGATAAGGTTCATTCCCGCTAACCGTGAACTATCTGACAGACCTCGCATTGTAAATAGAATAGACCTTTCTGGTACAATTTTAAGCCTTGCACTCATGAGTCCAGTTTCGCTAATTTTATCTTTAGAACCGCGGATAAGCGGTTCTTTTATGTCTTTTGGCGAAACCCATGCAATATCGCCGCTCCAATAGTCTTCATTTTCCTTAGAAGGAGTACTACCAGTAAACGACATTCCTAAATCCGATATTTTTACAAGCTCATAGCCAGATTCTTCGAAAATCTGGTTCTTCTTATTATGAAGCCATAATACTGATAACTTACCATCTTTGATCATGCCTCGATTTTCCGCAATACAAATTGTTTCGCCCTCGGCAACCGGGTTCAGGCGAAAGAAAGCGCCTGGTTTTCTCAGAAACTCACGGTACTGTGTCGCCACCTCGGGCAACTGGTTCTCGCACTTGCGCCCGGTCGCATCGTAACCAATCTTCTCCGGCGCGGCCATGAATATCGCTTCGTTGTCGTCCGGCGTCTCGCCGTCTGCCCGTTTACGCAGGAACACGACGCTCGCCTTCACGCCCGCGCCGAAGTGCGCGAATGCTGTCTGCGGTAGGCTGACCACGGCAAGAAGCTGGAACCTCTCAAGGATGAAGTCGCGGACGTACTGGAGGGAGGCATTGGTAAGTATTCCGTCCGGCAGGACGACGGCGGCCCGGCCCGTACCGGGCTTCAGGAAATGCCAGATGCGCTCGATAAACAATATCTCGGTCTTCTGGTTTTTACGCGGAGTATCCTGCCTGCCTGCCTGCCTGCCTGCCTGCCTGCCTGCCTGCCTGCCTGCCTGCCTGCCTGCCTAACTCGTAGTCGGCGAGGTACGGCCGTTCCGCGAGGGCAACCTGTGACCCAAACGGCGGGTTGGTAAGGACTATATCAAACTGGTCGGCCTTGAAACCGTTGTTGCTGGTCTGTGTGCGTATCCGCTCGAAACGCTCAAGCGCGTCGAAACCCGCGACATTTGTGTGCCCGTCGTCGTGGACAATCATGTTCATTTTTGCGACGCGGGCAATCTCTTCGTTTATCTCCATACCGTAAAGACGTTTCTGCGCGAAGTCGTGCCAATACCTGAAATGCTCGTCCGTCCCCTTTTCCCAATAATCGCCCGCCTCCTTGCGCACCTTGTCGAGCGCATACAGGAGGAACCCACCGGACCCGCAGGCGGGGTCGAGGACGAGGTCGTCTGACTTCGGCCCCATCATTTCAACAGCGAAGGCTATAATTTCACGCGGCGTGAAATACTGCCCGAAGTCGCCTTTAAAGAACCCGTCCATGAACTGCTCAAACGCAACGCCCTTGGTATCGAGGTCTGTCTTGGATAGGTTGATACCCTCAAGGTGTGCAACAACCGTGCGGAGCTTCTGATCGTCAATCTTGATGGTGTCGGAAAAGACGTCCGGGTCCTTCGACTTCTCGCTTTCATACAGCGCGCGTATCCTCTCGGCAAGACGGCGGCTCGGCTCGTGCGTCTTGGTCTGGAACTCGTATGGCTCGCCCTTTTTTCGCCGAGCCTGCTCGTCGCTTATCTTCACGAATATGACCTTGCACAGCTCGCCGAACGCCGCCGGGGGCGAAAGCTGGCCACCGCCCCAAAGGGTCTGGTGACATTTCTTTATTGCGGCAATCAGGTCTTCCTTGCTTACCGGCTGAATGTCTATCGACCCGCCCTTATGGTACTTGAACTCTTCCGGCTTCCCGTACTGGCTCGGAAGGTCGGCGACTATGTTCGCCTCTCGTTCGAGCACGCCGTACTTGGCTGAAAAGTCCAGGAACCGCCTCGTGCGTCCCGCAACAACGCCAACGAACGTTGCACGGAACTTGGCCCAGGTGCCATTCCCGCATGCCTGCTCGACGGCCTGGTTGAACTCTGCGTCAGTTATCCCGTCCCGTTTGCACTCTATGACCGCGTATGGGGTCTTGCGCGCGTCGTCCTTGAACACCACGAGGTCGGCGCGGTCGGACGGCGTCCTGTCCGGCACCGTAACCTCCACGCCAATTCGGGCAGGTTCGTAACCATACCTGTAAATGAGTTCGGCCCAATACTCCGCCCTCACCTGCTCCTCCGGGTCGGAATACCGTTCAGTCTGGTTCACTGCGACGTACGTTATCTTTTGCTTGTTACCCTCGCCGGACAACAGGCAATGCCCGTCCTTAATCGCGCGCTCCAAAAACGTCATCATGGCCTCCATAGTAATATTAGGGTGGGCTCTGCCCACCATGAAACAATCACGGGCAAGAGGGACGGCGGGCAATGCCCACCCTACAATTTCATCCCCCTCTTCCTCCCCCCTCTTAAGATAAGAGGGGGGCAGGGGGGCGTTATGAGCCTTTCGGGGGTCAGGGGAGAGTTACTAAATCCCCATCTCCTCGCGGGAGAGGGGGTTGGGGGTGAGGGGTCTCCACTGAGTGTTTACGCCGCCCTAACCTCCACCTTCCGAAACGCCAGCGTCTTCGTCCCCTTCAGCGCGTCCACGCGGACGGTGTCGCCGTCGCCGAACTCGCCCGCGAGAATCTTCATCGCGAGCGGGTTCAGTATCTCGCTCTGGATGGCGCGCTTGATGGGCCTCGCGCCATATGCGGCGTTGTAGCCGGTCTCGACCAGGACCTCCTTGGCCGCGTCCGAAAGCTGTATGTCGATCTTCCGCTCGGCGAGGTTCTTCTTCAGCCGAGTCAACTGTATGTCTACGATCTTCTTCAGCATACGCATGTCAAGCGGGTGGAACACGATTATGTCGTCAACGCGGTTCAGGAACTCAGGCTTGAACGCCGCCCGGAGCGCGTCCATCACGCGGTGCCTCATCTCCTCCTCGTTGCCGGAAAGGTCCTGTATGTACTGGCTCCCGATGTTGGACGTCAGTATCAGGACCGTGTTCCGGCAGTCCACAGTCCGGCCGTGGCCGTCGGTCAGCCTACCGTCGTCGAGCATCTGGAGCAGGACGTTGAATACCTCCGGATGCGCCTTCTCTATCTCGTCGAAAAGTATGACGGAGTATGGCCTCCTGCGTATGGACTCGGTCAACTGGCCGCCCTCCTCGAAACCCACGTAGCCCGGGGGCGCGCCGATGAGCCTCGACACGGTGTGCTTCTCCTGGTACTCGGACATGTCTATCCGCACCATCGCGCGCTCGTCGTCGAACATGAACTCGGCCAAGGCACGCGCAAGCTCGGTCTTCCCGACGCCGGTCGGCCCCATGAAGATGAACGAGCCGATGGGCCGGTTCGGGTCCTGTATGCCGGCCCTCGCGCGGCGCACCGCGTTCGATACCGCGACCACCGCCTCGTCCTGGCCTACCACGCGCTCCCTGAGCCGCCCCTCCATGTGGATCAGCTTCTCGACTTCGCCCTCCAGCATCCGGCTGACGGGTATGCCAGTCCACTTGGATACTATCCCGGCAATGTCCGAGTCGTCGACCTCTTCCTTGAGGAGCGCGCCGCCCGCCTGAATCTTCGCAAGCTCCGCGTTGTCGGTTTCCAGTTCGCGGGTAAGCTGTATGAGTTTACCGTACCTAAGCTCGGCGGCCTTCCCCAGGTCGCCCTCGCGCTCGGCCTTTTCCGCGTCTATCTTCGCCTGCTCGATACCCTCCTTAATCTCGCGAATCTTCTTTATCGCCTCTTTCTCGGAGGTCCAGCGCGCGTGCAACCCGCCGCGTTTCTCGTTCAGGTCGGCGAGCTCGCGCTCGATGCCCTTGAGCCTTTCGGCGGATGCGGAATCTTTCTCTTTCTTTACCGCCTGGGCCTCTATCTGCAACTGGCGGATGCGCCTCTCTATCTCGTCCAGTTCGACCGGCATGGAGTCTATCTCCATCCGGAGCTTCGAGGCCGCCTCGTCCATCAGGTCTATCGCCTTGTCCGGCAGGAACCTGTCCGCGATATACCTGTTCGAGAGCATCGCCGCCGCTACCAGTGCGCTGTCCTTTATGCGGACGCCGTGGTGTACCTCGTAGCGCTCCTTCAGGCCGCGCAGGATGGACACCGTGTCCTCCACGTTCGGCTCCGCGACAAGCACAGGCTGGAACCGCCGCTCGAGCGCGGCGTCCTTCTCTATATGCTTCCTGTACTCGTCAATCGTCGTCGCGCCCACGCAGCGGAGTTCGCCACGCGCGAGTGCTGGCTTCAGCATGTTCGACGCGTCAACCGCGCCCTCGGCCGCGCCCGTGCCGACCAATGTGTGCATCTCGTCTATGAAGAGGATGACCTTGCCTTCGGACTCCTCGACCTCCTTGAGCACCGCCTTCAGCCTGTCCTCGAACTCGCCCCGGAACTTCGCCCCGGCGATGAGCGCGCCCATGTCGAGGCCTACGACCCGCTTGTCCTTGAGGCCCTCCGGGACGTCGCCCGCGACGACCCTCTGGGCTAACCCTTCGACGATGGCGGTCTTGCCCACGCCCGGCTCGCCGATGAGGACGGGGTTGTTCTTCGTGCGCCTGGACAGCACCTGAATGACCCTGCGGACCTCCTCGTCCCGGCCGATTACCGGGTCGAGTTTTCCCTTTGCCGCGAGTTCCGTCAGGTCGCGTCCATACTTCTTTAGCGCCTGATACTTGCCCTCGGGGTTCTGGTCTGTCACGCGCTGGCTGCCGCGTATCTCGCGCAGGACTGCAAGCACTCGGTCGCGTGTCACTCCCGCGCTCTTCAATATCCTGCCCGCCGCGCCGGTGTCATCGGCAATGGCGAGAAGTATATGCTCGGTCGATACGTACTCGTCTTTGAGGGACTCCATCTCGCGAGTCGCCTTGTCGAGGACTTTGTTGAGCCTCGGCGTTACGTAGACCTGGCCCATCGCGCCGTCGCCGGAGACACGCGGCATGCGCTCAAGCTCGGCCAGTACCTGGCCCTCAACGGACTTTGCGTCCGCGCCGAGCTTGTTGAGTATCGGCGTAACGACGCCCTCGTCCTGCTTCAGGAGTGCGAGCAGAAGGTGCTCGACGTCGACCTGCTGCTGGCCGCGCCTGCCCGCCTCGTCCTGCGCGGCCATGACCGCTTCCTGGGATTTTACTGTGAATTTGTCGAGTCGCATTACAACCTCCAACTGCTTTATGCGGTGATGCGGGGACGTGGTACGTGTTCGTGTTTTTGTAGTGCGCGACGCCCCCGGCGCGCCGGGTTGTGTAATTGTCCGTCGTTCCGAGCGCAGTCGAGGAACCTGCCGTTGACTTTGATTTATTCTGGTTCCTTTGCTAATTCTCGTTTAGCCCGCTCAATGTCGTTTTTTGTTGCTCCGCAATTAAGCATATCTTCGTCTTTCACGCCAATTTTAATACAGTCGCGTAAAACCGATTGCATTCTTTCTATACTTAGTTTTTCTGCTTTCGATACTATATTTTCAAACCAACTGGGGTCGTTTACAAGCTCCTCTTTGTAAATTCTTATGAACATATCGACCGTCTCGCTTCTTACGGTCACACGCTCACTATCTGATAGGTTCTTTATCTGGTCTAACGTCAACCATCTACCTCCAGATTTCGATTGGATCAGCGAGCTGAAAATATATGTGCCCCATTTATCACTATCAATCAAACCTCGAATTGCCTCTATTTGCTTTGATTCAATATCACTTGCTGCTGGTAAACCAGGTAGCATTGAATTATTTATAAACTTGGTTAGCTTATCCGAATAGACAAGTAGTTTATGAATCTCATTGAGGTCACAGTTGTTCAGATTGCCGAGCTTATTTACAACAACATGTTCAGCTTTACAAATAAGATTCTTGGCGATAGTTTTCGACTTATCATCGCTATCATCTATGTCTTCAACAACAAATAGTGCTTCGCCCAAATCGTCGGGTTCTAAAGACTTAATGCATTTATCAAATCGGTTTCGCAACTCGTCAGCTATTGAACGCATCAATATCTCCTTTCGCTCAACGTCAATTCGAAGTCAACTGTGGGTCCCTCCACTTCGGTCGGGACGACAACCTAAATCTTCCCCCTCCCCTCAGTCCCCTCCCGCGAGGGGAGGGGATTTTACTTCTTCCCCCTCCCCACCTGCGGGGGAGGGGGGCAGGGGGGCTGGGGGCGTCTCTTCCTTCTACCCCTTCTCCACCTTGATCTTTATCACCCGCCCCTTGGGCGGGACCTTCACCAGCGGGTTCTTCATCAGCTCCTCGCGCCGGGCAAGCTCGGCCATGAACTCCCGCCGCATCTCCTCGGCGGCCCACTCCATATCCTCCTGAAGCTTCTCCATCTTCTCGCGCATCGTGAGTATTACCTCGACGCCCGCGAGGTTCACGCCCAGGTCGCGCGTGAGCGTGATGACAGTCCTGAGCCGCTCGACGTCGTCGGCCGAGTACAGCCGCACGCCGCCCTCGGTGCGCTTCGGGCAGACGAAGCCCTCGCGTTCGTACAGCCGCAGCGTCTGCGGGTGCAGCCCCAGCATCTCGGCCACGACGGAAATCATGTATACAGCCTTTTCGCGTTCGGTCATGGTGTCCTATCCCCTCCGCCTGAAGCCACGGAACGAGACCTTCGAGCGCGGGTCCTGCGGCACGGCGCGTTCGAGGTCGCGGAAGAGCTGCTTCGCGTATTCCGAGTCCGGGGTCGGCACGACTACCCTGAGCTTCACGTACTGGTCGCCCTCGCCCGCCGAGCCCAGGTGCGGCACGCCCTTGCCCCGCAGCCTCAACTCCTGGCCGGACTGCGTACCCGCCGGTATCGTCATCGTGACCATCCCGTCCTTGGTCGGCACGTCTATCTTCGCCCCGAGCGCGGCCTCGGTAATGGTAACCGGCACCTCGCAGTAGAGGTTGTCGCCCCGCCTCTCGAAGAAGCCGTGCGGCCGGACGTTCGTAATGATGTACAGGTCGCCCGGAGGCCCGCCGCCGGTGCCCGGCCCGCCCTTCCCGGCAAGCCGCACCCTGGAGCCGTTGTCCACGCCCGGAGGAATCTTCACGGTCAGCCGCTCGGACTTGTTCACGGTGCCCCGGCCGTTACAGTTGATGCACGGCTCGGAGCGGGACTTGCCCGTCCCGTGGCAGCGCTGGCACGGCTGGCTGCCGCCGAAGAACGGCATCGCAGATTTCGACTTGCCGGTGCCCTTGCAGTC
>JACRHJ010000013.1 GCA_016212105.1 Nitrospirota bacterium
AGGCAGTAGTTGTCCCTGAGGAACGCGAGCGCGTGGAACGAGACCTTGGTCAGGTCGTACCGGGCGTCGAGTGCGAGCCTGTTGAGCGTCTCCACGTCCGCGAGCGACTCGGAGACGGTAATGCCGCCCATGTCCACCAGCCCGTGCGTCAGCGCGTGGAATATAAACGTGTCGTTGGGACACGGTGAGTAGCCGAGTGATAGATGCATGTTACACCCCCACCCTGGCCCCCCCCTCAGAGGGGGAGGGTATGAAGGTTGTCATTCTGAGCCCCGGCTTTAAGCATACCGGGGCAGGCTGTGCGAAGAATCCGCCTGTATCTAAATCGAGCCCACGATGCGCTCGATTACTACCGCACAGTTGGCAGTGGCCGACGGGATGTCCCAGGCGTTGCGGTTTCTGTCCTCGACCATGTTGCTGATGCCCCGGACCTCCACGAACGGGACGCCGTAGAGCGCCGCGACCTGCGCCGCCGCCGCGCCCTCCATGTTCTCGCAGAGCGCGCCGTACCGCGCGAAGAGTTCCGCCCCGCGCGCGGCGGTGCCGCTTATGGTCGAGACGGTTAGGAAGGGGCCGGAGATGACCTTGAACCCCGGCCCCATTCCCGCCATATAACCTCCCCTCCCCTCGCGGGAGGGGACTGAGGGGAGGGGGAGCGTGGAAGAGACACCCCCAGCCCCCCTGCCCCCCTCCCCCCCAGGTGGGGAGGGGGAAGAGGGGACAAAACCCATGAACCCTGTCGGTACGCCCGCTCCCCCAACCAGTGGAAACCCCTCACCCCCAACCAGTGGAAACCCCTCACCCCCAACCCCCTCTCCCGGGAGGAGAGGGGGATTTATATTCACCCCCACCCTGCCCTCCCCCCTCGAAGGGGGAGGGTATAATACCGGTAGGTCGAAGGTCTCGTAATACCGTGCGCCGTCGATGTCGAGGAGCGGCAGGCCGATGTCCGAGAGCGGTTTCCAGCCGCCGGGGGCCTCGACGCCAAGCTCCGCGTAGACCTCGCGGGTTGCGACGGCGACGTCCCCTATCCCAAGGCCGGAGCCGGGGTACGCGCCCGCGCAGCCGCCAAGTACGACAAGCTCCGCATCGCCCTTCTCAAGGAGCGCGGCGAGCGTCATGGCGGTATTGGCCTGGCCGACGCCTGAGACGACAGCCGTGACCTCTCTCCCGGCGAGCCTGCCGGATACGCCGTAACGCCTGCCGAGCATGACCGCGTCGGGCGAGGACATGAGGAGCGACAGCGGCTCGAACTCCGCCGGGGTCGGGAAGAGTAGGTATATCATGTACAGTATAATATCACCTGGCCAGTTGATATGTAAAGAGATTCCATCTCGTTTGCATTGACAAGGCATGCGCCATATGCTGTAATGGGTGCGCGGCACGTCATAACGTGCAGGTTATCTTGCGGATGATGGTTGGTGCGCGGTACTTCATAACGCCCCCCGGCCCCCTCTTATCTTAAGAGGGGGAGTTAAGCGGATGGGGCCAATATTGGGAGACAACCGCCGGAGAATGGCATGGTAGCTTATATCGGGCTCGGCTCCAACATGGGGGACAGGTCAGGCAACGTCCGGCGCGCGGTCGCCATGCTGGACAAGGTGGATGGCGTACGCGTCGCAGGTGTCTCCCGGCTCCACGAGACGGAGCCGGTCGGGTACACCGACCAGGACAGGTTCGTCAACGCGGCCGTCATGGTCGAGACGACGCTGACGGCGCACGGGCTTCTCGCGGTCTGCCAGGGCATTGAGGACGCGCTCGGCCGGGTCCGGACAATACACTGGGGTCCGAGGACGATAGACCTCGACATACTGATGTGCGGGGACGAGGTCATAGACAAGGACGGCCTGAAGGTGCCGCACCCTCTGATGCACGAGCGGGAGTTCGTCCTGCTGCCGCTCTCCGAGATAGCCCCGGACACGGTGCACCCGGTGCTCGGGAAAACCGTAAGGGAGCTGCTTTTGGGGCTTGCAAAGTAAGCGGAGACCCCTCACCCCCAACCCCCTCTCCCGCGAGGAGAGGGGGATTATGGAAGGCAGGTGTATCATGCGAGTCGTAAAGAGTGTCGCGGAGATGGCGGAGGTTTCGAGGGAACTCAGGGCCTCGGGTAAGACCGTCGGGTTCGTCCCCACTATGGGCTACCTGCACGCGGGGCACATCTCGCTCGTGAAGGCGGCCCGGAAGGACTGCGGCTCCGTGGTCCTGTCCATCTTCGTGAACCCCGCCCAGTTCGGGCAGGGAGAGGACCTGGGGACGTATCCGAGGAACCTTGCCGGCGACGTCGAGAAATGCCGCATGGCCGACGTGGACGTCGTGTTCGCGCCGGAGGCCGCGGAGATGTACCCTGCCGGATACGCGACGTACGTTACGGTCGAGGGCATATCCGACCGGCTCTGCGGGGCATCCCGGCCTGGCCACTTCAGGGGCGTCGCCACCGTCGTGACAAGGCTGTTTAATATCGTCAGGCCGCACAGGGCGTACTTCGGTCAGAAGGACTTCCAGCAGACAGTCGTCATAAAAAGGCTCGTCAGAGACCTCATGCTGGACGTGGAGGTCGTGACCGTCCCGACCGTGCGCGAGCCGGACGGCCTCGCCATGAGTTCCAGGAACTCCTACCTGAGCCCGGCCGAGCGCATGGCATCGGTGCAGATATACCGTTCGCTCGCGTCCGCGAGGAGCCTACGGGAGTCTGGCGAGACCCGCGCGGGCGTCCTCACCCAGAAGGTACGCGAGAACCTCTCCCACGAGCCTATGTTCAAGGCGGAGTACGTGGAGCTTGTGGACGCAGACACTCTCCTCCCGGTACAGTCGGCCGATGGCAGGTGCGTCATCGTCCTTGCGGTCAGGCTCGGCAGGACGAGGCTGATAGACAACATGCCGCTTTAGGGGACGGAGGACGGGCCTCTCCCGACTGCATATCGCGCATGGGCTGGCAGGCCGCGTGTTGCCTGACCGCCGTGCGCCGTGATATAATCAGTAGTTGAAATATCCCCCCTTAATGGCTATAATAACGGTTCACTTATACGGCAACATAGCGGGACGGAACAAACATGGCAGAGATATACACGATCGACAAGTTCGTTGACGGGGTCGAGACGCTCCTCAGGAAGGCGCTCAAGGACCTGGGCGCCATGCGCGGCTCGCTGATGGTCCTGGACAACCGGGAGAAGGTCCTCAGGATAAAGGTCGCGGTCTCCCTGAACCCGTCCGGCTCGCTCGGCCAGGCGATAATAGACGGCACCCGCCTGAAACTCGGAGAGGGCGTGTCCGGCATGGTGGCCCAGACCAAGAAGCCTATACTCATAAACGACATGGAGGAGCTGAAGAGACAGTTCCCCGGGCTTCAGACCACTACGGACTCGGCGCGCTACGAAAGCTCGCTCGTCGTGCCGATACTCGAGGACGGGCTGACCGTCGCCGTGCTGAACATAAACGATAAGGTGGACGGCGGGCGGTTCACCAACAACGACCTGCTCACCTCCGAGATGCTCGCCGAATACTGCGGAGTCGCGCTGAAGCTCGAAAGGCTCAACCGGGGCATACTGCACGTCAACGAGATAATCAGGGAGATCTCGCTCACCAACTCGCTGAACGAGATATACCGCCTCGTGGTGTCGAACGGGGCGGAGATACTGGACTGCGAGTCCGCATCGCTCATGCTCGTGGAGAAGCGGACGGACGGCTCCCACTACCTGGTCGTCAAGGAGAGCACCGACCGGGACGTCGTCGGCCAGACCCGGAAGCTCGGCGAGAGCGTGTCCGGCTACGTCTGGAAGACCGGCGAGCCCATCCTGATAAAAAGCGTCGAGGACGGCATCCGCGACCGGCGTTTCAAGATACTGAACAAGCCCGGCTCGTTCATTGTCGTGCCGCTTAACCTCAAGTACCAGACGCCCTACGCCCTGAACGTGGCGCTCAAGAGCGTGTCCACGATAGGGGTGCTCAACTTCACGCAGAGGGCGGGCGGCCATGCATTCACGTCCGAGCAGCTCGAGGCCATAATAAACTACTCGAACCTCGTGGCGATAGCCATCGAAAAGGCCCGGTACTTCAACGAGTCGAAGACCGCGTACCTCTCCACCGTCAAGGCGCTGTCCGCCGCGCTCGAGTCCAAGGACGGCTACACCAAGGCGCACTCTGACTCAGTGGAGTTCATCTGCGGCGCGCTTGCCGACAGGCTGTACTTTACTGACAAGGAGAAGGAGGACCTCCAGATAGCCGCCCTGCTTCACGACATCGGGAAGATCGGCATACCGGAGGCGATACTCCACAAGAAGGGCAGGCTGACCTCCGACGAATACACGAAGATAAAGACGCACATCGAGGAGGCGGACAACATACTGCGGCACACGTTCTACCTCGACGACTCGAGGGAGATCGTCAGGCACCACCACGAAAGCTTCGACGGCACGGGCTACCCGGCCGGCCTCAGGGGCGAGGACATACCGATGGGCGCGAGGGTGCTGGCCGCGGCCGACGCCCTGCACGCCATGACCTCCAACAGGCCCTACAGGGAGGCCATGCCGCTTGAGGCCGTGGCCGAGGAACTCAGCCGCTGCAGCGGAAAACAGTTCGACCCGCAGGTTGTCGGGCTGCTGCTCGAAATACTCCACACCCTGCCATTATCCGGCCCGGAGGACGAGACAAGCCGTGCAAAGACAAGCAGAAACGGCAACTGAGGTCCAGGAGCTTATCGACCTGCTCGACGTGGCCAAGCTGGTCGTCTCGACACTCGAGATGCACCAGGTGCTGGACGCCATACTGAAGAGCGCGATGAAGCTCACGAACACGAACGCGGGCAGCATAGCGCTTTACGACAAGGACACGCAGGAGCTTTCGATATTCGCGCACCGCGGGTTCAGCCACGACTTCGTGGGAGACACCAGGTGGAAGGTGCGGCCCGGCGGGCTGACCGACAAGATACTGAAGTCGAAGAAACCGACTGTCATATCCGACACGACGAACCAGAAGTTCTTCACCAACCCCCTCGCCCTCAAGGAGGGGATAAAGTCCATGGTCTGCGTCCCGCTGATATTCAACGAGGACATCATCGGCATATTCTACGTGGACGACTTCTCCCCACGGAAGTTCAACAGGCGGGAGCTGCGGCTCCTGTACATACTGTCTTCGTTCGCGGCGATGAGCATAGACCACGCGCGGCTCCACGAGACCACCAGGCAGCTCGCGGTCACGGACGGCCTGACCGGGCTGTACAACCACCGGCATTTCCAGGAGGTCCTCGACAAGGAGGTCGCGCGCGCGGGGCGGTACGGCGAGAAGGTGTCGCTCATCATGCTCGACATCGACGACTTCAAGAAGCTCAACGATCAGTATGGCCACACCTTCGGGGACAAGGTGCTGAAGAAGCTCGCGGACATACTCAGGGAGTCAGTCCGCGACTCGGACACCGCCGCGCGCTACGGCGGCGAGGAGTTTACCGTGATACTCCCTAAGGTGGGTTCCTATCAGGCGTCGCTCATGGCGTACAGGCTGCTCAGGGACGTCACGAAGAAGTCCCAGCGTCTCATGCGCGGCAAGGGCTCACTCACCGTCAGCATGGGCGTATCGTGTTACCCGGACGACGCAACCAGCAGGCGCGCGCTGATAGAACTCGCGGACAGGGCGCTGTACGAGGCCAAGAGGCGCAGCAAGGACACCGTGGTCGAGTACCAGGCGCTGACGAGGGACGAAGTTGCCTGACCTCCTGAAAATCCTTTCGGTCTTCGCCCTGGTCGTCTGGCTCCTCAAGCTCAAATGGAACCTCGGCGGGGTCATGCTCATCGCGGCCGGGGTCCTCGGCCTCCTGATGGGCCTCGGCCCGCTCGACATCCTCGGAATTTCCTACAAGGCCTGCGTCGCCCCGTCCACCGTATCGCTCATAGTCGCGCTCGCGCTCATCATGGTCCTCGAGAACATCCTGAGGAAGACCGACACGCTCAAAAAGCTGGTCGAGTCGCTGAAGGGGCTCCTCGGCGACCACAGGGTCGTCATGGCGCTCATGCCCGCGATAATAGGCATACTGCCGTCCGCAGGGGGCGCGTACTTCTCCGCGCCGCTCGTCGAGGAGTCGGCCTCCGGCTGCTCAGTACACGCGGACAGGAAGAGCTTCATCAACTACTGGTTCAGGCACATTTGGGAGTACGTCTCGCCGCTTTACCCCGGCTTCATACTGATGGCCGCGGTCGCGGGCGTGCCGATGGGCAGGGTGTTCCTGTACCAGGTCGCGTTCCCCATCACGGTGCTTCTGACCGGGGCCGCGCTGGGCTTCAAGGACGTGCCGCCGCCCGCGCCCGGCGTCAGGAAGGAGAGGAACCTCAAGGACCTTGTCCCGTTCATCGCGAGCTTCAGCCCGATACTCTCGGTGATGGTCCTCGTCATGGCGCTTAAAGTGGACATAGCCATCGCCATGGTTGCCGTCGTATCGGCGCTGTTCGCCTGGTTCAGGTACTCGCCCACGAAGATATGGGCGACGATGAAGGAGTCGCTCTCGATCAAGACACTCGTCCTCGTCCTCGGCGTGATGGTCTTCAAAGGGGTTATGGAGGGCTCCGGCGCGGTGGACGACCTGCCGGACTTCTTCGCCTCGGTGGGCGTGCCGACGGCGCTGGTGCTGTTCATCCTGCCGTTCCTGGTGGGCCTTATGACCGGGATAACCATAGCCTTCGTCGGCGTTACCTTCCCGATGATACTGCCGCTCATCGGCGGACAGGACCCGGACATGGCAATGCTCGCGTTCGCATTCGCGTCCGGGTTCGCGGGCGTGATGTACTCGCCTGTACACCTCTGCCTCGTCCTCACCAAGGACTACTTCAAGTCCGAGCTTGCCCCGATATACCGGATGATGCTCGTGCCGGAGGCGCTCGTCGTCGCAGTCGCGGTGGTGCAGATGCTGGTGGTGTAAGGTGGATGACCCCCGGCGCCCGCTCCCGCTTTCATAACACCCACAACCCCCTCGGTGGAAACCCCTCACCCCCAACCCCCTCTCCCGCGAGGAGAGGGGGATTATAGGAATAGCGATGCTTCCATGGTGCCGACCATCGTGTCGGCCCTTTCTATATTGTCTTTGCGAGGAGCCGAAGGCGACGCGGCAATCTCCTCCTGTAAGAACTGAGATTGCCGCGCTTCGCTCGCAATGACGACAAAGGGCCAACGCAAAGAAAGGGCCGACACGCGGGTCGGCCCCTACATAAAAACAATACACAAACCCGTGCGCACCGGGCACCGGCGCAGCCCCTCCGCCCCTGCCCTATTCCTTTATCAGCGCGGTCCTCGGAGCGAACGGCCGCGATGCGTCTATGTGCCCCGCGAGGGTGTCCAGCCGGCTGCCCTCCACGAGTATCTGCACCTCGGCGATCTCCGGGAAGTTCGCCGTGAGGGTGTCCACCAGAGAGTATATCGTCAGCGTCTCGGTCCAGGCGCCGCCGGGGTACTCCGTCTGCAGCTCCCGCGAGAAGTCAACGTATACCGTACCCTTGCCGTCGATGAAGACGCCCTTCACCCTCGCCCCGGCGGGGAAGGTCGGGGTCAGACCCGAAACCGGGCCCCGCACAAGCTCCTCCACGACCTGCCTCACGCGGGCGTTTCTCTCGGAACGTTCCGGCACGTCCCGCTGCTCCGCCTTGAGGTTCCTGCCGTCCGTGGACGAGAAGTAGAGTGTCACGGACAGCGTGGGGCCTGAGTAGCTGGTCATCTGGTCGAAGGCAGCGCCTTCTGTTTCCGTATCCGGCCTCGCGTCCCTGAAGAAGAGGTAGGCGCTTACGCCGAGCGCAAGGGCCAAGACGGCCGCTATCGCAACCCAGAACCACAGCCCGCCGCCTCCCTTGATCCGTCCTTCCATAGGCCTCTACTCCCCCCCTCTCGCGTAACTGCTTATCCCGACCGCAAGGTGCCGGGCGAACCTGTCATGGAATGCGTCCTCGGCCAGCGCGCCGCCCTCGGTGGACCCGCCAAGCGAGCCCGCCTCCACGACCACGGCGGGCATTGCAAGGCCCTGCACCCCGGCGAGGCGCGTCTGCCGGACCTCCGGCCTTTCACCGTAGAGCTTCGAGAGGGAACCCGATACGGCCGCCGCGAGGTCTATGCTGTCCGGGAGATAAGGCGCGTTCTGATCCGGCCAAGCGGACGGCCCGGACTTCGTCCCAAGCTCGCCCGCGTCCATCGTCAATACCGCCGCCTGCTCCCGCATAGGCCCGAACGAGCCCCCGGCGTGTATCGAGACAAACACGTCCGCCCGCGCGGCGTTCGCTATGCCCGCCCTGACGTCCGGAGTGACGGCCACGTCCTTGTCCCTTGTCAGGACGACCCTGTACCCTGCGTCCGTCAGGAGCTTGCGCACGCGGAGTGCGATGTCGAGCGTGAGGTCGCCCTCGGCCATGCCGCCCGTGCCGTCGGGTTTCACGGCTGCGCCGCCGTGGCCGGGGTCTATGGCTACAGTCCTGACGGTGCGTCCGTACGGCAGGAACGGCTTAGGCCCGGACTTGGCATAAATGTCGAGGACGAGGGTGTCCGGAGAAGTCAGCCGGGACGCGCGGACGCCTCCCGCCTCCTGCCCGAGCTTAATCACTATGCCGCGCTTTGCATACCCCTCCTGGACGAAGTCCACGCCCCTGACCAGGCCGTCCACCGACGGGACCGGCGCGAATGTGAGCGCGAGCAGGCCGTCCACCGGGTAGAAGACAACCCGCCTGCCTGCCTCGTCCAGGTTTATCTTGAAGCCGGCCGGGCCGGCCGAGTCCGTCTCGAACACGAGCCTCGTGAACCCGGCGTAGCTCTTGTGTCCGGCGTACCGGACCTCCATCATCATCGGCTCGACTTCCGGCAGGGCCGGGGCGGCGGTCGTGAGGGCAATGGCAGCCGTTAGGATTATTATTGATATACAGCGGGTTACGCTTATTGGTGGTGTTCGCATGACGTACTAATGTACCACAAAGACACCCCGCAGGTAAAGCCCAACCTGACATATATCATCTTTTTTCAGGAGTCAGGTCATGGCTGTATTTTTTCGAGGGGGTATACTATCTTCATGATTATAGACGCGCACAACCACCTGGGCGGCCCGGACAAGGGCGACGGGAAGTCCCAGTCGCCCGACGAGATAATCGCCGTTATGGACAAGGCGGGCATAGACCGCGCCGTCGTCTTCCCGTTCAACGAGGCGGAGCCTGGCGTCTCGTTCTCGCGCCCGAACGAGTATATCGCACACGCGGTGTACAGGCACCCGGACAGGCTGACCGGCTTCTGCCGACTCGACCCCAACTTCGGAGGCCAGGCAGTGAAGGAGCTGGAGCGGTGCGTAAAGGAACTCGGCCTCTCCGGCATAAAACTGCACCCGTCGAGCCAGGGCTTCGCCCTCGACCACCCGGCGCTGCACGACATCCTCACCGCGGCGCAGGAGTTACGGCTGCCGGTGGTATTCGATACCGGCAAAGCCATGTCGCCGCCTTCCGGCATCGCCGCCCTCGCGCTGAAGTTCCCGGGGCTCACCTTCATCATGGCGCACATGAACCTCTACGACGAGTCCATCTCAGCGGCGAAGGCGGCGTCTAACATATACATACAGACCACTGGTTATTTCAACATAAAACGGCTCGGCAACGCGTTCCGTGAACTGGGCGCGGACCGGTTCATGGCGGGCAGCGACTCGCCGTATCTCAGGATGGAACGCGAACTGGAGAAGGTTTCTTCCATTGACGACTTAACCAAATCCGAAAGGGGGTCGATACTCGGAGGAAATATCAGCAGGGTGCTGGGCCTGTAACCCGTTTTGACGGGACCCGGCGCTTGTGGTAGATTTTATCACTGAAGCGCCATGAGCATTTCGCGGGTCCGGGTCACGTCGTTTGTGCAGTTGGTGTCCATTTTGAAAAAGGAGAAATGCCATGGAGTTTAAGTCTATGATGAAAAGGTGCATGATGGTTCTGGCGGCCGGTTTCGTACTGCTCGCATACGGCGCGGCCCCGGCCATCGCGGCAAAGGGCCCCGTGATAAACGACTGCGTCACCTGCCATGAGAAGGTATCCCCGCAGATAGTAAAGGACTGGAAAGAGTGCAAGATGTCCGGGCTGTTCGCCTGTGACAAGTGTCACGGCAAGGAGCACAATACCATGACCGACTTCGCCAAGGCGAAGATGCCGACAGCGGACACCTGCAAGCCCTGCCACGGCAAGCAGGTCGAGCAGTTCAACAACGGCAAGCACTCGCTCGCGTGGGTCGCATTGCAGGCGATGCCCAAGACCGGCTCCCAGCCGCACCAGATAATGGAAGGCATGAAGGGCTGCGGCGGCTGCCACAGGATTGGATATCAGGGAGGCAAGTGCGACTCCTGCCATACCCGCCACAAGTTCTCCAAGGCCGAGGCGCAGAAGCCCGAGGCATGCGGCACCTGCCACATGGGCTTCGACCACCCGCAGTACGAGATGTGGGGCACCTCCAAGCACGGCATGATATACGCCATGGAAGGCGACACCGGCCGCGCGCCCAAGTGCCAGACCTGCCACATGGACGGCGGCGACCACGGCGTGATGACCAGCTGGGGCTTCCTCGCCCTCAGGCTCCCGGAGGACGACGCCGCATGGATGGCGGACAGGGTCACGATACTCCAGGCGCTTAACGTCCTCGACGACAAGGGCCAGCCGACCGGCCGTCTCGACGTTGTAAAGGCTGGCAAGGTCGCCAGGCTCACCAAGGAGGAATGGCAGGGCCCGAGGGACAAGATGATTAAGGTCTGCTCGAACTGCCACTCTGGGTCCTTCGTCAAGAAGAACCTACAGGCCGCCGACGAGATCATCAAGGAGGCCGACAAGCTGATGGCCGAGGCCATCCGCACCGTGGACGGCCTGTACAAGGACGGCATTCTCGAGAGGCCGAAGGACGCGCCGTTCTCGGTGGACCTGCTGACCTTCTACGACGCCCCGACCGCGATCGAGCAGACGCTCTACGTCATGCTTCTCGAGCACAGGATGAGGACGTTCCAGGGCGCGTTCCACATGAACCCGGACTACATGCACTGGTACGGCTGGGCCGAGATGAAGAAGGACCTGGTCGAGATAAAGGAAGAGGCCGCGAAGTTGCGGGCCGAACACGGCAAGTAGGGTTTGCCGCTACGCTGTGACTATGACGGGGGGCCCGCGAGGGTCCCCCGGTTTTGTTTTGCAGGAGGCCCCCAGCCCCCCTGCCCCGCAGGTAGGGAGGGGGAAGACATGACACCAACACGTCACGAATTATCTTGACTGACACCGGTTCTGCGGGTTAAGCCTGTCCGCAGAAAGAACCATGCACTACCATTCACAGCCGCGTACTACCACAGCGTAGGGCCCGGCAGTTGCACTCGGTTTACAATAGCCCGCACATATTGAAGTGACGGGCTATTTTTTTATCCGCACCCAACATAGAAAGGCAGACTACATGGGACTTGGGGTCCTGCTGCCTGGCACGTTCAGTATCAACACCGCGCTGTTCAAGGCCTAGAGATTCGAAGCGACCGTCGTGCCCGCAAACCAGGTCGGCCTCGTCACCGCACTCGACGGCCAGCCGCTCCCGGAGAGCGAGTACGTGGCGAAGTCGGTCACGAACCACAACGACTACCAGGACGCCTCGCGGTTCCTCGCGGAGGTCGCGGGCGCGCGCGGTCGACGAGATTATAAGCGACGAGTCCGCCGAGAACATCGAGACCAGGCTACGGAAGGGTTTCGAGCGCTACGTCGTGCCCAAGGGATACCGCGGCATCCAGCAGGAGGTCGCAGGGCCAGGCCGGTACTACCTGAACAGGCGCGCCTACATCGCGTACATCATAGACACCACGAACATCACGATCGACTGGGACAACGCGCACGAGACGAGGTTCGATCCGCTGAAGGTCATATCCAAGGACGGCTTCCCCATCGACGTCTCGGTAAAGGTCGTCGTCAGGGTGCGCCCCGGCCAGGCGCCGTACATGGTCTCGAAGATAGGTTCGATAGACAACCTCATCCTGCACGTGATACACCCGATGATAGACTCGTCCTTCAGGAACCGGACGTCGTCCACGTCCGCTATGAACTTCATGCAGGACAGGCAGGAGGAGCAGAGGAATGCGGAGCAGACCCGCATAGCGACGGAGAAGACGCGAGCCGAGGCGAACCAGCAGATGGCTATAAAGAACGTGGAGGGCGAGGGCGAATCCCTGAGGCTCAAGGCGCAGGGCGAGGCCGCTGGCGCAGGTTGGGGCTGGGTTATTGTTTTCATGCGGGGGACCCCCGGTAGGGCCCCCCGTTGTTTATTGAAGAGACGCCCGCAGTCTCCTTCCCCCGCATGCCACGCCAAAACAAAAGTCCCCACCGATGGTGAGGACTTTGTCAACTGAAACTGGGCCGGCGGACATGCCGGCGTTGTTGTTTCTATGTAGATACCGTGTCCCGGCTTAACCTTTAATGCCAAGGTCCGTGTTCTCCACTATCAGGTCCTTTTCCATGTAACCCCTCCTCAGGGCCTGCACCATGGAACGGAGCGTCTTGTCCTGGGCCGTATTTGTAAGCATCTGGAAGATGCTCATCTTCTGGGACTCGAACTCCTCCTGCTTGAACTCCTTGCCCTGCCCGGCGACCTGTTTCTTGTAGTATTCAAGCACCTCGGCGTCCTGTACGTAGACCGCGTCCTTTATCACCTTCTTGAACTTCTCGACCACCATGTCCTGTCTCATCGCCCGCTCAAACACGGCCGGGGTCATGTTGTTGGCCTTGAGAACATCTTCGTAGCGCTCCTTGCTGAAGCTGCCGCCGTCGCCCTTGAACGCCTGGACCTCAAGCACGGCCTCGGAAAGCTCCTCGTCCGACACCTGTATCCCGCGCTTCTCGGCCTCGAGGAGCAGCACCCTCTTGTCGATTAGCGAGTCGAGGGTCCTCCTGGGCAGGTTCAGCTTCTCCATGAAGCCTTCCGGGATGTTGCCCTGGTAGACCTGCCTGTAGGTGTCCTCGGTATTGTAGAGCGCCTTCTGGTACTCGTCCAGGCCTATGACGCTGTCGCCCACCTTGGCCGCGTACTGGCCCTCGGACTCAGAGCCTACTATCCAGCCGCCCGTGCCGATGAATGCAAGTGTGACAACCGCAAGAAGCACCTTTATCGCTATAGGGTATCTGTGGATTAACTCGATCATGACTCGTAAACTCCTCCGGGTTGTTTTGTTGCTCGTGTACAGCCTATGACTATATAAAAATATCGCCGGGAAATCAACTGTTATTTGATACGGGGGTCAGGAGAGCGCCGTGTCGAGCACCACCGAGGCCAGGAGCAGCATGATGTAGACGATGGACAGGCCGAACGCGCGGCCGTACCGCCCCGACCGGAAGACGTCGTACCAGCTCACTGCAAGGTAGACGAAGCCGAGCGCCGCCGCTGCCGCAGCGAAGCCCGCCGAGCAGTACCCGAACAACCAGAGCGACACGACGAGGGGCGTGATGGCCGTGGCGTAGACGAACATGAACGCCTTTGTGTATTCCTCGCCGAGCGTGGCCGGCATTGCAGGCAGCCCAGCCGCCCGGTAGTCCTCTCCGTACTTGAGCGCGAGGGCGAGGAAGTGCGGCGGCTGCCACATCAGCATGACGAGGAAGAGTATAAGGCCGTCGAGGCCCAGCGCCGGATCGACCGACGCGTATCCTATGAGCACCGGGAGCGCGCCGGGTATGCCGCCCAGCACAGTACCGAACGGGGTGCGCCTCTTGAGGCAGAGCGTGTAAAGGACGGCGTAGGACACCGAGGCCGCGAGTATCAGCAGCGCGGCCACTGTATTGATATATACGTATGATATTGCGAGAGACGCCATTATGAGGGCCGAGGAGAGCGCGGCCGCCCGCCGCCCGCCGAGCGCGGCGAGGGCAACGCTTCGCCGCGACAGCCGGGACATGAAGGCGTCCGTGCCGGACTCGAGGACGACGTTCAGCCCTGCCGAGCCGGATGCGGCCATGACTATGCAGAGGACCGCGAGCGCGGCTCGGGCCGGCTCCGGGAAACCGTGACCCGCGAGCGCGGCCCCGGCCAGGCCAGCGACAGCGACGCCTAATGCGATGCCGGGCTTGAGGACGAGGAAGGCGGAGTAAATCGACAATCTCATAACTCCCCCAGAAATATGCCGCCAGGTCCGTCATTCCCGCGAAGGCTGGAATCCAGGGTTTTCATGTTTCCCTCATCGGTGTCATTCTGAGCCCCGGCTTTAGGCATACCGGGGCAGGCTGCGCGAAGAATCTGCCCGTATACGATCGAATTGCAGGGGCGCAGTTTATCTGCGCCCACTCCGAACCGTAGGGGCCGTACCAAGCGAAGCGCGTGTCGGCCCTGCCTGTCACCCCCGTGCAAACGGGGGTCCATTTTGAATGTGCGAGTTACAATGGATTCCCGCTTTCGCGGGAATGACAACCAAAGAGGGCAGGCACGGGGGCCTGCCCCTACATTAAAACAATTCCTGAATTCCCGTCTTCACGGGGATGTCGGGAAATCCAACTCCCCCTCGTTCCCCCTTTTTCAAAGGGGGATGGAAGAGATGTTCAAGCCGTCGTTGCCTGCCTCGCCCAGATCGCCCCCGCGACGGACAGCATCACGACAGCCACCGCGAGGTGGAGCGCGGTCGCGGGGTAGTATAGCCCGGTCAGGACTACCGCCGCGCCGACGGCTATCTGTACCGCCACGAGGGCGACGAGCGCGACGGCAAGGCCCTTGTTGCGGGCCTGACGCTGGTCGGTCGCGGTGAAGGCGTAGAGCGCGAGCGAGGTCAGGAATATGAAGTACGCGAACATCCTGTGCGAGAACTGGGCCATCGTGTAGCCGTCCAGCACAGGCGGGATGATACCGCCGTTGCAAAGCGGGAAGTCCGGGCAAGCGAGCCCGGAGCCGGAATGCCGGACGTACGCGCCCAGCGCGGCCTGAAGGAAGACCAGGACGGCCACCGCTAGAAAGAGGCCGCCGGCCTCTCTCGCCGGGAATACAGGTTTCGCGGACAGCCCGTCGAACCCGGCCATGTACAGTACAAGCAGGAATACCAGTATCCCGGCCATGAAGTGGAACGTCGTGAGCCGTACCGGCAGCTCCAGTATCACGACCAGGCCGCCCATGACTATCTCGGCCGCGACCAGCAGGACGGCCACGAGCGGCACCGCCTTCGCCCAGCCGTCGTAGTCCCGGAACCTGCGGTACACAAGAAATGCCAGGGCCACTGTCGCCGTCGCGGCGATTACACGGTGGCCGAACTCCATGTATATGTCCCAGCGGTACGGCGGCACCACCCTGCCGTGGCAGAGCGGCCAGTCCGGGCAGCCGAGCCCGGCCTTCATACCCGCGACGAGGTTGCCCCATACGAGGAGCAGGAAGAAAAGGCCTGCGGTTAAGCGACCAAGCATGTGTCGTCTCCTTTATCTGAACAGCGTATCCGAAAGCGTCCCGAATATTATCAGCGAGAGTATCACCAGCGGGAATACCGCGAACCCCCAGACCAGCCTGCTCTCCTGCCTAAGGTGCATGAAGAAAAGCGCGACAAGCGAGGCCTTGAAAGAGGCGATGACCAGCGCGACCGCCGCGTTCGCCAGGCCCAGGTCGATGTACGACACCTGCCACGTGACGAGCGTCAGGACGAGGAGCGCGGCCCATACCGAGACGTATATCTGGTAGTCCTTCATCTACACACCTCATAACACCCCCTGCCCCCTCTTATCTTAAGAGGGGGTTAGGGAATATATACTATCCTATCAGATAGAACATCGGGTAAAGATAAATCCATACCAGGTCCACGAAATGCCAGTATATACCCGTAAGCTCCACCGGCGTGGAGTATTCCGCCGAAAACCGCCCCCGCCCGGCCTGTACGAGCAGCCAGGCCATCACGAGGAGGCCGCACAGGACGTGGAAGCCGTGCACCCCGGCCATCATGAAGTACAGAGAGAAGAAGACGTCGGTGCCGGGGTATATGCCGTGCGCGAAGTCCTCCGACCACTCGAAGTATTTTATCGCAAGGAACGTCGCCCCCAGTAGCAGCGTGACGACGAGCGACTTCTTCAGGACGTCCGCCTTGCCGTTCCTTATCGCGGTAATACCGGCAGCGACCGACAGGCTGCTGCATATCAGGACGACGGTGTTGACAGTCCCCAGTGTCCGGTTCAGTTCCAGGTGGTCCCTGTGGAACAGCTCCGGGTACTTTATCCGGAAGACCGCGTATGCCAGGAAAAGCCCGCCGAACAGCAGTACCTCGGTCCCGAGGAATATCCAGATGCCGAGCTTCGACGACTCGTATGCCAGCCCTGCGTCGGCGTGAGCAGTCTCGACCTTGCCCCCTTCGTCAGGCATCGCCGTCCCCCTTCCCGCCGTACGAGTAGGGCCAGCCGGTGACCGTCGGGATTGTCTCGAAGTTCTCAGTAGGCGGGGGCGACGGCACCGTCCATTCGAGCGTCTTCCCGCGCCAGGGGTCGGCGGGTGCGGGCGCACCCCTGAACATGCAGCGGACGTAGTTGTAGAACATCACGAGTATGCCAAAGGCGAGTATGGCCGCCCCTATGGACGATATGACGTTGCCGGCCTGGTACTTCTCCGGGTACTCCGCGAACCGCCTCGGCATGCCCTGCATCCCGGTGATGAACATCGTGAAGAAGGTTATGTTGAAGCCGACAACGATAATCGCCCAGGCCGTCTTCGCGGGCCGCTCGTCCAGCATCCGGCCGGTCAGCTTGGGGAACCAGTAATGGAGCCCCGCGAAAAGCCCCATGACCGTCCCGCCCATCATCGTGTAATGGAAATGGGCGACGACGAAGTACGTGTCCGTCAGGTGGACGTCCGTGGCGAGAGAGCCGAGGAACGGCCCGGTAAGCCCGCCTACGATGAACAGGAATATGAACGTGAGCGCGTACAGCATCGGCGAGTCGAGCGAGATGGAACCCTTGTACAGCGTCGCTATCCAGTTGAAGACCTTCACGCCGGTCGGTATCGCTACGGAGAAGGTCAGTATGGAGAAGATCACGTCCGCGTAGACGGACATGCCCGCGACGAACATGTGGTGGCCCCATACGAGGAACCCCGCGAGGGCAATCGCTATGGACGAGTACGCTATCGCCTTGTACCCGAATATGGGCTTCCGGGAAAACGTCGGGATTATCTCGGATATGGCCCCCATCGCGGGCAGAATCATTACGTATACGACGGGGTGCGAGTAGAACCAGAAGAAGTGCTGGAAGAGGAGCGGGTCCCCGCCCTTGTCCGGGTCGAAAAGCCCGATGCCGAACAGCCGCTCCATGGCGAGGAGGATGAAGGTCATGCCGATGACCGGGGTAGCCACGACCTGTATTATGCTGGTCGCGTACATCGACCATATGAAGAGCGGCATACGGAGCCAGGACATCCCCGTAGCGCGGAGCTGGTGTATCGTGACGATGAAGTTCAGCCCCGTCAGGATGGAGGACATACCGACGAGGAATATACCGAACGAGAGCACAGTGACGGACGCAGCGGTCTTCGCGGAGTACGGCGTGTAGAACGTCCAGCCGGTGTCCATCGGGTGGGCGAGCGAGAACAGTATCACGATTATGCCCATGATGAACAGCCAGTAGCTCGCGAGGTTCAGCCTCGGGAAGGCGACATCCCTTGCGCCTATCATCAGGGGTATGAGGAAATTGCCGAGCCCGGACGGGATGCCGGGGATGATGAACAGGAATATCATCATCGAGCCGTGCATCGTGAACATCTCGTTGTAGGTCTGGTCGGAGAAGAACGTCGGGCCGGGCGTGAGGAGTTCGAGACGTATGAGCATCCCGAAGACGCCGCCCAGCAGGAAGAAGAAAAGGGTGGTGAAGAGGTACATCACACCGATGCGTTTGTGGTCGAGCGTGTACGCCCACGACCTCCACCCTTTTTCTTCCAGATAGCCCCGGCCGGGGCCGGACTGTGCTGCTTTTTCTTCGGACATGCGTTTTCGCTCCGTTTTGACTGAACCGCCCATATACATCATATTGGGGCTATGATTAAAGTAACCACAAAAAACGCTATAAGTCAAATAAAACATGAGGTTTTTTTGATTTCAATGTCGTTTTTTCCTTGACTGCAGGCGATTCTGCATGTAATGTTATTTTTAAGCAACACCCAATAGTGTCAACAAGTTATATGAACCCGGTCATTGGTTACACAAATCAAGGAGGCGTCCGACTATGAAGACCAAGATGATCGCCGTTTTAATGTTCCTGTTACTGGCCGGTACGGCATCCGCCTACGAGGAGGACGGGGGCACCTGGAGCGTCGGCCTCGCCGGCGGCGGCGCGTTCGCGCTCGGGGTCGAGAGCGGGGCACTAACCGGCTCGGAACCTATTACCAACGCAGATTTCGACAACACCATCGCTTATAGCGGCAACGTCATGTACCGCTTTCCGTCGGGCTTTACCGCCCGCGTCGAGGTCCAGCATATGGACTTGGACCTGGGTGTCGATTGGGCCGGCTCGGTCGGGTCGCTCAGCACCACGCCGGTGATGCTCCTTGTCGGCTACCAGGGTATGCCGAACGAAGACGGGATTCCCGTTGACAGCGGGTTCACCGGCCACGGCGAGCTTGGCGGCGGTATCTCCTTCAACAACTTCGACAAGGGGTCGGGAATGGACGTTGTAGACACTTTGGTTGGAGGAACCTCCGACGTCAAGATCAAAAATGGTTACGCGTTCGAGTTTGGCGTCGGCGGAGACTATTTCTTCAACAGGAACTTCTCCATGAACCTCGACCTCCGCTACCTGCTAAACAGGGCGGATACGACCGGCTGGAACCCCAACCTGGTCTGGGTTGGCGGTGGCCCCGTGCGCATCAGCAAGGTAGTCGCCGACACCGGCCAGGCCATGCTCGGCGTGAGGTACTGGTTCAAGTAAACCCCGGCATGCAACAACCCCATTGCCTGACCGAAAGCCCGCCTCCGGCAACGGAGGCGGGCTTTCTTGTCCCGGCGGCTTCACTCCCGCCCGCCCGCGAATTGTTAAAAAGCTTGCAATTTCCATCCCGGTGCTGTAAGGTAACTCTCCACTGCGACATATTTCGCTAAAAACCATGCTAAACCAGAAAGGGGCCATGTAATGCACGGCGAACTTTGCTGGAGGGCAGGGGCCTTCCTCACCCGTTAATCCAGCAACAAGCAATACGAAAATCAGATGCAAGAGAATGGGCTGACGTCCGGACGCGCCTCCCGTGTCCGCGCACACCCTGAACTCGAAAAGGAGGCAACCATGAGACTTTTCATACTGGCGCTTGCAGCGGCCGGGACGATGATGTTCGCGCCCTGCGTCCACGCCGAGGAGGGAAGGCTTCTAAGGCTGGTCAACGCGACCGAGAAGGACTACGAGACGCTCAGCACGAGCCTGGACGAGGCGGCCCGCACGGGCAGGCGCGCTGCCTGCCAGAAGAAGGCGGACGAGGTCGCGCACCGTGTAACGGCGAGACGCGCGGCGCTCAAATCCCTCGACGCGTCCGCGACGCGCACACTACCCGGCGAGAAGCTGGGCCTTGTCAGGATGCTCATCGGGGACCTTGACCGGATAAACACGTCCATACTCTCGATGGCCGGCGCCGAGCGCGGGCTTGCCGGCTACGTCAGAAGCGGCAACAAGGACCTCACGGCGGGCATACACGCCTGGCGGACGGACATCAGGGAGGGGCTCCGGGAGAGCCGTCGCTGCATAAAGATCTCGCGCGCGATAACCGGCCGGCTCATGCTCGCGGGTGACTTCAGGCTGGCGCCAGCGCACTGAAATACTGTACAGGGGCCGGCACGCGTGCCGGCCCCTGCTTTTAATGCGCCCGATGAATCGGGCAACTACAACTTCCTGGATTCCCGCCTTCGCGGGAATGACGTGCAAGGTAAAGCAAGGGCCGGTACACATACCGGCCCCCGTATTTATCATTGTCGCCCCGTGCTTGACACGGGATCCAGGAAGTTGTAGTTGTCCCGTTTACGGGACGCATTAATATAGTTCAGGCCTTTTTTCCCTCTTCCTTGCCCGCGTCCTTCCCTGCCTCCTTCTCCTCGTCCTTCTTGCCGGACTCCTTGAGGCCCTTGCCGATAGCCTTGAGCCTCTCGTCCACGAGATAGTTCACGGTGCCATCGGGGAAGCTCCCGTCCTCCTGGCGCTCGCCCGCGGGCCGACCGGTAAGCACCTCTATGCCGCCGTCTATCGAGTTTATCGCCCAGAGGTGGAACCGCCCGTCCTTTACCGCGTCCACGACCTCGTCTTTGAGCATAAGGTGACGAACGTTCGACTCCGGAATCATCACCCCCTGCTCGCCCGTGAGGCCCAGCGCCTTGCAGACCTCGTAGTAGCCCTCGACCTTCTCGTTTACCCCGCCGATGGCCTGGACCTCGCCCCTCTGGTTCACTGAGCCGGTAACGGCTATCGCCTGGTTTATCGGGACGCCGGAGAGCGACGACAGGAGCGCGTACAGCTCGGTAGAACTTGCGGAGTCGCCCTCGATCCCCTCGTATGACTGCTCGAAAGCGATGGACGCGGACAGGGAGAGAGGCTTGTCCTGCGCGAACCTGTCGCCGAGGAACCCGGTGAGTATCATCACGCCCTTGTCGTGTATCGGGCCGGACATCTTGACCTCGCGCTCGATGTTCACCATCCCGGCCCGGCCCATGAACGTCCGGGCCGTGATGCGGGACGGCCTGCCGAACGCGTAGTCGCCGATGCCCAGCACGGACAGGCCGTTGACCTGTCCCGCCACCGCGCCGGTGATGTCCACCTTTATCGTGCCCTCGGATATTGCCCGGCGTATCTTCTCCTCGTACATGCTGGAGCGGTACACCTTCTCCTCGACCGCCTTCCCGACGTGCTCCCGTCCGACGGTCTCCGCGCCAGCCTGCTCCGCCCAGTAAGACGACTCGCGGACGATGTCGGCGACGTCTATGAACCGGGAGGTCAGCTTCTCCTTGTCCGAGACCTGCCTCGCCGAGTACTCGATGACCCTTGCAACGCCGGACGCCGTGAATGGCAGAAGGCCCTCCTCGCGGCAGTGGGACGCGATGAAGCTCGCGTACTCCTTTACCGCGGCCTCCGTCCTGTCCATCCTGCTGTCGAAGTCGACGTGCACCTTGAACAGCTTCCTGTACTCGTCGTCCATATGGAACAGCAGGTAGTATATGTACGGCGTGCCGACCAGGACTATCTTGACGTCCATCGGCATGGGCTGCGGCTTGAGCGTATGGATGGGCACCATCCTGTACTGCTCCAGCGCGTCCTCCACCGCGACCTTCTTGTTGTTTATGGCGCGCTTGATGCCCTCGTAGGCGAACGGGTTTCTGAGCAAGTCGAGGACGTTGACGACGAGGTAGCCGCCGTTCGCCCTGTGGAGCGCCCCGGGCTTTATCTGGGTGAAGTCCGTCGTCGCCATGCCGTACTGGACCTTCTGCTCGATGCGGCCGAAGAGGTTCGGGTATGTGGCGTTGGGCTCGTAGACCACCGGCGCGCCCTCGGTGGCGCCGTTGTCCACGAGGAGGTTCGCCGTGTACCTCTCGAAGGTCGGCTCCTGCCTCTGCATGAACGGCATCTGCGGGGCCTGCTGGCCCTGGTTCTGGAAGTCGTCCAGGTGCTCGAGCACGTCTTCTTTCACGTCGTCGAAGTATTCGCGGAGCTTCTCATGGACGGCGTACTTCTCCTGAAGCTCGTCTATGAAGTGGCCCGCGGCGGATACGCCGAACTCGCGGCTCAGCTCCTTCAGCCTCTCCTGGAAGCCTTTTTCCAGCTCACGGACATTTCGCATGATTTCCGAGAGCTTCGACTGGAGTCCGCCGCCTACCTCCTCTATCCTCGCCTTCTTCTCCGCGTCCTGCTGCTCGAACTCCTCCTGCGTCATAAGCCCGCCCTCGTCCTTCAGGGGGACGAGGACGAGGCCGCGCGGCGAGCGCTCCAGCGAAAACCCCTTCTCGTGCGCCTCCTTGTTGAGCGTGTCGAAAAGCTGGGTGGTCTCGGCGTTGTGCTCCCCGTATATCTCCTGCCGCCGCTTCTCGAACTCCTCCCCCTCGAAGGCCTTGGGTATGGCCTTTTTCAGGTGCTCGACCAGCGCGTCGAGGTCGTCCCTCAGCTCCTTTCCCTGCCCGTGCGGAAGCTCGACTATGAGCGGCCTGTCCGGGTTCTTGAAGTTCATCAGGTAAAGCCAGTCGGAAGGCACCGCACCCGACCTGGCCTTCCCGTTCACGACCTTCTTGACCGTGGACATCTTGCCGGTGCCCGGCTGGCCCATGACGTATATGTTGTAGCCGAAGTTCTTTATGCCGAGGCCGAAGTCGAGCGCGCGTAGCGCCCTCTCCTGCCCGACTATCTCCTGAAGTTCCTTTACTTCCTCGGTGGTGCCGAACCCGAGCGAGGCCTCGTCGAGACGCCACGCGAGTTCTTCGTGCCCGAGCTTCCTGAAGCCTGTCATGTCTCCTCCTTTGCATTGGGCCGATGCGCCGTCTGTCGGGTGCCGCGCGCGGCGTCCATCGCCTTTAATATATTATAACAAAGCGGGTGAAGTTCCGACGGGGAATTTATACGCGGTGGCTCATAACGCCGCCGGAAACCTCTCGAAAGTTTTTGGGCCGCCTTTTTCCAAAAAAGGCGGGGCTTGCAGCACCTCAAGTTTTCCTCTTGACTTTCCCCCTTGTTTTGCTATAGTTATGTTGTTCACGTTCAGAACATGATTTCCGAGTAGAGGGCGGATACGCATGAACGACATAGAAGAAAGCCACAGGTCTCTCAGGCTGCTGGAGGAAATATCCTCCGGCGACGAGCTTACGCAGCGGGACCTCTCCGACCGGGCCGGCATGGCGCTCGGCCTTGTCAACGCATACCTCAAGAACCTGGTCGCCAAGGGCTACATCAAGATTTCCGCCATACCGCCGAAACGGTTCCGGTACTACGTCACACCCAAGGGCTTCGTCGAGAAGTCCAGGCTCACCTACCACCTCCTCCAGAACTACACCCGCATATTCCGCGAGGCGAGGCGCGACTACTCCGCCCTGTTCCACAGGCTGCACGCACAAGGCGTGTCCGGCGTCTATTTCGCCGGCGTGGACGAGGTGGCCGAGATTGCCTACCTCTCGCTGCAGGAGGTGGACGTCGAGTTCCTCGGCGCGGTGGATACCGGCAGGCGCGGTGAGAGTTTTTTCAAGACCCGCATACTCGGCTTCGACGAGCTTGAAGGCCTGTCGCCCGGCGCGCGGGTGGTCATTACCACCTACAACAGGAGGGACGCTGTATACAGGCGTCTCGCCGAGGCAGGCGTAGACATGGGACTTGTCCACAGCATCTATCCGCTCACGGGCGGCCGGAAGGCAGGGTGACACTCAATGGCTGACGGGTTTCAGGAGATAGTAATCGGGCCAAGGAGGCCGGGGGTATCTCTCGGCCTCTCCGATGTATTCCGGTACAGGGAACTCCTGTTCTTCCTGGTATGGCGGGACCTGAAGGTCCGCTACAAACAGTCGCTCCTCGGCGTGGGCTGGGTCCTGCTGCGGCCGCTCATCTCCATGACAATATTCAGCGCCGTGTTCGGCCGGCTCGCAAGGCTCCCGTCCGAGGGCGCCCCGTACCCGGTGTTCGTGCTCCTCGGCCTGATACCCTGGGGCTACTTCTCCGGCACCTTTTCCGGCTCCACGGGAAGCATCGTGGCGGGCGGCAACCTGATAAGCAAGGTCTACTTCCCGAGGGTCATCGTCCCGCTGGGCGGCTCTCTGTCGAACCTCGTGGACGTGTTAATCACCATGCCCATGCTGATGATGGTGATGCTCTACTACGGCGTGATACCCGGGGCCTCCGCCCTGCTTGCCCCGGTCATGCTCGTATTCGTTGCCGTGACCGCGCTCGGGCCCGGGCTTATGCTGTCCGCCTTGAACGTGAAGTACAGGGACGTGGGACATCTCGTCCCGTTCTTTGTCCAGGTCTGGATGTACGTCACCCCGGTCATCTACCCGGCGAGCTTCGTTCCGGAGCGGTACCGCTGGATGCTGTACATCAACCCCATGACCGGGGTCGTGGAGGCTTTCAGGGCGGCGTTTCTTCCGGGAAAGCCGCTGGACGCCGGGCTTCTCGCGGTCTCGGCGGCCGTCAGCCTCGTGATGTTCTTGCTTGGCCTTTATTATTTCAAGTCCGTCGAGAGGACGTTCGCGGACAACATTTAGCGGTTGGGGCGGGACCAGATGAAAAAGCCGATAATAGAGGTCGAGGGGCTGTCGAAGACGTACCGGCTTGGGGCGACGGTCGGACATGACACGCTCCGGGACGCGATCGCCGCCGGATTCGGCTCCCTTTTCGGCCGGGGCAGGCGCCGTCGGGAAGGCGAGGCTGCTGACCTCTGGGCGCTCAGGGACGTGTCGTTCGAGGTCGGGGAGGGGGAGGTAATCGGCGTCATCGGCCGTAACGGCGCGGGCAAGTCCACGCTCCTCAAGATACTCTCGCGCATTACAGACCCGACCTCAGGCGTCGCCAGGATAAGGGGCCGGGTGGCGAGCCTGCTCGAGGTCGGCACCGGTTTCCACCCGGAGCTAACGGGCAGGGAGAACATATTCCTGAACGGGGCGATACTCGGGATGACAAAGGCCGAGATAAAGGCGAGGTTCGACGATATCGTCGCCTTCGCCGAGATAGACAGGTTCCTCGACACGCCGGTCAAGCGGTATTCAAGCGGGATGTACGTCCGGCTCGCCTTCGCCGTCGCGGCGCACCTGGAGCCCGAAGTCCTGATCGTCGACGAGGTGCTCGCAGTAGGGGACGCGTCCTTCCAGAAGAAATGCCTTGGAAAGATGAAGGACGTATCAAGCGGGGGCAGGACGGTGCTGTTCGTCAGCCATAACATGAGCGCGGTGCAGAGCCTCTGCGGTCAGGCCATATGGCTTGACAAGGGAGAGGTCAGGTTCAAGGGGGAGGCGTCGCTCGCGGTGTCCGCCTACCTGCGCCAGGTGTCGGGCGCGTCTTGCAGTGTGAACTGGGAAAGCCTTGAGGATGCCCCCGGCAACGGCCAGGTCAGGCTCAAGGGCGTCCATATCGGCCCGGACGGCGGCGACGGCCAGGGCATCATGACGGTCTCCACGCCGATAAACATCGCGGTCGAATACCTGAACTACCTGCCGGGTGCGCTCCTGAACGTCAGCCTGGTGCTCTACAACATCCAGGAAACCTGCATCTTCAACACGATATCCGAGGCGCGGACACTGCCTGGAGGCCTGGTGCGGGCGGTCTGCCATATACCTGGCAACCTGCTTAACGACGACCTTTACAAGGTGAGGGTGTTGATCGTCAAGGATACCACCACCCCGCTGCTGGACGTCGGCGAGGTGGCTACGTTCGAGGTCAGCGACGACAAGAGGGTGGGCAGCTGGTTCGGGAAATGGGTCGGGGCGGTAAGGCCTGACCTTAAATGGGATGTGGAAACAACATAAGGACACTGGCGGATATGCCCGGAATATACAGGAGGGCCGCCGACAAGGCCGGCCGCATGTTTGACAAGCTGTATCTGGCAAGGAGGCGGGCCGCGGCAGAGTCCGCCATGCGCCGCTCCGCCAGGCCGTACAGGCTCCATCTCGGTTGCGGGGAGGTCAGGTTCGAGGGGTGGGTGAACATCGACTCCAGGCCCGTGGGGGCCGCGGACGCCGTCTGGGACCTGAGCCTCGGCATACCGGTCGAGGACTGCTCCTGTTCCATGATATACTGCGAGCACCTGCTCGAACACCTTTCCGTGGAGCAGGGGCTCCGGTTCCTGAGGGAATGCCGGCGCGCGCTTGCCGCTGGAGGAGTCCTGCGTATAGCCATGCCGTCCCTCGACGTGCTGCTTGAGAAGTCCTGCGGCGGGGACTGGCGGGAACAGGACTGGCTGAGCTGGCCTAACTACAGGTTCATCAAGACGCGCGCGGAGATGCTGAACGTGTCGTTCCGCTGGTGGGGCCACCAGTGGCTGTACGACAGGGAGGAGCTGTGGCGAAGGCTCGGCGAGGCCGGCTTCACCGACCTGAAAGAGGCTGGCTGGGGCCTGAGCGAAGAACCCGCGCTGAAGGGCAGGGAGACCAGGAAGGACTCACTCCTCATATGCGAGGCCAGGAAATGACGGACAAGGTCGACATGTTCGTGAACGGCGGCCTGGGCCTGTGGGCGCTGCGCGAGGCCGGAGCCGGGCATGTCCATAACGTGTTCACGTTCGACGCGGACGTGGAGGCTCTGGCAACCGAGATGGGGGTGCGTGTCTATACCTGCGACGCACATGCGGCGGACTTCGTCCCGGCGAGGGCGGGCATATCGGTGCACTACCCCCGCGTCTTCAGAAAAACGTTTATTTCGAGGTATGCGAGGCTGTATAATATCCATCCGGGCTGCCTGCCCTGGGGCAGGGGCTATTACCCTGTCTTCTGGGCGCTGTGGGAAGACACGCCCGCCGGCGCCACGCTCCACGAGGTCGCCGGGGAGCTTGACGCAGGGCCGGTCGTGGCCCAGGTCGAGGTCGCACATTACGCGCACGACACCGGCTGGACGTTGTTCCAGCGGGTCAGGGAGGCCGAGAAGGGGCTTTTCCGCGCCTGGTTCCCGAGGATTGCGTCCGGGGAGCCCATCCAGGCCTCGGCCCAGCCGGAGGGCGGCACGTACCACTCGAAGAAGGATTTCTATTCATTGAAACAGGGCTTACGGCTGGACGAAATCAGCTCCGCCGGCCTGGTAAAACTTGTCCGGTGCCTTTCGTTTCCGGGCTATACGGGCCTTGAGGTCGAACTGGACGGGAAAAGGTTCGAACTGCGGATGGAGCCGTCAGACCGGGCCAATGGAGGGGAATACCAATGAAGACATGCCTGGACGACCTCGCACTCCTGGGAGGAACACCCCTTTTCACCGAGAAGCTCCACGTCGGCCGCCCAAACATAGGCAGCCGCGAGGATTTATTAAGGCGCATCAACGACATCCTCGACAACCGGTGGCTCACGAACAACGGGCCATATGTCAACGAGTTCGAGGCAAGGCTCTGCGGCCTGCTCGGCGTGAAGCACTGCATCCCGACGTGCAACGGCACCGTCGCGCTGGAGATAGCAATAAGGGCGGCAGGCCTTCGCGGCGAGGTCATAGTCCCGTCGATGACGTTCGTGGCGACTGCGCATTCGCTTCAGTGGCAGGAGATTACGCCCGTCTTCTGCGATATAGACCCCGTCACATGCAACATCGACCCATCCAGGGTCGAGGAGATGATCACGCCGCGCACCACGGGCATCGTCGGCGTACACCTGTGGGGCCGGCCATGCGACGTCGATGCGCTGGAGGAGGTCGCGAGGGCGCGAAACCTCCGGCTGCTCTTCGACGCCGCCCACGCCTTTGGCTGCTCCCGGAAGGGCCGCATGGTCGGCGGTTTCGGAAACGCGGAGATCCTCAGCTTCCATGCCACGAAGTTCCTCAACACGTTCGAGGGCGGGGCTGTCGCGACCAACGACGACGAACTCGCGGCCAGGATAAGGCTCATGAAGAACTTCGGGTTCGCGGGCTACGACAACGTCATCTACATCGGCACAAACGGCAAGATGAGCGAGGTGTCCGCTGCGATGGGGCTGACCGGGCTCGACAGCATGGAGGAGTTCATCGAGGTGAACCGCCGCAACTACGAGTTATACCGGGAGGGGCTGGCGGGCGTCCCCGGCGTCGAGGTGCTTTCGTACGACGGCGGAGAGAGGTGCAACTACCAGTATGTCATACTGAGGATGGACGAGGACGAGGCCGGGATATCCCGCGACAGGCTTGTGGAGTCGCTGCACGCCGAAAACGTCATGGCGAGGCGGTACTTCTACCCGGGCTGCCACAGGATGGAGCCGTACCGCTCCTACTTCCCGCATTCAGGCCTGCTGCTCGCCAACACGGAGCGCCTCGCGGGCTCGGTCGTCTCGCTGCCCACAGGGACCGCGGTTGGCACTGGCGAGATATCGGCGCTTTGCGGCCTGGTCCGGTTCGTGGCGGAGAACGGCGCGGAGCTGAGCGAGCGGCTTGACGGCACGGGCCGGGCATGACATGAAGGTCAGCGTACATACGATAACATATAACCACGAGAAGTACGTCGCGCAGTCACTCGACAGCATCCTGATGCAGGAGGCGGACTTCGAGTACGAGATAGTCATAGGGGAGGACTGCTCTACCGACCGCACCAGGGACATCGTCCTGGACTACCAGAGGCGTTACCCGGACAGGGTCCGCGTGCTGCCGAGGGACAAAAACCTCGGGATGCACCGGAACTGGGCCGACACCTACAGGAACTGCCGGGGCGAATACATAGCCGTGCTGGAAGGCGACGACTTCTGGACCTCACCGCACAAGCTCCAGAAACAGGCCGACTTCCTCGACGCGAACCCGGACTTCGCGGCATGTTTCCACAACGCGGACTACCTGTACGAGGACGGCAGCATCCAGGGCAAGAAGGTGGTGCCGCGCGGCATGAGGCAGGTATCGACGCTTGACGACATTGTCCTCGGGAACTTTATCCCCAGCCTCACCGTCATGTTCAGGAACGGGCTGTTCGGCGATTTCCCGGGCTGGTTCTTCAAGACGAGGTTCTGCGACTGGCCGGTGCATATACTGAACGCGCAGGCCGGGAAGATGTGGTACATGGACGAGAGCCTGGCGACCTACCGCGTCCATCCGGGCGGCGTCACATTCGCCGCCCGTACGGACCAGGACAAAAGCATCGAGCAGCTGGAGGGGAAGGTCCAGGTCTACGAACTGGCGAACGCCCACCTCGGCTACAGGTACGACAAGGTCATCAATGAGAGGCTGAGCGGGTATTTCGGCCAGCTCGCGATCATGCATGAAAGAAATGGCGCCACTGCATCCGCGGCGCTCTGCTACCTGAGGGGCATAGCCCGCGCACGGAGCCGGGCACGGGTCTCGTACCTGTCGAAAAAACTCGCTAGTCTGGCCTGGAGGACGTTAAGGGGCCACGAAAGGAGATAATGGGTATGTCTTTGCTGCACCGTATCAAGGCAGGGGTGAAGAGGCGTCTTGGCCCGGGCGCGGGCAAGCAGGAAACGGAGACCGCGTTCTGGTTCCAGGCGATACAGAACCAGATGGCCTGGTACCGCGGGGAGAGGGTCCTCCATACGTTCAAACCTCCAGCCGAAGGGCAGAAGGTCCGTAAGCGAAGCGCCAAGGACAGCGCCGTGCTGACATGGATGGAAACCCACCAGAAACCTAAGTACCTGGAATTCCTCAGCCTCCCTCCGGACTCGTTCAGGGGCGAGAAGGTGCTTGACGTCGGGGCGGGGCCCATGCCGAGCGCGACGGCGTTCGAGGGCTGTGAGCTTTACTGCCTCGATGCGCTATACCACAAATACCTGGAAGCGGGTTTCCCGCTGCACTACTTCGACAACGTCAGGTTCGTGCACGGCCACGCCGAGGACATGCCGATCGAGGACAGCATGTTCGACGCGGTCATATCCGTAAACGCGATCGACCATATGGACGACTTCAGGAAGACCGCGACCGAGATCAGGAGGGTGCTGAAGGACGGCGGCAAACTCGCGATACACGCCCATTACCACAAGGCAACCACGACCGAGCCTATAGAGATAGACGACGATTTGTTCATGGAGGCGTTCGGCTGGTGCAAGGGCTTGAGGAAGGTGCCGCAGCCCGCGGGGCGGTTCGATTTCTTCCTTAAGCCCGGCGAATCATTCAACCTCTGGTCCAACATGCACCGATGACAAAACCGGACGAACAGGGCAAACCCAGGGTGAGCGTAATAATAACCTCCTACAACTACGGCCGGTACCTGGCCGAGGCGGTTGAGAGTGTCGTCGCCCAGACATGCCGTGACTACGAGATAATAATCGTGGACGACGGCTCCACTGACGACACGCCGGAGGTGGCCGATGCGCTCAAGGCCAGATACCCCAGCCACAGGATAAAGGTCGTCACGCAGCAGAACCAGGGGCTGTCCGGCGCGAGGAACGCTGGCATCTGGGAGGCCGCGGGGGAGTATATACAGCCTCTCGACGCGGACGACATGCTGGCCCCCGACTACCTGGAGGTGACGGTAAAGGCGCTCGACGAAGACCCGGGCGTATCGTTCGTGTATACCGCCCCTTATTACTTCGGGGAGCTTGCCTGCCGGCACAAGGGAGGCGGGCCCGACCGGGAGTTCAGCCTGGACAGGCTCATAAACACCAACATCTTGAGCATATGCGCGATGTTCCGGAAAGGCGCGTGGGAGGACGTGGGCGGCTTCAAGCTCCGGGGGCGGTACACCGGCTACTACGACTGGGAGTTCTGGCTGTCGCTTGCCGAGGCCGGGCATACCGGCAGGTTCATAGACAGGCCGCTGTACATGTACCGGCGGCACGAAGGCTCGGAGGTGGCCGGCGCCATGCTGAGGCACCGCGAGATAACCTACTGGATAAGGGGCCAGCACCTCAGGCTCTATTATCCGGAACAGTACAGGGTCCACCCTGGCCTCGCGAGGTGGATGAACTGGCTGAAGTTCGCGGTCAAGGACCCCCTGTCGCATCATGTTTACAAGGAGTATCCCGCCGTGCACATGGCCTTCAAGAGGCTGCTGGCGGGCGCTGGCCTGCTCAAGGCGAAGCGTAACCGTTAGCATGGCGCCGTCGGCGCGAGCCGGTACCGTCGCTAAAGCAAGGACAACCATGACGAAGGTCAGCGTAGTAATCCCGTGCTACAACCACGCAAGCTACCTCCCTGAAGCGGTGGCAAGCGTCGTGGCCCAGACGTTCCGGGACTTCGAGATAATCATCGTCAACGACGGCTCGCCGGACGACACCGCCGATGTCGCCGGGGCGCTGGTCGAGAAGCACCCGGACGTCCGCATCAGGCTCCTGAACAAGAAGAACGGTGGGCTCCCCGCGGCGCGTAACAGCGGCATAGAGGCCGCCGCGGGCGAGTACATCCTGCCACTCGACGCCGACGACGTCATACTCCCGGACACGCTCATGGAGACGGTGAGGGTCCTCGACGAAAACCCGGCCGTCGGCGTCGCGTACCCGCGGATGGGCCTGTTCGGCGAACTGCCGGAGGGGGCCGACAGGTCCGTTACGTACCTTACGCCGTACGATTTCGGCAGGCTTGCAGCCGGGAACCACGTCCCGGTCTGCAGCCTTTTCAGAAAAAAGGCATGGAAAGAGGTCGGCGGCTACAAGGTGATGAAGGCCAAGGGCTTTGAGGACTGGGAGTTCTGGATTACGCTCGGCGAGGCGGGCTGGTACGGCATGCCAGCCGAGAAGGCGTTGTTCATGTACAGGGTCAAGGCCGCCTCCATGTTTACCGACGCGGTCAAGGTGCGGCCGAGGATCTGTCACGAGATTAGGGGGCTCCACCCGAGGCTGTATTACCCGCGTACCAGCAAGGCAGGCCCGGCCGTCACGCGGGCGGTCAACTTCGCCGCTTATGTCCTCCACTGGTCGCTCGACTCCGTGTCCCATTACCTTTACAGGAACCACGAGGGGCTGCATACGGCTCTCAGGTCCGTCTTCGGGGGGCTGCTGCGGCCTTTCCGTCATGAGCCCTGGAGGTAGAATGCCTGCACAGGCGCCGATATGCCAAGTGTAAGCGTCATAATACCGTGCTACAACTACGCGCGCTTCCTGCCGGCGGCGGTGGAGAGCGTGTGCGCCCAGACCTTCCGCGGGTTCGAGATTATCATCGTCGACGACGGCTCGCCGGACGACACGGCCGAGGTGGCCGCGCGGCTGATGGAGAGGCACAAGGACGCCGGGATAAGGCTGATACGCCAGGAGAACAAGGGGCTGCCCGGGGCGAGGAACTCCGGAATCGCGGCCTCGGCGGGCGAGTATTTCCTGCCGCTCGACGCGGACGACATCCTGAAGCCGGAGTACCTCGAAAAGGTCGTTGCGGCCCTGGACGGATGTCCGTCCGCCGCCGTCGCGTATTCATGGACGGAGTATTTCGGTGAGCGGACAGGGGTTGAGCCCCAGGGGGGGTTTACCCTGCGGAACATGCTGCTCCGTGCCGGGCCGTCGAGCGCGGCCCTCATACGGAAGTCCGCCTGGGAGAGGGTTGGCGGGTACAACCCTGCCATGAAGGGCTTCGAGGAGTGGGAGTTCTACCTGAGCCTTTTCGAGGCGGGATACGGCGGCGTGGTGGTCACGGAGCCGCTTTTCATGTACCGCAGGCACGAGGGGTCCATGGTGGACAGGACGAACAGGGACCCGGTCGCCATATTCAGGGACCTGAAGCTCCTCCACCCCCGGCTGTTCGAGCCGGCATTGAGCCGTTTGAGCCTCGGGCTCGCCCGCGCGGTCATCCGGCTCAAGTACTACACCCGCGACAGGGTGGCGAGGCACATATACGTGAACTACCCGGGCCTGCACAACAGGCTCCGAGAGATGAAATACACACTTACGCACGGGAGGTAGCGCCGCTTGGGCGGGTACGTCATACTATACTCGCTCGGCAGGCGCGAGCATGCCCTCGCCCTCGCGGACGAGCTTAGGCGGGAGCGGCCCGGCGCGTCCCTCGTCCTGGTCACGCCCGGAGGCGACATGCCGGACGCATCCTTCGCGGACGCGCAGCTGCCGGCATCCGGCCTCCGGGACTGGCTTGACGCCAGGAGGGACGGGGCGGTCAACAGCCGGCCCCGCCCCCTCGTCTTCGCGCTCGCCGTCTCCAACGAACCCCGATATACCGACCCAGCCAGGATCTTCCGCGCCCTGCTGCTGATGGCGCTGACAAGGCCGCGCGCACGGCGCGTCTGGCTCTACGGCTGGAGCGGCCGGTACACTGTACCGGAAAGGCTCGGCGACGTCCTGAGGGCCGGGCTGGGTATGGCGGCGCGCCCGCTTTACCTCGCCGGCATGAGGGTCCTGCACGCGGCCGGGGAGCGGCTGTTCCCCCTTGTCAACGGAAAGAAGCGGACAGGCGGGTTTCGGCCCGGCGACGCCGGGCGCGTCCTCCTGATGAGCCTCGACCTGGTCGGCGACCTCGTCTGGACCGGGCCCGCGGTGCGCGCGGTCAAGGCGTGCCGCCCGGATACCCGTGTGGACATGCTCGTCGCGGGCAGGAACGCCGGGCTCGCCCGGATGCTCGAAGGCGTGGACGAGGTGATATGCTACGACGCGCCCTGGCTCCGCAAGGTGCACAACCCGTCGGGTGGGCCTGGCTGGAGGCCGGGCAGGTGGAGGAACCTCATGACGCGCCTTAGGCTGCTTGCAAACCGGTACGACCTCGCGCTCGACTTCCGGGGAGAGGCCCGGCACGCAGTACTCGGCTACCTTACGGGCGCGCCGTTCAGGGCCGGGTTCGGCAGGGCGTCCGCGGGGAGCATAAGGGCGTCCGACACGGCGTACCTGCTGACGCACGACATGGGAGGCGTCTTAGCTGCGTCCGGCGTATGCCACATACTCGACAGGAGCCTGGCCCTCGTGCTGGCGCTCGGCTACACCGTCGGAGACGCGTCCGCGTGGCTCAGGGCAGCCCCGGAAGACGAGCTGCGCATCAGGCGGATACTGGAGGATGCGGGTACCGGAGGGCACGGGCCGCTCATCGGGATGCAGCCGGGCGCGTCGCGGGCGGAAAAACGCTGGGGACTGGACGGTTTCGCTGAGGTTGCGAGGGGGCTGATGGAGAGGCGCGGCGCGCGCGTGGTAATCGCCGGCAGTCCCGACGAGGCGCCGCTCGGGGCGCGTCTGGCCGGGGCCGCGCCTGGAGCCGTGGACCTCTGCGGGCAGACCACGCTCGGAGAGTTCGTCGCGCTCATTTCAGCCTGCGACCTGTTCATCTCGAACGACACGTCCGCGATTAGCATCGCGTCCGCTGTCGGGACGCCGCTGGTCTGCATGGTCGCGGTAGAGACCGGTATAATGGGGCCGTACGGCGTGCGCTCGGCCGTGCTCCAGAGGAAGCCCGGCTGCTACGACCCCGTGGCCGAGCACTGCTTCTGCCCTTACGGGTACCGCTGCCTTCAGGAGATTACGGCGGAGGAGGTCCTGGCGGCGGCGGAGGAGGTCCTCGATGGGTAACTACCTGTCCAGCACCTCGCGCACCTTGCCGAGGAGCGCCGACGCGGAGGCGGGCTTTGAGATGAAGTCGAGTTCCTCGTCCGCAACGTCCTGCCTGTGTATTATGTCCTTCGTGTAGCCGCTCGTGAACAGGGCCTTCACCCCTGGCCTTATCGCCTTCACCTCCTCGTAGACCTCGCGGCCGTTCCGCCTCGGCATTATGACGTCGATGACGATGAGGTCAATGGCGTCCGCCTGCTCCCGGAAGGTGTCTATGGCGTCCTGCCCGTCCTTCGCTACGACGACCCGGTATCCGAACCCTTCGAGCAGCTCCTTGAACACCTTCCTGATAGCGCCGTCGTCCTCCGCGAGGAGTATGGTCTCGTGTCCGCGCGGGATGGCCGGGGGCTGCCCTGTGTCGGGCGCTACCGCCGGGGCCGGCGCGAGCGGCAGGTATATCCTGAATGCAGTGCCGCTGCCCGGGGCGCTCTCGACGTCTATATGCCCCTTGTGCTGGTTGACTATCCCGTATACTATCGCGAGGCCAAGGCCGGTGCCCTTGCCGACCTCCTTCGTCGTGAAGAACGGCTCGAATATGGAGCTGAGCGTCTTTTCGTCCATCCCGGTCCCGGTGTCCGTTACCGTGAGCAGGGCGTAGCCGTCCGGGCCTCCGGTCCGGTGAGCCTGGCCAGGCCCGGCCTCCGGCCCAGCCAAGGACGTTTCGATGGTCAGGCTGCCGCCGCCGGGCATCGCGTCCCTCGCGTTCGTGGCGAGGTTCATCAGCACCTGCTCCATCTGGCTTGCGTCCGCCATGACGGTCAGCGGGTATTCCGAGAGGCTGGTGACGAGCCGGACGTCCTCGCCGATGAGCCTCGGCAGGAGGTTATCCATCCCGGCAACTGCCGCGTTCAGGTCCACCGGCCTGGGGTTCATGAGCTGCTTGCGGCCGAATGCGAGCAGGCCCTGGGTCAGGCTCGTGGCCCGCTCCGCGGACGAGAGTATCTGCGCCACGAAAGAGCGGAGCGGGTCGTCTCCGGGCATCTTCAGCTCGAGCACGTTCGCGCAGGCTATTATCGTCGCAGTGATGTTGTTGTAGTCGTGCGCTATGCCGCCAGCCAACTGGCCTATCGCCTCCATCTTCTGCGACTGGCGGAGCTGCTCCTCCAGACGGGTGCGCATCGTGACGTCCTCCCCGCAGCAGATGAACGTCTCGCCGCCCGTGTCGCGGACGCCGTCCAGCCTCGACACGTGCCATCCTATAATGACCTGGCCGCCCGCCGTCCCGCCGGGAAGGCCGTTCAGTGCGCACTCGAAGTAGCCGGGCCTGTTGTCGGGGGAGCCGGACACGGTGGCGAGGACCGCCCGCATCTCGGCCTGCCTGTCCCCGGGTATGAACGTATCGAGCCAGTCCCGGCCGGTGATGTCGTCCACACGGATGCCGAGGTAGTCTGCGGCCGCCTGGTTGGCCCGCAGGATTTCGTGGCCTCCGGAGTTGATGGCGACCAGCTCGCCCATCGCGTCGAAGGTCCTCTCCCACTCCTTCTTCCCCTGCATCAGCCTGTCGAACAGCCGCCGGTTCTCTATGGCCACCGCTATCTGGTGCGCGGCGGAGTTCAGGAGGCGGGTGTCGTTCTCGGACAGCCTCGTCCCCGCGGAGAGGTAGAAGGTCATAACGCCGAGGACCGTCTTCTTGCTCTTTATCGGGACGATGACGTGGCCGTGGGACGTCATACCCTCGTAGCCGCCGGTGTGCTCCGGGTCGCTGAAGCAGTCGTCCGAGAGGATGGTCCTACCCGTGCGCGCCGCCAGGCCGCAGAGGCAGTGGCCGAGGCTTATCCTCGACTCCGCGTCCCTGAGCCGCGCGGGTATGCCTATCGAGGCCGACATCTTCATCGTGCCCGGCTCGTCATCGTCCATGAGGAAAATCAGGCCCTTCCTCTCCACACGGAGGTATGGCAGCGACAGGATGCTGTCCATGCACATATCGAGCGTCGTGTCCATGTCGAGGTTGCTCGCTATGATGTTCGCTACGCTGTTGAGCGCGTGGAGCTCCTGGTTCCTCGATATAAGCTCGTCCTCCGCCTTCTTGCGCTCGGTGACGTCTATGGCGGAACCGACGACCGCGGGCCGCCCGTCGAATATGGTGCGCGTCCCGTGCGTCTCCACGTGGACGGTGTGCCCGTCTTTGTGCAACATCCTGAACTGGTACCTTATGGACAGGACCTCGCCCTCGACACGCTTCCGTATGTTCTCCGCCACGACCGCCCTGTCGTCCGGGTGGATGACCTGGAGCACGTCGGGCAGGGCCATCAGTTCGGAAGGGGTGTATCCGACAATCTCGGCGTACCTCGGATTGACGTATGCGAACCGTCCGTCCTGGACTATCACGACGCCCACGCCGCCGCCCTCGACCAGGCCCCGGAACTTCGCCTCGGACTCCCTGAGCGCCTCCTCCATCAGCCTGCGCGCGGTGACGTCCCTTACCGCCTCTATGCCTCCGACGATGCCGCCCTCGGAGTCCCTGAGCGGCGATGCGGTTATCTCGACGTAGAGGTCCCCCTCCGGCCTGACGACCCTCCGCTCGACACGGTGCGTCTCCCCGTCCGCGAACGCGAGCACCACCGGGCAGCCCTCGCAGACGGTGTCCTTGCCCTCGTATGCCTGGTAGCAGAACTCCCCCGCATGGTCGCCGATGAGGGCCATGTGCGCGCGGTTCTGGTACAGGACGCGGAACTCCCTGTCCTGGATGCTTATGCCGTCGCCGATGTTGGCGAGGACCGCCTCGAGCTTGTTCTTCTCCTCCGCCAGCGCCTTCTCGGCGGCGGCCTTCGATACGACCGCACGCCGGTGGCCGACCGCCTGCTCCACGGAGTTGATGATCTTGGCGAAGTGCGCGAAGCCGCCGTGCTTGGTGAAGTAGTCGTACGCACCGCTCTTGAAACCCTCGCGGGCGACGTCCTCGCTGCCCTGCCCTGTCACGAAGATGAACGGGATGTCGGAGCCGTCCCGCCTCAGCACCTGGAGGAGTTCGAGGCCGTTCATGAACGGCATCTGGTAGTCGGAGATAATGCAGTCGGCGTCGTTTTCCTGGAGGTATTCGAGGCATTCGACCCCGCCCGGGACGGACGCGATCTTTATGTGCTGGGCCTCCCTGCCGAGGATGAACCTCATCAGGTTGAGCACGTCCTTGTCGTCCTCGACTATGAGCAGGCGTATGTCTTCCATGGGGCTTCTTTGTCCGGGCTAATCCAACCAATCCTGTCGGCTTACTATTATACCATCAAATACGCGTATTTCAACGGGGCCTTGCGGGGCGTCATCCGGAAAGCCCGGCCCTCTTCAGCGCGGCGAGGAGCGGCTGGATACGGGTAAGGGCGGCGGCTCCGCCGTCTTGCTCTATTTGTCCACACTGCTCCTCTTGCTCCACCTGTTCGATGGAAACGCCGAGCGACCTGACGAGCGCGAGGGCAGCGTTCCCGGGGAAGGCCTTTGGATTGGACGCGGACTCCGGCAGCCCCTCGCCGTCCGGGCAGGGCGTGCCGTGTGTCGCAGTCCGGCCCTCCGGCATCACCAGGCCTCCTGGGCGGGGAAGAAATCCGACAGCCCAGACACCGGGCAGAAGTCCAGCCCGCACGAGCCCCCCGTATACATGTCCGCGGGCATGGGCATGCCGAAGTAGTAGCCCTGCACGAGGGCGACGCCAAGCTCCACGAGCGCCTCGTGTTCCTCCGGCGTCTCTATGCCCTCGGCGATGAGTGTCGCGCCCATCCTGTCCACCATCGGGACCAGCGCGCCGACGAGCCTCTTCTGCCGGAGGTTTCCGTCGATGCCGGTTATCAGGGCGCGGTCGAGCTTGACGAAGTCCGGCTCCAGCCAGAGGAGGTGGGACAACCAGGGGTGGCCAACGCCGACGTCGTCGAGCGCGACCCTTATCCCGTGCGCCCGGAATGCCGCGAGCTTGACTGCCACCTCCCTGATGTTCTTCTCGCTGGTCCTCTCGGATATCTCGAAGATGATCCTGCCGGGGTCGATACCCAACTCCTCCAGGAGCCGCATGAATATCACGGGCGACAGCGTGAGCGCCGTATTGCCGTGTATGTTTATGAACAGCTGCTCCTCCTGCGGCAGGAGCCTGGCGGTCCTTACTGCGGAGCCTATACAGGCCTTGTCGAGCCTGAGCAGGAGCGACGGGTCCCCGGCCTCGCAGTAGTCGAACACCCGTGCGGGCATGGCGAGCGGGGTGCCCGCCGGGCCCCTGAGCAGGGCCTCGAACCCGAACTGCGACCTGGTGCCGGTGTGGAGTATCGGCTGGAATGCCGTGGAGTAGAAGCCGCGGCAGAGGAGTCCGTTTACGTCCGCTATTTCGGAAGTGCCGAGAGGTGTGTCCTTCATACGCCGAGGCTCCTTAGCGCGTTCTGGAGGGTGTTTATTGATACCGGCTTCTGGAAATAGAATGCCGCGCCGAGGACGAAGGCCTCCTGCATGCTCTCCGGGTTCCCGAATCCGGTAGCGACTATCGCGCCCGTGCCGGGCCTCTGTTCCTTCAGGAAGCGCAGCACCTTCATGCCGCCCTCCCGGAGAGACCCGCCGAGCCTGACGTCGAGGATGACGGCGCTGTAGTCGTTCAACAAGAGAAGCGCCTCCGCGGACTTCACCGAGGCCGCCGTATCCACCAGCACCGTCTCGCTCTGGAGCATCTCCTTGAACGACATCAGTATGCCCGGCTCGTCGTCGAGGACCAGCACCCTCTTCTGCATGACAACCGCCTCCATGTGACCGTGAATTGCCCCCACGCCTTATACATAAGCAATTTAGGTGCCATCCGGCGGGGAAATGTTAAATCTTTATAATATAGACAGTTATGGCCGTTACGGGAGACGCGTTCTCATCTTATGCCGTCTCATGGAGAGAATGTCTCATGTCTGAGACGGATGAGACGGGGCCGGCGTGTGTGCATTTTAAGGATTTGTGATAAAATATAAACGGTTTGAGTAAAGTCATCCATTTACGGAGGGGTGATGCCCGGAAACGTCCAGAACATGGTTCCCGCCGACCGAGGCCGGGTAATATATGACGGGGAGTACAGTGTCTGCGTCATATCCGGTGACGCGCCCATGACGGAGGCGTACGCGCTCAGACACCGGGTGTTCTGCGACGAGCTCGGCTGGGTCGGGGACACGGGCGGCGGCCTCGAGGTGGACGGCTACGACAGGGAGTCGGTGCCGTTCGGCGTGTATGGCGGAGACGGCAGCCTCGTGGCATATATGAGGCTGATACCTCCGGGCGGGAGGTTCATGCTCGATGGCGAGTTCGCCTGCCTGGTCGCTCCGAGGCACACTGTCGTCAAGGGGCCGGACTCGGCCGAGGTATCGAGGCTGTGCGTGTCGCCCGTGGCACGGGCCGGGCTCGCGGGCCGCGGGCCAGGGCAGGGCTGCGCCCTTAGGCTGTTGTTCAAGGGCGTTTACCAGTGGTGCCTGGGACGCGGCATACGCTACATCTACGCCGCCGCCGAGGAGGGCGCGTTGAGGCTGTACCGCCTGCGGGGGCTCCCGCTCAGGCCGCTCGGCGGTCCGGTCAGGATGCCGGACGGCGCGCTGGTACGCGCGGTCAGGCTCGACTGGAGGGAGTTCGAGGAGAAGAACAGGGTGAAGGACCCTGTCTTGCTCGGCTGGTATCAGTCCGCGTCCAGGAGCCCCAGCTCGGACGCGACGGCGGCGGCCTGAGTCCGGCTCACGGCGTTCAGCTTCCTCATGATGTTCTTCACGTGGAACTTCACCGTACGCTCGCCGATATTCATTATGGCCGCCGTCTCCCAGGTGGTCTTGCCCTGCGCCGTCCACCTGAGCACCGCCTTTTCCCTCTCGCTCAAGGCAGGCGCTGCGCTCAGCCTGTCCGCGTTGTCCGTCCTCTCGACCGCGAGGAAGAGATGGGGCGTGATGAACTCCAGTATGGCGAGGGAGCGGGCGCACTTCTTGACGTCGCGGCCGGCGAAGGAGAACAGCCCGCCGCGCGTGCCGGCCTGGTTGCGGACGCCGCTCGTATAGCCGCTCCTGAGGCCGAAGCCTTCGGCCGCCGTCCTGAAATCCAGCGCGGGAGGGTCTTTCTCGTAGGTGTCTCCCCAGTACTGGACGCCGAAGCTCCTGAAGTTCTCCCTGAGTATCGGGTCGACAAGGTGGTACTTCCGCTCGGCGTACAGCTCGACCCATTCCGGGTCGTAGTTGACGTTTATGAGCTTGAAGGGTTCCTGTACGCTGTCTCCGTCCAGGTGGGCGGACAGGAAGACGGAGTACTCGAACGGGACCAGACCCTTGAGGCATCCGACTATCTCCTCGAACTCCTCACGGGAGACGCACTCCGCGCACATCTGTAAGATGTGCAGGAGAAACACGGTCTCCCGCCTGGTCAGGCGCTCGATTATCTTGCTCATCGGTGACACTGCGGGGGTTCCTCGGCGAGAGCCTCAGGTTCAGTGCAAACAAGCATGTTATCAATACAAGGAATCATATGCGTCTGGATATGTCAAGCCGGGGCATGGCTCGTTTCAATGTAAATTACTGCCACATGCTCATGGAGCGCACATTTCTCCTTGTAATCCTTGACAAAGCCGCCACGATAATGTATATGAAAGGTTCAGGCCTGTGTCAGCGCGCATCTTTCCGGCATCGGTCAGGAGTCTGCGCGGTCTGGCTGCATGGCTGCTACAGAGGAGACGGATGAACGCTTACGAGTACCTTCTTCTGGTCGGATGCGCGAAGAACAAGATGGACGTGGCGACGCGAGCCTTCGCGGGCGTCATCTCGTCCGGGTACGGGGCGACGAGGCTGATACCCCCGCTTGAGTACGGGATGGGCAAGGACGAGTTCAAGGCCCTGATGGACGAGTACTTCCCCGGCGCGCTCGGCAAGGTCGTAAACCTCGCCACAGGCAGGAAGCGCGGGGCCGTGCCGGAGGACTTCCGTTCGGACGAGTACGAGGGCATCCTGAGGCTCCTGCTCGACCACCTCTCCCGGAAGGACAAGGAGGGCGAGCGGATGGCCCATGCCGTCGCCATGGCCTGCCTCGGCTGCGACACCCTCTGGCAGAGCATGGGGCTCCCGAACAGGAAGGCGTTGACCGAGCTTATAAAGGACTACTTCGGGCCGCTCCACAAAAAGAAGAAGGGCGATGCGAAGTGGAAGAAGTTCCTGTACAGGCAGCTCTGCGAACGCGAGGGCATCAGCCCGTGCAAATCCCCGACATGCGAGGACTGCTCCGAGTACGACGGCTGCTTCGGGGAGGAGTAAGGTCCGGCGCGTCCGTCTTCACAAGGTTTTCATGCAGGGGCCGGCGCGTCATGAACTTTAATCGATATGCCGCCGGATTCCGGTCGCATCTCAATGCCTGTGGAACACGAAATGCGAATGCCTGTGCCTGTGCGTCGTCTGGCCGTGCGAGTGCATGTGCTCGTGGATCAGGTTCACCTTGAGCAGCATGTCCTCGTCCTTCAGGATGTCCTCGCCGCGCCCTATCCGCTCGACCTTGTGGTCCTCCGAGAGCACGGCGACGCTCGAGTCCAGCTCTGAGACGAGCGAGAGGTCGTGCGTCGAGATAACGATGGTCTTGCCCGCCTCGTTCAGCTGGAATATCAGCTCGATGAGGAAGCACTGCGACTTGGGGTCCAACCCGTTGGTCGGCTCGTCGAGGAGCAGCACCTCCGGGTTCATCGTAAGCACCGAGCCGATGGCGACCCGCTTCTTCTCCCCGCCGGAGAGCATGTACGACGGCCTGTCCCTGAGTCCCTCTATGCCGAGCATCTTCATCACGTCCGCCGCGCGTGACATCGACTCTTCTTCCGTCAGGCCAAGCTGGACGGGGCCGAAGAGAAGCTCGTCCTGCACCGTCGGCGAAAATAGCTGGACGTCCGAGTCCTGGAACACGAACCCGACCCGCTCCCGGAAGTGCCTCAGGAAGCCCGCCTCCCGGAGCGCGCCTTCCGTGACCTCGTCGCCCCGGAAGAACAGCCGCCCCCTTTCCGGGTGTATCAGGCCGTTCAGCATCTGGAGGAGCGTGGACTTCCCGCTCCCGTTCGAGCCGATTATCGCGTACCTGTCTCCCTCGGCGACCTCTATGCTGACGCCGTCGAGCGCTGGTATCCGCCCGTAGTAGCTGTAGCTTACGTTTTCGGTCTTTAGCAATGCCATCACCCCCGGCCCCTCTCCCCTGTCATCTCTTTCCGTCATTCCCGCGAACGCGGGAAACCTGTGTCTTTATGTAGAGGCCGACCTGTGTGTCGGCCCTGATTGTCACCCCCGTGAAAACGGGGGTCCATTTTGAATTTTTGTATTACACTGGATTCCCGCCTTCGCGGGAATGACAACATTGTGTGTTTGACGCCCCGTGCTTGATACGGTGTACAGGAATTTGTAGGGCGGGCACTGCCCGCCATGCCTTTATGCAGGGGCCGACCTGTGTGTCGGCCCTGGTTTCTACTTTACGGTGTCATTCTGAGCGAAGCGAAGAATCTGCCTTAGAGCTTGTACGTAAATAAATCCGGCCCATTTCCGTCGTCCCGACCGAAGTGGAGGGACCCACAGTACGCCCTTGACTTTCAAGGCCAAAGTCAAAAGTAGGTCCCTCGACTTCGCTCGGGACGACAGGCCAATTTGCGCTAATTGCTTATTTACAAATAAGCTCTTAATCTAAATCCCCTCTCCTCCCGGGAGAGGGGCTGGGGTGAGGGCGCTCCACCAGGGGTTGAACGGTTTTTTCTACTTTGCCCTGCCCATGCCGGCGCGCCGGGGGCGTCGCGCCCTACAAAATCCGTAAATTCCAACCGGGGTCTACATCCACAAAAAAATCGCACCCGCCGCGAACATCGCTGCCCCGGCGGCCCAGTCGCGGGCCGTGGCCGGGCGAAACCCGTGCAGCCTTATCTCGCCCGAGAAACCCCGGCTCAGCATCGCGGCGTAGAGTTCCTCGCACTTGAGCTGGGTTCGCTTGAATATCAGCGCCATCCTCCCGGCAATCCAGCGCCTCGCCTCCGCGTCCGGTATCTCGCCCAACTGCCTGCTCTTCATCGCGAGGTGCATGTCCTCGACCGTACGCGCGAATATGAAAATGTACTTGTACGTGAGGTTGATGACGAGCAGGAACGTGTCCGGCGCGCGCATCACCTTGAGCGCCCGGATAATCTCCGGGAACGGCGTAGTGTAAAGGAGCAGGAGCGACAGCGACACCGAGTCCACTACCCTCATCGTGAGCAGCGCCACGCCCCGGAGCCCCTCCCTCGTTATGCCGATGTCCTTGGGTATATGGTAGACCCAGAAGTCGTGCGATGATTTCAAGCTTATGATGTGGAATACGACCTCGCCCTCCCGGACGATATTGAGCGAGGACGGGAAGGCTATCAGGAAGCCGAAGAAGAGGCCGAAGAAGAACACCCGCCGGTATAGAGACGGCAGGTCGAGCCGGGACGCCGCGGCGAGGACGAATACGAACGCGAAGATGTAAAGCTCTGGCGCTATATCCTTCTTGAGCGAGACTATCACGAGAAGCGACGCGACGGAGACCACCTTCACGCGTGCGTCGAGTCCCTGGAGGAGGCCGTCGCGCGAGGCGGTCTCCCACTGCATATACGAGGTCCTGACTACCTTTGCGATGTGGTGCAGCCCCTTGTCGAGAAACGACGCGCCGAGCCTCACGCCTTTTTTCTTCCCGCCAAGGATCAGGCGCGACAGGACGTAGGCGGCCGCGACCGTCACTGCCAGGCCGATAAAACCGGATATCAGGTAGGACAGCGTCTCCGGCACGGGCGAGCCCTCGCCGAAGGCATAGTCCGCGAGCGGGGCCTTCCAGACCTCGCCCAGCCTCCTTATTCCCTCCGGCACGTAACCGACAAGCCTCTCAAGCTCCTCCGGCCCCCACTCGCCCCATGCGGCCCCGCCGCCGAAGAGCCTCGGCAGTATGACGCCGAGCGGGGTCAGGAGCGCCATGATGCCGATGCCAAGCCATACCCACCTGTGCGGCGCCCTCGCTTCCGCCGGGCGCGGGGCAGCCGCGCGGCCGGGCGCGCCCTCCATGAAGTAGCCGGCGAGGAGCATGGTTATGAGGCCCTCAATCGGGCCGAAGAATACCAGGTGGCCTACGGCCATGGCGGGAAGCGCGATGGACAGGGGATATGGGGCGTAAAGCGGGGTCCCGTCCGGGGCCGAGGCGATCATCGGCTGGATGCCGAACTCGACGCCCGTCGCGACCGACGACGCGACGATGCCCACGTACCCGGCCAGAAACGAGGCGAGATACACCCTCCGTCTGCTGTCGTCCCCGCCCTTTACCGCATGATAAGTCCAGTACGAGACGAACGGCATGACGACCGCCATGTTGAAGCAGTCCGCGCCTATGGCCGTGATGCCGCCGTCCCCGAAGACTACCGCCTGGATAATGAGGACGACCGAGACAGCGACGACTGCGGTCCAAGGCCCGAGTAATATGGCGATGATGGCCGCGCCCACAGCGTGGCCGGTCGTGCCTCCGGGTATCGGGACGTTGAACATCATGACGAGGAAAGAGAACGCCGCCGCCATCGAGAGGTACGGCACCTCTTTTGTGCTCAACTGGCCCTTGAGCTTCCTCAGTCCGACAGCCCAGAACGCGGCCGACGCGCCGAAGAGCGGCACGTAAGTCTGTGGGCCTAAGTATCCGTCAGGGATGTGCATGATAAGGGCCTCAAGTCCCGCCTTTTTAGTAAAAAGGCGGCCCAAAAACTTTTGACATGTAAAAGCCGGAACCGGCTAAAAGCTCGCCGTGACCATGCCGCCGAATATGACCGCGTCGCTGTGAGAGTTCTTCGTCCTTATCGTCCTGTCGAGGACGGACGACCAGCTTACCGACGGGGCCACGGAGACGTGGTCCGCCACGGAGACCGGCAGGCTCGCCGTCAGGACCACGTCCGTGAACGCGGTATGGTCCGAGCCGTAGTTGTATGCGTTGTAGTCCTTCGAACCCAGCCCCACCTGCGCCGAGAGTTCGAGGGAGGCCTCGCGGCCCGCGACCTCCGGAAGCGGTATGCCGTGCCCGATGGTCAGGAGGCCGTAGAACCCGTCGCCGCGCCAGAAGTCGTAATAGACCGTGAGTATCGGGTGCAGAGGCGCGTGGTAGCCGAGCCCGACATACGCCTCCGCCGTGTCGCCGTCCTCGATGTGCGGGTAGGAGTAGTAAAGCGCCCCGGCGGACAGCTCGAAGTCGCCCGCGTCCACCGAGTAGTCGAGTCCGTAGTCAAGCTCGTACAAGTCGCCCGCCATGCCGTTGTAGTCCGTCATATCGACGTTGCCCCAGACACTTGCCGTAACGTCCTTGTACGTAACCCATGCGTTCGGCTGGAGCACCGGGTCCTCCGAGTATGTCAGCCCCCTCGAAACATAACTGCTGAAAAAGCCCAGGTCCGCGCCGTAAGAGAGCCGCCCGCCACCGTCCTCGGCGTGCCCTTCGGCCCGCTCGCCGAAGACGCCGGCCTTCCCTGCGCGCGCGGGCTCCTCAGCCTCGCCCGCGAACGCGGGCGAAAACGACAGCAACGCCATAATCCCTGCAACCGCCGCCACAATCACACACCTCATTAGCTTCCCCCCTTGCCAGTTGATTTAAGCATCGATAATCTAAACTGATATGCCTTGCGTTATTACGATAATGAAAATAGTAATATCAGAAAGGACGGGCGAATGTCAAGAACAAAAATGCCCGCCGTGTCCGGCGGGCGAAAACAAAGTCCCGCTTTCGCGGGAATGACAGGCTCTTACGCGTCGCCCCGTGCTTGACACGGGGTCCAGGAAGTTCGCATATGTGGTCACCGGATTAATACGCTGTTTTCTTTAAAAACTCGCGGATACCACGCCGCCGAAAATAACGTTGTCGTTGTGCCCGCACTTCGACCTTATCGTCCTGTCGACGAGCGACGAATAGCTTATCGTCGGCGTGACGGTAATGTCCTCCGTCACGGCGACCGGCAGGCCCGCGGTCAGGGCGTAGTCCGTGACCGTCGCATGGTCCGATCCGTATGTGTAGACATTGAAGTTCTTCGTCCCGAAACCGGCCTGCGCCGAGATGTCGAGGGATGCGGCGCAGCCCGCGAGCACCGGAAGCGTAAAGCTGTGCCCGACGGAGAACTGGCCGTAAAAACCGTCCTCGCCGGCATAGTCGAGTCCGTAGTCGAGCTCGTGGAAGTTGCCCGCCCAGCCGTTGAAACCCGTCATGTCGAGGTTGCCCCATACGCTCGCGGTAAAGCCCTCGTATGACGCCCACACGTAAGGCTGGAAGACCGGGCCGTCCGTGTACGAGACGCCACGCACCACGTACTGGCTGAAAAAGCCGGCGTCCGCGCCGGACGTGACTCCCTCGTCTTCATCCGCGAACGCGGGCGCGCAGGTTAAACCGCGAGCAGCCCGGCGGCCGCCGCGACAAGCGCGAACCTCATCGATTTACCCATAGTTTCTCTCCCGTCCGCGTCACTCCTTGACGTCGTTGACGACGTTTTCCGGCTGGCCAGCGTCGGATACCACCCAGACGTCGAGCGTATCGTCACTGTCTATGTTCCCGGCCGCGACGGCCCGGTAGTTGAACGTCTCCACGCCTGCCTCGACCCCCGGCGGCAGGGTCGCGTTCCCGTCGTCGCCGGGGACGACGTCGGCGTCGCTCAGGAAGTAGCTGTAGGTCTTCTTGCCTTCGCTGTTCGCGGCAGGCGTCCAGTCCAGATATTCGAAGCTTGAGGCATACTGGCCGTTTGCGGAGAGGTAGGCCTCCTGGCTGGCGCGAAGGGCCGCGAGGTTGGTCTTTGCCTCGAGCTGTTTGGCCTTGCCCTTGTACGCGACGAAGTTCGGTATCGCTATTGCCGCGAGTATGCCGAGGATGGCGATACCCGTCACGGCGGCGGCTATCCAGACCACGACGCCGCTCGTCCCGCCTGCCGCGCGCAACCGCTCCTTGAACATCGCCTGGTTCAGCACGCCGCCCGTCTCCAGCCTGCACTCGTCCCTGACGTCGTCCGCCTTCTTGGTCAGGTGCTTCCAGTACAGGTAATTACCGAGGATGCCGCGCCCTATCATCCAGAATATGCCGAAGAAACCCAGGAATATGTCGAGCACCGCCCAGAGGTACATCTTCCTGTATATGAACCACCAGAACCCGAACAGGAAGCAGGGCCAGTGCCACGTCGTCGCGTACCCGTCGTGCTCGTCGAACTTGTCGAACTTCGCGCCGTACTTTCCGAAGTTCTCGCCCACAAGCAGGGCAAGCTCCTCATCCGGAGACATGACGGCCGGCCTCTGCTGCTCCTTCGCGTATCGCTCGTCCCGCGACGCGGACTGGCCGGACGAAGGGCCGGGGCCGCCGGAGGGACGCGGACGGCCGGTATCGGCCATAGTTATGGGGGCGTCCTCGCCTGCCTGCGCAGGGCCGGTCCGCGCCGGGCCGGGCGCAAGGTCGCCGTAGCCGGACGACAGGCCGGGCGGTACCGGGCTCGGCGCGTCGCCGTAACCCGCGCCTAAGCCCGGGCCGGATTCCGGCGGGGGAGGCGGCGGGGCAGCAGGCTCGTCGTGGCGGGTAAGGCCGGGCAGGTCGCCGTATCCCGCGGACGGCTCCTCCGCGTCCAGAGGCGGGTTCGAGGAGACCAGGCCCCCCGCGGCCTCGAGTATCTCCTTCGTCCTTAAAGCCTTCTCCCTCGTGAACTTCCTGCCGAGCGTGAGCGGCAGCTTCTTCAGGTAGCCCATCGCCGTCTCGACGTCCTTCTTCGCTAGTTCGGCGAGCTTCGCCGCGACCTCCTCCTCACGGCCGTCCCAGACCGTCTGGAGGACGAGCGTATACTCGGCCGGGGCGCCAGGCCCGGAGGCCGGCGCTTCCTGAACCACTGCCTTTACACCGCAAGCGGGACAAAAGACGGCGCCGTCCGGAACCCCGGCCCCGCAGGATTTACAGTTCAATTATGCCCCCTGTTTTATAGATATGTGACGTGCGGCAGAGACTTGTAGCGCGGTAAGGCAAACTCCTCCATCAATTTTACACAGCCTCATGAGAATGTCAACGCAATTCATGCCCCCGCATCTCCCTTGACATCCGGACGGCGGAGGCGGATAATACTACTAAGGTCAAATTCGGGAAAACACCTCGCCTTTTTGCAAAAAGGCGACCAAAAAACTTTTGAGAGTTAACAGCTACTGCCATCAGGAGGCCCTTATCACCACAGTACACGGAAACACAACCGGGCTGAAGGCCGGGGAGATAAAGAAGCTCGAAAACATTTACCGCCGCAAGGTGCCTGCGCACGAGTTCGTCACCGCCGAACTGGGCCGGTACATGACGCTCATATCGCGCGACATCGGCCGACAGGTCGCGGTCCTGATAGACAGGGGCGGCGGGATACCGTTCGTCATCGTAGGCGACAAGCAGGAGATAACCATACCGGACCTCGCGGACTACTCGCTCGGGCCGAAGAAGCTCCGGGGCCTGCGCCTCGTCCACACCCACCTGCGCGAGGAGCCGCTGACCAACGACGACCTGACCGACCTCGCGCTGCTGCGGCTCGACGCTATGTGCGCGCTCGGCGTACAGCCGGACGGCTTCCCTGGCCGCGTGTACGTCGCGCACCTCCTCCCGCCCAACCCGGAGGAGAAGACCTGGGCGCTCATCCCGCCGTTCCCGTTCCACCAGTTGGACATTGACCCGGTAAGCTTCACGGAGGCGCTCGAAGACGAGATGCTCCGCGTGCAGGCCGAGTCCTTCGACGTAAAGGACACGAGAGAGAAGGCGATACTCATATCCGTCATGCCCAAGAGAAACAAAGCCGTCCTGGCCGAGCAGAAGGAGGCGATGGAGGAGCTGGTCGAACTCGCACGCTCCGCCGACGTCCTCGTCCTCGAGACCGTCCTCCAGAGGCCGGACAAGCTCTCACCCAAATACCTGATGGGTTCCGGCCGCCTCAAGGACGTCATCATCACCGCGCTCCAGAAGGGCGCGACGATGCTGATATTCGACCAGGAGCTTACCCCTTCCCAGATAAACAACATAACCGAGATGACCGAGATGAAGGTCATAGACCGCTCTCAGTTGATACTCGACATATTCTCCCGGCGCGCGCACTCCAAAGACGGCAAGGTGCAGGTCGAGCTTGCCCAGCTCAAGTACATGCTGCCGAGGCTTATGGGCAAGGGCACCGCGATGTCGCGCCTGATGGGCGGCATCGGCGGCCGCGGCCCCGGCGAGACCAAGCTCGAGTCCGACAGGAGGCGCGTGCGCGACAGGATTTCCCAGTTGGAACGCGCGCTCGGCGCGCTCTCCGCCGCCCGCAAGCAGAGGAAGACCCGCCGCGCCGACGCGGGCCTCCCGATTGTCTCGATAGTCGGGTACACCAACGCGGGCAAGTCCACGCTCCTGAACAAGCTGACCCAGAGCGACACCATCGTCGAGGACAAGCTGTTCGCAACGCTCGACACCGCGTCCCGGCGGCTTCGCTTCCCGCGCGACCACGACGTGATAATCACGGACACCGTCGGGTTCATACGCGACCTGCCCGCGCCGCTGTTCGCCGCGTTCCACGCGACCCTTGAGGAGCTTGCCGACGCGGACCTCCTGATGCACGTCGTGGACATATCCAGCCCGCGGTTCGAGGAGCAGATGGCCTCTGTCGAGAGCATCCTCCAGCAGTTGGGCCTCGACGACAAGGAGCGGATAATAGTGTTCAACAAGGCCGACCTTGTCGACCCGGACATAGCCTTCTCGATAGCGCGCCGTTACGAGGGCATCGCGCTGTCCGCGCTCGACAGGAAGACCTTCCCGCCGCTGATGCAGGAGCTTGAGGAGAGGCTGTGGGAGCGGGAGGAGGATTAGACCGGGTAGGCTTCATTGATATTTCGGGGGTAGACACAAATGCAAAATCGTTACGTCGGGGACATCGGAGATTTCGGTAAGTTCGGACTACTGAAGACATTGTGCCAGCCAGATGAGGAAGGCAACCAGCTTTCCCTTGGGGTAGTTTGGTATCTTGTTCCTGATGAGAACCACAACAACGACGGCAAGCATGTAGCATATCTTGAGCCCAGCATAGGCAATATTGCCAATTTCAGAGAATGCGACCCGGTTCTTTATGATGCTATATCAAATATTGTCCGCAATGGTGAACGAACCATCACCAGCATACGTCAGCGAAACCTTTTGCCGCGTGGGACTGCTTTTTATGAGGCGGCTTTGACTTTTAACGATATCCCAAATATAGGCTCATCTGCGCGCAAAACGAGGATTGCCTATCGTCAGGAATGGTTAAGCGGAGCGCTGGAGACTACAAAATCGTGCAATGTTGTTTTTGCAGACCCTGATAACGGTCTTGAAGTAGGCATTGAGCGTCATCAAGCGAAAGGCCCTAAATACGTCTATTTTGATGAACTATCGCCTTTTATAAAGAGAGGCCAGAGCTTAATTGTTTATCATCATCTGTGTAGAGATGGGGACGCCCGCACACAAATTAAACGCAGGCTTGACCAGCTTAGAGGTATGGCTGCCGACACCGAAGGTATTGCCGCTCTGCAATTTCGTAGAGGAACCGCGAGAGCGTATTTTATCATACCCGCTATAGAGCACAAAACAACACTTTCAAATAATATCCAGGAATTTGTGAGCGGCAATTGGGGGCGGCATTTTGTACTGCATGAGTCACTCTAATACAGGAGAAAAAGTATGAGCCAAGAGACGGAACCCATATGCAATAGGTGGCAGGAGAAGGTGCTCGATAAGTTTAATGAAGCAATCGAAGACGCAAAGAGAATTATCACAGACAAGAAGAAGATTTCAGCGTTGCTTGACAAGGCACATGAAATGCTTGACGCCCTCAAGAGAGTAGCCTCGCCAAAATATAAACAGGCATTGGACGAAGTTCAAACGCTGATGAGGTTAATCCGCACATGGGTTTCAGGTGAATACACCAATGTGCCCGTGTGGACGATAATAATGGCGGTTGCCGCAATTCTCTACTTGGTGAATCCTTTTGACATAATACCAGATACCATCCCCGTCGTTGGACTTCTGGATGATGCGTTTGTAATTCGTATGGTTTGCATCGCTATAATGGCCGATTTGGATGCGTTCAGGAAGTGGGAGAATTCCAGAGGCAGCGGTGTAGTAGAACCGCAAACAGCGTAGACAAAGAACGGCATAAACTTATCATCGAAGAAGCCCGCGACGTGTGTCGCGGGCTTCTTCGTTACATGCAAGCAAAAACCTACTCCCACTCAATAGTAGACGGCGGCTTCGACGAAATATCGTAGCACACCCGGTTCACGCCCTTTATCTCGTTTATTATCCGGTTCGATATCACGCCAAGCAGGTCGTACGGCAGACGCACCCAGTCGGCGGTCATCCCGTCCTTGGAGTTCACGGCACGCAGCGCGACGACGTTCTCGTATGTCCGCTCGTCGCCCATGACGCCGACGGTACGAATGGGCAGCAGCACCGCGAACGACTGCCATATCTCCCTGTACAGACCCGCCTTCTTTATCTCCTCCAGGACGACCGCGTCCGCCTCGCGCAGTATGCGAAGACGCTCCGCGTTTACCTCGCCGAGTATGCGTATGGCAAGCCCCGGGCCGGGGAACGGCTGACGCCAGATTATCTCGTCCGGCATCCCGAGCTCCTTGCCAAGCTCCCTGACCTCGTCCTTGAACAGCTCGCGGAGCGGCTCGACAAGCTTCAGCTTCATCTTCTCCGGCAAGCCCCCGACGTTGTGGTGGGACTTTATGATGGCAGACGGGCCTTTGAGCGACACGCTCTCGATTACGTCCGGGTAGAGCGTACCCTGCGCGAGGAACTCCGCCCCTTCGACCTTCGCAGCCTCGGCCTCGAACACCTCTATGAACGTCGTGCCGATAATCTTGCGCTTCTTCTCCGGGTCTTCCACTCCCGCCAGCCTGGACAGGAACGTCTCGGAGGAGTCCACGTACTTGAGGTTCAGGCCCATCTGCGCGTAGGTCTCCGGCACCCGCTCCGCCTCGCCCTTCCTCAGCACGCCGTTGTTTACGAATATGCAGGAGAGCTGGTCGCCGATGGCCCTGTGCACGATGACCGCCGCGACCGAGGAGTCCACGCCTCCGGACAGCGCACATATCACCTTCCGGTCGCCGACCTGCTCTCGTATGATGCCGACCGCGTAGTCTATGAAGCTGCCCATGTCCCAGGTCGGTTCGCAGCCGCAGATGCCGAACAGGAAGTTCTTGAGTATCTGGAAGCCCTGCGGCGTGTGTACGACCTCCGGGTGGAACTGCACGCCGTAGAAACGGCGCGCCTTATCCGCCATCGCCGCGGTCGGGGAGTTGTCCGTGTGCGCGACCGGCCCGAAGCCCTCCGGCATCCGCTCAATCCTGTCGCCGTGCGACATCCAGACCACTGTGCTGCTCGCGGACTCGCCCTCGCCTATGCCGCCGATCGCCTTGAGGAGGTCCGACTCGTCGTCGATAAGAAGCTCCGCCCGGCCGTACTCGCGCTTGGCCGCCTTGGCGACCTCCCCGCCAAGCAGGTGGGTCATGAGCTGCATCCCGTAGCATATGCCGAGCACCGGGACTCCGAGGTCCAGGTGCTCCTTCGAGATGAGCGGCGCGCCGTCGTCGTAGACGCTTGACGGGCCGCCGGAGAGTATCAGGCCTTTGGGGTTGAACGCACGCACCTTCTCGATACCCGCGTTGTACGGCATTATCTCGCAGTAGACCTTCGCCTCCCTGACCCTGCGCGCGATGAGCTGGGTGTACTGTGAACCGAAGTCGAGTACGAGTACCCTTTGCTGGTGTATGTCTGACAAGACGTTGACCTCCGGTAATTAATTGTGCGGGCGCGGTTTTTCGCGCCCTTCCAAACTGTAGGGGCCGACCGTCGTGTCGGCCCTTGCGGTTGTTATTATGTAGGGGCGGGCCTCCGTGCCCGCCCTTGCGGTTTATTTGTTCGTCATTCCCGCGAAGGCGGGAATCCAGGAAGTTGTAGGGCGCGACGCCCCCGGCGCGCCGGAATAAGGTGCGGGCGCGGAATCCGCGCCCCTACAATATTCATATACAGGCAGATTCTTCGCTTCGCTCAGAATGACACCAAAGAGGGCGGGCACGGGGACCCGCCCCTACATAAAATCCAAATCCCCCTCATTCCCCCTTTTTCAAAGGGGGAGGTCAGGTCTTGTCCCCACTTTGTAAAAGGGGGGACTACAGGGGGGATTTGCCTTCCTCACTCGTCCTTCAGCTTGAAGTCCGTCCCGCCCTGGTCGTCGCCGGCGCGCGCCTCCCATACAAGCTCCAGCATGCTGCCGGGGTGGTATATCTCAAGCACCTTCTTCGAATGCCCTCCGGCGGGAAGCGTGAAGACCCCGACCTTGAAGGACTTCCCGTCCATGCCGATGCTGAACGTGTACTCGTGCCCCGCCGGGAGCCGGACGTGGAACAGGCCGTCGTCCTGGTTTATCTCGGCCGTGCGCCTGAAGTCCCCGGCCACGAATAACGCAAGCAGCGGCCCCTTGTGGGGAGTGCCGTACTCGGAGCAGAGCGTCCTGCCGAGCAACTGGACAGACTCGGCAGTCTCGGCGTCCGTCTTCTCCTCCGTGCACGGGGGCGGGATGTCGTCGATAATGACCGGGCCGGTCGTGGCCGCGTGCGCGGTCAGCGCGAAGAGCACCAGTGTGGACAGGATTACCAATAGCGCGAACTTGTACATCATACTGCAACTCCATACGTCGAGTCCGTCATTCCCGCTGGTGCGGGAATCCAGGAACTTTACTGTTAGCAGTGACCGGTGATGATCATGCCCGGCCTCTTTAAATCCCCCTCAATCCCCCTTTTTCAAAGGGGGAGGCTTATGCATTGTCCCCACTTTGAAAAAGGGGGGACTACAGGGGGGATTTGCTTTTCTCTCCCCTCACACCAGCTCCTTGCCCGTCGTCGCCATGCTCAGCTTGCCGTGCACGACGCCCTTCGTCCCGATCATCCGGTCGGCAATCCTCTTGACCACCGAGGCCTTGCCGCGCACGACCATCACTTCGAGGCAGTTGTGCTCGTCCAGGTGCACGTGCAGGTTAGATATTATCGCGTGGTAGAAGTGGTGCTGGAGGTCGTTCAGGGTGTCCGACAGCTCTCGCGTGTGGTGGTTGTACACGAGCGTGATCGTACCGACCACCTCCTGGTCCTCCTCCCACTCCCGGCCGACGAGCGCGTCCCGTATCAGGTCGCGTATCGCCTCGGAGCGGTTGGTATAGCCCTTCTCGGCGGTGAACCCGTCGAACCGGTCCATCAGCTTCTTGTCTATGGAAATCGCAATGCGTGTCAGGTCTTTTCCACCCAAGGCCGTCCGCCCTCCGAAACCGGTTAATTTCAGCTATGCCGTTTATTATGTATGCTTAGGATTTCAAGTCAAGAAAAAAATGCCGGGGCCGCAACCATATTGGCGATGATGCGCATAAAATACAGCGTTAGTTGAACAATCCGCCAGAATTAACTTGACATTAAAAGTACGGTATTGCTATTCTATGTTATACGTTTTCGAAGTCAAGAACAGGGCCGGATAAACTTCCCCCCGCTGTTCAGGGGCAGGACGCGGTTTGCTTATGTACGAGGAGCGGACTTACAGGGGCAGGGTGCGCGCGGACGGGCTCGTCGCATTCACGGCCGTCGTCAAGGAGACCGACCTCTTTATCCTCGCGGACAGCGACCTCTCGGCGCTCGCGCTCGAAGTGGTCATAAGGCACCGGCACCAGCTCGAGACCTACATCGCGGGCCACCCGGAGTTCCTGACCTCGCTCGTGCCTGTCGAGCTGAAGCTCGGCGCGCCGGAGTCCGCCGTGCGCATGGCGAGGGCCGCGCTGCCCGCGAACGTCGGGCCCATGGCGGCGGTCGCTGGCACGTTCTCGGAGCTTGTCGGCGAGGCGCTCCTCGCCCGGTCGTCCCAGGCCATCGTCGAGAACGGCGGGGACATCTATATCAAATCGACAAGCGAGCGGGTTGTCGCCCTTTACGCCGGCGACTCGCCGCTCTCCGGCAGGGTCGGGCTTAACATCCGCCCTGGCGACACGCCGCTGGGGGTATGCACGTCGTCGGGGCGGGTCGGCCATTCGCTCTCGCTCGGCAGGGCGCACGCGGCCTGCATAATATCGAAGTCCACCGCACTCGCGGACGCGGCCGCAACCGCCGTCGGAAACGCCGTGCAGGGGCCGGGCGACGTCGAGAAGGGCATTGCGCGCGCGCAGGAAATCGAAGGCGTCTTGGGCGCCGTGGTAATCGCGGGCGACCGGCTCGCCGCCTGGGGGCTGGTCGAATTGGTGAAACTGTAGGGTGGGCTACGCCCCACCATTGCATATTGGATTTTGGTTCACTGTAGGGCGCGACGCCCCCGGCGCGCCGAGGGTTGTCATTGCGAGGAGTCCCGCGCTTCGCGGGACGACGCGGCAATCTCCACCATAATAATACAAACGGAGGAGGTTGCTTCGCTCCGCTCGCAAAGACAGATAATAACATGAAGGGCCGACACACGGGTCGGCACCTACATAAAAGCATGGCGGGCAATGCACGCCCTACAACTAATGTTGCAGGGGGCCGTACCAGGCGAAGCGCGTGTCAGCCCAACCTGTCACCCCCGTGAAAACGGGGGTCCATTTTAACCTTGCGCGGGAAAATGGATTCCCGCTTTCGCGGGAATGACAACCTTGAAAGGTCTGTCATGGCGGGCAATGCCCGCCCTGCAACTTCCTGGACCCCGTGTCAAGCACGGGGCGACAAGCATAATCCGTCATTCCCGCGAAGGCGGGAATCCAGGAATTTTCACGAACACGAAACACGAACACGAAACACGGAATTTAGCTACATGTCTTTCGACTTCACAGCCCTCTACGAGTTCCACGGCCACCGCTGCCCGATGTCCACGATGGGCGCGCGTCTCGGTCTTGCCGCGATGGCCGCGCTCGGCGTGACGAAGGCCGACCAGTTCAAGGTCGAGGGGCTGTTCCATACGAAGAACTGCGCGCTGGACGGCATACAGTTCACCACCGGCTGTACGCTCGGGAACGGGAACCTCGCATATGCGGAGGAGGGACGCGCGGCGTTCACACTGAATCGGCGGGACGGCCGTGGCGGCGTAGTCGTGACGGTGTCCGGCGCCGCGCTCGAAAGGCTCTCCGGGTTCAAGGAGTTCAAGGCCCGGCTCATGGAGGAGCGCGATATAAGCGGCCTCGCCCGCGCGATGGAGATAGACGCGGAGATAAACAGGGGTTTCGACGCCCTGGTCGACTGGGTACAGTCGGCGGACGAGGGCGGGTTGGTAACAGTGACAGCAGCTTGAGGAGGTAGCCGCATGGCCGCCAAAATATATGACGGGGTACTGGAGCTTATCGGCAAGACGCCGCTTGTGCGGCTTGTCCGGATGACCGGCGAGAAGGACGCGGCGGTCTATGCAAAGGTCGAGGGCGCGAACCCCGGCGGGAGCGTCAAGGACAGGATAGCGCTCTCGATGGTGGAGGAGGCCGAGAAGTCCGGCCACCTCAAGCCCGGCGGGCTGATAATAGAGCCGACGAGCGGGAATACCGGCATCGGCCTGGGCATAGTCGCGGCCATCAAGGGCTACAAGCTGATACTGACCATGCCGGAGACGATGTCCGTCGAGCGCAGGACGCTCCTTGCGGCGTACGGGGCGGAGCTTGTGCTGACCCCCGGCCCGGAGGGGATGCGGGGCGCGGTGGTAAAGGCGGAGGAGATAGCGGCCGCCAACCCCGGCAGCTTCATACCCCAGCAGTTCAACAACCCGGCGAACCCGGAGGTCCACAGGAAGACGACGGCGAGGGAGATACTCTCCGCGCTCGGCCCCCGGATAGACACGTTCGTCGCGGGCGTCGGCACCGGCGGCACCATCACCGGTGTAGGCGAGGTGCTCCGCTCCAAGAACAAGGACATAAAAATCGTCGCGGTCGAGCCGTCGGCGTCGCCCGTGCTGTCCGGCGGCACGCCCGGCCCGCACAAGATACAGGGCATAGGCGCGGGCTTTGTCCCGACGGTCCTGAACACGCAGATATACGACGAGATAATACAGGTGACGAACGAGGACGCGGCGGATACAGCGAGGCGTCTCGCCGCCCAGGAGGGCATACTCGCCGGCATATCCTCCGGCGCGGCTCTTTTCGCCGCCCTCGCGGTGGCAAAGAGGCTCGGCAAGGGCAAGAACGTCGTCGTCATACTCCCGGACAGGGGCGAGCGCTACCTCAGCACGGGGCTGTTCGGGGGCGGGGCGTAGATGTAACTTCCTGGGCTCCGTGTCAAAGCCTGCCCTGAGCCCCGGCTTTATGCATACCGGGGTAAACTCCGCCGAATGGGCACGGGGAGACACCAAAAGCCTGTCATTCCCGCGAAAGCGGGAATCCAGCGACGTTGCTTTTATCGTACCATTGAGAAAGGCAGGGCCGACACACGGGTCGGCCCCTACATAAAAACAGAACCTTCGGCGCGCCGGGGGCGTCGCGCCCTACGAAATACCGCAGTGGGGGCCACACAGAAGTTCTTGGGCCGCCTTCTTACAAGAAGGCGGGACTTGTATCGTTAAAGCTGGCGTTTCTCATGCGCCGTTGACCACAACCTGTTCTGACAGGGGGAGAGTGATATGCAGTTATCGACCAAGGGGCGGTATGCGGTCAGGGCTATGTTCGACCTGGCGTTTTATTCGCAGGGGGAGCCTGTCCCGCTGTCGAGGATATCGGAGCGGGAGGAGATATCGCTCCATTACCTTGAGCAGCTCTTCAACAAGCTCCGTAAGGGCGGCGTGGTCGAGTCCGTGCGCGGCCCGTCCGGCGGGTTCAAGCTTGCGAGGAAGCCCTCCGAGATCTCCGTGGAGGAGATAATCAGCATCGTCGAGGGTCCGATAGTCCCGGTCTCCTGCCTGGAGCACAAGGACAAGGACAGGGTCTGCCACAGGGCGGAGAAATGCGTCACGTTCATCCTCTGGAAGCGGCTGGGCAAGAACATAACCGAGTTCCTGTCCTCGGTCACGCTCCAGGACCTGGTGGACGAGGCGAGGGAGCTTCTCGACTCCGGGAAGGTCACGCACGACTATATGTTCTACATATAAGTTCTTGTGTCGCCCCGTGCTTGACACGGGGTCCAGGAAGTTGTAGTTGCCCGATTTATCGGGCGGTTGTCAATGCAGGGCCGACACGCGGGTCGGCCCCTACATAAAAACAAGAACTTCCTGGATTCCCGCCTTCGCGGGAATGACGGCTATACTTGCAATAGAAAGGACGTTCCATCATGGACGACCACAAGCTTAAGGTCTTCTGCACGGTGGCCGAGACCAAGAGCTTCTCCAGGGCGTCGGAGATAATCCACCTGACCCAGCCGGCCGTGAGCCTGCAGGTGCAGGCGCTCGAGGAGATATACGAGACGAAGCTGTTCGACCGCTCCGGCGGGACGGTGACGCTCACCCCGGCGGGCGAGCTGTTGTACAACTACGCCAAGGACATACTCGGCCTGTACGCCTCGGCGAAGAAGGACATCAACGCGATGATCGGCCTCGTCAAGGGGAGCCTGTCCATAGGCGCAAGCTCGACCGTCGGCAACTACCTCCTGCCCTCGGTCATCGTCGCCTTCCGGAAGAACCACCCGAGGATAAAGATAAACCTCATCGTCAGCAACACGAAGATGGTCGTGGAAAAGCTCCTCGCGGGCGAGATAGACCTGGGCATAGTCGAGGGCGACGTGACCAAGCACAAGCTTGTGGTGGACAAACTCCTGCCGGACGAGCTGGTGCTCATCATGAGCCCGGACCACCCGTGGGCGAAGCGCAAGAACGTCTCCGTCTCGGAGCTGCCAAAGGAGCCGTTCGTCATGCGCGAGCAGGGCTCCGGGACCAGGCAGATGATAGAGAAACGGCTCGAGGAGAACAAGATCTCGCCGGCCAGCCTGACGGTCTCCCTGTACCTCGGCAGCACGGAGGCGATAAAGACCGCGGTCGAGGACGGGCTCGGCGTGTCCATAGTGTCGTCGTGGGCGGCCCGCAAGGAGCTGCATGCCGGGAGCCTCGTCGCCGCCACATTCAAGGACGCGAAGTTCCCGAGGCACTTCACGCTTATCCAGAGGAAGAACTCGTTCGCCTCGCACACGCAGGAGGAGTTCCTCGAGTTCCTCAAGATATACCCCTACGAGAACCCGATGAAAAACGCATGACCCTTTCGAAGATTGCAGTCCTCCCGCTGATACTGGCGTTCACGGCCACCCTCCTGGCCTGGACGGAGCCCGTCCATGCCCGCGACGGCGGGCGGAAGGTTGTTCACACATCCCGCAAGAAGTCCACAAAAAAGTCCCGCAGGTCGTCCTGGAAGAAGAAACCGGCCGTAAGGCCACCCGCGCATGCGCGCCCGGCAGACCCTGCCGCCGAGGCCGCGGCGCTCGCGGCTTCCGGCGAGGCCCTGCTGGACGGCTACGACGGTACGGACAACGCCATGATCGACCGCGCGGAAAGCGAGTTCAGGAAGGCGCTCGCCACGGAACCCGGGCTGGTTGCGGGTTACGTCGGGCTGTCGAAGGTCGCGGCATACCGGGGTTACGCCGGGGGCGGCAGCTTCGACGACAGGGCGCTTACCCGCGCGCTGACGCTCGCGGACAGGGCGCTGGAGCTCGACCCGTCCTCAGGCGCCGCCTACCTCCAGCGGGGCTACATCCTGTTCTACCTGGAGAGCTACGGGCTTGCGAGGCGGCAGGCGGACAGGGCGGAGGGGCTCGGTGTCAAGGCGTCCGCGCTTTACGGCGAGCTTGCAATAAAGTCCGGGGACCGTACTGAGGCGAGGCGCATGTTCAAGGCCGCGCTGGGCGAGGCGGGCGAAAGCAGGGGCAGGAAGGCGGACGCGCTCGACGCGCTCGGGGAGCTTGCGATGGCCGACGCCGACTACGACACCGCCGTGGAGATGTTCAAAGGCGCCTCCGCGCTCAGGCCGGACTCGTCATGGGAGGCGTCGAACTACGGGCTGGCCCTTGTCCAGTCCGGGCGTTACGACGAGGCGATAGAGATACTCGGCTACTCGCTGAAGAAGCACGACTTCCCGGAGGCGAGGAGCAACCTCGCGCTCGCCTACCTCAAGAAAGGCGTATTCCTGCACGACTCCGGAGAAACGGCGAGGGCGAAGCGCTGCTACCTGAATGCGCTGGAAATCGACCCCGGCCTCAAGCCCGTTTACAGGAACCTCGCCGCCATATACCAGGCGGAGGGGAACGACGAGGGCGTGAGGTCCCTGTGCCGCAGGCTCATGAAGCAAGACCCCGACGACCCCTGGGCAAGGCTCACGCTCGAAGAGATGGCCGGGACAGTACCCCCGCACTGACCCCTACCTCCCGAGCGGCATGCCCCGCTTGAACAGCATCGGGACCCTTGCGGACTCGTGGTCGAGGTAGACCCTGTCGAGGACTACAAGCACCGGCCCGCCCTTCATCTCCTTGGGCCTCGAAAACACCACGAGCCCGGAGGCCTTCCCGCCCGGCTCTATGGCCAGCGTGTTGTCGAGCGCGGTCTCCCTGTATACCTCCATCCTCTCCTCGACGTCGTCCATCTTCACCAGTTCGAAGTCTGTATAAAGAGACGTGTAGTCGAGGGCGAAGGTCGGGTCGCCCTTGGGCGGATACAGCTCAGTCCTCCGCGGGTCGTAAGTGAGGAGCTTCTTCTCGCCCCTGTTCTCTATAGTCATGTACATGACTATGTACGGGCCGGGCGGGAACGGATTCTTGTACTTCCCGTCCTTGAGGAGCGAGAAGTAGACGTCGAGGTTCTCCGGCGACAGGTACGAGACCTCTACCATCACGTCCGGGACAGTGTACCGCACAGTGTTGCCTTCGTACTGGTACAGCTTGTCTTCCGCTTCCATATTCTCCTCATAAGGCGAGATGCTCCCGCACCCGGTGAGCGCGAAGGCCGCGAGCGCGGCGCACAGGCTTATCAGGCAGAGCTTGACGGATGAGTCTCTCATTTTGGCACCTCCGGTATTCCGGCCAAGTTATCATAACATGGCCGGGGTGTCAACAGGCCCGGCCAAATAAAGGGTTTGATTTATCCCGCCTTTGGTTTATAATGTATGCGGTAAAAATACACCCCAACAGCCGGAGTAGACATGAAACTCACGCCCATGCAGGTAAGGTCTCTGTCGGACGAGATGGTGTCGCAGCTGTCCAGGCACGGCCTTGTGAAGCTCAAGGTACCGGCCGAGACGGCCTCGGCGATGGTCGAGAAGGCCCTGACCGACGACCTCCAGGCCGAGGACAGGCTGAACGAGGAGGTCGAGAAGATACTGAAGGCCCACGAGAGGGACATCGCGGCGGGCCGCATGGACTACAAGACGATGTTCGACCTCGTCAAGAAGAAGCTCGTGCGCGAGCGCGGCCTGGTACTATAGCAATTCCCCCTCACCCCCAGCCCCGTACACCCGCGAGGGGAGAGGGGAGCACACGGAGAATACGATATGCGCCTTTCGGAAGACAAGATAAGCCACCTCTCGCACGTCGCCTTCGACGCGCTGGTCAAGGGCGGCGCGGCCGAGCTTCTCGCGGACGACGCGAAGGTGCGCCGCGAGCTGAAACAGCTCATCGCGCGCCGCGTTAAGGAGGAGGACGAGGTCGGTGACATCGTCAGGAAGAAGATACAGTCCTACTCGCGCCGCATAATGGAGGGCAGCCCGGAATGGGACGTGATGTTCCGGAAGCACTACGAAGAGGAGATGAACAAGCGGGGGAAGTAGCCTCGTTTGCCTTTATGTAGGGGCAGGTCCCCGTGCCTGCCCTGCCTGTCACCCCCGCGAACGCGGGGGTCCGGTGACTTGGTTCCGGGCTTGTTTCTTGATTGACGAAAGTCCCTGGATTCCCGCTGGAGTTTACCCCGGTACTCCTAAGGCCGGGGCGGGAATGACGTTCAACTAAAACGTGAATTGCCGTACCTTTTCTTAACTCACAAAAGTTCTTGGGCCGCCTTCTTTCAAGAAGGCGGGACTTTGTTCTTCGAGGTTTATGTAATGTCATCCGGCAGGGAAATATCAGCGGAAGGCGTCATCGGCAGGAACAGGTTCCTCATCGCCGTGTCCGCGGCATACTTGGCCGCGGCCGTCAGCCCGCTGTGGGGGCTCGCATGGGGCACGATGGCCGCGGCGGTCTGGTCCGGCGTCGTACTCGTCCTGCTCCTTGCCGGGAGCTGGCGGATGCTGCGCGCGGGCGGCCCGCAGTCGAGGACGGACTTCGAGTTCATCGTCCCGCTCATCCTCGCGGTGAACCTCTTCGCGTCGCTGCTCGGCCCGGACAGGGCATGGCTCCAGCCGATGGCATATCTTGTTGTCGCCCTCTGCGCCCTCTACTTCTCCATAGGCTTCAACCTCTCGGTCGCGGGCCTGATATTCGGTCTCGAATTTCTGAACGCCGTCGTCACGCCTGACGGCCTCGACCTCGAGAAGTCCATAAGCCTCCTCGTCTTCGGCGCGTACCTCGTGGCCGCCGCGCTGGTCCTCGGCAGGCTGTTCCAGTCCGAGTACAGGAAGCGGGAGCGGGCTGTCAAGGCCGTGAAACGGCTGCAGGAGGGCGCGCTTTCGCTCGACACCGAAGACACGCCCGACCCGACGGTCGGACACATCTCCCCCGTGGGGAAGATGGGCAGGCTCCTCGACCAGGCGGCGACGCTCGACCGCGCACTCGAAGACCTCCTCGAGACCGCCCGCTCCGCGATACCCTCCGAGAACGCGCTCCTGTTCATGCCGGAGAGCGGGGGGGACGGCCTGTTCCTGAGGCTTTACCTGGGCGGCGCGGGCATAATCGAGGACTGCACCATACCCGCGGGCCAAGGGCTTGTCGGCTGGGTGGCCAAGGAGAAAAAGCCTCTGGTCACGCACGGCAAGGCGAGGGGCATTGGATACGTAAAGAACGAGGAGTCAGTGCGCTCGCTGGTAGCCGCGCCGATAATGAACGGCGGCTACCTGGAGGGTGTCATAGTGCTCGACTCCTCCCAGCCGGACGCGTTCACGGACGTCGAGAAGGACGTGCTGGAGCGGTTCGCGGGAATCGCGCTGTACCTGCTCCAGAACGCGAGGCAGTACCAGCAGGCGGACCACTCAGCCAGGAACTTCGGAGCGCTCCACAAGATAAGCTCCGAGCTGTCTTCCACGCTCGACCTGGGCGACATACTGGAGCGGCTCGCTACTCTCTCAAAGGACATCCTGCCCTACGACAACCTCACCATCGCCCTGACCGAGGCGGGCGGCAAGGTGCGGTTCAGGACGATAAAGGGCTACGGGCCGATGCAGCCCCCTGCCGACGCGGTGGCCGTCGAGGGTAGCCTGCTCGGCTGGATCGTCGAGAACCGCCAGCCGCTCAGCTTCTCGGACCTCGACCAGCGCACCGACAAGCTGCCTATATTCCCCGTCAAGGACCTCCAGGCCTCATGCCGGTCTTTCCTCGGCATACCGCTGGTCAGCCACGACGAGGTGCTGGGGCTGTTCACGCTGTCGCTCCGGGAGCCGGACGCGATAACCGGATACCAGCAGCACGTGCTGTCCATCATAGCGAACCAGGTCGCGGTCAACATAGCCAACGCGAAGCTGCACTACATGATGCAGCAGATGGCGACGACCGACGGGCTGACCGGGCTCATCAACCACAGGCATTTCCAGGAGAAGGCGGACGCGGAGTTCGCGCGCGTGGCGCGGTACCCCGGCCCGCTGTCCATACTCCTGCTGGACATCGACCACTTCAAAAAGGTGAACGACACTTACGGACACCCCGTCGGGGACGCGGTATTGAAGCGCGTATCGAAGATACTCAAGGACACGGTCCGGGACTCGGACATCGCGGCCCGTTACGGAGGCGAGGAGTTCGTCGCGCTCCTCACGAACACGGACGAGAAGGGCGCGATGCAGATGGCGGAGCGCATCCGCGTGACCATCGAGAAGAGCCGGTTCCTTCTGGACGGCAAGAACATACCCATCACGGTAAGCGTCGGCTGCGCGAGCCACCCGGTGGACGCGGGCGACAAGGCCGGGCTTATCGCGAAGGCCGACCAGGCACTCTACTGGTCCAAGGGCCACGGCAGGAACCGCTGCACGCCGTCGCGCGAGGTGGGCGATGCCGCCCCGGAGAAACATTAGGACACTTCCACGTCCCGCCTTTTTGTAAAAAGGCGGCCCAAAAACTTTCGGCAGATTGCATTGTTCCATGCCGCCTGAACTGCTGGTACTGCAAAATTCTATTGCATTTTTGTAATGATGCATCTATTATATTAAAATATCTTCACTTTTCCCTCGACATCCCAAGAAAGGAAGCATGAAGAACAGCCTCAGGACAAGAGCCCTGCTGGTCGTCTTTGCAACCCTTTCCCTCGTGCTGGGCGCGAACACGCTCATCCTTTCCTGGGGGTTCGCGAGCTTCCAGAAGGAGACCCTCCAGACCAAGACCCGGATACTCGGGGAGCACCTGCGCGAACAGCTCGCCCGCGCGATAAACCTCGGCCTGCCCCTGGACGCGCTCGAGGGCGTCAACGAGTCCTGCCGCGAGATAATCGAGGACGACAAGGACATCGGGTACGCCATGCTGGTGGACACCCAGAGCAGGATACTCTACCACAACGACCCGCTCCTCGCCGGCCGCTTCCTCAGGGACCCGGCGTCCGTCAAGGCTTCCGCCGCCACCGACTACGTCGTCCAGACCCGTACCGAGGACGACGTCAGGTACTACGACGTGTCCATCCCGATATTCGACACGGACCACAAGCTGCTCGGCTCCGTCCGGCTCGGGCTCAAGTACAACTCCGTCTCGGCGCACATCTACCCGCTGCTCATCAAGTCCTTCTTCGTCGCGCTGTTCACGTTCATCCTCGCGTCCGCGCTCGTGTCCTTCCTGGTCAGCAGGAAGATAGTCAACCCGATAGTCGAGCTTTCCGGCACGGCGTCCCAGATCGCCGAGGGCGACCTCTCCCGCCGCCTCGTCATCTCGTCCAGGGACGAGGTCGGCCAGCTCGCGGGCTCCTTCAACCGGATGGCCGAGTCGCTCCGCGAGAGGGAGGAGCGCATACAGGACGGGTACCGCGACCTCGAGACCGCCAACGAGAGCCTCCAGTACTCCTACGCCCAGCTCGAGGAGGCCGCGGCCGAGCTGGAGCTGAAGGGCTCGCACCTGAACGAGAAGGTGGCCGAGCTGTCGTTCCTCCACGACGCGACGGACCGCCTCAGGCTTAGCATCGAGCTGGACGACATCCTCTCCTCCGTCGTGCGCGACACCACCGTCGGCCTCGGTTACGAGCGGGTGCTGCTCGCACTCGTGGACGACAGCTCGAAGACGCTGACCGAGAGGCTCGCCATAGGCTTCGACGGGAAGGACAGGCCGCCGTTCTCCGAGCCGCTCGACGGCAGCAGCGTGTTCGCGGCCGCGGTCTCGGAGCGGGGCGTCCAGTACGTCGCCCAGGCGTCCCTCGACTCGCGCGTCCCCAAGCACGTCGAGGAGTCCCTGAACCTGAAGGAGTTCGCCGTCATCCCGATGGTGGGCAAGGACCGATGCGTCGGAGCGCTCATAGCGGACAACAGGCGTACGTCAATGCCCATACGCAAGGACAAGCTCGACATCATGAACACCTTCGCCTCCACCGCCGCAATGGCGGTCGAGAACGCATACCTCTACCGCCAGCTCGTGGACAACCTCGACACGGTCGAGCGCGCGAACCGCGAGCTACGCATGCTCGACAGGACGAAGACGAACTTCCTCTCGCTCGCCTCCCACGAGCTTCGCACCCCGCTCGTCTCGGTGATGGGCTACCTGAACCTCATGCTCGCAGGCGACCTGGGCGAGATCTCAGCCGAGCAGAGGGAGATGCTGGAGATTGCCATCAAAGGCGCGTCCCGCCTCCGGGACATTATCGAGGACCTCCTGATGGTCGCGAAGATCGAGGGCGGGCGTATGCCCCTCAAGCTCCGCTGGATCTCGGCATCGGACGTGGTCGGCTCGTCCATAGACGAGATAAAGACGTTCATGGGCGGGCGCGAGGTGGCGATAAAGACCGAGGGCCTGGAGCTTCTTCCCAAGTTCGAGGCCGACTTCGACCGTGTTCAGCAGTGCTTCATCAACGTCATAGGGAACGCGGTGAAGTACACCCCGGACGGGGGCAGGATAACCGTCAGCGGCCGCAAGGTGAAGGTGGACAGGGAAAAGGGCAAGATAAAGCCGGTGCCGTTCGACAACTCCATACTCTCGTCCGACACCTACCTGGAGTTCGTGGTCGAGGACACCGGCATAGGCATAAACAAGGAGGACCTCGAAAAGATATTCGACAAGTTCTTCGAGGCCGGCGACGTGGACATGCACTCCACCGGCAAGTCCAAGTTCCTCGGCGGAGGCACGGGCCTCGGCCTCTCCATAGTCAAGGGCATCGTCGAGGCGCACCACGGCCGAATCTGGGCGGAGAGCGACTGCAGCGACGCCGAGAGATGCCCCGGCAGCCGGTTCGTCATGCTCGTCCCGATGAAGCAGCCCGTATCCAAGGCCGAGGCCCCGCTCCCGGTCATGGAAAAAGAGGCGTTTGCGCGCACGGAGGCCTCCGTCCCGAACATGCCCAAGGTCGCGGCCCAGAAGCCCAGGGTCCTGCTAATCGAGGACGACGAGGACACCATAGTGTTCACCCGCCTGATCCTCGACAAGAAGTTCAGCGTCTCGGTCGCCAAGGACGGGTTCGAGGGGCTGAAGAAGGCCTTCTCGGAGAAGCCGGTCGCCATCCTGTTAGACGTCTGGATGCACGGCATAGACGGGCTCGAGGTATGCAGGATACTCAAGGAGAACAAGCGCACGTCCGACATACCGGTGGCGATGTTCACCGCGGCCGCCCAGCAGCACGAGAGGGAGCGCGGCATGAGCGCCGGAGCGGACGACTACATCACGAAGCCGTTCACCCCGGCCGAGCTGAACCAGCGTATCGAGAAGCTCATCAGCAGCGCTGCCAGGGTCTCCTGACCCCTTCCAGATTTGACACCCGCCGATTCCTCCGGTAATATTTATTCAACCCGCCGGGTTGTCATTCCCGCGAAAGCGGGAATCCATTGGAAAAGCATAAAGCCAAAATGGACCCCCGTTTTCACGGGGGTGACAATCAAGGGATAAGTAGTAGGGTGGGCTGCGCCCACCAATAATAATCGGTGGGCATAGCCCACCCTACATGTTCGAGGTCTTTGTAGGGCGCGACGCCCTCGGCGCGCCGAGCCGTCAGACGATCGGTGCATAGCCCACCCTACATATACAGGAGCGCCTTTTGCTCGACAAATTCTTCAACCCGGCCTCCGTGTCCGTCATAGGGGCCGCACGCGAGCCGGGCAAGGTCGGGCACAGCATACTCTCCAATATGCTGGCCTACGGCTACAAGGGCGCGGTCTACCCGGTAAACCCGAAGACGGACGAGATAAACGGCCTCCGCTCATACAAGGACGTCCTGTCCATCCCGGGGCCGGTGGACCTCGCCGTCGTCGCCGTGCCGAGCCCGCATGTGGCGGGCGTGATACGGGACTGCGGCAGGAAGGGCATAACCGCCGCCGTGGTCATTACCGCGGGCTTCAAGGAGACCGGGCCGGAGGGCCACGAGGCCGAGAGGGAGATGCTCGCGGCCGCGTCCGAGAACTGCGTCCGCATACTCGGCCCCAACTGCCTGGGCCTCCTGAACACCGCCATAGGCCTGAACGCCTCTTTCGCCCCGTCCATGCCGCACAAGGGGAGCATCGCGTTCTTCTCGCAGTCCGGCGCGCTCTGCACCGCGATACTCGACTGGTCCCTGTCCCGTGGCGTGGGTTTCTCGAAGTTCGTCAGCCTCGGCAACAAGTCCGACGTGAGCGAGCTGGACATGATGGCCTACCTCGCGGACGACCCGGAGACGAAGGTCATACTCGGCTACATCGAAGGCGTGGAAAACGGCAGGCTGTTCATGGAGCGCGCCTGGGAGACGGTCAGGAAGACGCCGGTGATAATAGCCAAATCCGGCGGCACCGCCGCCGGGGCGAAGGCGGCGTCGTCTCACACAGGCTCCCTCGCGGGCTCGGAGCGCGCGTTCGACGCCGCATTCCGGCAGACCGGGGTGCTCCGAGCGTCCACCATACAGGAGCTTTTCAACTTCGCCCAGGCATTCGCGGCGAGCCCCATACCGGCCGGGCCGCACATCGCGGTCGTGACCAACGCGGGCGGGCCGGGCATCATCGCGGCCGACGCGGCCGAGCGGTCTGACGCCCGGATGGCCGAGTTCTCGCCGGATACGATAGCGAGGCTCCGCGAAAAGCTTCCGCCTTCAGCGGGCTTCTTCAACCCCGTGGACGTCATAGGAGACGCGCGCTCAGACAGGTACGAGGCCGCGCTGGACGCGGTCCTGGACGACCCGTCCGTGGACGGCGCGCTCGTGATACTTACACCGCAGGCTATGACCGACGTGGAGGAGACCGCCCGCGTGATTACCTCCGTCCGCGCCAAAAAGGGCAAGCCGGTGCTCGCCTCTTTCATGGGCGGGCAGAGGGTCGCGGCTGGCATAGACCTCCTGAACGCGGCGGGCCTCCCGGTCTACCCGTACCCGGAGGACGGTGTCAAAGCCTTCGAGGCGCTGGTGCATTACCGCTCCGCGCGAGAGAAGACGCCGCCTGAGCCGAAACACTTCGATGTGGACTCGGCCTCCGTGCACAGGGCCATATCCAAGGCCATAGGCTCCGGAGGCCGCGAGCTTGGCGAGAAGGACGCGCGCGAGGTGCTCACCGCGTACGGCTTCCGGGTGCCAGGTAACGTCCTCGCGGTGACGTCTTCCGAGGCGGTCAAGGCCGCGCGCTCCATCGGGTACCCGGTCGTGATGAAGATAGCGTCGCCCGACATACTGCACAAGACGGACGTCGGAGGCGTAAAGGTCGGGGTGAAGGACGACAAGGCGGTCGAGGCCGCGTTCCTCGAGATAACGTCGAACGCAAGGCGGCTGATGCCGTCCGCGCTTGTCCTCGGCTGCATGGTGCAGGAGATGGTGTCCGGAGGCCGCGAGGTCATTATCGGGATGAGCGCGGACCCGCAGTTCGGGCCGCTTCTGATGTTCGGCATGGGCGGTATATACGTCGAGGCGCTCAAGGACGTGACCTTCCGGGTCGCGCCCATCGACGAAAGAGACGCCAGGGAGATGGTCGAGGAGATAAAGACCTACAGGATACTTAAAGGTTTACGTGGGGAGAAGTCTTCCGACATGGACGCTATAATCGACGGCATCCTGCGTGTATCGCAGCTCGTCACGGACTTCCCGGACATAGTCGAGATGGACATCAACCCGTTCCTCGTCATGGAGGAGGGCCGGGGCGCGGTCACCGTGGACGCGAGGTTGACGCTAAAATAGGAGGTATGCGGATGGTCTCGATATACATCGTCTCCACCACGGGCTACTCCGGCAAGAGCCTGGTTACACTCGGGCTCGGCCTGAGGATGCGGGCGGACGGCATCTCGGCGGGTTTCATGAAGCCATTCGGCAGGTCGCCGGTCGTGGAGGACGGGGTCCTTATGGACGGCGACGCCTCGTTCATGAAGAAGACGCTCGGCCTCGACGACCCTGTCGGGACGATATGCCCGGTGGTCTACACGCACGACCTGTACGCCGAGGCGCTGCGCGGCAGGGGCCGGGACCTGGCCACGGCCGTGATGAAGGCACACAAGGCGCTGTCGAAGGGCAGGGACGCCCTCCTTGTCGGCGGCGCGCGCGACGTCTACGACGGCGCGTTCATCGGCATCTCCGCGCTCCGGCTGATACCAAAGATGGACGCGAAGGTGCTGATGGTGGACCCGTTCGAAGGCGAGGTCTGCGTGGACTGTCTGCTTGCCGTGAAGGAGCTTCTCGGAGACCGGCTGATAGGCGCCGTGGTCAACAAGGTCCCGGCCGAGGGCGTGGACTTCGTCCGGGGGATGGCCGGGCCCTTCCTCAAGAAAAAGGGCATCCCGCTCCTGGGCGTAATACCGGCGGACAAGCTGCTCCACTCCATATCCGTCGGCCAGCTCGCCGAGTCGCTCGGCGGCCGCGTGCTGTGCGCGGAGGACAGGCTCGACGAGCTTGTCGAGAACTTCCTCATAGGCGCGATGGACGCGGAGAGCGCGCTCAAATACTTCCGGAAGACGCCGAACAAGGCTGTAGTCACCGGCGGCCACCGCTCGGACATACAGCTCGCCGCGCTGGAGACGTCCACCCGCTGCCTCGTCCTGACGGGCGACATGCTGCCGAACAACCTGATAATCGCCAAGGCACGCACCGCCGGAGTCCCCATCATCGTGGTCAGGCACGACACGCTCACCACCGTGGAGCGGTTCGAGGCCGTACTCGGCAAGGTCAGGATACGCGAGGAGCGCAAGGTGGAAAGCGCCCGCTGGATGATGGAGGAGCATTTCGACTACAAGGCCTTCTACAGGCTCGCGGGGCTGAGGAAGCCTTGAGCCGAGGTTTCGTCGCCGCGCTCCTGTCCGGGCTCGCCTGCCCCGGCGCGGGGCAGATATACAACAGGCAGTACGTAAAGGGCGGGATACTTGCCGCCATAACGCTCATTATCGTCGGCGCGGTTTTCTATCTTACATGGACCGGGATGTCCGAGGCCACTTCGTCCATGCCCCCGGAGGAGGTGCTCCTGGACCTCTTCGGCATTGCCCGCCGCGTCCTCGAATCCAACAGGGAGACGTTCCTCCGGCTAACGGCCGCGTTCGCCGTCGTGTGGGTGTATGGCATGGTTGACGCATATGTGTGCGGCGGACGGGTAAAAGACCTCGACACGCCCGGCACGCGTGGGTCTTTGTAGGGTGCGACGCCCCCTCAAGCCGATTGTCATTCCCGCGAAAGCGGGAATCCATTGTAATGGCCGAGTCAAATTGGACCCCCGTTTTCACGGGGGTGACAGGCAGGGCCGACACACGGGTCGGCCCCTACATGAAAGCAAGAAGATACACCTTGCCCGAAGACGCCTACAACATAGAATCCGGCGAGGACAAGGCCTGGCGCGAGCTGGCCGCCGCCGGCCCGGAGTCGGTCGTGAAGCGGAGCCTCGCTGCCTACGACGCCGCGTCCGGCAGCTACACCCTGACTGTCTTCGGCGAGGAGTACCTCGTTTCACCCGCCACGCGGACCATATCCAACCTCTCAAACCCGTCACGCGCTGACGAAATCCTGCTACGCCTCGCTGTACCCGTCTACCTCGTGAACGCCCGCGCGGTTGAGCCGTCCGGCGTGCTGGTCAAGGAGTTCACCGGCGGCGAGATATTCCTCAAGGGCACACACGTCCTGCCGACGGACGAGATAGCGAAGAAGTACGGAAGCGACGGTGATTATTTCCTGAGGGCGGGGATGGCGGAGCTTGGCGGAGCGCCGGTGAGGCTGGGTGATGCGGCAATCGGGTTCAGGCCGTTCCCGCGCGTCTCGATGACGATGATACTCTGGCTCATGGACGAGGAGTTTCCCGCGCGGGCGAGCCTTCTCTTCGACGGAAACGCGGACAGGCACATGCCTATTGACGTGGTCTGGGCGGCCGCCCTGCTGGCGTGTGAGAGGATGCTGAAGATCCTGAATTAATATCAGTTAAGATATAACCGTTGATTTAAATGCACTTTGAATGTCTTCGATAAACTTCTTGAAACTATTATCTCGTTTTGATGCGAGTTTTACATCCATTTCTTTTGCTAAATCTCCTCCGTATTCGGCCCCGCCTCTACGTGGCCTTATCCCGCCAGCAATAAAGGCATCCCTCAACATCTTTTTGTAAACATCCTTCTCGCATTTTCCAAGTTGCGGGGTATCGGGGGTAGGTATGTTGCCGACCGTCGCCAATGCTTTGCAATCCAATAAATACCAGCACTCGATATGTGGCTCTGGTAAAGCCAGGACAAGCGGTGTCAATCCTAATGCATCGCCGGTCTCTTTTTCTACAAGTTTTCGTTTTCCGTTATAGCCAGAACAATTGGCATCAACCGAAACCACGACAACATCGTATTTTATAGCACGGCCTATTTTCAACCCGCTCAAATACCGATAGTAGGTCCCCAACGATGCACCTTTTTGATCGTTAAGGACAACTATTTCGATAGCAATTTTCTTATCGGCGGCGACTCGTTCGATTAAACCGCAGATTATTTCTTTCTGCGCGATGTCCTCCAGAAACACGGCGACTCGAAGAATTCTACCCACCGTAAACTCCGGTCGCAAAGTTCTCTTCGAGCGCATCGTCAATCTCTTGTTTCATGAATAATTCACCAAATGTGCTGAACGGCATGATTTGCGTTCTCTGGTTTTCCCAAAGGCTTACAAATAGCTGCTCCGATTCGAAACAACGCGCAAATATGGGGGAATGCGTTGTTATGATTACCTGCTTCTGCATCGTCTCAACATATTCAATAAACCAGTCGGCAAGCAGTTGAATCCTGCGGGGATGTACGCCGTTTTCCGGTTCTTCGTAGCCAACTACATTCGCAGGTTTCAGGGCGGATAGTATGCTGGCGATACCAATAATCCGGAGAGTACCCTCCGAGACTACCCTTGCGGTCCTTTCCCCGTCTTCTTCCGTAACGTGAAGCAGGAGCTGCCCATCTTTAGTACGCTCGATGAGGATATCCTTAACCCTCGGCAATACCTGGGCAAGTGATTTCACCAATGAAGCGAACTGCTTGGGATTTTCTGCTTCGAGAGTATTTAGAAACGCCGTCAGATTTTCTCCTCGGCTGCCAATGTTTTTCACTTCTGAAATTGGATTTGCCGCCCGCATGATTTCACGGGGTTCAAAATAATAGAACGCCCATTTTTCCATCTCCCGCTTTGCAAGGCTCATATGCTGATAATGTGGTAAATACAAAGGCGTTGATAGAATTGTATGGTCTATACCGACATCAAAATATCTGGGATGCGCCTGACCCTCCATGCGTAGCGAAAGTTTACCATTTGATTTTCCAACAAACGGGTTCCGGCTTTTTAAGGTTTCAGTGAAATCTTTTCGTAATGCTTCCAGCTTTTCATCGAATACACCTATGTTACCGGACTTCAAGTCTACCCTCAGTACAAGTCTGTATCTAAGTTGCCTGCAAAGTGCAATCCTTTCCTGCGGTGTTGAATCAAATTGAACGTCACCGTGCAGTTCATGCTTAATGTCATCTTTGCTATCGATGTACGGCTTGCGAATAGCCTTTATTTCTTCTTTAAGTTCTTTTTCCGTATCTTCATCAATCTCAAGGTCGACCTCGAAAGTTATGTCTCTGCTTCCGTATTCATCGGAGGGGGTCCAGCCGTAAATACACTCTAGTGGTAATCCCCTATGAGAGGAAAAAGCCTTAGTCAGGGTGGGGTTGGTAACAGTGCTTGAGAGCAGGGCCAAAGCGTCGAGCAGGTTACTTTTGCCCGTGGCGTTCGGCCCCATGATAACGGCAAGCGGGCCGATAGTCAGTTCGAAATCCTTGAACGACTTGTAACCGTCAATATAAATGCGTCTTATCATATTTGCATGCCTTTTCCATCGGTAAACCTGAGAGAATGCCGTCGCCAAGTACGACATGCTATCGGAAACCTTCCGCCACCCCCTACTTCTTCACAAGCGAGCTGACCAGCTTGAGCAGCTCGGCCGTCTGTATGGGCTTCGAGAGGTATGCGTTCGCGCCGAGCGCGAGGCCCTTCTTCCTGTCCTCTTCCGCGCCCTCGGTCGTGATTATTATTATGGGTATCTCCCTGTACTGGTCGTTGCCCCTGATGAGCGAGACGAGCTTCAGGCCGTCCATGATGGGCATGTTGATGTCTGTAAGGATAAGGTCGAACTTCGCCGTCGAGAGCTTCTTGAGCGCGTCTATGCCGTCCGAGGCCTCGATTATCTTCGAGCCGTGCACCCTCTTCAGGGCGAACGATATGAGCTGCCTCATGGTCGGTGAATCCTCAACTACAAGAAAATGAATATCGGGCATCACGTCCTCCGTAAAGTTTAACCGGGCTTACTCGCCGGCGGGTTTGTCCTTCATCAGCTCCAAAAAGCTCTGTATGGTTACAAGCTTCCTCTCGGACTGGGAGTACAGCTTCGACGAGAATATAGCCGTCGCCGCGTGCCCCGCGAGCATGGAGAACAGCTCGTAGTCCACGTCCGTGAAGCTCGGCTTCTGGAGGAGCAGCTTGTATATGACTATCACGCCAATGACGTGCTCCTTTATCTGGAGCGGTATGCAGACTATCGGGTTTTGCAGGTCGTCGCCCGGCACGGAGGAGATGTCCTCCTCGAAGAAGCTGTCGCCGGAGAGGGCGACGGAGCCTATCCGCCCCTCGCCGATGGGCACGGCCGGCATGTCCTCGATGGGTATGCCCTCGGTGGCCACGGCGGTCAGGACGTTGGTCTTCTCGTCCATGAGCATGACCGCGAACCTCTCGGCGCCGACCAGGTTCATTATGATCTCGAGGACGGTCTTGACCGCCTCGCCGAAGTCGAGCGTGGAGTGGAGCTGGTAGCTCGCAACGTAGAGGTTGGCGAGGTTGTTATTCTCCATCTCGACCTCGATGTACTTCTCGGCGAAGTCCTTGTTCTCCATCTCGACCTCGCGGTAGCGCTCCATCAGGCGGCGGTTCTCCTCCTCGAGGACGGCGACCTTGTCCTGGAGCGGCTTCAGGTTGCCCGGGCCGCTGGTCCTTATCATCCGGTTTTCCTCTTCGAGCTGGACCACCTTGAACCGGAGCTTCTCGTTCTCCTTCAGGACCTCCTGGGTGAACTCCTCACCCTTCCTGAACACCTGGAGGAACTCCTCCGCCTTGTTCTTGATGTGGTTGAACCCGTCCTTCCCGTCTTTCTGGTCCACAACTGCCTCCCTCTTATCGTCCGAATAAAATATCAGTCTCTTTGTCAGCAACAGGTCTTTATCAGCTCGTCGGCCATCATGCCGAGCGGCAGGACGTGGTCCACCGCGCCCGACTTGACCGCCTCCTTGGGCATGCCGTAGATGACGGCCGTCTCCTTGGACTCGGCGAACGTAACCCCGCCCGCGCCCTTTATCGAGACGACGCCCTCCGCCCCGTCGTTACCCATCCCGGTCAGTATAACTCCGGCCGTCTTCCCGCCGTAACAATGCGCGGCGGACGTCATCATCACGTCTATGGAAGGCGCGTACTTGTCGGACGGCTTTATGTCGCGGAGTACCACCCTGACGCTGCCGTGCGCGCGCTCGAAGGCCATGTGGCTCCCGCCGGGGCAGATGAGCGCGCGACCGGGGAACACGAGGTCCCCGTGCTGGGCCTCCTTCACCTCGAGCGCGGACAGCTTGTCGAGCCGCTCCGCGAAGAACCTGGTGAAGTTGGCGGGCATGTGCTGTGACACCGCGACCGCCGCGGGGAAGTCCTTGGGCAGCTTTGTGAGTATCGCCTGGATCGCGGGCGGCCCGCCGGTGGACGCGCCTATGGCCAGCATCTCGTACCTGCCGCACGCGGCCGCCTTGTCGGCGCCCATCCGTGGCGGAGGCATGCCCGCGGCCGGCTTCTCCCTCGCCACCTGTTCGAGGAGGGCGACCGAGTTGCTCACCCGCTTCATCTCGACCGGGGCGAAGGTCTTTACCTTTGTCAGCAGCTCCGCGCGCAGGTCCTCCATGCTCATGCCCGGCCCGACCGGCTTGGGCAGGAAGTCGACCGCGCCGAACTCGAGCGCGCGTATAACGCTCTTGTCGTCCGCGCGCGAGCTGACGACCAGCACCGGCAGCGGCATGGACTTCATCAGCCAGCGCAGGAACGTGAACCCGTCCATCCTCGGCATCTCGAGGTCGAGCGTGATGAGGTCCGGCTTGAGCCTGACCACCCGCTCTATGGCCTCCTCGCCGTCCGCGGCAGTCCCCACGACGTCCACGTAGGGCGACGAGTCGAGCATCTTGGACAGGACGTCCCTGTTGTAGGCGGAGTCGTCCACGACGAGGACTTTTATGATTTTCAATTTATGCTGCCTTCTGTAGGGGCCGGAAAAATGCCGGCCCTCGTTGATTCTGGTTTATGTAGCTGCCCGATTCATCGGGCGTTTTTAATAGCGCCCACAACTGAGCGGGTTACAACTGTTTGTCACCCCCGTGCAAACGGGGGTCCATTTTGACGTTATTCATGAAAATGGATTCCCGCTTTCGCGGGAATGACGATATCGAGAGTTGGCGCGGGAACTATCCCTGCCAACACGCCCCCCTATCGTCCGTCCCGGCAGATGGGAGCGCCGACCCCGACTTTGGCCGGCTTCTGGTAGACCATGTCGTTCGTCAGGTGCACCAGCTTGAACGCCGCCGATATGTTCATCAGAGACTCGGCGTGGCCGAGCAGGAGGTACCCGCCGGGCACCAGCTTGTTGTAGAACGTCTCCACCAGCTTCTTCTTCGAGTCCATGTCGAAGTAGATTATAACATTTCGGCAGAAAATCAAGTCAAAATCTTTCAGGAAGCTCAGTTTGTACGGGTCGAACAGGTTGAGGTAGCTGAAGCTCACCATCTTCCTCACCTCGTCCGCTATCTTGTAGTTCCCCGGTGAGTCCTCCTTGAAGAACCTGGCCAGCCGCCTGTCGTCGGTCGTGCGGAACGCGCTCTTCTTGTAAATCGCGCGCCTTGCCGAGCCGAGGACCTTCTGGTTTATGTCGCTCCCTATTATCTCTATGTCCCAGCCTGGGCAGTAGCCCTTCTCCATCAGGAGCATGGCTATGGTGTACGGCTCCTCGCCGGTGGAGCAGCCGGCGCTCCATATCCGGAGCGTCCGGTCTTCCTTCCTCTTCGCTATCTCCGGTACTATCTCGTCCGTGAAGGCCTTCAACTGCGCCTCCTCCCGGAAGAAGTACGTCTCGTTCGTCGTGAGCGAGTCTATTACCTCGACCAGCTCCTCCTCCTTCCTGCGGTCGTACGTCAGGAAGTGGTAGTAGTCCTTGAAGCTCTTGAACTGGTGGAGGCGCACCCTCCTCGTGAGACGCCGCTGGAGGAGGTACTTCGAGTTGTCGTCGAAGTACATGCCGCAGTAGTCCCTTATATAATCCCTGAGGAGGCGGAACACGTCCTCGGGAAGGTCCATCAGGTCTTCCTGAAAAAGCATCGGTTCACCCTTCGAGGAACTTCTTCGCCGTCTCCCTTACTATCGCCTCGTCCGGGGAGGCAAGGACCCCCCCGAGCAGTTCCCTGTAGCCCGGCACGCCGAGCGTACCTATCGCCTCGACCGCCGCGAGCCTGACGCTCCAGTCCGGGTCGGCGAGGAGCGCGGAAAGTTCCGCCGTGAGGTCCGCCCCTGGGTAGTTCACGAGCGCGCCGGCCGCGGCCTTCCTTATCTCCGGGTCGGCGTCCCCGAGCGAGAGCTTCAGGGCGTCCAGCGCGCCGGGGCTCTTGGTCTCGCCGATGGCCTCTATAGCGGCTATCTTTACCGGGCCGTAGGAATCCCTCAATAGCGGCATCAGCCCCTCGACCGCCTTGGGGCTGCCGGTCGCGGCCAGGCCGCGCGCGGCGGACGCCCTGACCCAGGCGTCCACGTCCTTTATGAGCAGCATGAGCGGCTCGACGGCAAGCTCCGAGCCGGACGCCGAAAGCGCGTTGACCACTGCGAGCCGGACGTCCGGGTCCTCGTCGGTGACGGCGGTCAGTATGCCCTTCACCGCCTTGTCCGCCCCGCACCTGGCGAGCGACGCCACGGCCGCCTTCCTTACGTCAGCCTCCTCGTCCCTTACCAGGCCGGTCAGGAGGTCGTATGCCTCCGGGCCGTCCATCATGCCAGCGAGGGCGGCCACGTTCCTCCGGAAGCCGGGGTCGTCGTCCCTCGCAAGCTCCGGCAGGTGCGCGGCAAGCTCCGGCCCGGCAAGCATGCCGAGCGTGCTTATCGCCTCCTCCTGCACGTCCTCGTAGTCGTCCTTGAGGAGCCTCAGCACCGGCCCGACCGCCCTACGGTCCCCCAGCTGCCCGAGCGCCCGTGCGGCCGCGCTCCTCGTATGTCCGTTCTCGTCGTCTATGAGCGGGATGAGGTAGTCCACGGCGCGGACGTCTCCGGACTTGCCGAGCACGTAGGCGGCCACCATGCGGACGACGCTTTCCTCGTCCGCGAGCAGGGACAGGACCGGGTCCACCCCGTCCTTCGAAATCTCGTATATAGCCTCCGCTGCCGCGTCGCGCGCGCCTTCGTAGGGCAGGAGCCTGGCGAGCGCCTCGACCGAGGTCTTGTCACGCACCGCGCCGAGGAGGCATGCCGCGGCCGTCCGAAGCTCGTCGTCCTCGCCATCCAGGCAGGAGACGATGAAGTCCAGCCCGTCCCGGCCGAGCGTCCCGGATATGGAAGCCGACGTCCCGGGCTTGTCCGCCGACGCCTTCCATATGCGCGCGAGGCCCTTTATCGCCGTCTCGCGTATGACCGGGGCAGGGTCTGTGAGCGCCTCGGCAAGCGTCGGGAGCGCGGACTCGCCGCCTATCTTTCCGAGCGCCTCCACTGCGGCCTCTCTGAGGTACCTGTCCTTCGCGGCCTCTATAAGCGGGCCCACGGCGCCCTTTTCTCCCATCTCTCCGAGTGCGGCGGCGGCATTGAACGCGAGCCACTGGTCCTCGGTGCGTAGCAGCTCCACGAGCCGCCCGGATGCCTCGGCGTACTTCATCTTCCCCAGGTACTCGGCGGCCGCGGCGCGCACGTTCACGTCCTCGTCGTCGAGCGCGGCCATCAGCGCAGGCCCCCCGCAAGGGTCGCCTATCTCGCCGACTATGTCCACGATGAACTTCCTGACGTCCGCGTCCGCCTCGGCGAACCTCGCGGACAGTGCGTCTGCCGCGTGCGGGCCCATCTTGATGAGCGCCTCGGCGGCGGAGTTTCGCATGCCCGCGTTGTCGTCTGAATACAGCGCCCTGTAAAGCCCCTCGAACGCAAGGCCCGGGTCGAGCCTCAGGATGCCGTCCACCGCGGTCTTCCTGACGCGCCAGTCGGGGTCGCCGATGGCCTTCAGGAGCGGGGCGGCGGCCTCTTCCTGGCCGCAGTCCATCACCGCCAGGACCGCCTGACGCCTGACCTCCGGGTCGCCGTCATCGAGCATCGCGAGGGCGTCTCTCTCGTTTTCCAAGACAGTCTCCTTGCTGTATTATTAATCCGGCGGATGAATATCCGGACATCCTCTTACATACGCACGCTCAAGGGGGCGCGCCCCCTTGCACCCCCGGACAAGGGGGAAACGTTCCCCCTTGCATCCCCTCGACCCTGTACGGATGGAGGCCAACTTATGGCGAGCTTTGCCCGCCGTATTTTTAACAACCTGGCCTCATCCTTGTGCTCCCCCTCTTAAGATAAGAGGGGGCCGGGGGGCGTTATGAAGTAACGGCGATTAATCTGAATATTCAGCAGCCGGGTTAATATCCTAAACCAGCTTGTCCCTCACCGCGGTCAACATCGTATCGTCGCCCAGCGCCTTCGGGACGTGCCCGCAGCCGAGCTCGGCACGCCTCCTGTCGGAGGCCTCGTCCAGCTGGTTCACGAAGATTATGTGTATGTCCCTAGTCGCCGGGTCGTTCTTGAGTATGCTCGCGAAGTCCATACCGTCGAGGTCAGGAAGCGCCGCGTCTATGATTACGAAGCCCGGCAGCGTCTCACGCGCGAGCCCCAGCGCGGCCGTGCCGCTATACGCCGCCACTACCCTGAACCCGGCCGACTCGAACGTGCGCCTGCGGGCCGCGAGAGTGTCAGGGTCCGTGTCCACGAGCATTACCGTATTGGTGCTCATGGTCTCCGCCTCGCCCTCGACCGGCACGATCGCGGGCTTCGACGAGGCCTCCGGGGACGCGACGAGCGGCCTTGGCAGGCTCATGACGAACCGCGCGCCCGCTCCGCCGTGGCTGGTCGGGCTCTCGGCCCAGATCCTGCCCTCGTGTTCCTTGACTATGGCCCTGGAGATAGCGAGCCCGAGCCCGCTCCCGCCCCGCCTCCTCGTGGCGGACATGTCCACCTGGTAGAACCTGTCGAATATGCGGTCGAGCTTGTCCGCCGGTATGCCCGCGCCCTCGTCCTCGACGGTCAGCCTGACCTCGTCCTCAAGGACGCTCGTGATGACCCTTACCCTGCCGCCGGGGCTGGAGAACTTAATCGCGTTCCCTGCGAGGTTGGTTACCACCTGTTCGAGCTTCTCCCTGTCGCCCAGGACGGTCAGCGGGCCGTCCGGGCAGGAGACCTCGACGGACACGCCCGACTGCCTGGCTATGACGCTCGTGGACTTCACGACGCCGCGCGCGAGCTGGTTCAGGTCTATCCGCGTGAACCTTATATGCCCCCCGCCCTCCTCCATCCTCGAAAGGTCGAGCAGGTTCGTTATCAGGTTTATCAGACGGTCGGTGTTCTGCTCCGCTATCTTGAGGAACTCGCGCCTCGTCTCCGCGTCCTCTATATCGCTCTCCATCAGGAGGTTTATCGCGCCCTTGATGGATGTGAGCGGGGTGCGCAGCTCGTGGGAGACGGTGGAGACGAAGTTGGTCTTCATCTCGTCCACCTCCCTTTCCTTCGTGATGTCCTTGAAGGTGACGACCCGGCCCTTCATGCCGCCGGACTCGTCCCTGATGGCCGAGGACAGCCTCCTGAGAACCCTCCGGTAAGGCCTGACCAGCGTCACTACGAACGACGTCTCGGTCTCCGGGCTGGACGACACCGCCATGTACTTCTTCAGGAACTCGCCGGAGTCCTCGACCCGCTCGGAGAGCTTGTCCACGAGCGTCCTGACGTGCTCGCCCCTCGCCTGCTCCTCCCTGACGCCGAATATCTCCTCGGCCTCCGGGTTCATGAGGATCACCCGCTCCGACGCGTCGAGCGCCAAGATGCCGTCCCTGATCGAATGGACTATCGTGTCCGTCTGCACCTTGCCGGCCTTCAGCTCCTGGTTGGCCTCCTCCAGCCGGAAGGCCATGTCGGTCACCCACTCGTTCATGTGCTGGAGCGACCGGGCCGTCTGGCGGGACTCCTCGGCCGACTCGGTCAGCCTCGCGGTCAGGCCCTCGGCCTCCTTCCGGGAGGCGTCGAGGCTCTCGATCTTTTCCTTCAGGCTTGCCGCCATCTCGTTGAAGCCGGCCGCCAACGCGGCCAGCTCCCCCGGAGACCCGACCTCCACCCTGTGGCCGAGGTTGCCCGAGGAAAACTCGGCCGTGCCCCGGACAAGCTCCGCAATCGGCTTCGATACCCAGCCCGCTATCCAGCCCGCGGCGAGTATCCCGAGCAGGAACGCGGCCAGCGCGGCCGCGAGGGCCTGCCAGAAGCCGCCGTACAACGCCACGGCGCCGACCAGCGCCCCTACAAGGAGGACGGTCAGCGATATGTACAACGACAGCCTGAGCCTGAGGGTGTCCTTCATGCCGGGGACCTCCTGACCTTCGCCCGTTACGACTTCAGCTCCGACGCCTTCTTCCCGAGAGACCTGGCCTGGGAGGTGAGCACCTCCACCCCGTCGTTCATCCTGGCGACCAGGTCGACGTTGCCCACGACGCTGTCCTGTATGCGGGCCACAAGTTCCTCTATCCTGGCGCTGTCGTCCAGCTGCGTCTTCACCGCGTGGCGCATCTGGCCCGTCATCTCCGAGACCTGGCCGACCGCGTCCTTCAGCCGCCGGCTGCCCTTCGCCTGCTCGACAGTGGACTTCCTCAGCGCCATCGACAGCTCTTTTATCTTCGAGGCCGAGAGCATGACGCCCTCGGCGGAACGCGCCTGCTCCTGGGTCGCACCGGAAATCTTCGACGTCATTTCCGCTATGCCAGCGACCGCCTGGCTCACCTGCATCACCTTGTCCACCTGCTCCGCCGTCGCCGAGGCTATCTCGCCGGTCACTTCCTTGGAGATGACGACGCCCTCGATGATCTTGCCCAGCGCCTCGCCCGCCCTTGCGGTCAGGACGACGCCCTCCTCGACCCTGGCCTGGCCGGACTCCATGGACCTGACCGCGAGCGTGACGTCCCTCTGCACCGCCTTGATTATCTTCACGATCTCCTTGGTGGAGACGCCGGTCCTCTCCGCAAGCTCCTTTATCTCGTCCGCGACGACCGCGAAGGAGCGGCCCTGCTCGCCCGCCTGGGCCGCGATTATCGCGGCGTTCAGCGCGAGCAGGTTGGTCTTCTCGCTGACCTCCGCTATGACCTTGTTTATCTCGTCGATGGCCTTCGAGCTTCGCCCAAGTCTCCTGACCATCTCGGCCCCGCCCTCGACCTCTTCCCTTATGCGCTCCATGCCCTCGATGGTCTGCTGGACCGCCACCTTGCCGGTCTCGGCGTCCGAGACGACCTCCTCGGCTAGCTCCGCCGAGCGGCGGGTGTTCTTGTCCACCCGGGCGAACGAGACCTGAATGCTCTCGATGTTGGCATTGGTCTTTTTCGCCAGCGCGGCGAGCTGGTCCACGCTCCCGGCGGTCTCGACTATGGACATCGCCATGCTGTCGGTCATCGAGGCGCTCTCGACGATGGAGTCGAACAGCGCGCCCGCAGAGGAGGAGACGTCCTCGACGGAAGCCGCGAGCTGGCTTACCGCCACCGCGCTCTCGGACGCCACGGACATCACGCGCTCCACGTTCTCGGAAATCATGCCGCCCGAGCCGTTCAGCTCGCGCATCGCCTCGGTCACTGTCTCGACCGAGCCTATCTGCGTCTCGGAGTAGTCGATCACCTCGCGGCAGCGCGCGGAGATGCCGTCGGCCGCGGCGAGCATGTCTGCGGAGGACCTCTCGACCTCGCCGCCTATCCCGGCCATGCGTCCGGCCAGCCTGTCGAGCCCGGCCCTTATCGCGTCCAGCTCGTCGCGTCCGGAATCCTGAGATGCGCCGGGCGTCCCGGCCATCGCGTCCACCGCGCCGGACAGCCTGGAAAGCGGGCCTATGACGAGGAGCCCGAAGGCGTAGTACAAGGACGCGACGGCGAGGCCCGCCCCGAGCAGAGCCAGGAACGACACGGCCGTGACGGACAGCCCGTCGCCGTAGATGACGAGCGCCGCGCCGCCAGGCAGAAGGCCTATGGCGGCTGACGCAGCGGCGGAGGCTATGAATTTGACGCCGAGGCCTTTACGGCGCATCTTGTTCTCCACGTGCCGGCGGTTGATTACCTAAATCCCCCATCCTCTGATAAGAGGGGGGCTGGGTGGTGTTATTAATTCAGCAACATAATAGGCAAACTTCCTGGACCCCGTGTCAAGCACGGGGAGACGAACAAGCACACGTCATTCCCGCCCCGGCTTTAGACATACCGGGGCAGGCTCCAGCGGGAATCCAGTGACTTTTGTTACTTCGCATGGTTTGCACATAATGCTGCCAGCTAAATATGAAGTACCGCAACCTGCGTCACGCGGGCGACTGCCCCGCGTCTCTTTTAGCAAGCTCCTCGGCCGCGACGAGCCCCTTCAGCTCGTCGCCGGTAAGAAGCCTGTCCACGTCGAGTATGACGATAAGCCTGTCGCCTACCTTGCCGACCCCGGTAAAGTACTCCGTGTCCGTGCCCTTGACGGTGTCCGGGGTCGCCTCCACGTTGTCGGAGTTCAGGTATATGACCTCGTAGACCTCGTCCACCACCATCCCGAGGACGCGCCCCTCGAGCCGGACGATAATGACCCGCACCTTCTTGGGGTCGCCGCCTTCGGAGTCCACGCCGAACCTCTTTCTGAGGTCTACGATGGGCACCACCTTGCCGCGCAGGTTCATGACCCCCTCGACGAACCGCGGCGCCCTCGGTATCTTCGTGACCTTCTGGGGCCTGATTATCTCCATGATCTTCATGATGTCCATGGAGTACTCCTCGCCCCCGACCTTGAAGACGGCGAGCTGCATCTCAGTAACCGCCCTCGAGGCCTCTTTCGGCCTGAGCCTGTCTATAGCCATCTGAAGCCCCTTCCTACTTGTATTCTATGCCGTAGATCTGCTTCATCATCTTCCGCACGCCCTCGTAGTCCGAGTCGGAAGACTTGACGAAGCCGTCGTACTCCGGGTCTATCGCCCGGAGCGCCTTCGCGGCGGCGGGGTCCGTGACCTTCATGGCGGCCAGCGCCTCCCGCAGCTGCTCCCGCGTTGCCTTGTCCAGGTTCTTGCCGGCGACAACGTTGAAGTTCGGGATGTCTCCGGAGACGTGTACCACGCGGAGCCCCTCCTCCTGGTGCTGCCTGGCGATGGACACCGCCATGCCGCCGGCGTCCGCGTCGCCCTCCAGCACCGCCCTGACCACCTCGTCCTGGCGGTGCATGTACTTGTATGACTTGAGGTCCTGGAGCTTGATCCCGGCCTCTGCCAGCACCGCCCTCGGCATCAGGTGCGAGGTCGAGGACTTCTCGTCCCCGAACGCGAACGTCCTGCCGGCGACGTCCGCGAGCGAGTTAACGCCGCTGCCCTCTCGCGTCGCGATCACCGAGTTCGTGGACGGGCGGCCCTTGGCGGACGCGGTGACGAGCACCTTTGCCCCGAACTTGTGCCTCGCCTCGACGTACGTTGTCGGGCTCATGTAGCAGATGTCCGTCCTGCCCTGCCCGAGGTCGTTCACGGTCTCCGACATGTCGTGGCCGGCCACCACCTCGACCTTGACCCCGAGCCTGTCGGACAGGTACTCGGCGAGCGGGGTGAAGTGCCTCCTCATCGCTGACGCGTCCTCTATCGGTATCACGCCCATCCGGAGCGTCTTGTCCGCGAGGTTGTATTCCGACATCAGCACGAAGTGGTTTATCTCCTCCCTGAGGACGTCTGCCTGCCTGGTCAGCTCCGTGACTGACTGGTCCATCTCGGACGCGAGCGTTACGGACTGAGCGGTTATGTCCCTTATCTTCTCTATCGCGCCTACTATCTCCTGGCTGCCCTTCCTCTGCTCGGACGTCGCGGAGGCTATGTGCTGCACCTTCTCGGAGACGTTCTCGACCGCCATCGTGATCTGCTTGCTGCCCTTGGCCTGCTCGGCCATCGCGTTACGCACCTGCTTGGCTATCTCGCTCATCTTCTCCGAGGCCATCATTATCTGCTCGGTGCCCTTCGCCTGCTCCTGCGTCGCCTTGAGTATGTGCTGCACCATGTCGCTGATGGACAGCATCGCGTCCGAGACCTGGCGTATCCCCTCGGCCTGCTCGACCGTCGCCTTCTCGATGCCCTTCGACATGCTGGCCGACTTCGACGACGACTCGACTATCTTGACCAGCGCGTCCTTTGCCTCGTATGCTATCTTAACGCCCTGCTCGACGCTGTCGCGGCCGCTCTTTATGGACACGACCGCGTCCCTCGCCTCGGTCTGGACCGCGCCGATTAGCTTCGCTATCTCGGACGTGGACGAGGACGTCCGCTCCGCCAGGTCCTTTATCTCGCTCGCCACGACCGCGAAGCCCTTGCCGTGCTCGCCCGCCTGGGCGGCGAGTATGGCCGCGTTAAGCGCGAGGAGCGACGTCTGGTCCGTGACCTCGTCGATGACGTTCAGTATCTCGCCTATCTCCTCCGAGCGGCCGCCGAGCTGCTCTATGACGTGCGCGGCCTTGACGACAGTGTCCTTTATCTCCTCCATGCCCTTTATGGTCTTCTCTACCGCCCTCATGCCGAGCTCAGACGCCTCGGCCGTGACCTTCTCGGACAGCCCGGTGGACTCTTTCGCCACCGACTCGACCTCCTTGATGGACGCGCCCATCTCTGTCGCGGACGCAGTGGTCTCCTCGGCCGCAGACGACAGGACGTCGACGTTCTCGGAGACCTGCCTGACCGTCGCGGCCATCTCCATGATGGAAGAAGACGTAGACTCGGTCGAGGCGGACAGGTCGTTCGTGATGCTCGCCACCTCGTCTATCGAGGCGGCCATCTCCATGATGGAAGAGGAAGACGACTCCGCGGAGGACGAGAGAGACTCGACGCTCTCCGCGACCTCGCGTATGGAGGCGTTCATCTCCTCCATCGACGAGGAAGTGGACTCCGTCAGCTCCTGCTGCACCAGCGCGCCCTCTGATATCTTCTTCGAGTTTATCGCTATCCGCTCTGTCGCGTTGGTCACGCTTATGGAGGCGTCCTTTACCTTGCCGAGCATGTTCTTGAGGTTCGCCACCATCGTGTTGATGGCGCCGCCGAGCGCGCCCAGCTCGTCCTCCGTCTTTACGTCTATGGTCTTGGTCAGGTCGCCCTTGGCGATCTGCGTCGCGGTCACCACGAGGTAGGATATCGGGTCCGTTATGAACCTCGTGATGAAGAACGTGAACGCGAAAATGGCGATGACCAGCGAGACGACGCCGATGAGCACCGACCTTTTCACAAGCTGGTCCTTCTTCGCGCCAAGCTCCTCGTAGCCGAGCCCCAGCCGGAGCGCGCCGATGTGCTTGTCCTCTGCGTCCTTGAGCGGTATGACGGCGTCGTAGTACTTCTTGTCCTTGTAGGTGAAGGTCCTGTACTTCCCCTCCTCCACCTCCTTGGCCGCAGCGGCGCTGACCGCGTCGTCCATAACCTTCCCGACCTGCCCCGGGTCGTCGGCGTAAAGCACCTTGCCGGCCGTGTCGGTGATGATGCAGTACCCGATGTTCTCGTGCTTCTGGGTAAGTACCATGCACTCGTCGCTCACGCCCTCCAGCGAGTCGAGCGTAAGCCCGAGGTTCAGCGCCTTGGACAGGTTGTTCCTGAACTCCTGCCCGACCACGAACGCCTTGTCCAGGAACGCGTCCGTGTAGCTGCTCGTGAACCCGTAGGTCAGCGCCACGGTCAGCAGTGTGACCACGAGCACCAGCATCCCGGTGACCATGCCGAGCGCCCTGAATTTCAGCGATTTAATGGTGAAGTCCAGCTTCATCGAGGCCTCCTACTTTATCACCTTCGTGGCGGCGTTCAGGACGTCGAAGGGCACCTTGAGGCCCAGGGTGTTGGCCGCCTTGAGGTTCAGCACGAGGTCGACCCTCTTCGCGTTCTCGACCTCCATGCCGGACGGGGAACCGCCCTTGAGTATCTTCGCTACCTGTTCCGCGGCCGCCTCGCCCTGCTCCGCGGACGACGGCGCGAGCGCGAGGAGCGCGCCCTTCTCTGCCAGTCCGGCGACCTGGGTCACGGCGGGCGTCTTGGCCTTGTTGGTAGCCCCGATAATGCCGACGGCCTCCCTGGACACGACCGCGCTGCACGAGATGTATACGCAGTCGGAGTCCTTGGCCGCCCCAGGCACCTTGCCCTTGACCTCGGAGGCGCTCCTGGCGGCGACCTCGCTCACCTGGAAGCCGAGGCCCGACGCGCTCTTCTTTATCTCGTCGAGCTGCACCACGGAGTCCTTCTCGTCCGGGTTGTAGATTACCGCTATCTTCGCGAACGGCGTTATGGACTTGAGCGTCTTCAGGAGCGTGGTCATCGGGACCTTCGAGCTGACCCCGGTCGAGTTGCCCTTCTTCAGCCCGCATGACTGCGGGTCGTAGACGTATGAGAAGACGACCGGTATGCTGGAGGTCTCCTTGAGCGCGGCGAGCGCGGCCGGCGCGCCGTAGGTGACGATGACGTCCACGCCGACGCCGACGAACTTCCTGACGCTGTTCGTCCAGGACATCGGGTCCGGGTTAGGGGTCTGGACGAATATCTCCACCTTGTTCTGGTCGAAGCCGTGCTTGGCGAGCGCGCCGACGAACGCCTTGTGGGCGTCCTGGTACCGCTGCACGTCGCCGGACATCACGACCCCGATGGACTTTTCCGCCGCCTCCGCCCGCCCGGAGAATCCGAGCACAAGAAGGCATAGCAGCATCATGATTATTTTATTCGACCGCATGGTCATCCTCCTGCCTGAAAATATGCATCGCAATAATTACGGATTAAACCCTACCAGTTCCTGGTCAGCAGCACGAGCACAGCCTGGGCGGTGCCGTCCTGGTCCCCGTCCTGGGGCTGGTCCTGCATGTCCTGGTAGTTGTTCAGGTTATAGCTCGCCTCGGCGCCCCAGCCGTTACGGAAGGCGTACTTCGCCGTCACGCCGCCGCCGGTCTCGCGGACCTTGAGGTTGGTGAGCGGGCCGATGTACGAGGACGAAACGCCCGCGTTCGCGACGCTTGTCCTGAACCGCCCCCTGGACCATGACTGGTGGAACTCCCCGTTCAGAGACAGCGGGAACGCGAACTCGTAGTCCGCGCCGAGCAAGTACATGTGGGACGTGTCCCTGTTTGTCACGTGGTCCTCGGTAGGCGCGGCGAAGGGAGGAAGGTTGAATTCCATCTCCTGGGCCTTCTTGTACCTCGTGTAGTCGTACGACGCGTTGAGCGAGAGCCTCTCGGCGGGCGTCCAGGACACGAGCGCGCCGACGTTGTCTCTCGACAGCCTCATCTCGGCGTTGTTGTTTTCGGCGCGGGTTATGCGGTAGTAGAGGTCAGCCGCGACGGACGTGGACGGCGTCCAGTCGACGTCGAACCTTCCCGTGAACTGTGTCTTGGGCCTTATCGCATAGGCCGGGTCGCTGTTGTACAGGCACTGCACCGCGCCCTTGGCCTTGAGGCTCCTGGACGGCCTTACGTCCACGCCGACCTTCACCGTATGCTGGTTCTCCTCGGACGGTATCGGCAGTATGCCGGGGATCGTGGGGTCGGTGTACCACACGACCTCCTTGTACCTCTCCTTCTTCTCGAACAGGTACTCGACCTTCATGCCGAACCAGTTGCACGGCGTGTAACGCACCGTCGCCTCCGCCTTGTTCGTGCGGCTGTCTACCGCGTTCTTCGTGGGCCGGTTCTTTACGGCCGGCGCGCCCGGGTAGTTCGGCTCGAAGATAAAGTCCGGCGTCTCGGTGTCGAGCTCAAGGTAGCGGTAACGGAGCGCGACGGTCACATGCTCGAACGGCATCAGCGTCAGGTCCGTGTATGCGCGCCTGAAGTCCACTTTCGCGTCTGATATGTTGTTCTCCTTGCCGCCGTTGACGAACGTGGCCGAGCCGACTATCCTGCCGGTCAGGTCCGTGTGGGCCTTTACGGCGTCCTCGCTGGTCGTTATCTCCGGCATGAAGGCATGCTCGGCCGTGTAGGTTGTCGCGCCCACCCTGTACCTGTCGAACAGCGTCGTGTCTTTGTGGGAGTCGAACGTCTTTATACGGTGGGCGTACTCAAGCTCCACCGGGCCGAAATGGCCGTTGGCCCCGGCCCTGTACTGCCTGGTTATCCAGTCGATCGACCGCGTCTGGCCGTACTTGGCGCTGCCGGTGTCGCCCGGGTTCCTTGCGTAGAACCTCTTCTGGACGCTGCCCTCCTTCGTGAACTGGCGGAACTCGCCGAATACATGGTACGCCCTGTCCGGCCACTTGAGCCTCAGGTGGAGCCTGTTGTCGTGTACCGTCGCGTGGTATATGTCGTCCCCGCCCAGTTCGAAGTAGGTAGCCGCCGTCACCGGCTTTAAGTGGTCGAGGTTGTGCCAGAGGCCGAGGCCGATGTAGCTGAGCTTAACCGCATCTTTGTAAGCATACGCGAACTCGGTCTGGTAGTCGTACTGGTTCTTCATGTCCAGCTCCGCGTCGAACCGGTGCGGGAGCGGGCTGTAGTGGAGCTTGAACCCGCCGGTGACGCTCGAATGCGGCCACCCGAACTCCATGGCCCGGTTGGCCCCGTTCACGTCGACCACCCTCCCGCCAAGCCAGGTCCTGAATTCCGGCTCGAGGTTGAAGTGCATCGGCGGGAGTTCCGCTACCTCTTCCTCCCACGCGGCGGCCTCGTCCAGCGAGGCCGAGCCGTCTTCCTCCGCGACTGCGGCCGCGTCATCGGCGCCAGCCTCGGCGCCCGAGTAGTCCGCCGGCGTCTCGCCGCCCATTACCGGCGCGGCCACGCAGACGATAGATACAATCAGCAGTATATAAAGCAGGTTTTTCATTTTGTCGCCTCCCAAGGTTGTACCGTAATGCCTACTTTAAGAAAACGCCCGGCCTGGTCGCGCTGTTGCTGGGCGAATCCGTGCCGTGTATCTCGGTGTGGCAGTCCGTGCAACGCGTGGCACGGTCGGTAGAGCCAGTGACCCTGTGGCTCTCGTGGCACTGGTAGCACAGGTACGGCATCTTGGACGTAAGCAGGCCGTCGTTCACCGAGCCGTGGGAGACGTGGCAGTTGCGGCAGTCCTCGGTCACGTCCGCGTGCTCGTAGGCGAACGGCCCCTCCTTCTCGGCGTGGCAGGCGGTGCAGACCTCCTTGACCGTCGCCTCCCTCAGCTGCTTCTCGTTGGCCGTCCCGTGAGGGTCGTGGCAGTCGAGGCAGTTAACCCTCTGCTCCGGCACCGGGTGGTGCGTCGGGAGCGCGAATTCGGCCTTTATGTACTGGTGGCAGCTGTAGCATAGCTGTGCCACGTCCTTGGGGTGGACCTTGAGGTCGGCGCCCTTGTGGACCTTGTGGCAGTCGAAACAGGAGACGCCGGACATGTTGTGGACGCCGGAGTTCCAGTTGTGCAGGTTGAACGTCGCGTTGGACGAATGGCATTTCATGCATATCAGCGCCTGTGCCTGCTTGGGCAGGCCATCCAGGTCTATGAACGTCTCGTAATCACAGGTCTGCACGCCGTCCACGTCCTTGATGCCCTTTATCGCCAGACTCCCCGGCCCGTGGCAGGACTCGCAGTTGACCAGCGGCAGGCCGGACTCGGCCGAGAGCTGCGCGCCCATCGTTGACGCCTCGAAGTACTTCTTGTACTGGTCGTGGGCGTGGCACTTGGCCAGGCACGCCTGGTCGCCGACGTAGTCGGCGTCGAGACGGCCGACTATCAGCTTCTCGTACTCCTTCACCGGGATGATCGGCTTGCTTGCCATCATCGAGACGCAGCCCGTGACCGTAGCGAATACGGCGGCCGCGAACACAACCAGGAAAGGCCCTGTCCTCATACTCAGCATCTCATACCTCCTTGACTCGCATGTGACAATAACTGCTTACCCTTGATTAATCTTCCTGAAACGAAGCACTGAATATATCAACCAGGCTGTAATGCCTGTAATCGACCGCCGTCCGCTACTGTATCCTCCGCACCATCTCCCTGACGCCGTCGTAGTCCGAGTCGCGGGACTCTATGAAGCCGGTGTAGTCCTTGTCGAGCGACGTGAGGATGAGCTTCTCCTCCGCGGACCTCGGCGAAAGCGAGGTGAGCGCGAGCTTCAGCTTGTCGGCGAGGACGGTGTCGAGGCCCGGCCTCGCGCAGAAGTTGAACTCCGGTATGTCGTCGGAGGTCTTTATGAACCGGAGGCCCTTCTCCTTGTACTGGTTCGCGGTGGTCTCCCTGAGGCCGCCCGCGTCCAGCTCGCCCAGGAGCACCGCCTTGGCCACGTCGTCGTGGTGGCCCAGGAAGCGGTACTCCCTGAGGTCCGTAAGCTTGACGCCCGCCTTGGCGAGCATGTAACGCGGCACCAGGTAGCTGGACGTGGACATCTCGTCGCCAAAGGCGAACGTCCGCCCCTTCAGGTCCTCGATGCGCTTGACGTCGCTGTCCTGCCTCGTGACTATCATCGTGTGGGTGTACGGGACGCCGTTCCTCATCGCCTTCGCGAGGAGCGACACTCCGTAATGCTCGTGCGCCTCTATGTACGTCGTCGGCGTCATGTAGCAGATGTCCGCGACCCCCGTGCCGACGTCCTTTACCGCGTCCGTGAACGACGAGGTGAGCTTGAAGACCACCTCGCGCCCGACCCTGCGGGAGAGGTACGCCGCGAGCGGCGAGAACTTCTTGTACATCTGGGCCGGGCTCTCCAGCGGCACCAGGCCGAGCTTGATTATCTCGGAGCCGGCCCCGGTAATCCTGAATGTGCCGACCTCGTCCTTCAGCTCCTCAATGTGCCTGGCGAGTTCCTCGACCGCGAGGCCCATCTCGGAGGCCAGCGTCTCGTTCTCGAGCGCGACGTCCCTGATGCGCTCGACCGAGCGGACCATGTCCTCGCTGCCCTTCCTCTGCTCGTTAATCGCGTTCGCTATGTGCTGGGCCTGCTGGTTGGTGTTCTCGACCGCCATTATTATAAGGTCGGAGCCCTTGGACTGCTCGGCGGTCGCGGTCCGTACGTGCCTCGCCACCTCCTTGACCTTGTCCGCCTCGCGCAGTATCTGGTCGGAGCCCTGCGTAAGCTCGGACGTCGCCCGCTGTATGGACTGGACTATGTCCCTGGTGTTGACCATCGCCTCGGCGACACGCTTGGCGCCCTCCGCCTGCTCCATCGTCGCGTCCTCTATCCGCTTGGACATCTCGGAGGACTGCGCCGACGACTTCACTATACCCTCCAGCACGTCCTTGGCCTGGTAGACGACGGCCTGGCCCTCCTCGACCGCGGCCTTGCCGGACTCCATCGCCTGCACCGCCTCGGAGGCCTCGGCCTGGACGGTGGCGATGAGCTTGGAAATCTCCTGCGTGGACGACGCGGTCCTCTCCGCCAGGTCCTTTATCTCGTCAGCGACCACCGCGAATCCCTTGCCGTGCTCGCCCGCCTGGGACGCGAGTATGGCAGCGTTCAGCGACAGAAGCTCCGTCTGGTCGGTGACCTCGTCTATGACGTTCAGTATCTCGCCTATCTGGCGCGAGCGGCCGCCGAGCCGGTTGATGACCTCAGCCGAGCGGTTGACCTCGTTCTTGATCTTGCTCATTCCCTCGATGGCGCGCTCCATCGCCCCCATACCGAGCCTCCGGGCGTCGGTCGTGACCTTCTCCGAGAGCTGGGCCGACTCCTTGGCCGCGCCCTCGACGTCCCTGATGGAGTTCGCCACACGCGTGATTGACTCCACGCTCGTGTCGGCCGCGTCCGACAGGACTCCGACGTAGCGCGAGACCTCACGGATGGACGCGGTTATCTGGCTGATGGACGAGACGGTCGAGTCTACCGAGGACGACAGCACCGCCGCGCTCCCCGCGATCTCGTCTATCGAGGCGGTCATCTCCAGTATCGAGGACGACGTGGACTCAGCCGAGTAGTACAGGCTGTCCGCGGACTCCGCTACGCCCTTTATCGAGGCGTTTATCTCCTCGATGCCGCCGGACGAGGACTCGACCGCGCGCGCCTGGACGTGCGCGCCCTCCGCCACCTTTGCAGAGTTGACGACTATCTGCGTAGAGACCGAGCCGACCTGGTAGCTCATCCGGTTTATCCTCTGGACGACCCTCTGGACGCTGTCTATGAAACTGTTGAAGCTCCCGGCGAGCTGCCCCATCTCGTCCTTCGACCCGGACTCCATGCGGTATGTGAGGTCCTTGTCCCTCTCCATCTGTGTCATGACGCCGACCGCCTTCTCTATCGGTGAAAGCACGACTCTCCTGAGCCAGAGCGCGAGCAGGAGCGCGACAAGCGCGATCGCGGCAAACGCGTTCAGTATCGCCATGAGCTTGTGGTCCTTGATGTCGGCGTAGACCTTCTCGAGCGAGACGGATACGGCGAGGACGCCCTGGTACTTGTGGTCGCTCCCGTGGCAGCCCTGGCAGCTCTCCTCGTTCACGAGCGGCTTGAAGAGCGTCAGCGACCGCTTGTCCTTCAGCTCGGAGACGATGCCCGTCGCGAGCGCCTCCCTCACCCTTGCTTCGACGTCGGCGGGCGGGTCGGGGTAGCCCGCGTCGAGGTATATCTCGTCGCCGTCCTTGTTGAAGACGCGGACCTCCTTTATGCCGGACACAGTCCTCAGCTCCGAGACCATACCGCTCGCGGACTCCGGCTGGCCGGTGTTCATGACCGTCTTCATACTCGATATGATGGCCGAGGCCAGAAGCTCCGTCTTCGAGTGGTTGGCGGCGAGCAGCTCGGTCTCCTCCTTCTGGAGCGTCATGTATACGAGGAGCCCGAACCCGCCCATGAGCGTGGCCACGACTATCGCTATAATCTTGGTCTGCATGCGGCTGATGAACATTTTCACCCTTCCATAGCCAGGATGCGGCCTGTGTTTAGGAGTATCAGAAGCCGGTCGCCCATGCGGCCGACGCCCTGTATGTATTCCGCCTCGACGCCGCCTATAACGGCGGGCGGGGGCTCAATAGTCTTCATCGGGAACCTCACGACCCCCGTCACCTTGTCCACGATGACGCCCTGCGGCATGCCCTCCTCGGACACGACGACTATGCGCGTCGCCCTCGTGTGCTCTGCCTCATCGAAGCCGAGCCGCTTCTTTATGTCGAACACCGGGATTATCACGCCGCGAAGCGATATTATGCCCCTGACGAAGCCCGGCGCCCTCGGGACGTCCGTTATCTTCTGGAGCCTTATTATCTCGAGCACGTCCTCGACCCGGACCGCGTACTCCTCGCTGCCGAGACGGAACGCGAGGTACTCGACCACGGCGTCTCCGGTGTCGGCGGCCTCGCCCGGCCCGTCGTCCACCGCGTGAGGGGGCGGAGACGGAGGCTCGTCGGCGGGCGGCTGGTCCCAGACGGGCGGCTCTTCGGGGGCCTCGGGTCCCGGGACGTCTTCCATCAGATCGCCGGCGGCACCGAATGGCAGAGGCCCGTCCTCGGACAGCGTCAGGAACATGTCGCCAAGCTCCGCATCGTCTTCGGGCTCCGGCTCAGACTCCGGGACTGGCTCCGTCGCCTTTGCCTTCTTGCGCCCGGCACCGGCCTTTTTCCTTTTCGGTTTGGGTTCCGGCACGGCGGACGCCACGGGGACGGCGGGCGCACCGCCCTCGTCCGTCACCGGATCGGCTTCCAGCGACGTTGCCGTCTCTTCGGCGGACACTTCAGCCGGGCCGGCCGCGTCCTTCGCTGCCTCCGCTTCCGCGTCCTTCAGCCCCTTGGCCTTCTTTCTTATCTCAAGCAGGTCCATCAGCCCTCCAGCCCGAGGTCACGGGCCGCGTCTTCCACCATGGCGCGCGCGACGACCGCCGCGCCAGCGCCCATCCCCGACAGAAGCGCCCCGGTGGCGATGTTGTTTATCACCCTCGGTATCCCGCCGGAGAACCTGTGTATCGCCTCGACAGCGCCCTCGTCGAAGAGGTCTTCCTCCCTGCCCGCGACCCCGGCCCTGTGCCGGAGGTAGCTCGCCGTGTCATCGAGGCCGAGCGGTTCGAGGTGGTAGCTCATCCCTATCCTCTGCCGGAGCGCGTCGTAGGCGGGCCGTTTCAGCCGGGCGCGAAGCTCCGGCTGCCCGATGATGACCAGGGCGAGCAGGTTCCTGTCGTCCAGCTGGTAGTTCGTGAGGAGGCGTATCTCCTCGAACGTGTCCTTGCCGGGTATGAGCTGGGCCTCGTCGACTATTACCACGGGGCAGACGCCCTCCTCGTACATCCTGTAAAGCGCGTCGTTTATCTGCTCCAGCAGGTCGGTCTTGAAATGCTTCGGCCTCTCGACGCCGAGCTGCCTGGCGAGCATCCGCAGGAGCTGGGCAGGGGAGAGCCTCGGGTTTATGATGAGGAGCGGCCTGTACGACTCGTCCAGCGAGTCGATAAGGGCGCGCGACAGCGTCGTCTTCCCGGAGCCTATGCCGCCGGTCAGGAGCGCGAAGTCACGCTCCTCGACCGCGTACTGGAGGCGCGCGAGCGCCTCCGCGTGGCCCTTGCTCATGAAAAGGAACGACGGGTCGGGCGTCTTCGAGAAACACCTCGCCTTCAGGCCGTAGAACTCCTCGTACATGCTGCTACCTCGACTTCATGTAAAACAACCGCGAAAACCCCGCCTTCTTGTAAGAAGGCGGCCCAAGAACTTTTGTGAGATATTGTAGGGTGGGCATTGCCCGCCATGCTTTTATGCAGGGGCCGACCCGTGTGTCGGCCCCTGCCTGTCACCCCCGTGAAAACGGGGGTCCATGTTGACTTTATGCGTTACAATGGATTCCCGCTTTCGCGGGAATGACAATACATCGTATAAAGGCGGATTCTTCGCTTCGCTCAGAATGACACCATTAAAACAAACCTACCTTCTCAGCGTCGCTTCGTCTATCAGCGCCTCGACGTCCAGCACAAGCACGACCTCGTTGTCGCCGAGCTCGGTCGCACCGGCTATGCCCGGCACGTTCTTCAGCTTCTCGCCTATGCTCTTTATGACTATCTCCTGCTGACCGACGAGCCTGTCCACCACAAGCCCGAGCCGCCTCTCCGCGATGCCGACTACTACCACGTAGAGGTAGTCGCCCGCGTCTGACTTGGGCAGGCTGAACACGCGGTCGAGCCACAGAAGCGGCAGGGTCTCTCCCCTGAGCGAGACGACCTCGCGCTTCTCGATCGTGGTTATCCTGTCCCTCGTTATCATCAGGGACTCTAGGACGGACGACAGCGGCACCGCGAACGTCTCGGCCGAGACGTCCACTATCAGCGCCTTGATGATGGCGAGAGTTATGGGCAGCGTTATCGTGAACTTCGTCCCCACGCCTATCTCGGTCTCGACGTCTATCATGCCGGAGAGCCTTGATACGTTCTTCTTCACAACGTCCATCCCGACGCCGCGCCCGGAGACCTCGCTGACCTTCTCCGACGTGGAAAACCCGGGCATGAATATGAAGTCCATTATCTCGCGCTTCGACAGGACGTCCGACTCCTTTATAAGCTCCCTCTCGACCGCCTTCCTCCTGACCTTCTCGTGGTCTATGCCGCCACCGTCGTCCTCGACGGTTATCACGACACGGTTCCCCTTGGGGAAGGCGTCCAGCCTGATGGTGCCCCTCTCCGGCTTGCCGCGCCTCGCCCTTACCTGGGCGGCCTCTATGCCGTGGTCTATCGAGTTCCGGATGAGGTGCATCAAGGGGTCGGACATGTCCTCGACCATCAGCTTGTCGAGCTCCGTGTCCTCGCCGGACATCTCGAGGTCTATGTCCTTGCCGACGTCGCCGGCGTACTTCCTGACCGCCTGGGTCAGCCTCGTGAATATCTGGCCGATGGGCACCATCCTGACCTCTATCACGCCCTCCTGAAGCTCGCCGAGCTTACGCTCGAACGTCCGGGTGGCCTTGTGGAGGTCCACCGCGATGCCGGTGAAGCCGTGCAGGCCGCGCAGGTCTTTGCTAAGCTGGGATATTATGTTCTTGGAGAGCACCAGCTCGCCGACGATGTTCATCAGGTGGTCGAGCCGGCTAATGTCCACGCGGACGGTCTTCGACAGGCTCTTGATGGTCGGCGAGGCGGCCTCGGAGGCGGCCTTCTTCTCCTCCGCCTTGTACTTTATCTCTACGACCTCCGCGCCCAGGCCGCCGACTTCCTCGACCAGCCTGTCCATAGTGGACTTCGTGCCCATCAGGAGGTTGAACTCGATGCCCATGTCCGGGCTCATCCCGGAGGACGGGAGCGTGCTGATTATCTCGCCCAGGGACTTCAGCTTGTCGTTCAGCGCTGTCAGGTCCTTGTCGAAGGTCATAAGGTCGAACCGGGCCTTGACGAGGAATATCCCGTTCTTCGCCTTTACGTTCTCCTTCAGGCGGTGCTCCTCGTACTCCGTCAGGACCGCGACCAGTGCCGGGTCTATGGCAAGCTCGTCCACCGGCGACTTCTTGTCCGCCCCGCCGCCGCCCGTCATCGCGGCCTCTATCACGGCGGCGATGTCCGTGGTGTCCGCGCGCTCGAACCCGCTCCGGCTTATGTCCTCGGACAGCTCCTTCAGCCGGTCGAGCGCCTGGAAGATGGCCTGCGTGACCTCCGGCGTGATGGGCACCTTGCCGAGCCGGAGCGCGTCCAACAGCGACTCGAGCTTGTGCGACAGGGTCGAGACACCCGTGAACCCGAACATGCCGGACAGCCCCTTCAGCGAGTGGACGCCCCGGAATATCGCGTTCACCACGTCCGGGTCCACCGAGCCGGCCTCGACCATCGCCTCCATCTGGATGAGGTGCTGGTTGAGGTCCTCGAGTATGTCCTCGGCCTCGGCCAGGAACTCGCCTTTTGACCGTTCGTCTTTTTCTGACGCCAAGAGGAAATCTCCTGAAAGAATCTACGACAAAGTCCCGCCTTCTTGAAAGAAGGCGGCCCAAGAACTTCTAAACGGCTTCCGTGCGAAACTCGTCGTCCCGAGCGAAGCCGAGGGACCTGCTTTTATGTAGGGGCCGACCCGTGTGTCGGCCCTGACTCTTCATTAGATTTCGTAGTGGCCGGCCTCTGAATGGCCCGTATGGAGTCCGTGCCCTAAAATTATCGTGTCGCCCCGTGCTTGCCCTCCATTGTCACCCCCGTGAAAACGGGGGTCCATTTTGACCTTGTGCATTACAATGGATTCCCGCTTTCGCGGGAATGACAAGCGTTATTCAGACCGTCACCCCCAGCACCTTCTTGATAAGTTCCTGCAGGTCCTCGCCCTTGAACGGCTTGACTATGTAGCCCGAGGCCCCGAGGGCAAGGCCCCGCCTGCGGTCCTCCTCGCTCTTTTCGGTGGAGACCACGATGAGCGGTATGGACTTGTAGTTGGGGTGGCCCTTGACGAAGCTGATAAGCTCCAGTCCGTTTATGTCGGGCATGTTTATGTCGGTGATTATCAGGTCGAACTGGTGGGACGGGAGCGCCTTCAGCGCGTCGAAACCGCTTCCGGCCTCATGGGTGACGAAGCCTGGCAGGGCCTCGACCGTCGCCCGGATGAGACCCCGCATCGCCTTCGAATCCTCTACTATAAGGACTTTCCTGGTCATTAAGCGCTCCCCGCCTGAAGGGTTTACCCCTTGTCAAGGTTGGACTACGTATTCTTTTCCTTCAGCCTCTCAAGTTCCATAATCTTTCTTTCGAGCAGGGCCTTCTCCATTGCGAGGCCCGCCTGGTACACGAATATCTCAAGGCCGGCGATGTTCGGGACCGGCTTCCTGTCCGGGAGGTTGTCCCCGTACAGGAGCGCCACGACCCTGTCGTTGCTGACCAGGGGTATCAGGAAGAACTCCTCCGGCTCGCTGCCGCCCAGCTCCTTGACGAGGTATGCGTCCCACGCGGTGTGCGAAAACCTCCCGAGCATCGACCTCTTGTTGGCAACCACCTCCGTGAAGATGGACTTCTCGGAGACCGGGACGCGTATCTGTCTTACCCTGTGGTCGGCTGAGGCCTCCTTCAGCTCTATGCCGAACTGCCCCAGCCCCTTTACGTCCTCGCGGGTGACCATGAACAGGACCGAGCGGTTCACGACCTCGCTCGCGTACCGGAGGACGAGGAGCGTTATCTCCGCGGTCGCGGTCGGGAACCTCAGCTCCTCGAACATCGACTTCAGCGTGCTCATCTCGCGGGAACGGTCGAGGGCCGCCCTCTCCTCGCCGGAGACCTTCGTGGAGGACGGGGCCATGCCCTGCTCCTCCAGGAAGTCGGAGAACTCCGAGGCCGCCTTCTTCTTGGCGTTGTCCGGCGCGACCCTGGGCTCCGGGAAGGCCTCGACGGTCTGGGCCGCCTTGGCCTTCGCCGCAACCTTGCCGTCCCGCTTCTTCTCGTCCATCACCCGGGCGCCTTCCATCAGAAGGTACTCGGGGTTCAGCCCGGCCTTGAGCAGGAACTCCTGCGTCACGACCTCTATCTTGTCGCCGGGCGTGACCTCGCCCAGGTCGAAGTTGAAGAACCCGTCCTCCCAGGAAAGCAGGGAGTAAATCATGTTCTCTATCTGGCCGCGGATCGTGTCCTCTAAGTCCTGCTGCCCGAGGTAGCCCATCTCGACCAGTATCTGGCCGAGACGGATCCCGCCGCCCAGCTTCTTCTGCGTGTCGAGCGCGCGGGTCAGGTCCCGTTCGTTTATCAGGCCCTTGGATATAAGTATGTTGCCGAGCGTGTCGCGCAGGTTGTCCGTCGCGGCCTGGATGACCTGGCCGTCCCTGAACACGACGACGGCGGCCCCGGCCTTGCTCTTCAGTACCAGGGTGCCGGTCTTCTTGCTCAGGCTTATTATCTGAAATATATCCGCAAGCGCCAGGTCTTCCAGACGCCCAACAAGGCTCATAGACTTCCCCTGTCAAAGGTCGGTTTATAAAGATTTGTGATTATATCACCCGTCAAACCGTTTGGCAACAATTTTGTACCTAAATATATGAGAAGTCTGGATAACGGGACGAGGCCGGTCTCATCGCCCCCGCCTTGCCTCAAGTTTCTCCATGAGCGCTGACGCGAGCCCCCTCTGCCCCTCGTCCGCGGCAAGGCCGAGCGCCTCCCCGGCTCGCGCAACCGCCTCGCCGAACATGCCGTTCTCTGCGTACAGGACGGCAAGGTTGTACGTCGTCTCGAAACCGGCCGGCGCGGCCTCGACCGCCGCCTCCATCTCCCTGAGCGCCTCAGCCCTCCGGCCGAGACCCCGAAGAGACATGGCGAGCATGTAGCGCGCCTCGGCGAAGCCCGGGCCGAGCCTGACCGCCTCCGCGAGTTCTCGCGCAGCTTCCCCGTACCGCCCCTCACGGTAGTAGACCTTGCCAAGGTTCATGCGGCACTCGGCGCAGGCGGGCTTGAGCCGCACCGCCTCGGCGAACTCGGCCCCGGCCATGTCGGGCCTGCCCATCGCCAGGTAACAGGTGCCGAGGTTGTTGTGTGCCTTGTACGCCCTCTCGTCGTCCGGCTCCATGGCAAGCGCGCGGCTGAACTCGTCCACTGCCTCCTGGTACCGGCCCGCGTCGAGCAGCGCGGTGGCGAAATTGACATGCGCCCTCGCGTTGTGCGGAGACTTCCTGGCAACGTCGGCCCAGAGGTCGTAAGGCGTCGCCCAGACCGCGTTCCGGTTGTACGTAAGCAGCCCGAACAACAGGAGTACCGACACGGCGGCAGCGCGGCGAACGGCAGGCGCGTTTATCAGGCTCCAGCCGGCAACAGCCACGAAGCAGGCGCCGCCCGCCATCGGCAGGTACAGCCTGTACTCGACGGCGATGTCGGTTATGGGCACTATCACGGACTCAACAACGAAGCCGGCCAGGAACCACAGACCGAAGAGCGCAAGCTCCGGCCGGGCGCGCCGGAGCCTGTATATCCCCCACAGCATGAAGGCCGCAAGCGCGAGCCCGGCGACAGGAGCGGCCGTGGGCGACGTAACGGCCGGAATAGAGTAGTCGGCGTTCTGGTTCACCGGAAACAGCAGCAGACGCGCGTACATCAGGAACGCGCCTGCCTCGGAGAGCCAGTAGGAAAGCATGCCGTACTCCCAGACCGGCATCCTCGCGCCGCCCTCCGCATGGCCCCTGAGCGCGAAGTACAGGCCCGCCGCCGTGAGCATGACGGCATATACCGCCCCTGCCCGCATCCATCCGCGCCCGTCCGCGCGGGACTTCAGGCCCGGCAGTGTGTATACGAGGTCGTACACTGCGTACAATGCGAGGGCATTGAGCGCGATCTCCTTGGAGAACAGGCCAAACAGGAAGAGTACCGCGGACGATGCGGCCCATCCCCGCTCCGCGCCGTCCCTGTGGCGGATGAAGCAGATAAGCGACAGCAGGCAGAAAAACACGGCGAAGAGCGACGCGCGGCCCGATATGTAGGTCACGGCATGGGTCTGGACCGGGTGGAGCGCAAATAACGCTGCGGCGAACAGCCGGGCCGCAAAGCCGTCCCGATGTCCAACCCGACTCATCACCATGCCGGCGAGGACGAAGACGAGCAGCGAGTTCAGTATGTGCACGGCGAGGTTCAGCGCGTGCCAGCCCGCGACGTCATAGCCTCCGAGGGCGTAGCTCACCGCATAGCTGGCGAGCGTCATTGGGCGGTAGTGCGACCTGTCAGGCCTGTAGCTCGAAAGCGAGCTGTCCGTGAAGAAATGCGGGAGGTTGGAGATGTCCCGGATGTGCGGGTTGTCCAGTATCTGGTGGTTGTCGTCGTAATGGAACGCCGCGCCGAATGTGTTGGAATACGCGAGCGCGCACAGGGCGGCGAGGACGATGACGGCGATGGCCGTCCTCGACGCGCCGGATATATTGCAGAGGCCTCTGGTAGCGTTATCTGTCATGTAATCCCGCGTCTCCGTTTGCGCGCTGGCGCGTTATAATGCGCATTAATACCTCTATAAGCAATATTCGAGCCAAATGCCGGAGATGTTTGAAGATTTTTTCTCGAAAACCCTTGACACCCCGGCCGATTTATTATAATATCTGCCGCTAAGTTTAAAAAGCTAAAAATGCGGACCGGAGAATTTAATCCTGTATATATAATGTAAAGGGGTAGAACAATGAAAGAAGCGCCGCTTTTCCTGCACAGCCTGCAGCTCGGCAGCTGGCACGTGCCCGCCCACATCGTATACACCTGGATCGTCATGGCACTGCTCATAGGCATGTCGCTCATGGTCAGGAGCAACCTGAAGCAGATACCGGGCGGACTCCAGAACCTCGTCGAGGCCTTCATCGGCGGCATCCGCGACTTCACCGTCAACACGATGGGCCCGCACGGGCTCGACTACTTCCCGCTCATCGGGACCGCGGCCTTCTTCATCCTCATCTCGAACCTCATCGGCGTCATACCGGGCTTCGAGTCGCCCACGTCGAACCTCAACACCACCGCGGCATGCGCGCTCGTCGTCTTCGCCTCGACCCACGTCGTCGGGCTGTCGAAGCACGGCCTCGGCTACATCAAGCACTTCATGGGCCCGGTGCCCTGGCTCATCTGGCTTATGTTCCCCATCGAAGTGATAGGCCATCTGGCCCGTCCGGTCAGCCTTTCGCTCCGTCTCTTCGGCAACATCAAGGGCGAGGACCTGGTCATAGCCGTCCTGTTCTTGCTCGTCCCTTACTTGTTGCCATCGGTAATGCTTGGGGTGGCAATATTCACGAGCTTCGTCCAGACGTTCGTCTTCTGTCTGCTGACGATGCTCTACCTTGCGGGCGCGATGGAGCACGCGCATTAAGCCGTAATAACGGGGCCTCGGCCCTCGCATACAGTATCCATCATTCGGGAAAGGAGGAACAAAACAAATGAAAAAGACATTCTTCATGATGCTCATGAGCCTGGTCGCCGTCGCGCTTTCCGCCCCGGTCGCCCTCGCTGAGGAGATGGCCACCGCCGCCGCTACCGGCGCCGTCGACCACTCCAGCATCTATTCGTACGTCGCGCTCGGCTCCGGCCTGGGCATCGGCCTCGCCGCCCTCGGCACCGGTATCGGCCAGGGCATCGCGGCCAACGGCGCCGTCGAGGGTATCTCCAGGAACCCCGGCGCGTCCGGCAAGATCATGACCACCATGATCATCGGCCTCGCCATGATCGAGTCCCTCGCCATCTACGCGCTGGTCGTGTCGCTCATCATGCTCTTCATGAACCCGTACAAGATCTTCGCGGCCTAAGGGTTTACGGAACCAGTATGCAAAAAGCCCCGTCCTTTTGGACGGGGCTTTTTTTATTCAGGTTTTATGTAGGGGCCGACCCGTGTGTCGGCCCTTCATTTGTCTTATGTCTTGTGTAGGGGCGGGTCCCCGTGCCCGCCCTGGTATTACCGGCGCGCCGGAGTGCCGCGCCCTGCAAATTCAAAGGCAAGGGCCGACACGACGGTCGGCCCCTACAATTTTGATGGGCGCGGAAAACCGCGCCCATAATCAATATTACACCACCACGCCCACCAGATCATAAGTGTGCGCCTCTGTAATCTCCACGTCCACCATCATACCCGGCTTTACCTTGCCCTCTGTAATGTATATCACGCCGTCGATGTCCGGGGCCTGGAAGTACGCGCGCCCCGCTATCAGCATCTCCGACTCCTTCGACGGACCGTCGACAAGGACCTTGTAAACCTGTCCGACGCGCACTTTATTCTTCGCAAGCGATATCTTCGCCTGCGCCTTCATAAGCTGGTCGCGCCGCTCGGCCGCAAGCTCCTCGCTGACCTTTCCGGCAAAACCCGCCGCGGGCGTCCCCTCCTCCTCCGAGTACGTGAACACGCCCAGGTGGTCGAACTCCGCGGACTTCACGAACCTGAGCAGCGCCATGAACTTCTCGCGCGTCTCGCCGGGGAAACCGACGATTATGGACGTCCTGAGCGCGACTCCGGGTATCTTCGCGCGTATCCGCTTTATCAGCGCGCGAATCTGCTTCGACGTCACCTTCCGGCCCATGCTCGATAGTATCTCGTCGTCTATGTGCTGGACCGGTATGTCGAGGTATTTGACCACTTTGCCGCTTCCCGCGATGAAGTCCAGCAGCTCGTCCGTGTAGTGCGCGGGATGCGTGTACAGGAGCCGCACCCATTCGAGCCCCTTTATACCTTCGAGCTGGGTCAGGAGGCCGGTCAGAGACTCCGTCGCCTTGAGGTCCGTCCCGTACGCGGTTATGTCCTGGGCGATTATGCAGACCTCTTTCACTCCCTGCCTGGCCATTGTCCTGGCCTCGGTGACAACGGAAGCCGAAGGCCGGCTCCTGAGCCTGCCGCGCACGGACGGTATGACACAGTACGAGCAGCGGTTGTCGCAGCCGTCCGAAACCTTGAGGTAGCCCCAATGCTTCGGGGTGAACCGGACACGCGGTGTGTCGTGGCTGTAGACGAGCTTGGGCACGGGTACGCGGTGGGCCTTCCTCTCGTCGGCGCCCCTGGCAAGCCCGGCCAGGACCTCGGCGACCCTGTCGAACTCGCCGGTGCCGAGGTACGCGTCCACTTCGGGAAGCTCCTTGAGCATGCCCGCCTTGTACCTCTGCGACATGCAGCCGGTGACTATGAGGTGCTTGAGGTGCCCGTGCTCCTTGAGGTCGGCGGTTTCGAGTATCGCCTGTATGGACTCCTCGGTCGCGTCCTTTATAAAGGCGCAGGTATTGACGACGATAACCTCCGCGTCCGTCTCGGATGCGGTAATCTCGTGGCCCGCGTCCATCAGGAGCCCGACCATCACCTCCGCGTCCACCTGGTTCTTGGGGCATCCGAGGCTTATCATACCGACCTTCATAATCTACCTCATTTCCTTCAATGGTGTCATTCTGAGCGCAACGAAGAATCCGCCTGTATCAATAAAACCATCCCTCACCCGGCCCTTCGGGCCACCCTCTCCCCTTGAAGGGATAGGGTACATTATATAAGTCCCTCTTAGTTTCAGAGGGGGCTGGGGGTGAAGGCTTCTACTTTTTCTTCTCCGCCTTTATGCTCTCCCTCCGGAGCACCGAGCCCCGGAGCATGTATATCACAAGCCTGAGCGCGATGCCCACGTACACCAGCCAGTTGTACAGGAATATGTGCTTGTCCGCGAAATGCTTGTTGTAGAATATGAACAGGGACTTGTGGTATATCCAGACCATACGGTAGCCCTTGGTGCTCTTGCCCCGGTAATGGACGACCTCGGCCTTGGGTATGTAGAATATACGCCAGCCCGCGTCCTTTATGCGCAGGCACCAGTCCACGTCCTGCGCCGCCATGAAGAACCGCTCGTCCAGGAGCCCGACCTGGTCGACCACCTCGCGCCGGACCATGAGGCAGGCGCCGTTTATCTGGTCAACTTCCTCGACATCGCCGTAGCCCTCGCGCTCGAAGAAGTACTCGCGCGTGTACGGGTTCTTCGGGAACAGCCTGTACAGCCCGGTCGACACGAATATCGCGGCCATCATCGTCGGGCGCATCTTGCCGGTGTGCTGGATTGTGCCGTCCGGGTTCAGGAGAGTGCCGCCGCACGCGCCCGCGTCCGGAGTTTTGTCCATGAACTCGACCATCATGTCGAGCGCGTTCGGCTTGACGTATGTGTCCTCGTTCAGGAGGACGTAGTAACGCCCGGCCGCAATCTTCATCGCGAGGTTGTTGTTCTCTGAGAAGCCGAGCTTCGTCTTGTTCACGATGAGGCGGACGTCCGGGTACTCCGCCTTCGTCATCTCAAGGCTGCCGTCGGTCGATGCGTTCTCGACGAGTATCACCTCGAAGCTGATCCGCTGCGTGTTCTCGTAGACGGACTTCAGGCAGTCCCGCAGGAGGTCGCGGTTGTTCGTGTTAACAATGCATATGGAGAGGTCGGGCATAAGTAACGTGTCTCGTGTTCGTATTTCGTGTTCGTTAAAATCAAAACCGCCGGGCGCGGCTTTCGCGCCCGTTCCATTTGTAGGGGCCGACCTATGTGTCGGCCCTTCTTAATTATTTGTCGCCCCGTGCTTGACACGGGGTCCAGGAATTTTAAACTTCCTGGATTCCCGCCTTCGCGGGAATGACGGGCAAAGGCTGAGATTGCCGCGTCGCGTTGCTCCTCGCAAAGACAGGCAGGGCAGGGCGGGCACGGGGACCCGCCCCTACATAAAATCAGGCATCCGGCTCCCCGAAGAGCCGCCTCATTTCTTTTGCGGAAATCCTGCGCCGGGCCATTATATCCCGCCTCTTCGCGAGCGCGTCCGGCAGGAGCTTTACCACGTCCGCGTACGCGAGGAACAGGAACGGTTCAAAGAGGAGCGCGTAGGTCATGAGCTTCAGCTCGTACCAGAGGAGCCACGGAAGGCTAATCAGCACGTTTACCGGGTCGTCGTCCTTTATCATCGTCAGGTAGCGGTTCTTGTGCGAATGCCGCCTTATGAACTTGGGCACGGAGCTGCGCCCGGCCTCTTTCCAGCCGCGCCCGTGCTCGGCGACCGCATCCGGGACGTACAGCGTCTCCCAGCCCATTAAATTCATCCGCCATGCGAGGTCCACGTCTTCCTTGTACGAGAAGAACGACTCGTCGAAGACCTCGCCGTCAACCGCGACGTCGTCCAGCATCCTGCGCAAGAGGAGGGCGCACGCGCCGCACGGACCGAAGACACGGCAGGGCACGTCGTACTGGCCCATGTCCCGCTCCTCGCGGCCCCGGTCGAGCGCCTTCCGGTTCCTGTGCATCACCAGCCCGGCGGAGTCGATAAGCCCGGCGCTATCCGGCCTGACGAGCTTGGGGGCGACCGCACCCACGCCTCCGGCGGCCCATCCGGCGGAGGGTTTGTCGATGGCTGACAGCAGCCTGCCCACGAACCCCGGCACGAAACTTATGTCCGGGTTGACAAGGAGGATGTACTCGCCGGTCGCGGCGCGTATGCCCTGGTTGGCGGCGGCGGCGAACCCGCGGTTGTCTTCGTTATATATCAGCTTGGCGGATGGGCAACCGGCCCTGACCACGGCAAGAGTGCCGTCCACCGATCCGTTGTCGACGACGATTATCTCAGTGACGGCGGCATCGGCCGCAAGGCTACTCAGCAGCCCGGCTATTTCCGCCGCGCTGTTCCATGAGATCGTCACGGCGGATACCAGCGCGCTCATCCATCCTCCCCTCGTCCTCGGGACGCATGACCGCGCGCTGACGACGGATACATGGTTTCATCCCTGGCGACCAGGGCCATCACGGCCTCCTGTATACGTCGTCGAACCTTACGATGTCGTCTTCTTTCAGATACTCCCCGTTCTGCACCTCGATTATCTGGAGCGGGACCTTCCCGGGGTTCTCGAGCCGGTGCCTGGTGGACATCGGTATGTAAGTGGACTCGTTAACGTGCACGTTCGTCACCTGGTCGCCGTTTGTCACGCGGGCCGTACCGGCCACGACCACCCAGTGCTCGCTTCGGTGGTGGTGCATCTGGTGGGAGAGCTTCGCGCCGGGCTTGACCTCTATGCGTTTTATCTTGTACATCGGGCCTTCCTGCAGGACGGTATACGAGCCCCACGGACGCTTGACGGTCTTGTGCGTGATGTGTTCGTCGTAGCCGCGCCTCTTCAGCTCGGCCACGACCTCCTTCACGTCCTGGGCCCGGTCCTTCCTGCAGACCAGCGTCGCGTCGGGGGTGTCCACGATTATCACGTCCTCAAGCCCGACCGCCGCGACCAGCCTGTCCTCGGCGTAGAACGTAGATCCCTTGCAGCCAACGTTCACGACCTTGCCGACCGAGACGTTTCCGTCCGCGTCCGGCGGAATTACCTCGCCGATAGCGTCCCAGCTTCCGAGGTCCGACCACGAGAAGTCCGCGACGATTACCGCGACGTTCTTCGAGCGCTCCATCACGCCGTAGTCAATGGAGATGGCCTTGACGGCGGAGAACTCCTTATCGAGGACGGCGGCCTCCCTGGGCGTTCCGATCGCCTTGCCTATCCTGCCGAGCGACTTCGACAGCTCCGGCATGTGCTTCTTTATCTCGGCGAGGACGACGTCAGCGCGCCATACGAACATGCCGCTGTTCCAGAGGTACTCGCCTGATGCGACGTAATTCGCGGCCGTGTCCGTGTCCGGCTTCTCGACGAACCGCTCGACCTTGAAGCTTCCCTTGTCTATCTTTGCGCCGAGCTTTATGTACCCATATCCGGTCTCCGGCCTGGTCGGCCTTATGCCGAAGACGACGAGGTACCCGGCCTCGGCCAGCTTCGCGGCCTTCCTCAGCACCGCGTGGAACTTAGCCTTCTCCTTTATCAGGTGGTCGGAGGGCAGGACGGCGATGACCGACTCCGGGTCGTCGATGCCCAGGTATAGCGCGCCGAGACCGACGGCCGGGGCGGTGTTCCGGGGCACCGGCTCCAGCATGATGTTTTTCTCCGGACCCGCGATACCCGCGTCGGCGAGCTGGCCCTTAATATCGAGGAGCAACTTGCCGTTGGTTATGATATGCACGTCCGCGGGCTTTATCATGGGCCCAAGCCGGAGCGCGGTCTCCTGGAGGAGCGTGTGTCCCCCGCCAATCCTGAGGAGCTGCTTGGGGTAGAGTTCCCTCGACAGCGGCCAGAACCTTGTACCCTGCCCGCCTGCCAATATCAGCGCTTTCACTTTGTGAATCCCTCCAACTCAGTGCAGGTAACCGAGGGCCTTGAGCTGCTTCTTGGTCGCCTCGGACATCTCGGCGGCCTCGGCCTTCTTCAGGCCGGAGACGCTCTTCTCTTTTTCCATGACGAAGGCCTCAATTTCAGACCTGAGCTTCCGGGCCATGTCGGGCCTCCTGGACGATATGTCGTCGGCCTCCATCGGGTCGCCGGCCTTGTCGTAAAGGAAGCCATCCCGCCCGGGCGAGACGACCATGATGTACTTGTAACCGCCGGACTGGATGCTCTTCTTCTCGAACCCGGCCACGACCTGCTCGCTGAACGCGGGCATGTCCTTGATGGCGCCGTCACGGACGGCGGAGACGATGTCCGTCCCCTCCAGCGAGCCGGGCTTGACGGGCAGCCCTGCGAGCCCGAGCAGCGACGGCATGATGTCGATGTTCCTCACCTGGTCCCTGACGCGTCCGGCGGGCACCCCCGGTCCGTGGAATATGAGCGGGACGTCCAGAAGCTCGCGGAAGAGCGTGCGCCCGTGGTCGCAGCCGTAGTAGTCGTCGCCCAGGTCCCTCATGTATTTTGTCTCGAACACGGCGTGCTCCCAGAACTCCTCGCCATGGTCGGAGGCGATGACGATCACGGTGTCCTCGTACAGGCCGCCCTTCTTCAGGTAGTCCACGAACTTCGCCAGTTCCGAGTCCAGGAACGCGAGGCCGCCGTCGTAAAACGATACCTTGTGGTCCCGGAAGTCCCTGAACCCGGCGGTGCCGAGCCCCTTGCCGTCAGAATATTTCCAGTCGTAATACAGCTTCTTTTTTGACGGGTCGAGCGGCATGAACTTCGAGTCGAACGGCGCGGGCGGGCTGGTCGGCGAATGCAGGTCCATCATCTGAAGGTGCAGGAAGAACGGCCTGCCCTGCCCCCCTGTGTCCGCCCTGAGGCCGTCTATATACTCCCTCGCCGCCCCGAACATCTTGTCCGCCTTGGCGAAGTATATGTACCTGGTCTTGTCGAAACCCCGGCTCATTCCGAAGTCCTTGCCGTAGTGCTTGTCGCCCTTCTTCTCCCCCTCCGTCCCCTTGAGGAACGGGTTGCCGGTGATGCACGCGGTGGCGTATCCGCCGTCGTGGAAGACCTCGGCTATCGAGGCCGCTCCCGCCGGCAGGCCGTGCACCTTGTCGCCCCTGACCGCCTTGCCGCCGTGCTCGTACTTCACGCCCGCCCCAAGCTGGAACGGGTACCTGGACGAGAACATGCTCGCCATCGACGGCGCGGTCCAGGGCGCCTGCGACACCGCGTTCTCAAAGAGAAGCCCTTCACCCGCAAGCCTGTCGATGAACGGGGATGTGTCCCGCCTGTAGCCGTAGCAGCCGAGGTGGTCCTTCCTCAGCGTGTCCACAAGCACGACTATGACGTTCGGCCTTCCGGAGCGAGGCGGCTTGCCTGAGGCGTCCTCCCTGCCCCCGCAGCCGAGTGAAAAAACCGCCGCGGCCGCCGCGAGGAGCGCGCAGCGCAAAAACATCGTCCTCATGCAACCCTCCTGTCCACCCCACCCGGGAACCGCGCGTCCTTCGAAGCGCAGTACCTGGCGCTCTCGAAACCCTCGCCCGCCGCCCCGTCCGCCACGACGTCCAGCAGCCGGCCGCCGGCGCCAGCCACGGCATCCTCAACCTCACGCCGCGGTATCACGTTCATCGATATCGTGAACACGCCGCCGGGCGTCATGACGGGGGTGGTGGACTTAGCCTCGCCCCGCCCACGGTCCCCGTCAGGGGCCTGGAAGACCGCCAGCCCGCCCGGACGCACCACGCGGATGAACTCCCTGACGTATCCGAGCGCGTCTTTTTTGTCCATGTGCTGGAGCACGATGTTCGAGTAAACCAGGTCGAACACGCCGTCCTCGAACGGGAGGACGCAGCGGGTGTTGAGCGTGAACCTCACCCGCCCTCCGAAGCGGTTGTTTTTCTCCGCCAGGTGCAGCATGTCCTTGGAAATATCCACGCCGTCTACAGACCCGTAGTGTTCCGCAAGGGCGAAGCTGAGCCTGCCCACACCGCACCCGAAATCGAGCGCGCGGCCGAAACTGTGGCCGGGGGCCATCCTCCTGACGTACTCGGCCACACGGGCGGCCTCCGCCTTCCCTGTCGCATAGAACTCGGCTTCGTCCCACCTGCCGCCCCGCTTGGACGGGTCGGTAAGCACGCCCCACAGCGGGTCGTGCCTGCCTATGGCCTCCCAGTTCTTCCTGACCGAGTCGAGACCTTCCTCCTGCCCGATGCCCAGGTACCTTCGGGCGAGCTTCCAGGCGTAATACTTCATGTATCCGGCGATACGCATCATCCAGCCTTTTGCCCGCCCGCGGCACGCCCCGTGACGAGCCCGAGCCTCCGCGCATAGAGCCTGCCCACCGCCTCCGGCGACAGGACGCGCTGCACGGTCTCCCTGGCGTTGACGGACATTCGCCCCCTCGCCTCCGGGTCGCCGTATACCAGCCTCATCATCTCGGCCGCGTGCCCCACGTCCGGGTCGGCCCATTCCGAGCCCTTGCCGTAAGGGGGGAGGTCCCTGTCAAGCCTCGCAGTCCCGTAGCGCACAGGGAAGGAGTTGGACACGTCCATGAAGTCGGTGTTGCCTGAGAACGCGGTCGCTATGACAGGCTTCCCAAGCGCCATGGCCTCCGCTATAGTCAGCCCGAAGCCCTCCGCCCGGTGGAGCGACACGTAACAGTCGCAGGACGCCATTAGCGAACATGTGTCCGCCCTCGACAGCCTGTCCCCGATTACAGTTATGTTCGGGCCGTTTGCCCGCTTTTCGAACCTGGCCAGGTCCACGCCGAAACGCTCCGAGTTTATGTGCTTGATGACCAGCCGCGCGCCGCGCCCGTCCCCGAACGCCGACCTGAAGGCGTCTATAACGGCGACCGGGTTCTTCCTGTCGTACACGCTGTAAAAGTCGAACATGAACAGGAAGACGAACTCCCCGTCGCCCATCCCGAAACGGGCCCTGTCAGGCGGCACGGACAGCCCGGCGGCGTCTATCGCGTGCGGCATCCTCACCACTGGGACCGGCGAGAGCCTGGATATAGCGTCCATGCTGAACCTGCTTGGCGTCCATATCTCGTGGAACTGCCCGAACCCGGAGGCGAACCGTTCCGGGAACTCCGGCAGCTCCCACACCCAGTAGCCGATGTTGTAGCGTCCGGCGAAGTAGCCGTCGCCAGCCTTGCGCCGGAACTCGCCGGCCTCGTCCGCGTTCACGTGGACGAGGTTTACCAGGTATGGGTTGTCCTTCGAGAAGGCGCTGCCACCGGTGCCGGAGTACCTGTCGCGGGATGACGCGACGTTGTTCAGGACGAACGGCAGCCCGGCCGCTTTGAGCGCCATGACGTCAGCCCTGGCCGCCTGGGCGACGCCGAACTCGCCGCCGAAGAAGCCCGCGACGTTCACGCCGAAGGCGAGCGAACCGTCCAGCCCGGACGCAGGCGGCCGGGCATGCCCGGGCCCGCGCGCGGAAAGCCAGATGTCCAGCCTCCTCAGCCTCTCGCGCACCGCCTGGTTGTCGGCGAAAAGCGCCTTTGCGGCGCGCCTCGCAATATCCCTGACACTCATTCCGAGGCCCGTCCATGGTGTGAAAGTCAAACCTTGCCCGCCCGGCGCCCCTTCTTAATCCCGGCCTGCCTGGAGAACAGCCCCGCGAGCCAGCCGGGGAGCCTGTCCTTCTTCATGCCCAGAAACGTCCCGGACAGGGTGGCGAAGTGCCAAAGCGGCACGTACAGCGCCCAGCGCAGCCTGTAATACAGCGTCCCGCCGCCGCGCCATATGTATACGGCGTCCCTCCAGAGCTTGCCGGGCAGCCTCATGAGCGGGCGGCCCTTCCCGGAGCCAGCGCCGGTTATGCCGGAAAGCGCTGACGCGTCGTCGAAGTTCTGCCTGAGCTGCTCGACAAGGGTGTAGTCGTGAGAATGCACCACGCGGGAGGCCGGCTCGTAGACCAGCTTGTAGCCGGCATCAAGGACGTCTCTCGCCCACATGACGTCCTCTGCGAAGTCCGCGCGCCTGAACGGTATCCTCTCGAACACCTCGCGCCTGACCGCGGAGCTGGGGTCGGCGAAGGTCACGTACCACTTCGTCCGCCTCCTGTAGTCATCGGGGTCGGTTATCTTCTTGACGACCCTTTCCGGGCCGCCGCACTGCTCCCAGACCTCGGTCATGTACCTCCTGACGATCGGGCTCCCGCCCTGGCGCGGGACCTGCCTGGAGAAGACGCCCGCGACCTCCGGGTCCTCCTCCATAGGCCGGATGAGCCCTTCGAGCCACCCCTCCTCCGGGACCGCGTCCTGGGTCAGGAACACTATGTACCGGGACCCGGGTGAGGCGTTTTCTGCCCCGAGGTTCCTGGTCAGGCCGTGGTCGAACTCCTCCGGCCTTATCTTGACGACCTTGACGCCGTGCGCGGCAAGGACGTCGAGCGTCCCGTCGGTGGAACCCGAGTCTACCGCGATGACCTCGCAGCCCAGCGGCTGTGAGGATATACCTTCGAGCACCTCGCCGATATGCCGGATGCCGTTCTTCGTGAGGATTACTACCGACGCCACGCCCGGCGCCCCTGCCGGGCGGTTCAAACTGGCCCGCGCGCCGCGGCCCCGGCGAGCCAGGCCTTCATCCAGGAATACGTCTTCTCAAGGCCATCGTCAACCGGCGTGGCCGGGCTCCAGCCCAGCCCGTCCGCGGCCCTCGTGTTGTCCAGGATGTTGACCGGCACATCGAAGACCCGGCACGGCTCGAACACAACCTCCGGCTCCCTGCCCGCCACCTTCGCAACCTTGCCGAGAAGGTCGAGGAGCGACAGCCCTGCCCCGCTCCCGATGTTGAATACCCTGCCGGCGCCGGGGTGCGGGCTTCCAGCCTTCAGCAATGCGTCCACGAGGTCCGATATGTATACGTAGTCCCTGACCACGCTCCCGTCGCCCCATATCCTGACCGGCAGCCCCGACATCACCCTGTGCATGAAGACAGCCACCGTGCCGACCTTGCCCAGCGGGTTCTGGTTAGGCCCGTATGGGTTGCTCGGCCTGAGGACGGTATACTCCAGCCCGTGCAGCCTGTGGTAGAGGGCGAGGTATTTCTCCACCGCGAGCTTAGTAATGCCGTAGCTGTTGATAGGTTCCAGGGGGGCATCCTCCCTTATGGGCACCCCGGCGGGTATGCCGTACACCGTGCCGCCGGACGAGAGGAACACCACGCCACTTACGCCGGCCTCAAGGCAGGCGTCGAGCAGCTTGAGAGTGCCGCCAAGGTTCGAGTTCACGTCGAAGCCGGGGTCCTCGTTGGACGTCTGGGGTATCGTGCTCCACGCCAGGTGGTAGACCACGTCCATGCCCGCGACCGCGGACGCCAGCACGTCCCGGCTGCCCATGTCGCCGCGGAAGTACCTCACGCCCCTTTTGTCGACGAGTCCTTCGCTGGCCGCCACGTCGAGCACGCTCACGGAGTGCCCCCCGGCAGCCAGGGCGTCCACCAGGCTTGTGCCGATAAACCCGCAGCCGCCGGTCACAAGCGCATTCATCCTCTCCCGCATGTCCCTGGCCTTCCGCCTGATTGTTGTTGGGCCGGAGCGGCCGGCCGTTACTTATAGTTATACCTGCTCTTGTATTCCTTGAGCCGGTCCCGTGCAAACTCCTCCAGCCTGAATTCGTCCGTCTGCAGCACCGGCATGAACCGCTCTATGGTCTCAGTGACCACGATGTCCGGCTTCACGCGCTCAATATATTCCTTGTCCAGGTTCATCACCATCCTGGTCTCCGTTTTCTTCCGGTTGACCAGCCCGTCGCCGAAAAGCTCCGGGTCGTTGTACTAGCCTATAAGGTTGTTGCTGCCCGTCAGGAAGGACAGCCAGCCGTCCCGGCCGACATGCACGTCCGCCAACGTTACCTTGTTGAGCATATTATCTTCTCCATCGTCACGTCCATCAGAGGTCCGCCCGTGCCTTACTTCGCAGCCGTTTCTCCGGAAGGTTCAAGCCATTTCATGACGTCGAAACCGACCATGGTCTGCAGTTCGGTGACGTCCTTCTCGAAGTATCCGGCTATCCTGGCCGCCAGGTCCCTGTCGAGCAGCGGGGCCTGTCCTTTCTTGTGGTAATGGCCCGCGGAGGTGTTCAGCCTCCTGAGGTCCGGCGGGACAAACTCCCTTGCCCCGAGGAACCTGAAAATATCCTGGAGAAAACCCGCGGTGTCCTCGTTGTACCGGCCGAAGTCGCCTATGAATATCCGCTCGTCCGGGAAATACCGCTTGAACACCCTCAGCTGGGACGCGTAGAGGCCGAGGCTCAGGTAGTGCTGGCCGTGCGGCAGGCCGCCCGGGCCAGCCTCTATCTCCTGGGCGACGGCCTCCGGGAACGTCCTCTTCTCGACACCGTTGCCGTGGTACATCTTGTAGTTCGAGAAGGCCCTTTCGACAGGGTTCCTGAGGATGGCGATTATCCTGGCGTCCGGGATGACCTTCTTGATCCACAGCGCGCAGGAGGGGTTCGCCAGGTACGCGGTCGACGCCTCGCCCCTCAGCGGCTCGTCCGCCTTGGCGAAGAGGTCCATGTAGTCCTGCAGTGTGAAACAGAAATACGGGTTGTCCAGGGTGGCCTGGCTGATGGGCACGCCCTGCTTTGTAGACGTGAAGAACATCGGTTCCTTGATGGGCGCGGACATGAATATGTCGGGATGCTGGCCGCAGTAATACGCAAGGGACGTGGTCCCGGCCTTGTTCGCCCCCACAATAAGGAAATTGGGCAGCTTCATCCCGCCCTTCTTCAGAAACTCCCACATGTTGCGCTCCTTGGTTCCGAGTTGTCCTGGCCGCCGCCTACTTCTTCCGCGCGACTATCACGTCCTGGCTGAAGCTCTTGTGCTCCGTATCGTAAATATACTCGACGTCCGGGAAATACCTTGTCCAGTTCTCTTCCACATATTTCTTTGGCATGGCCGTCTCACCGTAATACCTGCTGTCCTGGACGCCCAGAGGCCCGACCGGGGTATGGCAGAATTTGCCGTTGTCATAGTCCGCCAGGGTCTGCCTGGTATCCAGGAAGGCCTTTGCGGCCCCCATGAAGGGGCCCTGGCCCACCTGTCTCTGGCGAAGCCTTTCACAATACTCGATGAAACTCCGCGAGCGGGTTGTGGCTATCAAGACCCCGCCCGGCCTCAGCATGCGGTGGAACTCCGCCACCCATCTCATCGTCGCGCCCTCCGACAGGTGGGAAAATACGGAGAACAGGTAGACCAGGTCGAACTTGTCGCCGGGGAAATGGCAGGGCGGCAGGGGGTTGATCGCCTCGAAGCTGACCCCCCTGACCGAACTCCTGCTCAGCTCGACGATGTCCTTGAGGACGTCGACGCCATACAACGCCGACGGCTCGACGTCCTTGAGGAATACTCGCGCGAACCTGCCCCATCCGCATCCGAAGTCGAGCACGTTCCGGCAGTCGCGCAGCTCCAGTGAGCGCTTCCGGCACAGCTCCTTGAACAGCCTGTACGCCGAAAAAGCCTCGCCAAGCGAGTCATTCCCTGTCTTGGCGTTGAACTTGAGCTGCGTCTTTTCGTCGGGCATTGCCGGCAGCAGCGACTTCAGCGCATCGTTTTTTACCTTGCCGTATCCGTCCGTCAGCAGCCAGAAGTAGAACTCATCGCTGTAGCCCTCAAGCAGCTTCTTAACCGTCAAGTCCGGCTGTCCGGAAGAAGCTGACACAGAGCTTTCGAGCCTGTCCAATAACTCCAGGTTTCCGTCGTCCATGGTCTCCTCCTTGTGCACTGCCGCCGACGGGGCCGGCCCTTTCAGCCTTTGAACAGCCTCCTGATCCAGCCCAGGTTCTTCTTGACCTCGATCACGCCTTTCCACTGGCCGGCCCCTTCCCCGGCCAGCATCTTCCTGAAGACGTAGGTGTCCTGGTGGTTCCACCAGTACCCTTCACGGAAATAGGCCGACGCCAGGCCCTGTATCTCGAAGGCGCGGGAGAAGACGTACTGCGGCATCACGCACGTCTGGCCGTACTCGCTCACGTCAAGGTCCTTCTGCTCGCTCGACGGGCGGAAGAAAAAGCCTTCTTCGTCGAACACGCAGTCCGGGAAGTTTTTAAGGCTCTTGAAGCCGTGGGTCGTGAAGATGAGGTGCCCGCCGGGCTTGACATGCGACGCCAGCTGGCTCATCCACCTGGAGGACGTCGTCTTGGGCATGTGCGAGAAGAACGACAGCGCGAACACGACGTCGTACGTCTGCCCCAGGCGCAGGTCCTCGGGCCGGGAGGCGGACAGCACCGCATCGCCGTCCAGCCTTTCCCGGATGAACTTCACCGCCTGCTCATGGATGTCGCAGGCGGTTGTCTTCGCGAACGGCATGACGTCCTTGAAGTGCCTGGTCACGCAGCCGTACCCCGACGCGAACTCCAGCACGCTTATCTCCCGGCCTCCGTCATAACCGCAGACGTCGTTCAGGAGGCCGAGCAGCTTGTTGGCCGAACCCCTGCCGTCGTTGAAGTAGTACGATATCGCGCTCTCCTTCGTCGGGAAACAGGTGTTGTTGAACAGGAAGCGGAATATGAAGTCGTCGGGATGTATGTCCGCTTTCACGTTATGCGGGCGAGCCGCCTCCTCACAGGCCGTGGCGTATTTCTCCAAGTCCATTATAGCAGTCCTTTCGTTGGGTGCTCAGGTAATCCATGCGGCCGGCCCGTCTGCCCCGGCCTCCGCCCAGCCCACCTCGACCGGAATCCGGCAATTTCGGCCGGGGAGTAGAAATGGCGCGCCAGCCTCGACCCGTACATCTCGTCGAGGAAGTCCGCGGGAAGCTCCAGCCTGGAGACGAACTCCCGGTACAGGCCACGGTACCACTTCTCGTCGCCGACGTTGGCTTTTTTCAGGCATATGCCCTTTATGCCCAGGAACTCGTGGAAGGCCGCCTCCGCGCACCTGTCGAGGTCCTCGATCCTGACGACAAGGACCGAGAAGCGCCCCGCCCGGAATATGTCGTACCCCTTATCCACGGGGAAGGGCCTTGAATACACGTCTACGCCTGTTACCGTCTCGAACTGCCTCTCGAACCATGTAAGCGCGGCCTGCCGGGGAAATTTCGTGGAGAATGCGTCCATGAGTTCGTCCGCCCCCACCGCCCCGCTGTCCACCCGCCCGCGTATGTCCGGTATGACCTGTTCGATGCCCTGGAAAAAGCGGGATACCGTCTGGGCCACCGGGTCGCGGACGAGCGTTATAATGCTCCAGCGACGGTCTGGGTCTTCGTCGACCGTCTTCTTCAGCGCCCTGCCCTGCTCGATGACCGCGAGCGAGACGGCCGGGTTGGCAAACCGTTTCTTCACCAACTCCGCCATGTTGTCGTGGTCGTAAAGCATATGGGAGTGGTAGACCTCCACCCCCAGGCCAAGCCCTGCCAGCGTCTCGTACACGGAGCGCGAACCCACCTTGCCCATGTTGTATACTATTATCGGCCCGTCGACCTTCCCCGCGCCGCCAGCGGCGCGCGCCTTTACTTCCCCCTCCTTCGGGCCCCGCGCGAGCAGCCTGTACATAAAGCCCGGCAGCTTCATCCGTTTTCTCCCTGATAGTCCGCCATCGGCCGTCACCTGCCCCGCGCGATCCTGCCTCTCATCTCTTCCACCGGATAGAAAGCGGCTATCTCCTCGAACGGCCTGCCCGGATAGAAGTCGTCCCACTGCCTGCGCAGGTAGCCCTCCCACCTGCCCTCGAACTCGCCGTCCAGCTTGTAGTTGTCGAAGATGAACCTCTGGACATCGCAAAACTCCCTGAAGAAGTCCTCAACCTTCTTGTCCGAGACCGCCTTGCCGATGACGCTCTGCGAGTGCCTCCTGTGGTAGTTGAGCCTCCTGGACTCGTAGTGGACCTTGCCGCCCATGATGGCGCGCGCGGCGAAGTACCAGTCGCCGGCAATGCGCATACCGCCGAGGGCCTCGCGGAACGGGCCGTCGAGCGCGGGCCTCCTGTAAAGCGCGGACGAGACGTTGAGGACCGTGTTTTTGACGCCAAGCCCGTCGCGCACCTCCCTGTCGGCCGTGACCTTGTAACCGGTCCTCCACTTGGTCTGGGACAGAGACGTCAGGTACTCGCAGTCCGAGTAGCCGCCGCCAAGCCTTCCCTGCTCGTCCATCACGTGCGAGTCGGAGTAGGCGAGCATCACGGACGGGTCGCCGAAGCACGGCAGGAGGGCGTCCAGGAAATCAGTGGAGCACGAGTCGTCGGACTCGGCTATCCACAGGATGTCCGCCTCCGCCATGTCTATGCCCTTCATCCACTGCCTGAACGATGAGCCGCTGTTCTCGCTGTTCACCACCAGGCGGACATCCGCCCTGTCCGTGTACCTCTTGAGCACATCCACGCTGCCGTCGGCCGAGGCGTCGTCGAGCAGGATGACCTCGAAGTCCCTGAACGTCTGGTTGAATATGCTGTCAAGCCGCTCCGGCAGGTACATCGCATGGTTGTAGTTCGGGACTATCACCGATACGGCCGGCTTCTTTCCCGCCGCCTTCCGGCATGCGGACAGAAAACGCGGGGCGTTCTGTTCGAACGTGAAGCCGGTGAGAAGCCTCTCCCGCGCCTTGTCTCCGAGCGCCTTCCTCAGCCCCCTGTCCTCCATTAGCAGGGCGACCTTGTCCGCCATTGCCTCCACGTCCCCGAACGGGACCGCGAAGCCCGCGTCCTCCCCGACGAACTCCGGCGCCCCGCCGGCGCCGGAGAAGCAGACGACCGGCAGGCCGCACTCTGCCGCCCCGTGGACGACCAGGGGCAGAGGGTCCTCGCGCGACGTCAGGAGGAACGCGTCGCCCGCGAGGAAGTACTCGTGTATGTTGTCCTTGAAACCCAGGAAGGCCACGTGGCCGCCGAGGCCGTCCTTGTTCATGGCGGCCAGGCATCCGGCCCACGACCCGTAAAGCTCGTCGGACTCCCTCTTGTCGAACTCGCCTATCCAGCAGAACTGGAACCCGTCCACCCCCCTCGCGAGCAGGGCCCTGGCGGTGTCGAGGAACAGGTCCGCGCCCTTTCGGAACGGCATGCCCATGCCGCAGCCGAACACGGTGAAACGGTCTTCGGCCAGCCCAAGCCTCTTCCTCGCCTCGGCCTTCTCCTTGTCGTCCAGGACCCGGAGAGACCTGTCCGGGTCCACGCTCTCGTATACCACCGTGACGTCGGAGCGGTCCACGCCGTGGTTCCTTGCCAGGTTTTCCATCACAGCCCCGGAGCCCGCGAGGAAGTGCGCCGAGCTTTTGATAACGTCGCCGACGTAGCCGGAGGCGTAGCGCCTTATGCTCATCTCCATCTCGTGGAAATGGGTCACGACAGGCGCGCCCAGGCGCTTGAGCACGCCGTACTTCGGCCCCACGGCCACGGACCCGGTGTATACGAGGTCCGGCCTCCCGCCGCAGAACTCCAGGACACGCCGCGCCAGCTCCTCCTCCGACCCGGCCTCCTCTTCGATGTCGCTCAGGACAAGGGTGTCGCACATGGCCCTGAGACGGGGCAGCAGCGGCCCGCCGCTCAGGCACATCACCTTGACGTCCACGCGGGTATGCCTCCTGAGCCATCCGACCAGGCCGAGGAACACGGCCTGCGCCCCCGCCACGTTCGCGTCGTGGGCCACGAAGAGCGCCTTCCACCTGTCGGGCCGCCCGCCAGCCCCCCTCTGAAAGCAGGAGAGCACCTCGGCGGTGGCGTCCAGGTAGGCGTAGCCGAACTTCCTGTCCGGTTCGAGGTACGCGCCCTCTGCCCACTCGTTCCAGGCGTTGACAAACACTATCCTCTCGTCGCCTTCGAAGTTGCCCGCGGTGAACTCGCAGAGGTGCCGGAGCCAATCCTTGTACAAGGCCGGCGTCGAGCCGGCGAGGGTGACGCCCCTGCCCTGCCTCCGCGCGTTGTTGTCCCACGACGGGCAGATGCCCCTGAACTTGGTGTAGGACGGCTTCCTGTACGCCCTGGAGAAATCCGCGGCGCTGCCGTACTCGAATATACGGCCCTGGAACTCGTCGTTGACTATTTCGAAACGGTGGGATATATCCTTCAGCTTGAACGTGTTGGGCGCGAACTCCACCGCCGCGTCGAACCCGAACTCGCTCGGGTCGGCCGGCTCGAAGGAATGTGTGAGCGCGAGGTATATCTCCCCGACCCCGTTCTCCCGGCACCACTGCCTCCACCTATGGGCTGTCTTCGCCGGCTCGGGCAGCAGGGAAAGCCTGTACACGAGCAGGAGAGGCTTCCCGTCCACCCTAATGTACCTCGGGTCCAGCATGTACCTCGATACGTGCTCGATAAAGGCGGTGTCGTCCTCTGGCGAGTGGTCCTGGCCGACGAGTATCTCGGCGTCAAGGCCGTCCCAGCGGCGGCTCCAGTTCTCGTTGGCCCAGTTTATGCAGAACGGGAAGTCGATCTCCGGGTCGGCGAGGTACTGTTCGAGCGGCGTCTCCAGGAGCCGCCTGCCTCCGAACCAGTAGAAGTGGAAACAGAAGCCGTGCAGCCCGTACTGCATCGCCAGCTCGACCTGCCTCCTCTGGACCTCGCGCAGCCTCAGGTCGTAGAACCCAAGCTCGCCGGGCAGCCTCGGCTGGTAGTGCCCCATGAACTGGGGCACGGACCTGGTCACGTTCGTCCACTCCGTGAAACCCTTTCCCCACCACTCGTCGTTCTCCGGGATGGGGTGGAACTGCGGAAGATAGAAGGCGATAAGCCTGATGTCCGGCTCCGTCAGCCCGGGGTAGGAAATAGGGACGTGCTCCTTCCCCACCGCGGTAGTCTCGGCCATATACCTGTAGTAGTCCGCCCTCGGACTGTCTCCGGGCGCTCGCTCCCTGTTGGGGGGCAGGGCCTGCCCAGTGCCCTGCCCCGAACCTTCACCCTTCATGGAGCCCGTTATCTGCCCGATGTACCTTCCGACCTTCGCCAAGAGAGGACCGGCGCCCTCGGAACGCAGGACGTCCACGCCCGTCCTGGGGACGTGAAGCAGAAAATACCTGGCCTTGTCCTTAATGTCCCGCCAGCTAACCATTATGCCCTTTCAGCCGGACGCTGACCCACCTGAGCGGGTATGTCAGCCGCCAAGATTTCGATGCGTATACGCCCGCTATCTCGCCTTCCAGCGAGGCGACCCTTCCTCGGCAGGCCCTCAGTTCCTCCTGCCCCGCGCTTATCCGGCCTGCCTGGACCGCTATCGTCCTGTCCTTTCCGGCGATAGCCGCGTCCTTGTATGCGATGGCGGAGTCCCTTCCGGCGATAGCCGAGTCCTTGCGGGCGATCACCGCATCCTTGCTGGCGATGACCATATCCTTCCCTGCCAGGGCTATGTCCTTCTCCGCGACTGCCCTGGACTTCTCGGACAGTGAACGGCGGACCTCCTCCAGCTCGCTGTCCTTCCTCCTTATGCGCCGCTCCATCGGCCCCGTGACCCTCCCGAGCAGGCCCGCGTACTCCAGCAGCGCTCCGGCCGGGCCCCCGGCGTCCAGCGGGAGGTCCTCGCCGGTCCTGTAGTCCAGCAGCCTTGTCCCGCGGCAGAGCCGCTGTGAATTGAAGTAGTACTCGAACCCGTCGTAGACCACGTCCTTCTCCACCATGCAGTAGTACCCGTCCCTGACGACCGCCCTCTGCCACTCGTTCTCCGAGACGACCGTCCTGCCTGGCCGCCCGGCGAACAGCGAGACGCCGTCCAGCCCCAGCCCCCCGTGCGTCACGCCCGCGAAGTCCAGGATGGTAGGCATTATGTCCACCGTGCTGAAAGGCCCATCGGAGGCGGGCGGGTTTTCCGTGCCGCGCGGCGGCTTGATTATGAGCGGGACACGGGTCTGCTCCGGAGACACCGTCAGGCCGTGAAAGAAGTAGACCCCTCCCTCTCCAAGCGCCTCGCCGTGGTCCGACGTCACCACTATCAGCGAATCGTCGTAGACGCCTTCCTCCTTCAGCCCGTCCACAAGGGCGCCGACGACGGAGTCGGCGTACCTGACCCCGTTGTCGTAGCCTGCAAGGTAGCGCCTCAGGTCATCCTGGTAGCCGGTCACCTCGCCGCTTTCGTCCCTGACGGCGTCCAACAGCTGGTACGCCGGTATCCCGCCGGGCTGGCCGTCAAGGACCACCTTCAGCGGGACAGGGGCGTCGCCGTAGTCCTCGGGCGTGAATGCCCCAGGGGCGGCGGAGTCACTGGCGTAAGGTCCGTGCACGTCGAAATAATGCAGGAACACGAACAGGTCGTCCGCCCTGTTCTCCCTTATCCAGCCGAGGGCCGCCCGGGTGGTCTCCATACCGTCCCTTATAAGCTCGTTGGCCCGGTTGGGTTCCGCCCTGGTCATGGTGTCGTCGTATACGTCGAACCCCCAGCCGAGGCCCCAGGACTTCCTGAGGACGAACGCGCTGACGAAACCGGCGGTTGCGTACCCCTCGCACCGGAGCATCTCCTGAAGGAATACAGTGGAGTCCGGGTCGACCCCTCCGGACTTCTGGCTGAACCCTATGCCATGCCCGGAAGGGTACATGCCGGTCAGCATGGAGGTGTGGGTCGGCACGGTGTACGGGCATGCGGTGAACACGTAGGGGTAGCGAGCACCCTCCGCCGCGAGCCGGTCCAGGTTGGGGGTGGTGGGCCTGCCGTAGCCATAGCAGCCGAGGCGGTCCGCCCGGAGCGTGTCAACGGAGACGACGATTATCTTGCCCGGCCTCTTCATGTCAGCGCCCATCACATATACCCCAGGCTCTTCAGCCTCTCCACGAGGCCGCCGGTTTCCAGGTCCCCGTCATGTCCGTCAGGCGGCTCCGTCCCCGCGGCGGCACCGTCCAGAAGGTCCAGGCTGCATACCGGCAGCCGGCGGCTTTGCATATAGCGGCGCAGGTCCGCCGCCGAAAAACCGGCGAGCGGCCGGTACTCCCGGACGCCGGCGGCGTCCGAATAAGAAGTCCCCGCGCCGGGCGGCTCATCCGACGGCGACAGGACGCACCTCGCCCCGAGGCCGTCGAAGGACGGGCCTGCCTCGCCCTGCAGCGGCCTGACGCATGTCATGTCGAGCGAGTACATCCGCCTGAGCTTGTCCGCGAACCGGAGCAGCTCTCCCGGCATGGACGGCGGCTGGACGAACACCACCCGCGCCGCCGCGCCGGCGCGCACCGACCTCACCAGGTGCAGGAGCACCCGGCTCGCACGGTCGCCGACATAAAGCACGCACGTCCCGTCATGGCCGGGCCCGCCGTAATCCAGGGCCTCACGGACCGCCTTGAGCGCAAGGCCGGTTTTTTCTTCAAGGCTGTTTTCCAGCATCGCCCCCCACCGGGCCGAGCCCGGACCTCCTGGCGCCGAGCCTGTCATTGTCCTTCCCGGACCGAGGCGGAGCCCACCTGTATCCTGGAAAAGAGGTTGGCAACACCGAACGACCTGTCCACGGACAGCACTTTAAGGTACGCAAGGTCGTAGCGGCGGTCGACCGGGACCGCGTTCTCGCCGGCAAGGTCCGATACCCCGGCCGATATGAAGTAGTCGCCCGCGACGAGGTTCATGGCCTGCATGAACTCCACGACGACGACGTCTCCCCTGCCCTTCGGCTCCACCGGCACGTTCGCGTGCCAGGTGTTAGTGCCGTATACCGTGACCCCGTCCTTGGTCTTTATCGTGAGGCCGTATATGGGGAAGGCGACGGGGGCGTCGAAGACGACCTCGAAGCGGAACAGCAGCGGCTCTCCGCTGTTGACCATGTTCTGTTCCCGGCCGTCCTTGTCCAGTGTGGCGAAGTCGACGATGGCCGCCTTCATGTTCCCGTAGCGGAACTCGTTTTTGTTGTAGTTCGTCCGGCTTGCGCACCGGTCGCCCGTTCTGGCCGCCCCCGTGCGCTGTCTTGCGGCCTCGCCGCCGTCGGCATCCACGGCTTCGGGCCTGTCCTTGCTCGACGGCTCGCCTTTCAGCAGCACGCTTTCGAGGTACCGGTTGATAACGTCCCTGCTCGCCCCGGAACATGCGAGCCTGCCCTTGTCCAGAAACACCGCCCTGTCGCAGTTTTTCTGCACGACGTCGAGCCCGTGGCTTACTATGATCATCGTCTTGCCCTTGTCCTTGAACTCGCCCATCTTCCTGAAGCACTTCTGCTGGAAGAAGACGTCCCCGACCGACAGGGCTTCGTCGACTATCAGGATGTCGGGGTCCACGTTCACTGAGCATGAGAAGGCAAGGCGCACATACATCCCGCTCGAATATGTCTTGACCGGCTGGTCGATGAAACCGCCTATGTCAGCGAAGTCGGTGATGTCCTGGTAGCGCTCGTCGACCTCCTCCTTGGACAGGCCCATTAGGGCGCCGTTCAGGTACACGTTTTCCCGGCCGGTGAACTCGGGGTTAAAACCGGTGCCCAGCTCGAGCAGGGCGGAAATACGCCCCCGTGTCTCCACGGACCCCGCGGTCGGTTTAAGGATGCCGCAGATTATCTTCAGCAGCGTGCTCTTGCCGCTGCCGTTCCTGCCGATGATGCCGACCGTCTCGCCGCGCCCCACATCGAGCGACACCCCGCCGAGGGCATGGAACTCCCTGTAGTACTTCTTCTTCGTCAGAGACAGGACCTCCCTGAGCCTGTCCCTGGGGTTGTCGTAGACATGGTAGACCTTGCCCACGTCCCTGACCGATATCGCTTTTTCCATGTCGCTCACAATACGTCGGCGAATGCCGGCTTAAGCCGCTTGTACAACAGCCCGCCCGCGGCGAACGTGCAGAAGGCGAACAGGGCAAGGTAAGCCACGTGGCCGGGGTCTGGGTACCTGCCCGCTATCAGGCTGTTACGGTAACCCTCCACCACGTGGTACATGGGGTTCAGTTCGAGGACTATCCTGAACCTCTCCGGAACAATCCCTATGGGATAAAAGATGGGCGTGTAGTAAAACCACAGGTTCATGCCAATCTTCAACAGCTGGCCCACGTCCCTGACGAACACGTTCAGGCTGGAAAACATCCAGCTTAGACCAAGCACCATCAAGGTCATAAGAAAAAAATACACAAGCACGAAGGGGAAGTATACGGATATGCCGCCGGTTATGATTACCGCGAAGACAAGGAGTATGAACAGCCCTATAAGGTGGTTTATTATTCCGGAGGCCAGAAGGCATATCGGGATTATCTCCGAGGGGAAGAGCGTCTTCGTCACCAGCGACCGGTTCTCCTGCAGCGCCCCTGGAGAGCGTGTCACCGTCTCGTTGAAGAAAAACCACGGCACGAGCCCTCCCACCAGCCAGAGCGCATAGCTGTCGGTGCCGTAGTCCGCCGCGACCTTCCTGCCGAACACGAACGAGAAGATTATGTAGTAGGTAAATATCGTCATCAGGGGGTGGACGACGGACCACATCAGGCCTCCGAAGGAGCCGGTGTACCGCTTCTTCAGGTCGGTCAGCGCGAAGCTTTTTATCATGTAGCGGTTTTTATTGATGGTGCCAAGGAAGCTTATCAGCCTTGCAAACAATATCGACCTCGCTTTGCGGTCAGACAACACCCCGGACAAGCGGGGCATGACCGTCCCTGCTTGCTACTTATTAAATATAAATCAAACAGTTACATTTTTCAAGAACAAAATACCGGGAAGGCCATGACCTGGCCGGTCCAGGGCTGCGGCCGAAGCTGATTATGCTTGCAATATCCTGCCCATAACTGGTATCATCGACAAAGATGGACGCGATGTTTTGCCGCGGCCGCGAGGTTTTCTGGCCAACACAGATGTCCGCAGGGCTTACCACTAGATGAGCAATTTCTTCGCCTGGCACACAACGGCAGACCGCGACAACCCCCTGATAACCAACAAGACGGCGGTCTATTCTCCGGCCCTTGCGGCGGCGCTGCTTGCCCTTGCAAGCCCTGACGCGCACGCGTACATCGGCCCCGGCGCGGGCTTCGCGTTCATTGGCTCCTTCTTCGTCATGTTCACGGCGATATTCATCGCCACCATCGCGCTCCTCGTCTGGCCGGTCCGGATGCTGATATTCTTCCTGCGCAGGAAGAAGGGCTACACCAAAACCGACGTCGGGCGCGTCGTGGTCGTGGGCCTGGACGGCCTCGACCCCAAGCTCGCACGCCGGCACATGGACCAGGGGCTGATGCCGAACTTCAAGGCGATGGCCGAAAAGGGGACGTTCAAGCCGCTCCAGACCACATGCCCGTCTATCTCTCCGGTCGCGTGGTCGTCGTTCGCTACCGGCCTCACGCCCGCGCGCCACGGCATATTCGACTTCCTCGACCGCGACCTCAAGACGTATCTCCCGATACTCTCATCGGCCAAAATAGGCACGTCGTCGAAGGTGCTTAAACTTGGGAAATACCGCATCCCGCTCAAAAAGCCGCCGATAAAGCTCCTCCGCAAGGGCACGCCGTTCTGGCATTTCCTCGGGGAAAAGGGCGTGTCATGCTCGGTGCTCCGCGTACCCATAACCTTCCCGCCGGCCCAGTACGAGGGCCGGGAGCTGTCCGCGATGTGCGTGCCGGATTTGAAGGGCAGCCAGGGTACGTTCTCGTTCTACACAGAGGACGAGGCCGAGTCGAAGCGTCTCGAAGGCGGGCAGGTCTTCGTCATAAAGGCCGACGGCGACACAGTAAGGACGCACCTGCACGGTCCGCACAACACCTTCGTCGAAGGAGCGCCAATCTGCAAGGCGGCCGTCACCATAAATATTGACCGGGCGAAGGGCGAGGCCGCGTTCAGCCTCGACGACGCCGACTTCAAGCTGACCGAGGGCGTCTACTCGCCCTGGATAAAGGTGGGGTTTGCCCTGGCCCCGAAGGTCGCCGCGTCCGGCATCTGCCGGTTCCTCGTAAGCTCGTTCACGCCGTTCAGGTTCTACGTCACGCCGATAAACATCGACCCGGAGGCCCCCGCGCTCCCAATATCGCACCCGCAGTCATACGCGGTGTATCTGGGCAAGCTGCTTGGCAGCTACGCGACGCTCGGTCTCGCCGAGGACACCTGGGCCCTTAACGAGAAGGTCCTGACCGACGGCCAGTTCATGGAACAGTGCTACGATATACACGCCGAGCGCGAGGCGATGCTGTTCAACGAACTCGACAACGTGCGGAAAGGCCTGGTCGTCTGCGTCTTCGACGCGACGGACAGGATGCAGCACATGTTCTGGCGTTACACCGACCCCGGCCACCCCGCGCTCGAAGGCGCATCGCCTGAGCCCTACAAGGACGCGATAAAGGATCTGTATGCGAAGATGGACGGCCTCATCGAGCGCGTCCAGGAGAAGCTGAACCCGGACGACATGCTGATCGTCATGTCCGACCACGGCTTCGCGTCGTTCCGGCGCGGCGTAAACCTGAACACATGGCTCTACGACAACGGATACCTCAAGCTCAAAGAGGGCAAGACGCCATCCGACACCGAGTGGTTCAAGGACGTCGACTGGAAGAAGACTGTCGCCTACGGCGTGGGCCTGGGCGGCATCTGCCTGAACATCAAGGGCCGTGAGTCGCAGGGCGTGGTCGAGCCGGGCAAGATGGCCGAGTTCCTTAAAGCCGACATAAAGAAGAAACTTGCTGAGATCGTGGACGAGGCTGCTGGCGGCAAGAAGCCGATAAGGAACGTGTACGACCTCAAGGAGCTTTACAAGGGGCCGTACCTCGACAACGGGCCGGAGCTTGTCGTCGGCTTCGACGACGGGTACCGCGTCTCGTGGGACTGCGCGAAGGGCGTGGTCTCGCCGGAGCTGATAACGGACAACCTCAAGTCCTGGAGCGGCGACCACTGCACCGACTTCTCGGTCGTGCCTGGAGTACTCTTCTGCAACCGGGTACTGCCCGGCGAGAGGCCCCGCATCATAGACATAGGCCCGACGGTCATCAAGGCCTTCGGGATGGAAGTGCCTAAGGCTATGGAGGGCCGGCCGCTGATATAAGGCGGATGCCTTTAAATCCCCTCTCATTCCCCCCCCTTTGTCAAAGGGGGGACGGAAGATGGGAATTGGTTTTGCTCGTCATTCCCGCGAAGGCGGGAATCCAGGAAGTTCATAAATTCCTGGACCCCGTGTCAAGCACGGGGCGACAATTTAAAAACGTCATTCCCGCGCAGGCGGGAATCCAGTGACTTTAGCCTTTAGAAAGGTTTGCAGAATGAAGTCTGACGACGAAAACAGCCTGTTCAACGTAACCCGGCGCGAGGCGCTCGGCCTGATGGGCATGACCGCGGCCGCGCTCACGGCCGGCTGCGTGTCCGAAGGCTCCGGCAGGCCCGGCCCGAAGGCTATTATACTCGGGTTTGACGGCATGGACTACAGGTTGGTTTCAGAGATGCTCGGCCGGGGGGAACTTCCGAACTTCGCGAAGGTCGCGGGCAGGGGCAGCTTCCTGCCGCTCATATCGTCGACGCCGCCGCAGAGCCCGGTCGCCTGGTCGAACTTTATTACCGGGAAGGACCCCGGCGGGCACGGCATATTTGACTTCATCGCGCGCGACCCCAAAGACTACATGCCGTTTCTGTCGCTTTCCAAGGTCACGGGCTCGGAGAAGCACATCGACGCGTTCGGCCTCGAAATCCCGCTCTCCGTCGGCAAGGCCGAGCTGCTCCGGAAGGGCGACTCCTGGTGGGAGATACTGGAGAGAAACGGGGTGCCGTCCACGGTAATCTCCGTCCCGTCCAACTTCCCGCCGGTCGAGTGCGACCAGCGCACCATTTCCGGGATGGGCACGCCGGACATCCTCGGGACGTACGGTACGTTCTCGTTCTATACCTCCGAGCCTGAAGAAGACGCTGGCGTGCAGGGCGGGAAGATAGTACACGTCGAGGTCGACGAAGGGGTTGTGGAGGCGGAGCTTCAGGGGCCGTCCAACTCGCTGAAGAAAGAACACCCGGACATCATGCTCCCGTTCACGGTATACGTGGACGAGGCCGCGCCCCAGGCGCGCATATCCATCGGCGGCCACGACGTCATCCTCAAGCAGGGAGAGTGGTCAGACTGGCTCACTTTGTCCTTCCCGCTCGCCATGGGCTTCGACGTCAAGGGCATAGCGAGGCTGTACCTCAAGGAGGTGCGGCCTGAGTTCAAGCTGTACGTCTCCCCGGTGAACATAGACCCGGCGCACCCGTCCGTGCCCATATCCACGCCAGCGAAGTACTCCGGGCAGGTGACGGAGGCGATCGGCCCGCACTACACGCAGGGGATACCCGAGGATACCTGGGCCCTGAACGAGGGCAGGCTGAACGAGGACGAGTACCTTGTCCAGGCCAACATAGCCAAGAACGAGCGCATCGCGCTCTTCAGGATGGAGCTTGAGCGGTTCACGCGCGCGTCGGCCGGCGTGTACTTCTGCTACTTCGGGACGACCGACACCTGCTCGCACATGTTCTGGGGCCACAGGGACCCAAATCATCCGGTATACGACCCGGCTGTATCCCCAAAGTACGCGGGTGTTATCGAGGGCTTCTACAGGGATATGGACGGCATCGTCGGCGAGGCGCTCGCCGCGCTGCCTGAGGGCACCGAGTTCATTATAGTTTCAGACCACGGTTTTTCGCCGTTCTACCGGGCTTTCCACGTCAACCGCTGGCTCCTCGACAACGGGTACATAGGACTCCTGGACGAGTCGCTCGGCGAGAGCGGCGAGTTCTTCGAGAACGTGGACTGGAGCCGCACGAAGGCATACGCGCTGGGGCTGAACGGGCTGTACATCAACCTCGAAGGGCGCGAGGGGCAGGGTATCGTCCCGGCATCGGACAGGGACGCGCTCGTCGCCGAGCTTGCGGAGAAGCTCGGGGCCGTGAAGGACCCCAAGGGCGGCGGGACGGTAATATCCGAGGCATACGACACCGCGAAGATATACACCGGCGAGTACAAGGGCATAGCTCCGGACATGATAATCGGGTACAGCTCCGGGTACAGGGGCTCCTGGGAGACCGCGCTCGGCAAGATACCCGCGACACTTCTGGACGACAACAAGAAGAAATGGAGCGGCGACCACTGCATGGACGCGGCGTTCGTGCCGGGGATATTCTTCTCGTCCCGCAAGGTGGACCGTGGCAACATGGGTCTGGAGGACGTCGCGCCTTCGCTTCTATCGCTGTACGGGATACCCGTGCCTGAGGATATGGTGGGGAAGTCGTTTATATAAAACTGCCGCCGCTAACACGTCATTGCGAGGAGCGAAGCGACGCGGCAATCTCAGCCATTGCCCGTCATTCCCGCCCCGGCTTTATGCATACCGGGGTAAACTCCGGCGGGAATCCAGGAAGTTGTAGTTGCCCGATTCATCGGGCGATTGAAAAACCGGGCCGACACACGGATCGGCCCCCTACTTAAAAGCCACTGGATTCCCGCTTTCGCGGGAATGACAACATAGACTTGAAGAAGGGCCGACACGCGCTTCGCTTGGTACGGCCCCTACAATAGGGAGGCATCCGATGGGCTCGACAAAGATAAAGCTCGATTCAGACCTGGTGGACAGGGCGCAGCGCTTCTCTGAGGAGGCGGGCTACTCGACAGTCGAGGAGTTCATCTCGCACATCGTCGAGAAGGAGCTTGCGAAGATTGAAGACTCGGACTCCGAGGAAGACATCAAGGAGCGACTCCGTGGCCTCGGGTACATTTCCTAAGCGATGAACGCGGTCATCTCCATAACCAACGCCGTCTTCGGCCTGCTGTTCCGGCCGTTCGCGCACGTGCGCCCGGACGTCGCCATACTCATAATCACGTCCGTTACCGGCGTGGCGATGCTGTACCTCTATGTCTGGACCTCCGACCAGGCGGGTCTGAAGGCGGTGCTGAACGTCATAAAGGCGCGCATACTGGAGATACAGCTCTACCGCACGGACCTGCACGTCATGCTGCGCGCGCTCGGCCGCGTCTTCATGAAGAACTTCACATACCTGAAGCTCCTGCTCCCGCCGGCTCTGTTCCTGATATTCATCGTGGTCGTGATAGTCGTCCAGTGCTACCCGAGGTTTACGTACCGCCCGGTCAAGCCCGGAGAGAAGATAGTGCTCACCGCGGGCGTCAGGGACGGCGTGCCGGTCACGCTCACGGTGCCGGACGGCGTGGTCGTCGAGGCAGGCCCGGTAAATGCGCCTTCTGTGGGCGAGGTGAGCTGGCGGCTTTCGGCAAAGGCGCCGGGCGAGTACGACGTCACGCTCGCGACGGGCGGCAAGACCGAGACGAAGAAGCTGATGGCGGGAGAAGGGCTGATGGGGATTTCGCCCATACGCGCGCCGCTCACGTTCGAGGGCTACATCACCAACCCGACCGAGCCGCCTCTTGCGAAGGCCTCCGCCTTCAGCGCGATACGTCTGGACTACCCGAAGCGCGAGATGAACTCTCCGCTCATGCTCGGCATGGGCTGGCTGGTATATTTCTTAGTCGTATCGTTCGTCGTCGCGCTCGTCGCAAAGTTCGTCACGAAGGCGCATTAGCGGAGACCCTTCCGCCCCCTCCCGTCCACCGTCCGCCGCTAATAACTATTGCAATAAACAGGTTTTTTATGATAGTGTATCCCATCTTGGCATACCCATCGCAGTGACTGAAACAGGCACAACGGATGAAGCTGATAATACAGATACCGTGCTTCAACGAGGAAGAGCACCTGCCGCTCACGCTGTCCGAGCTGCCCAGGGACGTCTCTGGATTCGACGAGGTCGAGTACCTGGTCATAGACGACGGAAGCTCCGACGCCACCGCGCGCGTCGCGCGGGAGTCCGGGGCGCACCATGTCCTGGTCCTCCGGGCGCACGCGGGTCTCGCCGCGGCCTTCACGGCAGGGCTGGAGGAATGCCTGAGGCTGGGCGCGGACGTCATCGTGAACACCGACGCGGACAACCAGTACGTCGCGGCAGACATCCCCAGGCTTGCCGCGCCCATACTCGAAGGCGCGGCCGGCATGGTCATAGGGATACGGCCGATAGCGGCGATAGACCACTTCTCGCCCGTAAAAAAACTCCTGAACAGGCTGGGGAGCGCCTTCGTCGGCGGCATGGCGGGCATGGACATACCGGACGCGCCGAGCGGCTTCCGCGCCATAAGCCGTGACGCGGCCATGCGCATGAACGTCTTCTCGGACTACACCTACACGATGGAGTCCATCATACAGGCACGGTTCAAGAACATAAAGGTCGCAACCGTCCCGATACGCGTCAACCCCAAGCTCAGGGAGTCGCGCCTTATAAGGAGCATACCGTCCTACATAGCCCAGTCGGTCATGGTCATATTCAGGATGCTGCTTATATACAACGCCCGGAGCGTGTTCATGAGGCTGGGCGTCCTGTTCTTCCTGTCCGGCTTCCTCATCGGCGCAAGGTTCCTGTACTTCTTCTTCCACGAATCCGGCAGTGGCCACATCCAGTCGCTGGTGCTCCTGTCCGTCCTGTTCACGCTCGGCCTCGGAAGCGTCCTTATCTCGGTAATAGCCGACCTCCTGTCGGTCAACCGGAAGTTGCTTGAGGACATACAGTACCGCCTGAAGAAGGGAGAGCTTGCGGAGGGCGGCGGCGCAAGCAGGGACGACAGGCGTGGTTAACGGGACGGTTGTCGGCAACGTCTACGACAAGTACAACACCAAGAACCCGGTCGAGCGCCGGCTCGTCGGACGCTTCTTCTCGGACTTCCTCGGGCTCGCGGGCGGCTGCCGGGCGCGCGCCATACTCGAGGTTGGGTGCGGGGAGGGTTACGTCGCCGACAGGGTAAAGAGGACAAACCCTGAGAGCCGCGTCGTCGCGACTGACATCTCAAGCGGGATGCTGGGCAAGGCCCGGCTCGACTACCCCGCCGTCTCGTTCATGGAGGCGTCCGTGTACGAGCTGCCCTTCCCCGACGGCTCGTTCGACCTGGTCATAGCCAGCGAGGTGCTCGAACACCTGTCGGAGCCGGAGGCCGCGCTCGACGAGATAGGCCGGGTCGCCGGAAGCCACATACTGGTCAGCGTCCCCCGCGAGCCGCTCTGGAGCATCCTGAACATGGCGCGCGGCAAGTACATCTCCAGCCTGGGCAACACGCCCGGCCACGTCCAGCGCTGGTCCGCGCCGGGCATCGTCCGCCTGCTTTCGAGGCGTTTCGAGGTCGTCGAGGCCAGACAACCCATACCCTGGTCCATATGCCTCTGCCGGAAGAAATAGCAAGGCCCGCGCCAGGGAAGTACATAGCAGGAAGCCTCGTCTCCCTGCTCGTGATACTCCTGCTGGCATGGCAGGCGGACGTCGCAGGTTCCTTGTCCATGCTGGCCAGGCTCGAACCGGGCTTCCTTGTATTCTGCGCCCTGGCCTACTCCGGGGTGTACCTAGCCAGGGCGCTCCGCTTCCGCGCCCTGCTCGCGGGGGAGGGCATCGCCTTCACAGACCTTTTGTCGGTGGTGTCCATCCACAACCTCCTGAACATGCTCATGCCGCTCAGGTCGGGCGAGGTCAGCTTCTTCCTCCTGCTGAAAAAGGTCAGCGGCGTGGGATACAGTAAAGGCGCGGCCTCGCTGCTCCTGTCGCGGCTCTACGACCTCGTCACGTTCTTCTTCCTTGTGGCGGTATTCGCCGTGTCGGAGCTGATGAGGCGGGACGGGCAGCTTGTATACCTCGCCGTGCTGTACCCCGTGGCAGGCGGGCTTTACCTGCTGCTTTTCAGGAAGTTGGAGCCTGCCCTCTCGCTCCTCTTCCGGGGGCTCGACTGGGCGGCGGGGGCATTCGGCAAGGAAAGGGCGTTCATGAGAAGGGCGTCCGGACACCTTTCCGGGTTCAGGACGGAGCTGGCCTCGATGACATCCGACGCGGGTACCGTCAGGATCGCGGCCTGCTCGCTCCTTGTCTGGCTCCTGAACTTCTGGATGTTCCACGAGTTCGTATCGAGCCTCGAACCCGGCGTAAGCTTCTTCCAGTCGTCCATCGGCAGCAGCGGCGCGGTCCTGACCACGATGCTCCCGGTTAACAGCCCCGGCTCGGTCGGGACTCTCGAAGGCGGATGGACGCTTGGCTACGTCCTCGCGGGCGTGGACAAAAATGCCGCGCTTGCGAGCGGGATACTCATGCACGTATTCGTCATCGCGTTCGGGACTGTGCTTGCGGCCCTTGCCGCGGCCAGGCTTGGCGCTGGACGGTTTTTCAGGGAGGGTCCATGAGCAAGGCGGCGGGACAGGTCACGGGGCTTCTGTCTCCCCTGGTCGAGAGGCTGAGGCTCTCAAGGATTGCCCGGCATGTGCCGCCCGGCTCCCGTGTGCTCGACGTCGGGTGCGGCAGGGGCCGCCTGCTGGACTTCATAACCGCGCCCGCCGGCTATGCCGGCGTGGACATAATCGAGCAGGTCATCACGGACAACAGGCGGGCCGGGCCGGGCCGCCTGTTCCTCCTCCTCGACATAGAGGAGGGACGGCTCCCGGACGGGTGCGGGCCGTTCGACGTCATTGCGATAGGCGCGGCGCTGGAGCACTTCAGGATGCCGGCACGGACGCTTGCCCGGCTCGGCGAAAGCCTCAGGCCCGGAGGCCGCATAGTCCTCACCACGCCCGCCCCGGCGGGCGGCGGCATCATAGAGTTCTGCTCCGGCATCGGGCTCTTGAGCCGGGAGGCCGCCGAAGAGCACCAGGACCTGTACTCGAGGGCGGACATAGAGCGGCTCGCGCGTGAGGCCGGGCTCAGGGTGGCCCTGTTCGAGAGGTTCCTGTTCGGCCTGAACCAGCTCGCGGTCATGGCCCGCGCCTGAAGGCGCAAGGGCGCCGCGCCGGGCATAGTGCAGGGTTATCCTTATTTACCCGGCGCATATAACAGGCGCAATTACCGAGGCAAACCGCCCGCCTTTATGTTAAGGGGGCTATGGGCTGTTGCTCTTGATGCCCTTGTTCTACATGTGATACTTCATAACACCGGCCCCCTCTTATCTTCATGGGGGGAGTTAGATGGGAGCCAATTTTACGTATAGCAGCCGGAATAATAACGTCATGGGGCCGTGCGGCCTCCCGCGCATTAAATGGAGAAACGTTGTTCAAAGTCGCTGTCATATTCGGTACCCGGCCCGAGGCCATAAAGATGGCGCCCGTCATAAGGGCGTTGAAGGCCGAACCTGGGGAGTTTCGCACGCTGGTCTGGGTCACGGCCCAGCACAGGGAACTCCTCGACCAGGTGCTGGACTTCTTTGAGGTCACGCCAGACCGTGACTTCGGGATAATGAGGCCCGGTCAGGACGTCTTCGACGTGACCGTCTCCGTGCTGAACGGGCTCAAGGACGTCCTGCTGAAGGACGCGCCGGACCTGGTCCTTGTCCACGGAGACACGACAACCGCCATGGCTGCTGGTGTCGCCGCATTCTACCGCAAGGTGCGGGTAGGGCATGTAGAGGCTGGGCTCAGGACCGGCGACAAACACAACCCCTTCCCCGAGGAGATGAACAGGCGGATCGTGGGCGCCCTGGCAGACATCCATTTTGCGCCGACCGCATCCGCCAGGGACAACCTCCTGTCCGAGGGGGTCCGGGAGGGTTCCGTGCACGTGACCGGCAATACGTCCATAGACGCCCTCTTGACGGCCATGGAGAAGCTCGGCATCCCCGCCGGCGGCCTCATCGCCCGCCCCGGCCGCCGCAAGGTCCTTGTCACGGCCCACCGCAGGGAGAGCTTCGGACGCGGCCTCGAGAACATCTGCCTGGCGCTCAAGGACCTCGCCCTGAAATACCCCGGCCTGGACATAGTATTCCCGGTCCACCCCAACCCGAACGTCAGGATGCCTGTGACGGAGATGCTTTCCGGAATCGGCAACGTGGCGCTCACGGACCCGCTGGAGTACCTCCAGTTCATCAGGCTGATGAGCGAGTCGTACATGGTGCTCACCGATTCCGGAGGGGTGCAGGAGGAGGCGCCTTCCCTCGGAAAACCTGTGCTCGTTCTGAGGGAGGTCACGGAGAGGCCTGAGGCTGTCGAGGCCGGCACGGTCATGGTCGTCGGGACAAAGAGGCGGGGGATAGTGGACGCGGCCTCGCGCCTGCTGGACGACGAAGGACTTTACAGGTCCATGAGCATGGCCCACAACCCTTACGGAGACGGCTTCGCGGCGCGCAGGATAGTTGACGCCGTCAGGGGGCTGCGGGACTCGCTCCGGGCCTGAGCCGCGGGTTCCTGTACACCTTGTAAGGCCCCGCCTGTTTTACCAGCACGCACTCCTCCCTCATGAAACGGTCCAACAGCGGCGCGTAGTCGGGAAAGTTCCAGGTCCTCCTCCGTTTGATGGTAAAGTCGAAGTGCACCAGGTACACGGCCTTCTCCCTCAGCGTGTCGACCAGGTCCTTCTCCTCGCCCGGGTCCCTGCTGAATATCATTGGCTGGATAACGCCGTACCTGCTTGCGTTCTTCCTGTCTGTCAGGAAGTAAAAACCTGGCACGGTATCCGCGAAGATATAGTCGTCGGAGGTGGTGTTGTCGGTTACATACCCGGCCACCTGCCGGACCGCATCGACCACGGCCTTGCTGGAGTAAACCGGGGCCCTGTCAAGTTCGAGCAGCGCCTGTCCCGGCCGCCGTTTCATGTAATCGTAAGGCACGTTGTCCGCATAGAGCAGGTGGAGGCAGGCCATGACAACCGGTATGGCCACGGTGGATGCCATGAGCAGCAACGGGACCGCCCTGCCGGCCTTCCCCCCGGAAAAACGCTCCCTTGACCGCATATAGACGAGCGACAGCAGGTAGCACAACAGGACGTAGAGCGGAAGGGCAGCCTGTATTGTGTGGACGTACAGGGGGACCATCAGGTCCTTGTATGTGAGCATGTAGCCCCAGATGAGCACTATGGCGAGGTATCCGTCTTCCCTCCTCCCCTTTCCCCGGGCCAGCCTCGCCACAAACACCGCAGTTGCGGCGAGGATGACAAAGACCGGAAGGTAATAGAAGAGCTTGGTGGCAAGGTAGGCGCGCAGGGCTTCCCACCCGCCGGCGAGGTCCGGCAGATCGAGGATGTTCGGGAACGGGAGCCCGAAGGCGTACTCGACAGATACCGCCCACCTGAAGCACCAGTAAAACATCTCGCCGAGGGCGCCCTGGCTGTAGAAGTAACCGACGGCCGGCAGCACCACCGCGAGGGCAGGCAGTACAAATGACGCCGCAGACCTCAACGCCCGGCGGCAGTCGCGCGGCACAATACGCCATTCGGATACCAGGACCGCCGCCATGCCAAGGACCATCATGAACAGTCCCGTGTCCTGGCGGAAGATGACCCCCAGCCCTGAAAACAGCCCGGCTGCCATGAGCCACCTGTTATCCCTGCCGTCCGAATACCGCATCATGCAAAGCACGGCTGGGATATTGAAGAAGGAGAAGAAGACCTTGAACCAGGGGCCGCTCACGAACATGTAGAGCAGGCAGGCAAGTGACGCGAAGAGGTCGGGCATCAACCTCCTGCAAAGAAAGAAGAGGAGGACGGCGCCTGTAAAACGCACGGCAAGCAGCATCCAGTGGGCGACGAGCAGGTTTTCTCCAAACACGTCGAACAGCAGGGCAAGGAGGTAGTACTGCCCCGGCGCGTAGACCGTGACGATGTCGCGGTACAGCACCTTTCCCTGGAGTATGCCAAGCGCGCCGCCTAACAGCTCACCCTCGCCGAAGAGGTTTATGCCCCGGTCGTGGATAAGCGACGCGTAGACAGCGTACACCAGGACAAGCGACGCGAGATACGCCCAATGCCGCCTGCCACCCGCCCCGTTAACCATCACCGCCCCGCCATGACCGATATTGAACGCTCAAACTTGACGCCGGGACCGGCGTCCTGCGCACCAAGCCCGCCGGGCAGCTCCTCGGCGTCCAGCTCCCTGACCTGGAAATACTTCGACGACCCCATATGCAGGGCCGTGAACTTGTCCAGAAGGGACAGGCTCTCGAACTCTATCTTGCCGTCCGCAAGTATCTCGTCATCCACGTCCACCCTGTCATCGCGGAAGGACACCCTGCGCCGGTATACGGCTGGGAACTCGCCCCTCTTGAATATCAGCGCCTTGACTATCAGCTCCTTGAGGAGCCTCGCCAGATAGGGAGACCTGCACAGCGTCAGGTTGTACAGCCTGAACGCCAGGAACCCGACGGAGGTAAACACCCTCGGCCTGCCACCCGTAAACCGTCCTTTAATAACAAACGTCCCGCAGGCGGGGTCGTGCTCGACAGCCGCGTCGCCGGGCGACTGGGTCGATACCTCCGCCCCGCCAGCAAGGACCCCCTTGTAGCCGCAGTTGCTGTGGACAAGCCTGTTGCTCACTGTCGAATACACCTTCAGCACGCCGCCCTTTCCCGCGCCGAGCACCGCGTAGTAGCCGCCTTTTTTCACCACGGCGAGCCTCGCCTGCTCAAAATATACAGCCGAGTCGCCTTCTTTCTGGAACGGCAGCGCCTGAGGCGCCGCGGAGACGTCTTTCCGCCCCGCGAGTTCCTTGTGCGCGACAAGGTAGTTCGAGAACAGCGGCATGAAGTTATAGGCGTCCATGGCAGCGAGCCCGGCGGACACCCCGTCCCTTATCCCAGCCCTCATATGCGCGGCGATGGCCGCCGCCTCCGGCACCGAGTCCGAGAGGATTTCCATCCCGGCGGGGAAGTAGAACTCCGTATTCCTGCTGCCGTATTCGCCGCCCAGTGTCTGGTCCGGGTGGACGAAGTGGCTCAGGAACCCCACGGCTGACCTCAGGGACTCAAGGGCCTCAACGTCCCCCGTCTTCATCCAGTAGCGGGCCATGTAGTATATCCCCTGCGTCAGGTAACCAGGGTCCGCGCCTGTATATTCGAGGAACCACCCCTCGCCTGACTGTCTGCGCCGGACCGTGTCCACGAAGTATTTCCCGCGGACGGCATACCTGTTGTCTCCGGTTATCATGTACAGCTCGTTCAAAGCCGCGGCGGCCCCCAGTATGTGGTTGGAGATGAAGGCGTGCGTCTCCTCGTTTTTCAGGAGCCATCCACCCGCCTTTGCCATTGCGCCGAGTATCATTTCGGAGTCAGCGGCCTCTGTCTCGTCCCTGAGCAGGCTGTACGCCTCGGCAACGCTGAGGAGGCTGAAGGCTGTCGCCACGAAGCTGTGCTCGTTCGGGTATGCCTCGTTGAGCGAGCCGTCTCTGCCGAGAAGCCCCGCCCAGTACCTCATCCCCGCCACGGCCCACCGCCTGACCCTGTCCTTCTTGTGGTAGGGGTTGCCCTCGAACCCTCCGGTATACAGCAGGGCAAGGGAGAACGCCCCTTCCTGAAACCGGGAGCCGGGGAAGTCGACAAACTTCCACTGCCAGTAGTTGCGGTCGAAACAGCCGTAGGTGTGAGAGGCGGGGTCGCGGTCCTGGAGGCTTAACAGCCGGGGCGCCTCGTACAGAGCTGCCGCGGCATATGTGGACTTGTGATGGTCCGTGATCATTTAGGATGGTTTCTTGAAATAGACGACCATATAATAGCCCATCAGTCCCTGCGTAAGCCTTTCGAGCCCCCACAGGAAACCTGCGGTCATTTCTCCTGCCTTCCCATTTCCCAGCGGCAGAAACCCGGCCAGCCTGCTGAAACCGGTCTGGTAGCATTCCATGCGCACGTCCGTGAAAGCTCCGAACAGCCTGCGGGCCTCTCCCCTGGAATATCTGTCGAGGACCGGGCAGTATAGCAGCTCTTTAACCGACGTCCCTTCGGCAGGGTTCACGTCCAGGGCAGCGCCGCCGCCTGGCCTCGACAGCCGCAGTAGGTCTGTGATTTTCTTGGCGGCCCTGACCACGGAGACTATCGCCGACTGGATGGTGCGGCTCCTGTAAAGCATCACGGCCCCGGTGCCGCCTTTACGCAGCGCCCTGTGGATGTCCTTGACCGCCCGCCCGATATCCGGCGTGTGGTGCAGCACACCGTAAGAGAACACCACGTCGACAGAGCCGTCCTTGACCGGCAGGCATTCCGCGTCCCCCATGACGAGGGAGACGTTGCCTGCCCCGCTCCTTTCGACGTTGCACCTTGCGGCGGCGAGGGAGTTGGTCGACAGGTCCACCCCGACAACCCTGCCGGCCCTGGATGCCAGTTGAACAGTGTCCAGCCCGGGACCGCAGCCGACCTCCAGGACGGTCTTGCCTTCTATCGGCAGCCTCGCTATGATGTCTATTATCCACGGCTCCTTGCGGTAGCGCCAGTTTTTCTGTTCTTCCAGGGAAGACCAGCTGCCGCCGCACGGGTTTCTGTTCCAGAAGTCCGTGGAAGCCTTCTTGTCAGGGCTGTCTGGCATCTCCTACCGCTTGCACCATCCGCTGTCGCCTATCTTGTGGTATGTGACGCCCTTCTCACGGAACTCTTCACGGAGGCTTTCCCAGGCGCCCGTATTGTCTATGATTATCTGGCCCTTCCTGAGGCTTTTAAGGACCACGCTCTTGGGCGTCTGCGTGTAGAGCCTGTGTTCGGGCACTATGACGACGACCTTGAAACCCTTAAGCCCGTCCGGGTAGTCGAAGCTCTCCACGCCGGTCAGCGAGTTAATCTCTTCCGTGGTATAATACGGGTCGTTCGCAAGCACCCTGATGCCGCGCTCCGTCAGGTTTCTGATTATGGAGATGGCGGGCGAGAGCGTGTGCACCTTGAGGTCGGCCTTGTAAGCGATGCCGAGGACCCCGACCTTGCCGCCTTTGGCGTGCGCGGCGGCCAGCCCGGCGACAAACGCAGCCTGGTCCGCGTCGAACCTGATGGCGTCCTGCGCCATGGTCAGGAACTCGGGATGCTCCGCGCCCTGTACGACGTATTTGCTGGATACGGGTATGCAGTAGCCGCCCGTGCCCATCGTGGGGTAGTATCTCGGTATCCGCCAGTGGGTGGACGCGAGTTCCAGCACCTCGTTGATGTCGAGGCTGGGATATGCCCTTGCGAGCTGCATCGCGTATACGGCGGGTACGTGAAGGAGGCTGTTCTCCACGGACTTGACCAGCTCGGCCACCTTGTGGTTGCTCGCCTTTAGGATATGGTCCGAGACGATGCCCAGGACCCCGGCGGCCACTTCAGTAGACCTCTTGTCCACGCCCCCGACCACCCTCTTGAGGTTCTTCAGGTTTTTCTCGGGCGAATGGAACCAATCCCTCCTCGGGGCGACCGCTATCAGGAAGTCCTTGCCGGCCTTCCTGCCGGACGCCTCAAGTATCGGCACGACCGCGTCCTCGATGAGGTTCGGGGTCAGCGTACTCTCGATGATGACAAGCTCCGGATAGTCCTTCACCGCCGGCTTGGAGGCAAGCTTCCCGACCACGTCCTTGAGCGGCCCGTCCCAGGGGTCGCCCCCCCTTTCGGTCGGTATCGCCACGAGGTGCGCCCTGACGTCCTTCCCGGTAAGGTCTTTCCAGTTGCTGGTGGCGCGGAGAAGGCCCTCCTTGACGAGGGGCTTGACCGAGAACCCTATCCAGTACTCGAGGTTCGGTATGCGCACCTCGCCCCTGTTTATGGAGTCTACTATCTCCTTGTTCGTGTCATAACAGACGACGCGGACGCCCTTCAGCGCGAAGTTTATCGCGCTGGTGAATCCTATATAGCCCGACCCCCAGATCCCCAGGCTGGTCTTGTTCAAAAGAAGGTCCTTCTGGTGCTTTACGGTCATGAGCCGCCTTCTCCTTTGATTTTCTTCTGGCCGATGTTCTTGGATATCAGTATCACGTACCCCATTATGGTCGCGTAGCTCTCCATCTTGCTCTGGCTTTCCTTCAGGTCGTACCTCAGCACCAGCGGGACCTCGGCGACCCTCGCACCAAGCCTTATGAGCTTCACGAGCTTCTCCGGCGTGACGGTGAAGCCAAGCCCCTTGAGCTCTATGAAGCCGTTGCCGAAGACGGTTATGGCCCTCTTGACAATCGAGGCGCGGTAGGCCCTGTAACCGCAGGAGTAGTCCCACAGCCCCTTCACCGGGAAGCTTACCTTCATCAGCAGGTTCGCCGCCCTGCTGAAGAACTTGCGCTTGAATGTAAGCCCTACCTCCTCCCCCCCGCTCGCGTACCTTGACGCCACGACGACGTCGTAGCCTTCCTGTATCTTCTTGTACATCTGGGGTATCAGGGAGGGGTCCTGGGTATCGTCCGCGTCGAGCCTGACGATCACGTCTCCGTCCGCGCTGCCCTCCGCGGCCGCCTCAAAGCCGTCCCTTATGGTCTCCCCCAGCCCGCGGTTCATCTTGTGGGTTATGACCGTCACCGGCAGGTCCGCCGAGACCTTCGACAGGACGTCCGCGGAGCTGTCGCTGCTGCCGTCGTTTACCGCGATTATTCTATACGATATACCGGAGGTTGACAAGACTTTTGATATCTTGACGATAAGCCCTTCAAGCCTGCTGGCCTCGTTGTATATCGGGAGGACTATGTAAAGCAAGCGCGCCTCGTTTTCGGGTGCCGTCCGCCGCGTGAGCCGTGGCTTACGCTGCGGACGAGTTTATTGTATATAGCCGAGAGACCTAAGTTTTTTCTTTATCTCCTCGTCCACTACGCTCTTCTTTATCCGCTTCTTCTTCTCCTTGGCCTGGGCCTTGTCGCCGGCCCTGCCATCGGCGCCGGGCCTGCCTTCATAGCTTGATATGTATTTTATCGGGCGCTTCTTCAGCTCCTCGCCCCTGATTATTTCCGACAGGACACGGCCCTTCATGTCCCTCGCTACCGGCAGGCCGGCGATGGCGAGTACCGTGGGGGTGACGTCGTAGATTGAGGCGCCCTTGATGTTGACACCCTTTATGATCCTTGGGCCGCTGGCTATGATTATGCCGCTTAGGTCATGCTCGCCGCTTGCGGTCCTCTTGCTGATGAAGTCGCTTACAAGGTAGCCTCGGCCGTTTATGACGATAACGTCGTCCAGCGGCATGTCGACGTTCACCAGGGCTGTAAGGTCGGCGCCCGCCTGGCCCTCCTTATGGCTTGCTGTGGCTATGCCTACCTTTTTGAACACGCTTACGCCGTTGACTGTCTTCAGGCCTGTCAGCTCGGCGGCGAGCTTCTTCCTGAAGGCCTCGTAGTCCTTCTTCTCCACCGCTCCCTTTTTGTCCCTGCCCTTGAGGTTCACAAAAAGGCTTCTCTCCCTCTTCCAGTAGTCGTTGTGCCCGAAGTCTATGACCTTCGTCCTGGAAAAGTCTATATCGTTTTTTTCCTCGTCCAGGAACTTCAGCAGGCCCAGCCTGTCGAAGAGACGGTTAAGCCTGAACACAAAACCCAGGTCCAGCGGCTTGGCCATCATCCCGTGGTCGGACACGATGATGACGTTCGTGCCGTTGCCGGCCTCTTCCAGGAGCCGGCCTATCATCCTGTCGGTAAACTCGTAATAGTTCGGGATGACCTTCCCGTATTTGGCCGCGTCTTCAGGGCTGACGCTGAAGCTGGCCCTGCTGGAGCGTGGCTCGTAGTACTTCCACCACTCGTGCTGGACCGTGTCGATCCCCTGATAGTATATGCCGAAGATGTCCGGGCTGTACTTTTTGTAAAGGGACCTTCCCATAGCTGTCGAGCCCAGCTCGATCTCGCACATCTTCATCGTTGTGTATTTCAGGAATGCGGTCGCGTATTCGTCGCTGGCGGGGTCCAGCCCCTCCGGGACGCCCTCTATGCTGAACCTGCCGTCCACCTCGGACAGCCGAAGCCCTGTGATCGCCTTATAGTTTTCGCCGAGGTCCTCCCTTGTTACCGCCATCAACGGGCCGACCTCGTCCAGAAGTGAGGGCGGGTAGGTCATCTGCTTCATGGTCGAGCCCCTGCCGGACTTTTCGACCATCGGGAGGTAGAAGAGGTTGCTGCTTACGATGAACCCGTCCACCTTCTCTGCGGGCCACGTCGCCCACCAGTTGATGAAGCCGGCCGTCTTGCCCTTCTCCGAGAAGATGTTCCAGAGCGCCTTCCTGCGCCTCATGTCCGACGTCACCGGAGTCGTCTCGTATTCGCCGGGAAGCTTGATAATGAAGTCCTCTATCCCGTGGTCCTTGCGGCTCATCCCCGTGGCGATGGTAGTCCACAGCGTCGGCGAGCTGGTGGGTTCCTCGGAGGTCAGGACGCCCCAGGCCCCCTCGCGCATCAGCCTCGCCATGTTCGGGAGTCCGCCGGCATCCATCAACGGCAGCATCACCTTCCAGTTAGCCGCGTCCACGCCTATCAGGACGACCTTGCCGGCCGCCGCCTCCGACTTCCTGCCGGGCTCCCCGGCGCATGCCTGGCCGGCGGTCAGGCCCCCGAGCAGCAACAGTGCCAATAAGGCCGCCACAGATAACTTCATCACTGCCTCCTTGCCGTTTGTTTCACGAAAATAGAAGGCAGTGCAATAACATCGCTGATATTGCACTGCCGTAATACAGCCCTGCATTCACCACTGCTGGGCTTGTACCTCGGCCGATTCAGGCTTCTTGGCCAATACCGTGCCATCGGTCGTGGCCTGCGCCTTGTAGTAGCGTTGATGCCTGGCGGCACAGTCGAGTCTGCATACATCGCCGAGCCCGTAGCCATTATTTTATTCTATACGATATGCCAGAGGTTGACAAGACTTTTGATAGCTCTGCGTTAAGGCCTCGTTGTATGTCGTAAGTACTACGTGAAGCATGCGGGCCCCTCAGAACTGAAAGTAGATGAACCGCGCTGACTGCTCCACTGAGCCGAAGATGATTGCCATCAGGACCATCGTATACACCGCACCCTGCAATACCGGTGACGCACCTTCGAGGCCCTTGCTGATGTTGAACTTCTCCTGGACCACCTCGAATAGCAGGCACAGGACTACCAGTCCAACGAAAAAAATAGGGACGTAGACCGGGGCCGGGAACGACAGGACGTCAATACTGAACATTCGTTTCAATATCTCTTGTGCCTTAGACAAACTGTGGGCTCTGAAAAATACCCAGCCAATACATATGGCATTGAATGTTACGAACCATGCCGCAATTTTCGTAAGTATTCGTATGCCCGATAACGAAAAGGCTTTCTGCAGTGACGATGAGGCTTCCAGCGACTTTTTCTTGACCAGGTTCCACACATGGTACAGGCCCAGAAGCACGCCATGATAAAGGCCCCAGGCAACAAAGTGAAATGCCGCTCCATGCCAGAGCCCGCCCAAAAACATAACAACAAAGAGGTTAAATACCGTCCTTGGCATGCCTTTCTTGGACCCGCCGATCTCTATATAGAGATAGTCCCTCAGCCAGGTTGAAAGGCTTATATGCCATCTGCGCCAGAACTCTGATATGTTTGTCGACATGTATGGCCGGTCGAAGTTCTTCATGATGTCTACATGAAAATATCTGGCTGCCCCGACCGCAATATGTGAATAACCAGCAAAGTCGAAATATATCTGGAATGCAAAACAATAGGTTGCAATCCACAGAGCGGCAGGCGTTGCGGTGTCTACCGAACCGTAGGTCATGTCCGCATAAAGACCGAACCTGTCCGCCAGTACAAGTTTCTCCAGCAGACCCCAGAAAATAAGGCGGCTGCCAACATAAAAGTCTTCGCCTGTGAGAGTTTTCGCTTCCTTCAACTGCGGTAATAGGTGCCCTGCCCTTTCAATGGGTCCTGCGACCAGTTGCGGGAAGAAGGAAACAAAAAGGGCATAATTGACGAAGTTACTCTCAGGCTTCATCCTTCCCCTGTAAACATCCAGAATATAGCTCATCGACTGGAACGTATAAAACGATATGCCGGCCGGAAGTACGAACCCCATGAGGTCGGCGTGAAAACCCACTCCTAAATAAGTAGAAAGACGGTTTACATTAAATATCCCGAAATCGCCGTATTTAAAGAACCCCAGGAAAATCAGGTTTACCGTCAGGCTGACTACCAGAAATATCCTGCGCCTACGCAGTTCGACCGTTCTATAGAGCAGGAGCCCGACAAAGTAGTCAACCACCGTGCTGGCCAAAAGCAGCAGGCCATACAAAGCGTTGCCGTAGCAATAAAACGCATAGCTCGATACGAGCAGAGCAATCCGTCTGCCGCGGTTGGGAAGAAGCAGGTAGACAACCAGGACAGTAGGCAGGAAAAGGAGGAACTCGTAACTATTGAACCACATTGCTTGGAGGCCCGATGGTTGTGGAATTTGGCATTATCTCCGTCAGCCTTCTACCCAGGAAGCGACCAAACAGCATGTGGTGCTTTTCATCAAAATGCATGTAATTCATGCCTTCAAAACCTTCATCGGGGACTACTCTGCTCAAATCCAGATACCGTACGCCATATTCCGCGCAAAGTATCCCGAGCTTTTCACTAGCCTTGTCATTGTCGCCCGGGTTGGTTATCCTTCCACGCCTTATCGGCATGGCAATAATTATTAGCGGAGTACCGCTGCTCTTGCAGATATTTATTATCTCCCTATATGACACCAGCACCTTATCGTTGTACTCAAGCGTTATCTTCTTATGGTTACTAATATTCTTTTTTAGCGACTCTTTAATTTTTCTTTCCCTTGCCTCATTCTTCTCGTCCCTCATGGAATTCCATTTATTTCCCTCATTGCCGGACCACCCGCTGCCCATGAGCCAATCAAGGTCCAGGCCTTTACGAAAAATGTTGTCGATGAGAAACTCTCTCATCCTCAGCACAGGCAGATAACGTTCGATATAAATCTTCAGAATATCCGAAATCCGGACATGGCGTTCAAAAAAGGTCTCTGGGATTATACTTTTAATATCCGGGTCTGCAAGAAGCATCGGCACATCGCTAATAAACCATGTTATATTCTTATTTATCTCATCATCCTCCACAGTGTTCAGTCTATTAATGAGCACCACTAACTCTGGCTTTTGTGTCGCTGCTCGCGCCGCAAGAATTTCAAACTCAGGCAGTAGGCCGCCCGCGACGGCCCAGTTCTCTATCTTCCACTTGTGGTATCCTAGTAATTTACCCTTGTTGATTTCATTTTCCATCCACCTTGGGTATATTGCACTGTCAGGGTATCCTCTGCCGTAGGCCTGTGAATTTCCTATCAATACACAGGTTCCCTCGCCTTGAGTTTTTCCCTCGTTTTTTTCGGTATAGTGCTGCCAGTTCCTTCGGTAGGTTTGGTTCCTGATAGAACTGATGGACTTGGGAGGCAGTGGTAAAATTAGAAGTGCTGCAACGTTAATCAAGACGAAGGAAATCGAGGGAATTAGAAAGATCCAGGCGCCCTTGCTCCTTCCGTGAAACATCGGGCCGCTTTCCCCTTCTCCGCTGCCTTAACAAAACCGGACATGGAGCCCCTTCGAGCGAAGGGGCTCCATGTCCGGCAAATATCGTAATATGTCTATTGAGCCTGAACCGCCGCGGACTCGGCCGTCTCCGACAATATCGTACCGTCGGTCGTTGCCTGCACCTTGTAGTAGTAGTTTGTCGCGGGTGAAACCTGCGAGTCGGTGTACGTCGCCGTGCCCGCAGGCACCTGGCCTATCTGGCTGTAGCCACCACCCAGCGTGACCGACCTCAGTATGCGGTAATAGGTCACGTCCATCGCGCCCTTGGGCTGTCCAAGCGTGTTGAGCGGATCGTCAGCCGACAACGTCCAGTCTACCTTTATGCTGCCGACCTGGCTCGTGGTCTTGAGGCCCGACGGCGGCTGCGGGTGGTACTCGAACAGCCAGGCGGCGCCGCCTATGCCCGTTGAGGTAAGCCTGTTGATGAAGCCCTTGACCGGGAGCGGCGTCCTCACCACGGCACTGCCCCTGGATGCGGTCACGCCCGCAGTCGCAGGGTTGACGCCGTAGGTACCGCCGGCCGGTATGCTGTATGTAGTCGTCCTCTCAAGCGTGCCGCTCTCCGTGTACCAGTCGTAGGTGACAAGCACTGCTTCGCTGTTCGGGTTTACTAAGCTCAGGTATGACGAATAGCCATTCGCGCCCTCAACGTTGTAGAAGCCGCTGACATACAAGAGGTTGCCGGAGTATATCGGGGCCTGGAAGTCATACGCGAACTCGGTCCCGTTCACATAGTCGTAGTAGCCTATGAAGCACTCCGTCGTGGAGCTGTACGTGCCGGTGCCCTTGTTGTTGGGCGGGTTGACTATGCCCTTCTGTCCGGCATTGAAGCCGAGGTTGCCGTTTGCGGCATAGTTGTCCGAGGAGTTGAGAATCCAGAGACCGTTCTTGTCATACCACTTCTCTGTAAGCGTCTTTGCCGACGCCGACGTGTTCTTGAAGCTGAACCAGGTGACCCAAGGGCTGACCTGCGTCCATATCGTGGAGTAGAAGATGGATACGTTGTCGTCCGGGGTCAACAGCTCGTAAGATGACAGCGTGTTGTACAGCTGCGTCGCGTTGACGAGCTTGTCGTTGGTCAGGAAGCCGAGTATCGGGTCGGGGCAGGTTATGACCACGTTACCCTTTGTGTCGATCACGCCGTAATCGAACGGCTTCCACCTGACCGCGCCGTGCGCCGCGACGGGTATATCCTGCTCCAGCAGTATGACGTTGTTCTTGTCATATATGGTGGCGTGCGCGGTCGTCAGGCTGTCGCCGGGGTTCTTCAGATTTATATTCGTAATCGAGTCCACTCCGGCGCCATTTATCAGCCTTGCCCACAGCGGGACGTAAAGGGTATTCGAGCCCGTGGAATACGGCTTCATGGCGACGGAATGTTCGTCGCGGAGCGCGCCAGAGTCGGTCACGCTTATATACTCGTTGCCTATCAGGACTCCGCCCACCGCATCTATCTCGATGCTGCCTGTGGTCGCGCTGCCCGGATACGTCGACGGGTCTATGTTCTTGCGCTCGTGCGGATCAAAGGTCAGGGCGCCGGAGTACGTCTGGCTGCCGGCCATGTCGTAGATATACAGCGTCCCGCTTACGGTGTTGGCCGTCGGGTTCGTGACGACGAACAGCGTATTCCAGGCCTGCGTCGCCGTGGGGGTGCCCGACTGGAACGTGTAGTACATGCCTACCAGCTTCGAAGTCGGGTCCGGGTCGTCGCCGGCGCTCAGCGGGTCGGTGCCCCTGAGTACCTCGGCGCCGTCCTTGACGCCGCCCGCGTCGGTGTCCTCGGTGTTCGGGTCGGTGGAGTACGTAAGGCACTCGTCGCCGTCGTCGAGGCCGTCGCCGTCGCTGTCCGCGACCGCCATATCCGTGGCCTGATTCCCAAAGGCGGTGTTCTGCGTGCCGTTGAGCTCGCTGCAGTTTGTGAGGCCGTCACCGTCGTAGTCCGTCGCCGCGCCGCCGTAGAGGGCGTACATGGCGTTGCTGTAGCCGGTGCAGCTGTCGTAGTCGGTCACGACAAGCAGGCTGCCAGCGCTTGTAGCGCCAACCAGGTTGTTGTTCGAGTCGACAGCGGTCGCGTAGACCTTGTAGGATCCAAGTGGGAGCGTCGCCCAGGACCAGTTATAGGTGCCGGAATATGTGCCGCCGACAAGGGTGACCGGCGAGGTGCCGAGCAGGGTCTTGCTGGCCGGGTCAGCCGCCGGATGGTAGTAGAAGCTCATCGTGATGGCGGAGCTGTCCGCGTCCGTCACGGTGTAGGCGATGGAGTAAGGCGTCGCGTTCGGCGTCGTGTCTGTCGCCGGCGAAAGCGCGGTTATCGCGGGCAGGGCGCCGTCAGAAAGCCTGAACAACGAGAGCGAGTCGCCCTGGTTGTTCGCGACGAAGAGGGTGCTGCCCGGGCCGATGTAGGCCGCCGCGCCCGTGGGGACGTTGAGGTAGCCCTGGACACTGCCGGAGTAGTTGAAGGCCGTGTTTGTCGTGGCGCCGTTGCTGTCGAAAACCTGGCCGACCATCTGGAGCGAGTCAATGACAATGAGGCGGCTGAAGAAGCTGTCCCAGACCACGTCGCTGACGCGGAGGAAGGTGCCGAAGCCGTCGCCCCTCGCGCCCGAGCCCACAGTCGAGACGTAGGTCGGCGCCGTGGTGATGGCCTTGGTGCTGGCGTTGTAGGCGTAGGTAAGCTTCTGTACCTTGTAGTTACCCTGGTCGCCGAGGTAGAACGTCTGCGTGATGGTCGTCGTACCGGTGCTGCCTGCGAACGCCAGACCTGACGGGAAGTAGCACTGTATGGTCGTGCCGGAGCTAGTCGTGCCGGACGTGCCGAAGTTCGAGTTGGCGGCGCCGGTCGCGTTGAAGATATATATCTTGTCGCTGTCGCCGTCGACGACGAAGATGTGCCCGCCGGGGGAGACGGCCACCGTATTCGGCATCAGCATGGCGGTCGCCGAGGCGCCGCCGAGCATGTGCGAGGTGCCCGTGCCGGAGAGGTCCGCGAGCGCGCCCGACTTGTTGTATATCCAGACGCAGTTGTTGGTGTCGTCGCCGACGAAGATGTTGCCGGTCGTTACCGCGATGCCAACAGGAGTGCCGGCGACCGACAGCGCGAAGGCGCCGTCGTTTACCCCGTCCTTATTGTACTTCTTAACAGCCTTGTTCCCGGAGTCGGTGACGTAGACGTCGCCCGTGGCCGAGTCCACCGCCACCTTGGCAGGCTGGCTTATACCGCCTGTGCCGACCGTGGAGATATAGTCCCTGTATGCGGCCATGCCCTTCGCGGGACCAGCGAACACGCATAGCGCAATTACCAGCATCCCCGTAAGATACAGAAGATTGGCCCTTCTCATAATCCACCACCTTTTCTGTTGAGTTAACTATCTGAAAAGATTGCCATAATTACAAAATAACCAAGCAACGGGCCCGAAACACCGCGCATTCCGGCCCGGTTACAGCAATTGTCACTGGTTTCATGTAGCAATAATTATGCCATTGCGGCATCCTGATGCGCCGCGCGCGCGCATAGCCAAGCGTAATATACTGATATGACAGAGAAATATGGGCCAATAAAAAAATACCGCCCAATCCCGGGCAAAACCGGCCAATCTCGCCCGGAATTCAGGCATTCACAGCAAATACTATATATATCAACCATATACGACATTTAGCCTGAAACAGCCACGTCCCCGCCCGGCGGGCTGTTTAGTATTTTCACTCATGGCAAATGAGTGTTTTTGCTCAAATCTTGAAAACCTTGAGCCCAGCCTTGGCCTTCGTCCTGAAATCCGAGAAGGAACGGAGCTTCCGGAACCGCTTCCAGACGTAGCCGGGCCTCAGGTAGAAGTCCTTGTAACCCTTGTGCAGCATCTCTATCAGATCGTCCCTGGTCAGGTGCTCTTCCCAGACGGACGGTATGAAGCCCTTCCTCGGGGCCCTGGCGAAATCCCGCCAGTAGTCTTCCTTCAACACCCCCCGCTCGAAGCCGAGCCGGTACAGGTCTGTCTCCGGGAACGGAGTGGTTATGGACAGGTGGAGGTAGTCCGGGTCCAGCTCCTTGGCGAGCCTGAGGCTCTCCTCCATCTGCTGCCGCGTCTCGCCGGGCGAGCCTATCATGAAATACGCAAGTATCGCTATGCCCGCGTCCTTGGTCTCCCTGAAGACCCTTTTGACCTGGTCGAGCGTTATGCCCTTCCTGAGCGTCTCTATTACCTCCGGGCTGCCGGACTCGACGCCGTAATGGATGCGGTCGCATCCCGCGTCCTTCATCGCCCTGAGCATTTCCGCGTTCACGGTGTCCACGCGTGCCCGGACGTCCCAGCCGATGTCCAGCCCCCTCGACTTTATCTCCGAACAGACCTCGAAGACACGCTTCTTGCTTATGGTGAAGGTGTCATCGTATATCAGGAACTCTTTTATCCCCAGCCCCACGCACTGCTCCATCTCGTCCACGACGTTACGCGCCGAGCGCGCCCGGAACTTCTTGCCGAGGTGCGGCCGGTCGCAGAACAGGCATTTGTACGGGCAGCCCCTGCTTGTAATCATCGTCGTGACCGGCTGGCTCCGGGCGATGAGCGAGTTGTACTTCATGTACGGGGTCAGGTCCCGGGCCGGAAACGGCAGCGAGTCCAGGTCCTCCACGAGCGGGGGGAGGCCTGTGTTGATTATATCATCACCGTCTCTGAATACAAGCCCCGGCACCCGCCTGAGCGCGTCTTTGTCCGGGTATGCGTTCAGGAGCCCCGCGAACGGCGCCTCTCCCTCCCCGATGACGAGGAAGTCTATGCCCGGCAGGTTTATCGTCTCGTCCGGGTATATATAAGGGTGCGGCCCGCCCATCACGACGGTTATGTCCGGGCTTACGGACTTCACGGCCCCGACCGTCTCGACCGCGTCCGGTAGCGTGAACGTCGTCGCAGTCACGCCGACGATGTCCGGCCTCTCCGCGCGTATCCGCTCTTTAATCTCCGGGTAGTCCAGCTCCTCGACCACTGCGTCCAGGACGCGTATGTCGTGCGAGGTGTGCTCACGCGCGTATGCGGCGACGTACAGGAGCCCCAGCGGCGGGTTGTGACCGCGCTCCTCGTCAACCACCGAGGGGATGTTGTTCGTGACCATGTTCCCCTGGGGGGGGTTGACGAGCAGTACCCTCACTTCACCCACCTGTCGCGCCTGACCATGACGTCGGTGATGAGCCCCATGAAGGCCATCTGGAAACCGAGGAGCACCGCGAGCAACCCTGCCTCGGTCACCCTGTGCTCCCGCAGCATCGTCTCGACGATATGGATGCTCCCCCAGCCGATAAACACCAGGCTTACCGGCAGGAACACCTTGAGCGGGTTGAAATAGCAGATAACGCGCACGATGAGGAGCATGAAGTTCGTGAAGTCCCTCGGGCGTATCTTCGACTTGCCTCCGGCACGGCTCAAATAGTCTATCGGCGTGAACTTCACGTTGTAGCCGTCAGAGAGGAGCGCGAGGGTTATGGTGGTCGTGAACGAGAACCCGGACGGGAGCAGGTGGAAGTACTTGAATGCCAGGTCCTTCCGGAATGCCCGGAGGCCGGAGTTGAGGTCCGGTATCTTGGTCTCGGAGAGGTAGTCAGCGAGCTTCTTGAGGATCCACTTGGCGGGCCGCCTGACCAGAGGAATGTTGACGTCCTTCCCGGTACGGGCGCCCACGACCATGTCGTAACCCTCTTCGTCCATCGCCCTGACGAGGCCGGGTATCTCGGATACCGGGTAGGTGCCGTCGGCGTCGGTAATGACTATGGTGTCGCCCCCTGCGCCACGTATGCCGGTCTTCAGCGACGCCCCGTACCCCTTGTTCTCGGGGTGGGTCATTATCGTGACCTCTTTGCCGACGAGCGAGGCGGCGGTGCCGTCGGTCGAACCGTCGTCGACGACGATGACCTCATAACTCAGCCCTGTCGGCTCCATGACCGCCCTCAGGGCGTCCACTACGCCCGCTATGGAGTCCGCCTCGTTGTATGCCGGTATTATGACGCTTATCATCCCTGTTCTTTCCCGCCGTGCGCGCGGACGTGGCGTCTCTCCGCCTTCTTGAGCCGGTAAAACCATATCCATTTGACCGCCGCGAAGTAAGATGCAAACGCGGCGGCAGCGCCCGCGAGCGTGGTGCCGACGAGGACGGCTGCTATGTACGGCTTGAACTCCTGGAGGAACTCGACCCAGAACCGCGCCTGCCAGACGCTGTAGCTCTCCAGGACGAACATGAAGTGGCCGCTCACCGTATCGTAGTTGAGGGGCGGGACGTCCATGCCGACGTGCCTCATCGCCATGACCGTCAGCCAGGTCGGCCCGATGAAGATGAAGGCTATCGTCCACGGGTTGCAGACCATCGTTCCGGTCAGCGTCACCACCTTGTTCAGCCGGAAGGCCCATGCCACGACAAGCGCGGACAATATATGGAGGCCGATAAACGGCGTGAACGCGATGAATACCCCCGCCGCGAACGACTTGGCCAGCAGGTGCGGCGTCTCGTCCAAGTGCAGTATGTGGCGCAGCCGGTCTTTTATTCCCTTGGGGATCATCTTGCGAAGTGCTCGTAACCCCTGGGCCTGAGGGCGCGCCTCTTGCCGCCCGCCGTTTCCAGTAATAGGCCGCCGCCGTCCGCGACGGAGCCGATTTTATTGATTGCTATACCAGCCATGTCCTGAAGCCCCGCCAGCGCATCGCCGCCGCCCGGACGCGCCGTGAACAGAAGCTCGTAGTCCTCGCCGCCGTGCAGGGCGAGCCTGACGGCCTTGCCCCTCCCATACACGCCGACCAGTTCACCGGACAGAGGGATGACCTTGTCGTATATAACCGCGCCAAGCTTGCCGCCGGACGCGCGCTCCATCTTCCCGATGCCGAGTATATGCCCCAGGTCGGAGGAGAGCCCGTCGCTTACGTCTATCATCGCCGTCACGAGGCCGCTCCTTGCAAGGAGCATCCCCGCCTCGACGCGCGGGCTGGGGTCTATGTGCCTGTTTATAAGGTAGGCCATGCCCGCGCCAATATTTTCGGAAGGGCGGGCACGGAGACCCGCCCCTACATTAACCCCAGGCAGTTCGCTCGCCCCTAGCCCCTCGCCCCTAGCCCCTGCCTTTAAAATCTCCAGCCCGCCGGCGGAGTCGCCGAGCGTGCCCGTAACATATATATCGTCGCCGGGGCATGCGCCCGTCCGGGTTATCATCTTGCCCGGCACAGCCTCGCCAATTATCGTAACCGATATTACAAGGATGGCCGAGGAACAGGTGTCCCCGCCTATCAGCCGGACGCCGTGCGGGGCCGCGGACTCTTCCATGCCCCGGTACAGCTCGTCGAGGCCAGCCGAGTCCATGTCCGCTGGCAGCCCCAACGACACCAGGTAGTACAGGGGCCGCCCGCCCATCGCGGCGATGTCGCTCAGGTTGACCGCGAGCGCCTTGCGGCCAAGCTCGCGGTACCCTGTCCAGCCCAGGTCGAAGTGTACGCCCTCGACCATCATGTCCGCGGCTACGAGCGATGACATGCCCGGCCCCGGCATGTACGCCGCGGCGTCGTCGCCGATTCCGACCGTCACCTCTTCGCCCGGCCCGCGGCTGCGTGCGGCAATGCGGGCTATCGTGCCGAACTCGCCGAGACGGGAGAGCTTCATTTGTTCCACGCCCGGAAAACCGTAATTCAGGGCCGACACATAGGTCGGCCCCTACAAGTGGAGACCCCTCACCCCCAACCCCCTCTCCCGTGAGGAGAGGGGGATAATATCAAATCCAATCCGGCTTCGACAATTTGTAGGGGCCGACCTGCGTGTCGGCCCTTCTTAAATTCCTGGACCCCGTGTCAAGCACGGGGCGACAAGCATCGGCAACGTCTTCCTTTACGCCTTCGCCTTCCGCCCCTTCTTCTTGGGCGCGCCGTCCACGAGCGCCGCCTTCAGGACGTCGTCCATGTGGTCGGCGAGGACGAACTCGAGGCTCTTCTTGACGATCTTGGGTATGTCGTCCAGGTCCTTCGCGTTGCGCTTGGGCACGATGACGGTCTTGATGCCGGCGCGCCTGGCGGCGAGGGTCTTCTCCTTCAGGCCGCCTATGGGCAGCACCCGGCCCCGGAGCGTGACCTCGCCGGTCATGGCGACGTCCTTGTTGACCGGTCGCCCGGTGAGCGCGGAGGTTATGGCGGTCGCCATCGTCACGCCCGCGGACGGGCCGTCCTTGGGTATCGCGCCCGCGGGCACGTGTATGTGTATGTCGGTCTTGCTGAACATGTCCTCGCTTATGCCAAGCTCCGGCGCGCGGGAACGGACGTAGCTGAGCGCGGCCTGCGCCGACTCCTTCATCACCTCGCCCAGGTGGCCGGTGAGGGTCAGCCCGCCCTTGCCCTTCATCGTCGTCGCCTCGATGTACAGTATGTCGCCGCCCGTCTCTGTCCAGGCCAGGCCGGTGGAGACGCCCACTTCGTCCTTCTCGCGCTCCTCCTCCGGGAGGTACCTCGGCGCGCCGAGGTACTTGTGCAGGTCGCCCGCGGAGACGTGCACGACGGTCTTCCTGCCCTCTGCTATCTTCCTCGCAATCTTCCGGCAGACGTGGGCCACCTCGCGCTCCAGGTTCCTTAGGCCGGACTCACGCGTGTACTGCGATATCATGTGCGCGAGCGCGCCGTCCGATATCTGGATGTCCTTCTCGGTCAGGCCGTTCTCGGTCATCTGCCTGGGTATGAGGTAGCTGCGGGCTATGCCGCGCTTCTCCTCCTCCGTGTAGCCCGCGAGGTGTATGACCTCCATCCTGTCCCTGAGCGCCGGGATTATCGGGTCCACAAGGTTCGCGGTCGTGTTGAACATGACGTTGGTCAGGTCGAACGGGACGGCCAGGTAGTGGTCCACGAACGCGAAGTTCTGCTCCGGGTCGAGGACCTCGAGAAGCGCCGCCGAGGGGTCGCCCCGGAAGTCCGCGCCCACCTTGTCCACCTCGTCCAGCATGAAGACCGGGTTGTTCGTCCCGCACTGCCTGATGCCCTGTATTATCCTGCCGGGGAGCGCCCCGACGTATGTGCGCCTGTGCCCGCGTATCTCGGCCTCGTCCCTCATGCCGCCGAGCGACATGCGGAAGAACTCGCGGCCGAGCGCCCTCGCTATGGACTTGCCGAGCGAGGTCTTGCCGACGCCGGGCGGGCCCACGAAGCAGAGTATCGGGCCTTTCAGCTTTTCCTTGAGCTTCCTTACAGCGAGGTACTCGAGTATCCTCTCCTTGACCTTCTCGAGGTCGTAGTGGTCCTCGTCCAGCACCTTCTTGGCTTCCTTGATGTCGAGCTTGTCCGGCGTGGACTTCGACCACGGCACCTCGACCAGCGTCTCTATGTACGAGCGTATGACGCCCGACTCGGCCGCGTCCGGGTGCATGCGCTCCAGACGCTTGAGCTGCTTTTCGGCCTCGGCCTGCACCTTCTCCGGCATAGCCGCTTCATCTATCTTCTTCCTCAGCTCGGCTATCTCCTCTGTGCGCTCGTCTACCTCTCCAAGCTCCTTCTGTATCGCCTTCAGCTGCTCCCTAAGGAAGTACTCGCGCTGGGACTTGTCTATCTCGCCCCTCGCGTCCGCCTGTATCTTCTGCTGCATGGTCAGGACTTCGAGTTCCTTCGAGATGATGTCGTTGACCTTCTTCAGCCGCTCGGTCGGGTCGGTAATCTCAAGCACCTCCTGCGCGGTCTCGACCTTGAGCCCGAGGTTGGACGCGACGAGGTCGGCGAGCTTGCCCGGGTCGTCTATGTTCTCGACGATGACCATGATGTCCGGCAGGACCATCTTGCCGAGCGCGATCATCTTCTCGAGCTGCTCCTTGACGTTTCGCATCAACGCCTCGACCTCGAGCGTCAGCTTGGGCGGCTTGGCCTCCACTATCTTCTCTATCTCGACCTGGAAGTACGGCTCGGTCTGGGTGTAGCTGGTTATCCTCGCCTTGTTGATGCCCTGGACGAGTATCTTGACACGGCCGTCCGGGAGCTTCAGCATCCGCATTATCATGCCGACGGTGCCGACGTCGTAGAGGTCCGCCGGCTCCGGGTTCTCGGTGTTCAGGTCCTTCTGCGCGACAAGCAGTATCATCCTGTTGGACGACAGGGCGTCGTCTATCGCCTTGATGGACATGTCCCTCCCCACGAACAGCGGGAGTATCATGTACGGGAATATCACTATGTCGCGTATCGGCAGAAGCGGCAGTTTCGCGGGTATCTCTACCGGCTGCTCTTCCGGTGTCTCGTTGACGTCGGCCACTTGAGGCTCCTTGTTTTATTATGTTTAACGCTGCGTGCCGGCAACCAGACAAAGGGCCGGCACATAGGTCGGCCCCTACAGATCGCCGAGGCCGGATGTTATATAATTCCTGTATTACACCTTCTTGCAGGGGCCGACCTGTGTGTCGGCCCTTTCCGTCACCCCCGTGAAAACGGGGGTCCATTTTGACTTTACGCTCTACATTGGATTCCCGCTGGAGTATACCCCGGTATGCATAAAGCCGGGGCGGGAATGACAACATTCGGTGCGGGCGCGGAATCCGCGCCCCTACAATATTAGGATACAAGCAGATTCTTCGCTACGCTCAGAATGACAACCAGGACGGGAATCCCGCATGTAATGCGGGACGCCTACGCAAAACCTACTTCTTCTCCACCTCGATTTTTATAAGCTCGCCCCGCTTCTCCGCGACCTTGGGGAAGACGACGGTGAGCACGCCCCGCTGGTAGCAGGCCTTGGCCCCCTTGGGGTTGAACGGCACGTTTATCTTCACCATCCGCTTGAAGTTCTCGAACGAGCGCTCCATGCACAGGTAGTTGATCTTCTCCGTCTCCTCGACCCGCTCCCGCTTGACGCCCTCAATCGTCAGGATGCCGTTCAGGATGCCGACGTCCACGTCCCCGATGTCTATGCCGGGGAGGTCGGCCTCGACGATTATGTCGTCGGCGGTCTCGTAGAGGTCGAGAAGCGGCCCGCCCGTCTCGCCGAGCGCCAGGCTGCCGCGCTCCTCCGCCTCCATGGCCTTCAGAAACCTCTTGAACTCCTCGCCCATGATTGAAGCGGATAACCCGGTCTTCTTTATAGCCACGTCCAACCTCCACAAAGCGCGGCGGCCGGCGGCCCGGCCCGCATCCCAGCCGTCCCCCTTACTTCTTCAGCCCCCTCAGGTACTCCCGGAACGCGGGCCCCAGCTCCTTGTCCCTCAGCGCATACTCCACCGTCGCCTTGAGGAAGCCGAGCTTGTCGCCCGCGTCGTAGCGGGTCCCCTTGAACTTGAACGCGTAGAGCGGGCGCGAGGCCATCAGGTCCCTCAGCCCGTCGGTAAGCTGTATCTCCCCGCCCTTGCCGGGCTTCGTGCGCCTGAGCGCGTCGAATATGTCCGGCGTCAGGATGTACCGCCCGATGATGGCGAGATTCGAAGGGGCGGCCCCGGGGGCGGGCTTCTCGACCAGGTCCCGTATCTGGTACACGCCTTCCTCGACCTCGACGCCGTCTATTATGCCGTAGCTCGACACGGACGCCTCGTCCACCTCGCAGATGGCTATGACCGGGTCCTTGTACTTCTTGAAGACCTTCATCATCTGCCTGGTCGCGGGCACCTTCGAGTCTATGATGTCGTCGGAGAGGATGACCGCGAACGGATCTCCGTTTACCGCGCGCTCCGCGCAGAGGATGGCGTGGCCGAGTCCGAGCGCGTTCCTCTGGCGTATGTAGCTGAAGTCGACCATGCCGGAGATGCGCTCAACCTCAGCCAGCAGCTTGAACTTCCGCTTCTGCCGGAGTTCGTGCTCCAGCTCGAACGATACGTCGAAATGGTCCTCGATCGCCCTCTTGCCGCGGCCGGTGATGACGACTATCTCCTCTATGCCGGAGGAGAGGGCCTCCTCGACCCCGTACTGGATGAGCGGCTTGTCTACAAGCGGGAGCATCTCCTTTGGGGATGCCTTCGTCGCGGGCAGGAACCTCGTGCCGAGCCCGGCCGCCGGGAATACCGCCTTCCTTACGGTTTCGTCTGTCTTCAAGTCCTGACTTCCCTCCAGTAACGGATTTCAACCATAAATCATCAGGTTAGTTTATTAAAAATACGCGGAAAAGTCAAACTTATTCGGTATGCCGACATTTAATCTCGACCGGCCGGCCAGAGTTTAATAATCTTTTCCGTTGACATGGTAAAAAACTTATACTATAATCCTACATAGACAATAAGTTTTACTTTAGCAACAAAGGGGGAACAACCATGACAACGGAAGATATGCCAATCAACCTCCTTCCCGAAATCTATCAGGACCTTGCGGAGACGGTCGGCCTGGACGCGGCGCTCGCGCTCGGCCGCGAGTTCGGCGGAATGAGCCTTTACCTGCCCAAGGTGGAGTCCGCGCTCCGTAACTGGCGCGACATCAACATAAGGCGCGAGTTCACCGGGGCGAACGTCTCGCAGCTCGCCCGGAAGTACCGCCTGACCCAGGCGCGGGTGCGCCAGATACTGTGCGAACCGGGCGTCAAGAGGGGAAAAATGACTTGACAACGGGGGCCGGCTACCCTATTATTTACGGTAACTTGTGGGGCTTTCGCCCATTAGCCCGCCACCGCGACAAGCAAGGGCCGGCACGCGGGTCGGCCCCTACATTTTAAAAGTTCTTGGGCCGCCTTCTTTCAAGAAGGCGGGACTTTTCTCCGCCTTGGATTTTGAGGTATGTTTTAATGACCATCACCGATGTCCTGGAGTGTTACAAAGAGGACCTTGCCCGGGTCGAGCAGGAGATACAGTCGGGCCTTGCCTCCAGGGCGGCTCTGGTGCGCCAGGTGGGGAGTTACCTGCTCGGCGGGGGCGGGAAGAGGATACGGCCGCTGCTGCTCGCCATAAGCGCGAATGTGGCGGGAGGCATCGGGCCGGGGGCGTACCAGCTCGGCGCGGCGGTCGAGTTCATACACACGGCAAGCCTCCTGCACGACGACGTCGTGGACGGTGCGGACATCCGGCGCGGCCGGCCCGCCGCCAACAACGTCTTCGGCAACCAGGCGACGGTGCTGGTCGGCGACTACCTGTACTCGAAATCCCTCTACCAGGCCGTTCGGATGGAGAACCAGCGCGTCATGGACACGCTTTCGGACGCGACGAAGGTGATGTCCGAGGGCGAGATATTGCAGCTCCTCAAGATTGGCGATCTCGATATAAGCGAGTCCGAATATATCGAGGTAATCGAGTCGAAGACCGCGGTGCTCATCTCCGCCGCGTGCAGGCTCGGCGCGATACTCGGCGGCGTGCCTGACGACAAGGAGGAGGCGCTCGCAGGCTACGGCCTGGACGTCGGCCTCGCATTTCAGCTGCTCGACGACGCGCTCGACTATACGGCCGAGCAGGACAAGCTCGGCAAGACGCTCGGCAAGGACCTCGCCGAGGGCAAGCTTACGCTCCCGCTGATACACCTCCTGAAGAACGCGACGGACGGGGAGTCCGCGCACGTCCGGAGGATTATAGCCGAGGAGGCCGGCGGCCTCCCGGTGAACCTCGAATTCGTCCTCGGCCTCATGTCGAAGTACCGCTCGATAGAGTACGCGACGGACAGGGCGCTCAGCTATATCGAGAAGGCAAAGGGGCGGCTCGCGGTATTCCCGGCCTCGCCGCACAAGGACGCGCTCTACGCCGTCGCCGACTACGTCTGCGAGAGGGAGATGTGACCGGGGCTCGTCGGGCGGGTTATTAACCCGGCGGCTGTTTAGCTGGCCCTGCCGGCGATACTTAATATCACCCCCCTGTCAATCCACGGAGACCGGGGTTCGTCGCCGATACTTCATAACGCCCCCCTGCCCCCTCTTATCTTAAGAGGGGGAGCGAAAGGTGGGGCCAGGTTGTTAATAAATCCGGCGGGCGAAGCTCGCCATTGATTGGCCTCCATCCGAATAGAGTCGAAGGGATGCAAGGGGGAACGTTTCCCCCTTGCTCGGGGGTCCAAGGGGGCGAAGCCCCCTTGAAAGCGAAAGGGACGCCATGCCCAAGGATAAAAACGGCCGCCACCCGCTCGTCCAGCTCGCGGCCGAGTCGGTCGGGACCTTCCTGAAGGAGCACCGGCTGCCACACCCGCCGGAGACCCTCAGCCCGGAGATGGCGGCGCAGGCGGGCGTCTTTGTCTGCCTGAAAAAAGACGGCGAGCTGCGCGGCTGCATAGGGACGTTCATGCCCGCGCACGGGAACGTCGCGGAAGAGATAATCCACAACGCCATATCCGCCGCCACGGAGGACCCGCGTTTCGACTGCGTCGGCTGCGACGAGCTCGACGGCATCGACTTCTCGGTGGACGTCCTCTCCCCGCCGGAACCGGTCAAGAGTTTAAGCGAGCTTGACCCCAAGCGTTACGGCGTCATCGTTATGTCCGGAAACCGGCGCGGGCTGCTCCTGCCCGACCTCGAGGGCGTGGACACCGTGGACTACCAGATAGCCATAGCAAAGCGCAAGGCCGGCATAGACCCGACCGAGCCGGTGCAGCTCTTCCGGTTCGAGGTGAAGAGGTACGAATAGGGCGGGGAAAGGCCGTGTTTCGTGTCCGTGAAAGGATCGGTACAGTGGCCGGCATGTGTGTCGGCCCTTTGTGTTTAAGGAATCATAACACCCCCAGCCCCCTCTTATCTTAAGAGGGGGATTTTATAAAGGGCAGACACATGCGTCGGCCCATCTTATTGTCACCCCCGTGAAAACGGGGGTCCATTTTGACTTAATGCAAAAATGGATTCCCGCTGGAGTTTACCCCGGTATGCTTAGAGCCGGGGCGGGAATGACAACATTCAGTGCGGGCGCGGAATCCGCGCCCGCACAATATTAGGACACAAGCAGATTCTTCGCTTCGCTCAGAATGACACCGTAAAACAAAATGACTCCATCAATAGCAAAGGCAGGGCCGACACGCGCTTCGCTTGGTACGGCCCCTACCTTGGACCCGGTTTTCTCTGTGCCCTCTGTGCCTCTGTGGTGAAAATATATTGACTGACCACGACAACGAAAACGAAAACCAGCCCACCCGCCGCGCCGCGATTCACTGGGGGCTATGGACGATACTCGGAATCATGGCCGCGTCCGCGGCATGGCCGGTGTACGAGCTTGTCACCCGGCGCGGCAAAAAAAAGAAGCTGGCGTTCTACCGCGCGGCGGCGCTCGACGAGCTGCCGGAGGTCGGGATGAAGAAGGCGGAGCTTAACCTCCGGGGCGGCGAGAGGCCGGACACCCGCGTGTTCATCATGCGGGACGCATCGGGGGCGTTAACGGTGTTCTCGGCGACATGCACGCACCTGAGCTGCCTGATTAACTACAACCGTCTGAAGGACGAGTTCGTCTGCCCGTGCCACGGCGGTGTGTTCGACAAAGACGGAAACGTCGTCTCCGGCCCTCCGCCCAGGCCGCTCGAACGGCTGCCGGTGAAGGTCGAGGGCGGGGATGTGATGGTCGGGTTTTATGTGTGACCAACCCCCACCCCGGCCCTCCCCCTGTGAAGGGGGCGGGAGATTCGTCGAAGCCGGTTTTATTATATAATTCCTGCACGAATCTTCCCCTCCCTGCACAGGGAGGGGATAAGAGGGAAGGGTTGGTTCTTCTCTGTGCCCTCTGTGCCTCTGTGGTGAAAAATCTTATGCCAGAATTCATAAAAACCGCCTCCGCCCGGCTCGCCTTCGAGCGCCACTACCGCCGCATCTTCGAGCGGAGGCTCCCGCCTGGCGTGACGTACTTCTACTGCCTGGGCGGGGTCTCGTTCTTCCTGTTCCTCGTCCTGACGTTTACGGGCATCGTCCTATCGCTGTACTACGTCCCGTCGGCGTCCGAGGCATACGGCTCGATACGCTTCATAGACGAGAAGCTGCCGACCGGCTGGCTGATGCGCTCGCTGCACATCTGGGCCGCATCGGGGATGGTGGCGGCGGTGCTCGCGCACATAATACGCGTGTACGTGACAGGCTCCTACAAGGACCCGCGCGAGTTCAACTGGGTCGTGGGCATGATACTCTTCGTCGTCACGATGGCATTCGGGTTCTCCGGCTACCTCCTGCCGTGGGACCAGAAAGCGTACTGGGCGACGACGGTCGGAACAGCCATGCCCGGCACGACGCCCGTTATCGGGGAGTTCCTTGTCCGGATTATACGGGGCGGGGCGGACGTCACCGGCATGACGCTGCTGCGGTTCTACGTCCTGCACGTCTACATCCTGCCGCTTCTCACGATGCTGCTCCTCTGGGCGCATTTCCATATGATTCGCAGGCAGGGTATCAGCGGCGGGCTGTAACATTCAATGTAACGATTCTCTTGACTTGCGGCCTGCCTTGGACTAACATAATAGAAGCAGTGAACTACAGCGTCATCGCCATTCAAGAAGGGGTAAAAGATGTTCAACCTGGGTATGCCCGAGCTTATAGTCATATTCGTCGTCGCCCTGCTGGTCTTCGGGCCCAAGAAGCTCCCGGAGCTCGGCAAGAGCCTCGGCCGCGCCATGCACGAGTTCAAGCGCAGCTCGAACGAGTTCAAGGAGAGCCTCGAGTCCGAGGTCGGCACCGCCGAGATAAGGGAGCAGCTCCTGAGGGAGCAGAAGGACATACAGGAGTCGCTCATCGGCAAGCAGGCCGAGCCGTCCACCGCCGCCCCCGCCGAGGCCAAGGCGGAAACCCCCGTAACCGCCAAGACCAATGCCGGCTAAAAACGACCGGATGCCCATAACGGCGCACCTCGAGGAGTTCCGCAAAAGGCTCCTCAGGTGCATCATCGCGCTCGCGGTCGGCTTCGGGCTTACGTTCAGCTATTCCGAGGACATCCTCGAATGGATGCTCCTGCCCATACGCATGACCATGGGCTTCGACCGCACCTTCCCGTTCTTTCACCCCGTATACACGGACACCGCGTTCAAGCTCTCGTACATCGACCTGACCGAGCCGTTCTGGATGCACATGAAGATCGCGTTCGTCGCGGGCATCTTCCTCGCCATGCCGTTCATCCTGACACAGGTCTGGCTGTTCATCTCGCCGGGCCTGCTGCCGAAGGAGAGGCGGTACGCGCTCCCGTTCGTCGTCCTGTCCTCCGCGATGTTCGTCCTGGGCGCGCTGTTCGCCCAGTACTTCATGCTCCCGTTCGCGGTACACTTCCTGATAGGCTACAAGACCGAGAACCTCGTCGCCATGGTCACCATAGGCAAGTACACGGACTTCGTCTCGAAGTTCCTGCTCGCCACCGGGCTGGTCTTCGAGCTGCCGCTCGTCATAACGCTCCTTTCCAAGCTCGGCATCGTGAGCCCGGAGTTCCTCGCAAAGAACAGGAAGTACGCCGTCCTCATCGCCTTCGTCGTCTCGGCGCTTATAACCCCGACTTCCGACATCTTCAACCTGCTCCTGATGGCCGCGCCGATACTCGTCCTGTACGAGGTAGGCATACTCATGGCCAGGCTGGTCGGGAGGAGGAAGATGGTCGAGGATGATGCGGCGGGCGGAAGCGACCTGACACCGCGTTAAGCCCCCTTCTTTCAGGCACACCCGCAACGCACTGATGCATCATCCATGTTTTTCCCTTGACTTGCCGGGGTGCGTGTTTTATATTTCACGTCGGTTGCCTGCTGATTATTGCCGTTTCTTCCAACAAGGAGGTTTTTGGGATGAGGTTTCTGGCTGGTGTAGCCGCGTTGTTCTCGTTTGTTATCGTATTGGGCGCCTGCGCACCCGCGTTTGCCGGCGAGAAGTCGCTCGGCGCGGCGCTGGCCGAGGCGCTCCACACCAAGGGCGTTATAGACGACGCGACATACGCCGACGTCACCAAAGGCGGCTCGGACGAGGAGATAAGCAGGCGGCTCCTCGAAGCGCTCCACAAGAAGGGCGTCGTCGATGACGCGACCTACAAAGAGGTATCCGCCGTGGACTGCGAGCCCAAGCCCGTAAGCCTTGCCGCCGCGCCCCAGTCCACGCCCGCCCCGGCCGCGACAGGAGCCGAGGCACCTGTGCGCGACTCCGTGAAACCTCTCGACACAGCGCTCTCCTCCGTCGAGGAGGGCATAGCGAGGCTCGGCGGCGACAAGGTCAAGATGAAGATAGGCTTCTTCTTCCAGGGCGGCTGGGTGAACGATGACGCGGGATTCTCGGTCGGCGCACCTCCGACGACGGACGTCGGCGCGGGCAACCAGTTCTTCGTCAGGCGGGCGAGGGTGTTCTTCGACGGCACGGTGCTTGAGAAAATAGGCTACAAGCTCTCGATGGAAGCGGCCACGAGCGCCTCCGTCCTCAGGGACGCCTACGTCTACCTCGACTACATCCCGTACGCGAGGCTGACCGTCGGACAGTTCAAGGTGCCGTTCGGCCTCGAAGGCGTCGAGGCCCTCGCCTCGAACCCGACCATAAACCGCTCCATGGTCACGAACTTCGTCCATGCCCCGACGGTCCGCGACAGGGGCATAATGGCGTCCGGCTCGTACAAGACAACGCTGGGCGACAGGCCTTTCGGCGCGTCCTACGACCTGGCCGTGGTCGGCGGGAACAGCTTCAACAGGGCCGACGACAACGAGGACAAGGACGTATCGCTCCGGGTCAGGGTCACGCCGCTTGTCAAGGGGATGACCGTCGGCGGCTCGCTCTATGCCGGGAAGACACATAACGCAGCCGGAGACAAAGACCGCGACCGCTATGCCGCCGAGTTCGACTTCAACCCGGCCGCCGTAAAGGGCCTGAAGCTAAGGGGCGAGTACATGTGGGACAGGAAGTTTTTCGACAACTACGCCGCCGCGCGCACGGGCGCGAAGGGCGCGGCGCTCGGCCGCGCACTGCATACCTCCGGCTGGTACGTCCTCGCGGCCTACAGGGTGGACGGCGCCGGCGGCGGCCTGAAATTCCTGAACGGGCTGGAGCCGCTTGTCCGCTACGAGCGGATGGACGAGGACGCGAGCATCCCGGACAACGAGCGCTCCAAGACCACCGTCGGTTTCAACTATTATCTGGCCAAGGACACGAGGATAATGGCGAACTACGAGTTCGTCCAGGCGGACGACAAGCTCGCGCTCCGCTCTGTGAACCAGCTTGACACGAAGGACCACAACCTGTTCACGACCCAGATCCAGCTGAAGTTCTAAGGGCGCGGCGCGCCCTCATACAACTGAATATCCTCCGAGCCGGTATCCCCTAAAACCTTCGCAAGGTCACGGGGCCCGGCCGACAGGGCCGCGCCGGAAACGGCGCGCGCCTCCCGCGTTTTGGAAAGGAGCATCGAGCGAAGCCGATACCCGTGTCCAAAAACCGGGTGTCGGCTTTTTTTGTTTGCGAGAAACACCGCTCGTCATTCCCGCCCCGGCTTTAAGCATACCGGGGTAAACTCCAGCGGGAATCCAGTGTCTTTATGATGTAGGGGCAGGCCCCCGTGCCTGCCCTCCTGGTTGTCTTTGCGAGGAGCGTAAGCGACGCGGCAATCACAGCCTTGAAGAACTGTGATTGCCACGCTTCGCTCGCAATGACGAAAAATACCAGGGCGGGCACAGGGACCCGCCCCTACATTAAACCAATACAAAGGGCCGACACGCAGGTCGGCCCCTACTATAAGGAGGACGCCCAAAATGAAGCTTTTCGCCAGCATCACCTCTGTAATCGCATTCGTCACGGTAATCGCTACCGGCTCCCCCGCCCAGGCCGAGACCCGGCTGGTCCTTCAGTCCACCACGTCCACGCAGAACACCGGTCTGTTCGACGTTCTGCTCCCGGCGTACTACAGATGGACGAAGTACAAGGACGTCAGGATAGACGTGGTCGCGGTCGGCACGGGCAAGGCAATCGAGAACGCGCGGCGCGGCGACGCGGACATCCTCCTCGTCCACGACCGCGAAAAGGAGGACGCGTTCATTGCGGAGGGCTTCGGCGTCAACCGTCATAACCTCATGTACAACGACTTCATAGTCGTCGGCCCTCCCGCCGACCCGGCGAAGGTCAAGGCCGCCAGGTCTGCCGCCGACGCCTTCGCCCGAATGGCAAAGGCCGGAGTGGGCTTCGTATCGCGTGGTGACGAGTCCGGCACCCACGCACGCGAGAAGAAGCTCTGGAAGGCCGCCGGCGTGGACACGGCAGAGCTGAAGGGCTACATGTCCGTCGGCCAGGCCATGGAGGCCGCGCTCCGCATCGCGGACGAGAAGGACGCATACGTCCTGTCCGACCGGGCGACGTACCGCACGATGAAGGACGTCGGCATGAAGTTCATAACACTCCTTTACGCGGGCGACCCGGCGCTCTACAACCAGTACGGCGTCATGGCTGTCAACCCGGCGAAGCACCCGAAGGTGCATTACAAGGAGGCGATGGACTTCATTAACTTCGTCACAGGCCCGGACGGACAGAAGGTCATAGGCAACTTCAAGGACAAGGCGGGCAACTCGCTGTTCGTGCCGAACGCGAAATAGAGCCGTGATACGTGTTCGTGTTTCGAGTTCGTGAAGTATTTAATGCAGGGGCCGACCCGCGTGTCGGCCCTTGCTGTTAAATGTGCCTTAATTATGCTACAGTATTGCGCGCCGTGCTACAATAGTGTAGCGCGCCCGCACGGCCCTCACCTCGCAAGTCCTTGAAATGCAGGCGTCCGCGGCGTGGCACGCGGGTTGCAACCGGAAGACAACATGGACACAATACTCTCAGGCCTCGTGAAGGCCGTCGCCCTCATAACCTCCCTCGACCCGGAGCTGTATTCCATTATACTGCTATCGCTGAAGGTCAGCGGCACCGCCGTGGTTGTCGCCGCCCTTCTCGGCATACCGCTCGGGACGGTCTGCGCGCTCAATCGCTTCCCGGGCCGGGGCGTCGTCGTCACCGTACTGAATACCTTCATGGGCCTCCCGCCGGTCGTCGCGGGCCTCGTCGTGTACCTCTTCCTGTCGCGCAGCGGGCCGCTCGGCTTCATGGGGCTTTTGTACTCGCCCACGGCGATGGTCATCGCGCAGTCAGTCATCGCGCTGCCGATAGTCGCGGCCCTGACATGGTCGGCGGTATCCGCCGTGGACCCGGCCATACGCGAGACCGCGCTGACGCTCGGGGCGACGCCTCTCTCCGCAGACCTCCGTGCCGCGGCCGAGGCGCGGTTCCAGATGACCAGCGCGGTAATCGCGGGCTTCGGCAGGACGTCCGCCGAGGTGGGCGCGGTACTCATGGTCGGCGGGAACATCTCCGGCAGCACGCGGGTCATGACCACAGCCATAGCGATGGAGACCGGCAAGGGTGGGTTCGAGCTGGCCATCGCGCTCGGCGTAGTTCTCCTGCTCGTGGCGTTCCTGATAAACCTGGCGATGCGGCTCCTGCAGGGCCGGGGGAGGGCGTCATGAGCTTGTCGGTCAGGCTCGACGGCACGGGCGTTTCGTACGGCCCCAGGGCCGCGCTGAAGGGCGTGACCTGCGGGTTCCCGGCCGGCAAGGTATCCGCGATACTCGGCCCTAACGGGAGCGGCAAGACCACGCTCATGCGCGCAGTCGCGGATCTCGAAGTTCCCGGCTCGGGCAGCATCGCATATCTGGACGCCACAGGGCCGGTATTGCCCGGCCTTGCGCTTATGCGCCGTATGACGCTCGTCTCGCAGAGGGCGGTGCTCTTCAATACTACTGTGTACAACAATATAGCCTACGGACTGAAGGCGCGCGGCCTGTCCGCGCCCGCAATCAAGGAGCGGGTTGCCGAGGCGCTCGACGCGGGCGGACTTTCGCACCTCGCGCATGCGCGGGCCGGGACCCTCTCCGGCGGCGAGGCGCAGAGGGCCGCGCTCGTCCGGGCCTGGGCGCTCCGTCCGGAGCTTCTTCTCCTCGACGAGCCGACCGCGAGCATGGACCCGGCGGGCGTCACCCTCGCCGAGGGCCTGATACGCCGGATGCGCGACGAGGACGGCACGACGGTCGTCATGGTGACGCACAACCTGTTCCAGGCGAGGCGGCTCGCGGACCGCGTATACCTGCTGTACGCCGGCGAGCTTGTCGAACACGGGGACACCGGGCGCATGTTCGGCTCGCCCCGCGAGGAACTGACGCGCCGCTTCGTGTCCGGAGAAGAAGTCTACTAGCCCAAAAGTTTCTGGGCCGCCTCTTTACAAAGAGGCGGGACTTGTTCTTAATCGCTTGACTTGGAAGCCTGTTGGGGTTAACTTATAAAAGGAGAACTTCATAATCCCGCCTTCTTGTAAGAAGGCGGCCCAAGAACTTTTGTGAGTTTTTAATTATGCCGTTTGCAGGGAAGGTGTTGATACTTGTCGCGGCCGCGTTCGCGATGAACGTGCCGCTCGGGTATCTTCGTGAGGGGGCGAAGAAGTTTTCGTTCAGGTGGTTCCTGTACATACATATGTCGATACCGTTCATCGTCCTGCTCAGGACGGGCATGGGTATATCCTACTGGTACATACCGTTGTCGCTCGGCTCGGCGGTCGCCGGCCAGCTTGTCGGGGGGCGGATGCGGAGCGCGTCGGGGAGGGCTGGCTGATGGCCGAGGACTCGTTAAAGGGAAAAAACATAGAGATGATAGCGAAGGACATCGGGGACGGGTACGTCTTCGTGAGCCCGCTCTTCCTCAAACGGCTCGACCAGGAGGTCCTCAAGAAGCTTCTGGCGGCCATCACAAAGACCATGACCTTCGTCCGCACCGAGAAGTTCCCCACGGGAGACATCGACGGCATCAAGAGGCGGAACCTGCGCCTCTCCCGGCTCAACAGCGCGAGCACGGTGATAAAACACTTCGCCAAGGAACGCCGCTGGATAATTTAACGCGTCCGCGACGCGCCCCTCCCGTATATTAATGACGGCCGCCCAACCGGGCGGCCGTCATTGCATTTAATTGGCCTGTCAGAAGTCAATGCCCATGACGAAGCTCCTGATGGCACCCGCCTTGGGGTTAACGAACAAATGACGCATCATCTCGTTGTCCTCGTGGTCGACGATGTGGCAGTGCCACACATAGGCGCGGCCGCCCGCGGCGGGGTTGAACGGGTAGTACATGTCCGGGGCGCCCACCGCCTTGTCCGTCGGGGCGAAGCGGACGACTATGCGGGTCACCTGGCCGGGCATCATGCGTACCGTGTCCTTCCAGCCAAGCTCGTTGGCATCCGGCCCGGTGGGCGTATTCAGCAGGAAGGGCGTCACGTCCGGGTTGCCGCCCAAGGCATTGGCGTTGCCGGCCTTGTAGTTGAGCGGCGGGCCGAAGCCGGGCACGAACGCGCCTCCGGGGAACAGCGACTGGTAGAGCGTGTCATACCCCGCGACGTCGAAGTCCTGCCTGGATAACAGCTGAAACTGCACCAGGTGCAGGTGGATCGGGTGCGCGTCCGCTGTAAGGTTAACTATCTCCCATATCTCGGTAGTGCCTTCCGCAGGGATCTCGGAAAGGTAGTCTGTGACGCCGCGCACCGTGTGCGCGGTGAAGTCCGGCCTGACTCCGCCGGGGTAGGTCGTCGTGTCGGACGAAAGGCCCATATAGCCGGTGTTATTGACCAGCACCTCGAGCGGGCCGCCCGCGCCCATTACCTCGTTGAGCGTAAGCAGGCGGGTCCTCCATACGTTCCTGGAAGGGATGTTCGCCTTGACGACGGCCGGGCCGGCCGGGGTTCCCGGTAGGCGCACTATCGGGTTCGTGGTGCGGATTGCCGGCGCGGGCACGTCCGCGGGGTCGAAGTTGACAAGGGTGGGCGTGGTGGTGGTGCCATTCTCCTTAACTCGGAACTGTATTATCCTGTCCTCGGTGCCCACGGCGACCGGCGTGCCATCAGGGTACGGGGTGTTGGCGTCGTTCTTGAGGAGGACGTTGGTGCCAGGGGCGACACCCCTGAAGTCGATTATAACGCCCGCTCGCTCGCCGGTCATAAGCGTCAGGCCGGACGTGACGTTGACTGGCGCGTCAAGGTATCCGCCGTCGGTCTCGATCTGGTACATGGCGGCCGTGGCGTTGTCCAGCGTGATGTTATACGGGCGGGCGTTAGACCCGTTTATGAACAGGACGCGGTAGAGTTTAGCCTCGACGTCGAGGTACGGCCATACCTTGCCGTTGACGCAGATGGTGTCGCCGACGAACTCCGGGATCCAGTAAGGGTGCTCGGGGTTGATGCCGGAACTCGGGAAGAAGAGTTCGCCTCTGGTGTCGAACATGCGGTCCTGCACGACCATAGGTATGATCAGCGCAGGGTTGTCAAGGTCGGCGGGCGGCGGGTTCAACGGGTCCTGGAGCAGGTAGCCGCCAGCGAGGCCGGCGTAGACGTTGAGCCTGGTGCCGCCGAGCAGGTGGTCGTGGAACCAGAGCGGCCCGGCCTCCTGGCTGTTCGGGTACCTGAAGATGGAGTAGTTGCCGGACGGAGTCTTGTCCTGGGAATAATACGTGTGGCCGTGGACCTTGGCGCTGGGATAATTTGCCAGGTTGGGCGCTGCGCTGAGGAACCACTGGTCCGGGTCGCCGTCAAGCACCGGCGGGACCTCGCCGCCGTGGAGGTGCGGTACGGCCGGTATCAGGCCGATATAGCTCTGCGCGCAATCTCCCATGGGCGGCAGTCCCGGCTGGACGTCCATCTTGCACTGGTTCGCCTCGCCGTTGAGCGGGTCCGCCCAGTGGAGCGTCTGGTCCACGGCGGTCTTCCAGAACGGGAGCTGGCTGCTGTATGTAGTGCCGAGGTTGTTGATGAACTTGACCCTGGTCGGGGTGCCGCGCTGCGTCACAAGCACCGGGCCGGTGTAGGTACCCTGGACGCCGGCCGGGGCCGCGCCCATCCTGTAGCCCCATACCGTCGTGCCGTTATAGCTGCCCCAGGCCGGGACGAAGGTAGAGGGCATGACGTTGGCCTTGAACTCGCGCATGCGTATCTCGAGCGGAGCGGCGGTGGTGTCGGGGAACACCGCTGTCGCTATCGGGCCGCCCTGTATGTCGAGGAGCGGGAGCGGGTCGACGAACTGCGGGATACTCGAACCCGGAAGCTGGACCTGCACGGCGGACGCGCCGGGCGCGTAAGCCAGGAGTACGGGAAGTATGAGCGCCATGACTAATAATGTCTTCTTGAACATCTTGTTTCTCCTCCCTTCAGGAAGATATACGTGCGGTTTGCTATGAATTACTCCCTCGCGGGCCTCCCGCGGCTGCATCGAGAGACCTTGAACCTCCAACCAACCCGCGACCACCCCCTTTTGTTCAACAGGCGCGGACGCCGCGACCTGTCGAACTGATGAAAAGTCCATCATTTCGACCCGGCAGGCATCCTCCGCCTCTGGGTTCACTTATATTAATAAACAACTTCGGAGTCGCATTCAGTAAACAGGAATAAGTCGATAACAGGTGGGGGGACCTGGTATAACATGGAACTCGCCGCCAGTACGCGAGGACGACCGGACCGGCTTGATTAACCACTATTAATGTTATGTATACCAATCATATCAAAATCGGTCAAGACAGACCGGAACAGTCCGGCTTCATCGACAAATACCCGCCAGGCCACACGGGAAGGCCGCGTGCCGGGACAGTGCGCGCCTGCCGTCTGGCGGATAATACATAACTATGTCAATGTGTTACGCAGGACTGGTGGGCCCGGGCCGGGGGTGTAAGTCCCGATAACCATGCGCCGGCAGCCGCGGGGAACCGCTGTATCAGCGCAACCGCATGATTATTAAAATTTATTAATCATATGCAGTAACGGTTACGATAAACAGCACATCAAGACAGTCAGGATGAATTTGTGTTATACGCATATAAAAGCTTTTGGCTTGACAACCGCGGCGTCTTCTGGCAAACTCCGGCAAGCCCGGATTCGCGGGACATGCGGTTTTCTGTTATATTTACAGTAACTCACCGTCAAAGCCTTGCGGGCTTCAATCGCGATACATCATCGGAGGAAAGATGAAGTTCAGCCTCATACCCAAGGAAGACAAGTTCTTCAAGCTCTTCGACGAGTCGGCGGCCAACATATTCAAGGCCGCCAAGCTGATGAAGGAGATGGTGGACAACTACTCCGAGGTCGAGTCCAAGGCGAAGGAGATATTCGACGCCGAGTTCGAGGGAGACCGCATCACCCACGAGATAATAAGGCACCTGAACAAGACCTTCATCACCCCGTTCGACCGCGAGGACATATACAACCTTGCGTCCAAGATGGACGACATACTCGACCTCATCGAGGCCGCGACCGACCGGATGCTGGTCTACAAGATCGAGGAACCGACCATCGAGTGCAAGAAGCTGGTCGGCATAATCCTCAGGATGACCGAGGTCATAACCTGGGGGGTCTCGAACATGAAGAACCTGGGCCACGTCTACGACCACTGCATCGAGATAAACCGGCTGGAAAACGAGGCGGACCGGGTCACGAGGGACGCCATCGGGCGGCTCTTCGACGAGGAAAAGGACCCGATAGCGGTCATCAAATGGAAGGAACTGTACGAGAAGCTCGAAGACACGACCGACTCCTGCGAGGACGTCGCCAACATCCTTGAAAGCGTGGTCCTGAAGAATGCCTGACCTCCAGTGGACGCTGGTGGCGGTAATCATACTCGCCATCGGCTTCGACTTCATGAACGGCTTCCACGACGCGGCGAACGCTATCGCCACGTCAGTCTCGACCCGCGTCCTGACGCCCCGCCAGGCCATAGTGATGGCCGCCGTCCTGAACCTCCTCGGCGCGTTCACCGGGACGGCCGTCGCCAAGACCGTCGGCTCCGGCATCGTCGAGCCCTCCGCCGTCACGCAGTACGCCATAATAGCCGCGCTCCTCTCCGCCATAATATGGGACGTCCTGACCTGGTACCTCGCGCTGCCCACGTCGTCGTCGCACGCCCTCATCGCGTCGCTGATGGGCGCGGGCGTGGCCACGGCCGGGGGTTTCGACATCCTCAAATGGGGCGGCGTCGAGAAGGTCCTCATAGGCCTGATATTCTCCCCGCTGGTCGGCTTCGTCATCGGCCTCGCCATAATGGTCGGCCTGATGTGGTACCTCCGGAACACCTCGCCGTCGGTGGTCACGCGGCGTTTCAAGAAGTGGCAGATACTCTCCGCCGGCTTCATGGCGTACAGCCACGGTGGCAACGACGCACAGAAGACGATGGGCATAATAACGATGGCGCTGGTCGCATCCGGCCACCTGACCTCTTTCAACGTCCCGTTGTGGGTAATACTCCTGTGCGCGCTGACCATGGCAGCGGGCACCGCGGGCGGCGGCTGGAAGATAATCAAGACGCTCGGCATGAAGCTGGCCCACCTCAAGCCCGTCCACGGTTTCGCGGCGGAGACGGCCGCCGCGTCGGTCATCGAGGCCGCCTCCTTCATGGGCCTCCCCCTCTCCACCACCCACGTCATATCCTCGACCATCATGGGCGTCGGGGCCTCGAAGCGGTTCTCCGCGGTCAAGTGGGGCGTCGGCGGCAGCATCGTCATGGCCTGGATACTCACCCTGCCGGCCTGCTTCCTGATGGCGTGGGGTTTCTGCAAGCTCATCATCTGGTCGATGTAACCATCCCTTTTTCCTTGACAAGAAGGCACGGGTTGGGATATGAATGATAGTGAACTATGACAGCAGTATGGTCCGTCGCATGTCAATCGGGAGGTGGCGTAACATGTTATTTCGGATATTGCCGCCCCGGGCGGCGCTTTTCGCGGCCGCACTGCTGCTCGTCCCCGCCCTGCTGGCCGGCTGCGCGGGTGTTGGCGTGGCGACCCAGGCGGACCTGGACCCGATAAGGAGCGACATCAACGTCCTCGAAAAGCAGTTCGTCGAGGTCCAGAAGGCGGCGATGGAGGCGAGGTACAAGAACCAGGGAGGCCAGTCCTCGCCAGGCGAGCAGGCGGTGGTTTCAGGGCTGGAGTCCCGGATATCGGCCATCGAGAAGCGCCTGGCCGGGCTCGAGGCCGGCATCGCGGAGCTGAAGCAGGCCCAGGCGGTCACGGCCCCCCAGCCGATGGCGCCCGAGCCGGTCGTAATCGAACCCATCGAGGAGGCCCCCCGGCCCGCCAGATAGGCGGCCCGGACCCGGCCCCCGCAGGAGGACACATGCTTGGATACAGGTTTTTCGCAGGGCTTGTCCTTGGACTCTTTGTCTTTGCAGCCCCTGCCGCGCTCATGGCCGAGGAACTGGCCGTGCCCGGCAAGGATGGCGGCTACACCGTAAAAAAGGGCGACACGCTCTGGGGACTCTCCGGAGAATACCTGGACGCCCCGGTAAACTGGCCTGACCTCTGGAAGGCCAACCCGCAGCTTAAGGACCCGGACCTCATATATCCCGGCGAGACGCTCAACATACCCGGCAGGGCTGCCGGAGAACCGGCGGCCCCCCCGCCAGGCGAAGGCCAGGGCGTCAGGGACGCCAGCGCGGGTGACGGCGGCGCATCCACGGGCATGAAGAAGGACGAGCCATTTGTCGAGATGGGCAAGACTATCTTCCGCCTGCCGGAAAAACCCGAAGGCCAGGTCATCGTCATCGACGGCGGCCCAAAGGAGCGGCAGCCGCTCGCCAGCGTGACTTCCATACTCACCGCGGGTTTCGTGGCCGGCAACGACATCAAGACGATGGCCATAGCCGGGAGCCCGCAGATCGACCGCCACATGTTCACGCTGACAGAGGAGGTCTACATAGCCGACGACGGCAGCCTTAAGCCCGGCGACAGGCTGATGACCTTCCGGCCAGGCGCGGTCGTTTTCGAACCCGGCTCCGGCAGGAGTCTCGGACATATCATGATCGTAAGCGGCCTGCTCGACGTGAAGTCCCGCAAGGGCGATTACGCCCTGGCAGAGGTGTCCAGCGCCTTCACAGACGTCAGGATATCGGACAGGGTGGTGCCTTATGCCGACCCGCAGCTTATCTACGAGCCGGCCCCCAGCAACCCTGGCCTTCGCGGAAAATGGGGCTATGTCGCCGCGCTCAAGGACAACAGGGGCATGAACCCCCAGGAGGGCATAATCTACCTCGGCATCGGCTCCAAAGAGGGTGTCAGGTCCGGCGACAGCTTCGAGGTAAGGCGCTCCGGCGGCAGGTCCACGACCGACGACGGTTATTACGACTCGAGGAAGTATGTGCTTCCTGACGTAAAGGTCGGCGACGCTGTGGTGTTGAGCGTGCAGCCGGACACGTCCACCGCGGTCTTGGTATACGCCTCCGAGCCGGTCAGGCCCGGATACAGGGTCTATTACGAGAAATGACGGCCGACCCGAGGTCCTGGATCGCCCTGGGCTCGGTTTCCGGCGTGGGCAACGTCCTCTTCAAGAGGCTGATGCTCAGGTTCGGGACACCCGAAGAGGTATTCAAGGCCCCTGAGGTCGAGATAGCGCGCATTGAAGGCGCTCGCCCCGTGGTAGCGTCGGCCATAAAGGGAAACATCGACTGGAAGGCGGCCGATGACGAGGCCGGACGGACGGAGCGGCACGGGGCGCGGATAGTGACCCAGGCCGACCCCGAGTACCCCGCCAACCTCATGGAGATACACGACCCGCCCCCGTACCTGTACGTGAAGGGCTCGCTCCGGCCGGACGACAAGGTGGCCGTGGCGATGGTCGGCTCCCGTATGGCGACGACCTACGGCAGGCAGATAACGAGGAAGATAGCGCGCGAGCTTTCCGCCAAGGGCATCACGGTGGTGTCCGGCGGGGCGCGCGGGATAGACAGCGAGGCCCACAGGGGTGCGCTCGCGGGCAAGGGCAGGACGGTCGCGGTCCTCGGGTGCGGCATAGACGTCGCCTACCCGGCGGAGAACGCCGAGCTTTACGGGCTCATAGCCGAAAGCGGCGCGGTCGTCTCCGAGTACCCGATGGGCACGCCGCCGGAGCCCAAGAACTTCCCCCCGAGGAACCGCATAATAAGCGGGATGTCCGTCGGGGTGGTCGTGATAGAGGCGGCGGGCGACAGCGGCTCCCTCATAACGGCGTCCTACTCACTGGAGCAGGGGCGCGAGGTCTACGCGGTGCCGGGCTCGGTGGTCTCGCCGACAAGCCGGGGCACGAACAGCCTCATCAAGAAGGGCGCGAAGCTGGTCGAGTCCGCGAACGACATCCTCGTGGACCTCTTCCCGTACATGAAGGGGTACCTCAAGGAACTGGACCTGGAAGGCGCGCAGCGGCCCCCGGAGCCGGTACTCGGGCAGGACGAGAAGGCGCTCTTCGGGCACGTGACGCTCGAACCCATGCACGTGGACGAGATAGCGGCGAAGTCCGGGATGACCACGTCGCAGACGCTTGCACTGCTGCTCGGCCTGGAGCTGAAGGGCGTCGTGAAGCAGATTGGCGGGATGCGGTACGTGAGGGAGTATTAGCGGTATATCCGCCTGTCGCCCCGTGCTTGACACGGGGTCCAGGAATTTATGAACTTCCTGGATTCCCGCCTTCGCGGGAATGACGCGTTAAGGTGTAAGCGTTACCTATTAATAGTTTCTGGGCCGCCTCTTTACAAAGAGGCGGGACTTTTCTGGAAGGGGTTTTAGCAGTTGAAGGAAGATTATCTCGACATAGTGGCGGTAATCGTCAGGCAGATAGCGGCGGGCGAGGGCAGGGGCCCCCGCGACCGCAGTATCATCGAGGGCCTGCTCGACGACGGCTACGACCTGATGGACATAGACGACGCGCTCTCCTGGTTCGAGAGCCTCGGCGACAGCGCGGGGGACCTCGAGGCGGTCGAGTTCTGGCCGGGCTTCATGGGTTTCCGCGTCCAGGCACGCTGGGAGAGGGACGCGATGAGCCAGAACGCCTTCGCCTACCTGATGAAGCTCAACAGCGCGGGCCTGGTGGACGACGCATTCCGCGAGGCGATACTCGACAAGGTCATGGAGATGGGCATAGGCGGGTTCGGCCTCGACCAGATGAAGGCCTTCCTCGGCCTCGTCCTGTACACGCAAGGCGCGTTCTCCCCGGAAGACACCGTGTACAGGCTGGTGGACAGGGGCCCGGACTCGATGACCCATTAAAAATCGTTGAAAAGACATGCAAGGTAAAAGGGGCGTACAGCTTACGCCCCTTGTGTTTTGTTAAAGCGAAGAACAGACCCCGCCTTTTTAGTAAAAAGGCGGCCCAAAAACTTTGGGGCTATACCGGCGGGAGCGGCCTTCGGCCTGCCGCCGGTAATATAACGACCGGAGTCCATGCAAATGCCAAAAAGTCTCGTGATAGTCGAGTCGCCTGCGAAGGCGAAGACGATAAACAAGTATCTGGGCGACGAGTTCGTCGTCAAGGCCTCGGTCGGACACGTCCGCGACCTGCCGAAAAAAAGGCTCGCAGTGGACGTCGAGAACGGGTTCAAGCCGGAGTACGAGGTCATACACGGCAAGGGCAAGATAATCACCGAGCTTAAAAAAGCCGCGAAGACCGCCGACAAGGTATACCTCGCGCCGGACCCGGACAGGGAAGGTGAGGCCATCGCCTGGCACGTAGCCGAGGAGCTGGGCGTACCCGAGTCGAAGCTCTTCCGCGTTATGTTCAACGAGATAACGTCGCGCGCCGTCGCCGAGGCCATGAAGCACCCCGGCAAGATAGACCTGAACAAGGTGGACGCACAGCAGGCGAGGCGCGTCCTCGACAGGCTGGTCGGCTACCAGGTCAGCCCGCTTCTGTGGACAAAGGTCAAGCGGGGGCTCTCCGCCGGCCGCGTCCAGTCTGTCGCCGTAAGGCTCGTCTGCGAGCGCGAGGCCGAGATACAGAAATTCGTCGCCCAGGAGTACTGGAGCGTCACGGCGCACCTTGCAGCTGACAACCCGCCGCCCTTTACCGCGAAGCTCTCGAAGGAGTCTGGGAAAAAACTCGACCTGCTCGCCATTAAGGACGAGGCGCACGCGAAGCGGATACTGGACGGCCTCAAGGGCGCGGAGTACGTAGTCTCGACTGTCGAGAAGAAGGAAAGGAAGCAGAACCCCGTCCCGCCGTTCACCACGAGCAAGCTCCAGCAGGAGGCCGCGCGCAAGCTCGGCTTCTCCGCGAAGAGGACGATGGCGGTCGCCCAGCAGCTATACGAGGGCGTGGAACTCGGCAAGGAGGGTTCCGTCGGCCTTATAACATACATGCGTACCGACTCCACACGCGTCGCCCCCGAGGCGGTCAAGGAGGCCAGGGAGTACATAACGGAGAAGTACGGAGCCGAGTACCTCCCGGAGAAGCCGCCCTTCTACAAGTCCGCCAAGGCCGCGCAGGAGGCCCACGAGGCGGTCCGCCCGACCTCCATGAAGTACGAGCCCGACGCGATGAAGCAGTTTCTCGAAAAGGACCAGCTCTCGCTGTACCGCCTCATCTGGAACCGCTTCATCGCGAGCCAGATGATGCCGGCGATACTCGAAGTAACCGGCGCGGACATCGCGGCCGGCGACTACACCTTCCGCGCGACCGGCACGCTCATCAAGTTCTACGGCTTCATGGCCGTATACACGGAGGGCAAAGACGACGAGAGCGCGGACGGCAACGACGTCAAGCTCCCGAGGCTCACGGCCGGCGACAGGCTCAAGCTCGACAAGGTGGAGCCCAGGCAGCACTTCACCCAGCCGCCGCCGAGGTTCACCGAGGCCAGCCTCGTCAAGGAGCTGGAAGAGAAGGGCATCGGCCGCCCGAGCACGTACGCGGCTATCATGTCCACCATAGTCGACCGCGAGTACGTCGAGAAGAAGGAGAAGGCGTTCATGCCGACGGAACTCGGCACGATAGTCAACGACCTCCTCGTGGCAAGCTTCCCGGACCTATTCGACGTGGCCTTCACCGCGAAGATGGAGGAGGAGCTGGACGAGGTGGAGGAGGGCAAGCGTCCCTGGGCCGAGGCGGTCCGTGAGTTCTACGAGCCTTTCGAGAAGGCGCTCGCCACCGCGCAGAAGGGCATGAGGAACATCAAGCGCGAGGAGGTCCCGACCGAGATCCCGTGCGACAAATGCGGGAAGATGATGGTCATCAAGTGGGGCCGTAACGGCCGGTTCCTCGCATGCCCCGGATACCCGGAGTGCAAGAACACCCGCGAACTGCCGGAGAAAGAGGGCGAGGCGGGCGCCCCGCGCGCCGCCGCGCCGGTCGAGACGACCGACGAGGTCTGCCCGAAATGCGGCCAGCCGATGGTGATAAAGGTCGGCCGGTTCGGCAAGTTCATGGCATGCAGCGGCTACCCGGCCTGCAAGACGACCAAGCCCATCGCGCTCGGCGTCGCCTGCCCGAAGGGCTGCGGCGGGTCACTATCCGAGAGGCGCACCAAAGGGGGAAAAGTCTTCTTCGGCTGCACCAACTACCCCAAGTGCGACTTCGCCTCCTGGGACCGCCCGGTCGAGAAGAAATGCCCGGACTGCGGGAGCCCGTACCTCGTGGAAAAATACTCCAAGAAGGACGGGACGAATATCGTCTGCCCGAACAAGGAGTGCGGATATAAAGAGGAGAAGAAGGGGGAGTAGGAGTAACTCACCCCCTGTCGGTGCGCCCTCACCCCCAGCCCCCTCTACCGGGAGACGAGGGGGATTATAGGGTGGGCATCGCCCACCACTGTCATTCCCGCGAATGCGGGAATCCAGGAACTTGATTTTATGTAGGGGCCGACCCGCGTGTCGGCCCTTTCCTGTTTCTTGCACGCGCCACCCTTGTGTTTATTGGTATTGACTAATTGCACCGGAAACATATAGAATATAATCGAATCGGTTGACAATCACGGCACTCTCTATAGCTCATGACCAGAGACGACGTAGTCAAATACTGGGTGGACTCGTCCGACGGCGACTTCCCCGTCATGGAGAGCCTTTTTGCGAACGGCCATTACGCGTGGGCGCTGTTCGTGGGACACCTCGTATTGGAGAAGCTGCTGAAGGCGCTGTATGCGAAGAACGTGGGCACCAATGTTCCGCGCATACACAACCTGCTGAACCTTGCGGTAGGCGCGGGGCTGGAGCTTGATGACGAGCAAAGGCTTTTTCTCGACAAAGTGACTACGTTTAACATGGAGGCAAGGTATCCCGAGCAGAAGCTCCGCTTTCATAAGTTGGCTACAAGGGAGTTCACGGTCGAGTACATCGGCAAGATAAAGGAGTGCAGGCAATGGCTAATACCCTTACTAAACGGTCGGTAGACGATATTGTTCGGGCATACGCGAGGAAGCTCGAAGAAAGCCACATCGGTGTTTGGCGTATGTACCTGTTCGGGTCGCAAGTCAAGGGCACGGCCACGCCCGACAGCGATATCGACATCGCCGTGTTTCTTGACCGTGACGACATAGACGGCTTCAACGAGCAGGTCGAGCTTATGAAGCTCCGCTGGGACATTGACCTCAGCATCGAACCGCACGCCTTTGCCCGCACCGATTTCGACGAGACTAACCCGTTCATCAGGGAGATAATCACCACCGGCGAGCGGATAATCTGAGCGCGACCAGATACTGGATTGACGAGGGGCCGACCGGCCCCTTTTTTTATTGGCGTTATTGGGGTTGACTATTGGACTTATTATAATTAGAATCTGTAAACGCTAAAGAACGCGAGATGATGCATTGTGTCACTTGTTGTCATCCCGGCAGAGTTAATATTCCGCCGTGCCGGTATTGTTAATAGCGGGGGGGCTGCTATGAGTGTCATGGATAAGGTGGCAAAGGGGCTGAAGATCTTTTTCACCAGGCCTCTAACTCCTGAGGAAAAGCAAAAGCTGCCAAACTGGTATGTGCTCTTAGTTGCGTTAATGTTGTGCGTTTTCTGCGTAATTGCTTATTATGCTGAGAAATACAAAAGAGGTTACTAATCTAATCCTATCATCCGAATGCAGCTGTTGTTTGCCATTAAACATTAGGAGTTCTGTGCCAGATAAAACACTCACAATCATCGGCGGCGGCCTCGCAGGCTCCGAGGCCGCATGGCAAGCGGCGAAGCGCGGAATAAAGGTGCGCCTCTTCGAGATGCGGCCGGTGAAGGGCACGCCCGCGCACCACACCGGGCTCCTTGCCGAGCTGGTCTGCTCGAACTCGCTACGGTCGGCGGACGTACACAACGCGGTCGGGCTCCTGAAAGAGGAGATGCGGCGCCTCGGTTCGCTCGTCATGGAGGCGGCGGACATTACCCGCGTCCCGGCGGGCAGCGCACTCGCGGTGGACCGCGAGGCCTTCGCGTCGTATATCACTAAGGCTATCGAGGCCGAGCCGAACATCGAGGTCGTCCACGAAGAGGTGACGGACATACCGGACGGGCCGGTCATCATAGCGACCGGGCCGCTGACCTCGGACAAAATGGCCGGGACCATAGCCCGGCTGACCGGCTCCGAGCACCTGCACTTCTACGACGCGATCGCGCCGATACTTGACGCGGAGTCCATAGACATGACCGTCGCCTTCAAGGCATCGCGCTACGGCAAGGGCGGTGACGACTACATCAACTGCCCGATGAACCGCGAAGAGTACGACGCCTTCTTCGACGCGCTTATGGCGGCGGAAAAGGTACCCGCGCGCGACTTCGAGTCGGTGAAATGCTTCGAGGGCTGCATGCCGATCGAGGTGATGGCGGAGCGCGGTCGGGAGACGCTCCGCCACGGGCCGATGAAGCCGGTCGGGCTGGACGACCCGCGCACTGGCCGCTGGCCGTACGCTGTGGTACAATTGAGGATGGAAGACAAGGAAGGCACGTCGTACAACATCGTCGGGTTCCAGACCCGGCTGAAATGGCCGGAGCAGGCGCGCGTCTTCAGGATGATACCGGGCCTCGCGAAGGTCGAGTTCATACGGTTCGGGAGCCTGCACAGGAACACGTTCATTTGCGGCCCGCTGTTTCTCGACGAGACCCTGCAGTTCAGACAGCGGCCCGGCGTCTTCATGGCCGGACAGGTCTCGGGCGTGGAGGGCTACGTCGAGTCGGCCGCGATGGGCGGGCTCGCGGGCATAAACGCGGCGCGCCTGATGCGGGGCGAGGCGATTACGCCGCCGCCGGACACGACCGCGCACGGCGCCCTCATCACGCACCTGACGAAGACGGAGCCGGCACGTTTCCAGCCGACGAACGTGATCTTTTCGCTCTTCCCGCCGCTTGAAAAGAAGCTGCGGAAGAAGGAAGAGCGGCGCGAGGCGATGGTGGAGCGTGCGCTTGCCGCATTTGGTATATGGAAGTCGAACCTTTCCTGACCTTAGGAGAACGCATGTTCGAAGAACTCGACGAGCTTAAAGCGCACCTCGACAGCCTGCGTCCTCTCGACCCGGACAGGCTGGCCGCTGTCAAGGAAAAGCTCCGCATCGACTGGACGTACAACAGCAACGCCATAGAGGGGAACACATTCACGCTCCAGGAGACTGTGTTCGTCCTGCGCGAGGGCCTGACGGTCAAGGGCAAGCCCCTCTCGGAATACCTCGAGGTCATAGGGCACGCGGAGGCGATAGACTGGCTCGAAGAAGTAGTCCGGGAAAAGCGTCCGCTTACCGAGCGGCTTATTAAGGACTTCCATGCTATAATCATGCGGGGCAGCACGTCCATCACTATCGGCCCGCCGGGAAACAGGGTAACAAAGCGCGTCGAGCCGGGATGTTACAAGTACGACAACAACCACGTTTTAAAGATGGACGGTACGATCCATTATTACATCGACCACCTACAGGTGCCGGGCGAGATGGAGGCGCTGATTAAGTGGTATAACGAGAGCCGCGAGACGATGCACCCCATCGAGCTTGCCGCGCGGCTCCACCATCGTCTCGTGGCGATACACCCGTTCACGGACGGTAACGGGCGGGTGTCGCGTATTGTGATGAACATGGTACTGATGCAGGCGGGCTTCTTCCCCGCGATAATAATGATCGAGGACAGGCGGGAATACCTCGACGCGCTGGACGCGGCGGACGCGGGCGATTACGGCCCGTTCGTCGCTATGGTCGAGCGGGAGGCGTACCGGACGATGAAGCTGGTCGTGGACGTGGTCGAGGGGCGGGAGGCGTTCGGGAAAGAGGACTTGAAGCGGATGGTTCGCGGCTTCGCGGAGAGGGTTGGGAAGCTGGATAAGGATATAGGGGTTATTTCAAAGGATGTCGATGAACATGTCCGTATAAACAATATTGAACATGTTCTTGGTTATATAGAATCTATCGCAACTGATATTTCAAGAGAAGCATCCAATAATGACTTGCATTTCATAGTATCCCGGGAAAGAAACAATGCTCATATCTTTTATTACACGGACTATTGTGATACTCATCAAGTGCGAAGTGTTTGGTGGAAGCGCAATGACCGTTTTGACATAGGACATTTTGATGATAAATCTATAAACGGTTGTGCTGTAGTAATCGAGTTGGAAAGCAATAGAGCATACATACCCCCGGCTGAATTTGCAATGGGTGTCATCCCCGCAAAATATAAATGCATTGTGGTTGCTTTTTGGAAAGTCCCTACATTTTCAAACTACACAAACATTGCGCGTTCAAGCGACTATAATGAGAGAGCCATCGACATTGGCAACGTCTGGGGAGACTATGACGTGCAGATACTCGAATACTTCTTTGTAGAAACCTTCAAGACGTTTCTTCACGATATTGACAAAGAAATTGAAGAAAGACGCAGAACCATCTCGGAGCAAACCAATGGCTAACTACCTCCTCGATTTCCTCGACTACTTAAAATACGAGAAGTCCTCGTCCTCGAACACCATCTCGAGCTACGAGGGCGACATAGAGCAGTTCTACGAGTATCTGCGCAGCTCCGGCAAGGGCGGCGTGGACGTGCCCGGCGTGGACAACCTCGACATACGCGGCTTCCTCGCGCACCTGGCGAAGCTCGGTGTAAAGAAGTCCACGGCGCAGAGGAAGCTCGCGTCCATCCGGAGCTTCTACAAGTACCTGTACCGGGAAGGCGTCGTGGACAAGAATCCCGGCAAGCAGGTCGCTACGCCCAAGCAGGAGAAACCGCTGCCCGAGTTCCTGTCCGTCGACGAGGCGCAGCTGCTCGTCGAGGCGCCGGAGGGCGACACACTCGCGGCAAGACGCGACCGGGCGATACTGGAGACGTTCTACTCGTCAGGCCTTCGCATATCGGAACTTGCCGGCCTAGACCGCGAGGACACGGACCTTGTCGCGGGCATGGTCAAGGTGCTCGGAAAGGGCGACAAGGAGCGCATTGTACCGCTCGGTTCCAAGGCGGCGGCCGCGATAGCGGAGTATACCGGCGCACTCGACGAAAGCCTCAAGTGCCGGGAGATGGAGCGGATTGCAAACTCCACTCCGCTGTTCCTGAACAACCGGTGCGAGCGGCTGGGCGTGCGCGGCATCCGGCGTGTCGTTGAGAAGTACGTCAAGATTAAAGGCATCGACGGCAAGGTCTCGCCGCACACGCTAAGGCATACGTTCGCCACGCACATGCTGGGCGGCGGGGCCGACCTGCGCTCGATACAGGAGATGCTCGGCCATTCGTCGCTCTCGACGACCCAGCGGTACACCCACGTCGACATCGACAAGCTGATGGACGAGTACGACAAGGCGCACCCGAAGGCGAAGAAGAAGGACATGGGATAAGGTACCCCCTCACCCCCAACCCCCTCTCCCGCAAGGAGAGGGGGATTAATGTAGGGGCGGGTCCCCGTGCCCGCCCTGCATTTGACGTTAAGGGTGTCATTCTGAGGCGAAGCCGAAGAATCCGCCTGTATCCAATGCCCGTCATTCCCGCGAAAGCGGGAATCCAGGAAATTCATAAGGTGCGGGCGCAATGAATTGCGCCCCTACAATATTGTATAGAGGCTGATTCTTCGCTTCGCTCAGAATGACACCGTTAAAGAAGGCCAGGGCCGACACGACGGTCGGCCCCTACAGTAAGGAATAATATGTCACAAAATAACTCACCGCACGCGACGACTATAATCTCGGTGCGCAAGGACGGCAAGGTGGCCATCGGCGGCGACGGGCAGGTCACGCTCGGCGCGACAGTGATGAAGCACAACGCGAGGAAGGTCCGGAAGCTCTACGGAGACAAGGTCCTCGCGGGCTTCGCGGGGGCGACGGCGGACGCGTTCACGCTCATCGAGAAGTTTGAGGCGAAGCTCGAAGAGTTCCGGGGCAACATCACGCGCGCCTCGGTCGAGCTCGCCAAGGAGTGGCGGACGAACAAGATGCTGCGGCAGTTGGAGGCGCTCCTCATCGTCGCGGACGCCGAGCACACCTTCATCATATCCGGGAACGGCGACGTGATAGAGCCTGAGGACGGCATCGCGGCGATCGGCTCCGGCGGCGCGTTCGCCCAGGCGGCAGCCCAGGCGCTCATCAAGCACTCCGCGCTCGACGCGCCCGGCATAGTCCG
>JACRHJ010000012.1 GCA_016212105.1 Nitrospirota bacterium
CAGACCAGAGTCTCACCCGTCAGCGCCGCACCGTCATGCGAGGGCGTAAATGACCCGATAACCACGGGGTTGTTGTCGCACACAGGGTCGCACACGTCGCCTATGCCGTCGGCGTCCCTGTCCTCCTGGCCGGGGTTGGCCGAGTCCGGGCAGTTGTCACCCGAGTCCATGACACCATCTCCGTCCGCATCCGGCGCCACAAAACCGTCCGGCATAACCGCCATGGAGTGGTAGTACCCGCACGCTATTGCGAGCGCCCCGGCGAGCCCGCTGACCTGTACCGGAGCGTGCCTGTCAGTGAACGTACCGTCGCCGAGCTGCCCGTTCCAGTTAGCGCCCCAGGCCCAGATGGTGCCGTCCGACTTAAGCGCCATGCTATGATAACCGCCGCATACGATCGACTTTACATCTGTCAGTCCTGACACCTGGACCGGAGTTCCGCTGTTAACCGTCGTGCCGTCGCCAAGCTCGCCGTCCGCGTTGTAACCCCACGCCCAGACTGTCCCGTCGGACTTGAGGGCGACAGAATGGTATTCACCGCCTGAGACGGCTGTAACGCCGGTAAGCCCGTTTACCTGGCCAGGGGTTGCGTTGTCAAAGTACTCTCCGTTACCGAGTTCCCCGTCCGCGTTGTAACCCCACGCCCAGACCGTCCCGTCGTACTTCAGGGCAAGGTTGAACGAGCCTCCTCCAGCGACAGCGGCCACTCCGCCAAGACCGTCCACATGGACCGGCGTGTTGCTCGCGCTTACGGTCCAGTCGCCAAGCTGTCCGTTGCCGTTTGAACCCCAAGCCCAGACGGTGCCGTCGGACTTGAGCGAGACAGAGTGGGAGCAGCCAGTGGATACGCCTGTAATACCGGCAAGACCGTCCGCCAGGACCGGCGTGACGCTATGTGTGTTTGTACCGTCCCCAAGCTGGCCCAGTCCGTTGTACCCCCATGCCCGGACGGTGCCGTCGGACTTGAGAGCAACCGAATGACGCGACCCGCCCGCGACACTTTTGGCATCCGCCATGCCGGGCACCTGTACCGGCGAAGCGCTGTCCGTCGTGGTCCCGTCGCCGAGCTTGCCGTACTCGTTGCCGCCCCACGTCCAGACCGTGCCGTCGGACAGCACGGCAATGGAGTGTTCCCGCCCGCCCTCCATGAATGTGACCCCGTCAAGACCGCTTACCCTTCTTGGGGTATTTGCGTCCGAGTGCGTGCCGTTACCCAACTCGCCGTTAAGGTTGGTACCCCACGCCCAGGCGTACCCGGCTGCCGGGACGTTACTCTCAACCGTTACAGTCATGCCCGGGCCAGGCGTCTCTGTGTTTCCGGCCCCGTCCTTCGCACGCGACTGCAACGTAAAGCTGCCTGTCTTTGGCAGCGTCCAGTCAAGGTTCCAGGATGATCCGCCGGATGCCGCGAACCAGGACGTATCACCGCCCGACGGCGTGATGCCGACCTCTACCAGCGCGACACCGGTGGCGCCTGAATCATACGCCGTTCCAGTGATTGTTACGGACGCGCCGGTCAGCGTCGTGCCGTGCTCCGGGAAAACCATGGCCGATACAGGCGGAATGGTGTCGGGACATCCAACACAGTCCACGCCTCCGCAGTCTACGTCCTCCTCGTCGGCGTCCCGTAAGCCGTTGCCGCAATGTTCGACAGTCACGGTGACGCCCGCGCCCGGAGTCTCGACATTGTTAACCGAGTCGGTCGCGCGGCTCTTTATGTTGTATACGCCGCTTGCAGGCAGGTTCCAGACAAAGCTCCAGGGGTCGGTGCCGGAAGCGGTCTGCCAGATGCCGCCGTTGTCGGTCGATACCTCGACGAACGATATGCCGTTGCTGCCGTAAGACGTGCCGGTGATGTTGAACGTGCCGCCGGAGACGAACGAACCGTCGAGAGGGCTGGTTATCCTGGATAACGGCCCGGGAGACAGTCTCATGACGAACAGGTCGGAGAACCCTGCGTTCGCATTTCCGTCCAGCCATCCCTCGGTCTGTCCGGAAATATATACGCCGCCGTCCGCACAGACGCATATGCATTCCGCATAGTCGTAGCCCACGGTCCCGGCCTGCCATGTCCACAGCTTCGTGCCGTCGGGGCCGTACTTTATCACCACCAGGTCGTCAAGGCCGGAGCTTGTGTAACCGTCAAGACCGCCGCTTGTGTAGCCCGAAGCATAGACGTTGCCATCCATGTCGGCCGCGACGCTCAGGGCGTAGTCCCTCAGTTCGGTGCCCGCCTGCCTTGTCCAGAGCCTGTCTCCGGCGGAACTGAACTTCACTACGAACAGGTCGTCTTCGCCGTACCCTGTGTTACCGTCTAGGCCCATATTCGTACCGCCCGCGACATACACGCCGCCGGTGGAGTCGAGGGCGACGCCACACGCCTTCGTCCAGCTCCCGCCCATGAGCCTGGCCCACAAAAGCCCGCCGTCAGGTCCGTACTTCATGACGAACAGGTCCACGCCCGTGCCAGAGCTTGCCACGCCGCCAATGTCACCGCTCGTATAACCGACCACGTAGACGTTTCCGGTGGCGTCGACCGCGTCGTCGAAGGCCCGCGCCCCAGACTCTCCGCCAGCGGAATAGCGGACCCAGCCAAGTACGCCGTCAGAGTCGAGCCTGGCCACGAAGACCGGCCCCTGGCCGCCCTCCTGTCCTTCACTGAACTCCCCTCCTGCAACGCCAGCCACCGACAGGCTGCCAGCGGCGTCCGAGGTGATGCAGTAAGCCCTGTCCATACCTGGTGAACCGAACTGCCGGGTCCAGAGATGGGTTCCGCTGCAGTCGTATTTAGCCACGAAGACGTCGCAGTCCCCATGGTTCGAACTCCCGTCTAAAGACCCGTATGTCCCGCCAGCCACATATACGTTTCCGTCCCCGTCCACGGCAACGTCGAAGGCATAATCCATATCGGCGCCACCGCCCTGCCTTGCCCAGAGAAGCGCGCCGTGCTTGTCGTGTCTGGTTACGATATAGTCGGTATCTCCCGAGAGAGTGTTTCCCGCGAAGCCGCCGTCGGTAAAACCCACCGTATATACGCAGCCGCTGCCGTCAACCGTCATACCCCTCGCCCGGTCGATAGTGTCCGTGCCCATCTGCCTCGTCCAGACGGGCTGGTACGGAAGCTCCGCAAGGGCCGGGCTGCACGGACTTGCCATTGATATGACAAGCAGCGTAAGGATAAAAAACATACGGGGTATGCGGACACTTCCGAACGACATCATGCGATGCCTCCTGAAGGATGGTGAACTGCGGAAAGGAAATTAAAATGTAAATGATAGTTGGTGTGGCGAATGTTCTATCAGTATACTACTAAGCAATATCCGTGCCAGAATCCGCATGGCCAGGTGCCTTCCTCTGTATTCGACTAAATATAATAACAATATCAATGTGTTGACGCCATGACAGTTATATCGCCCCAAGGCTGCAACCAGCCGGACTCGCAAACAAGCTATATAAAACGTGATAATCAGCTGTGATGCACGCCGAACTTGCGCTGTATCGCTCATGTATGAACCTTGAACCTGTTTCCGGGCGGGATAAGCCGAAGTGTAGGAGTATAGTCTGAAGCGCCGGACGGGCGCGCCGGACCCGTCAGGCACGCCCGCCCAGTCGTCGAAATGTTCACCCTTTAGAGACAGCCTTGACATTGCCCGTCCCGAGGGTCCCGGCACCGCGGGCCGTCAGTTTCAGTACCTCCTCGGGGCGTTCAGGATGTTCATGAACATGTTCATCATTGCCGCGTCCTCGGCGTCCTGCTGAGCCCGCGACTGTGCCGCCTCCTCCTGGTATCTCTGGTTGGCCTGCGCGGACTCCGCCGCCTCCCTGGACGTGCGCACCTGGGCAATCAGGTAGTCGTCGTAACCCTTGAGGCCGAGTTTCTTCACACCCTTGAGCACGTTGGTGTAGAACGTGGCGCGTCGCGTGTTGTACTGTATCTTCGCCGACTCGTCCGCGTAGACTGTGGGCGCGTACAGCTTTTCCCACTTCTCTATCTCTGGCATGACCTTCTTGTGGAACTTGTCCACGTTGTTTATCTCGGCCTTGTCTCCGGCCTGTTTAAGGACGGCATAGTAGTCCTTGAGGTTGGCCGATGTCGGCTGATTGTAGTATCCCGGCTTCAGGATGGCGGCCATGCGTTTGCCGTTCTTCTGCCCCTTGGCGGAGCTGACCATGCCACGGAAAATCTCTTCTCTCATGCCGGGTGAGCCGCAAAGGTCGCTGTCCGACGAATTAGCGGTGTAGGCTGCGTCGTAATACTGGAAGGCGTCGTCATATCGTTTGTCCTTCATCAGCAGTTTGCCGGAGCCGAAGCGTGAGTTGCAGATAAGCTTTCCCAGCTCCTTGTCCCTGTTTGAAATCTCCTGGTCAGCGACCTTCCTGTACAGGGAAAGGGCATCCTTCGGCCTGCCAAGTACCTCGTATGAAAAAGCGAGGCTTACCCTGGCCTTGGAGATACAGTAAGCCGTCCCGGACGTTTCTGACGAGCAGAGGTCCTTGTCTATTATCTGCTTGAACTTCTCCGCTGCCGTCGCATGGTCGTTCGCGCCCGAAGCCCTCAGCCCTTCCAGAAAAAGCGCCTGAGCGGGAGAATCCGGCTCGCGCGCCGGTGCTGCCTTTTGTGCGGGAACCGGAGCCTTGTCGCCGGAGTCCGCCGCCAGCGTGCTGTAATAGTTGTCCGATACCGAGCCTCCGTAGCTTTCCATCCCGGCGCAGCCGGTAATAAGGGCGGTCAGCATCGCCGCCAATACAAATACCACGATTGATTTATAGTCCGTATTCATGACGCGCCTCCTTCCTCAGTAGTCGAGCAGTATGTTGGTATTGAACCTGCTCTTCTCGAGGTCCTCCGCGTGCTTCACGAAGAACTTGTCGTAGTCCGAGCATTGCCCGATAGATACCCAGCCACGGTCCTCGGTGCACTCGTACATAAATTTGCCGTAGCAGACCTTCGAGCCCTTTGCATACGAGTTCAGGCGGTCCTTCTCTGGCGGCTTAGTGAAATACCCGCAGGAGCGCGTGTTAAACTTGAGCGGCTTGTCGTCGTCGCCTTCCGCCTTTGTGCCCTTGCCGTCCATGTTCGAGCCTGCCTGCGAGGATGCCGATGCGCCACCACCCTTGTCGTTTCCTCCACCGGGACTTCCGACGCTGCTGCCGCCGGAACGAGCCCGAGTGTCACCGCCGCCCTTATCGTCGTCGACGATGTCAGCGAACGGGTCGTCAGGGTCGTTCGCGGAGGCGCGGCCTCCGGTGTCCTCGAACGGGTTGTCCGGGTCCGGGCCCCTCGGCGTTCCGCGAGGCTGTCCGTAGCCGCCCTGTCCGTTACCGCCTCCGGTATTATCCTGATTGGCCCTTGGCGCGCACAGCTGGGCACATTCCTCCCTCCCCTGCTGGACTGCATCGCTGAGGGCTCTTATGTTCGGGTCCATCATCGGCGAGCCGCCGGTGTGAGTCATATAATAGTTATTCTCCCATTGCTGAAGTCCTCGCTCCGCCTCGGCCAGGGCCTGACGGCACTCTTCGCATGTTGCCTGCCTGGCTAACGCAGTTACAGAGGACAAGATGATAAAAGCAGCTGCTATTGTGATTACGGATATGGCTTTCATGGAGTCCTCCTTTGCCGTATCAGGATTATAATTGTCCCGTTTAACTTTATTCTAACACCTGAACCTGATTCTGTAAATTACGGGAAAGAAGTGACAGGCGGGATGCGGAGAACAAAAAACGGGCCACGGATTTCTCCGTGGCCCGTCGGGTCTTACTGGTGAGCCGCCTGGGGATCGAACCCAGCACACCCGCCTTAAAAGGGCGGTGCTCTACCAAATGAGCTAGCGGCCCAAGCCTTTCGGCAAGGTTATATAACTTCCCTCTGCCATGAGAACGGGTTGAAGTTGATTATCGTCTCGTCCCTGTCCGGGCCTGTGGAGACCATGGCGAACGGCACCCCGATATCGTCCTGGAGTCGCTTCACGTAGTCCTGCGCCGCCTGCGGCAGGTCGTGCATGGACGTCTTTCCGAGAGTCTGGGCCATCCAGCCCGGCACCACCTCGTAAATCGGCTCGCAGGCCGCGAATACGTGCGGCTCGTTCGGCATCTCGCGGAGAATCTCGCCCTTGTATTTGTAGGCATTGCATATCATTATCTTCTCGCACTCGTCGAGGACGTCGAGCTTCGTCAAACATAAGCCGGTGAGCCCGTTGACGCGCGCGGCGTAGCGGACGACGACCGCGTCGAACCAGCCGCAGCGCCTGCGCCTGCCCGTTGTCGCGCCGACTTCACGGCCCCTGCTCTGGAGCAGGTCGCCGGTCTTGTCCAGCAGCTCGGTCGGGAACGGGCCCGCGCCGACGCGCGTCGTATAGGCCTTAACTATGCCGAGTACGCCGTCGATGTGGGTCGGGCCGAAGCCGGCGCCGGTACACGCGCCGCCGGCGGTAGAGCTGGATGACGTCACGAACGGGTACGTGCCGTGGTCTATGTCGAGCATCGTGCCCTGCGCGCCCTCGAACAGTATGTTCTTGCCGGCCTGCTTCGCGGTGTGGAGGTACAGCGACGCGTCTCCCGCGAAAGGCGCGAGCCTCTTGCCATAGGCGGCGTACTCCTCGAAGACCTGGTTTGCGTCGAAGCCGTCCATCTCGTAGATGCGCGCAAGCAGGAAGTTAACCTCGGCGACGTTCTGATCGACCTTCGCGCGGAGAAGCTCAGGGTTGACAAGGTCGGATATCCTGATGCCGGAGCGCTCCATCTTCTCGGCGTAGCACGGGCCGATGCCCCGGCCTGTCGTGCCTATCTTGCTGCCGCCGGAGCGCCTCGCCTCGGCCGCGCCGTCCAGAGCCTTGTGCCAGGGCATGATGACGTGCGCGTTCTTGCTGATCATCAGGCTGTCGCCCAGGCCGATACCCCTCGACTCCAGGCCGTCCATCTCCTCCAGCAGGGTTGCCGGGTCGATGACCACGCCGTTGCCGATAACGCACTTCTTGCCGGGATGCAGTATCCCCGAAGGCATGAGGTGCAGTATGTACTGGTGGCTGCCGATGACCACGGTGTGGCCCGCGTTCGCGCCGCCCTGGTAACGGACGACGACGTCCGCCTCGGCGGTCAGAAGGTCGACAATCTTTCCCTTGCCCTCGTCGCCCCACTGGCTGCCGATGATTACTATGTTTGCCATCTCGCTTGTCCCTTCAACATGCCAGGACTCCAGTACCTTTACAGACACTGGAGTCCGGCAAAAAATCAGATCAGAAAGTCCCGCCTTTTTGGAAAAAAGGCGGCCCAAAAACTGTTGTGCTACTGGCGGGATGCGTGTAGTCCCTTTCGATTGTCATTCCCGCGAAAACGGGAATCCATTGTAATAAGTTCAAAATGGACCCCCGTTTACACGGGGGTGACATACAGGGCAGGCATCCCACACAAGGTACTGGACCCCCACATAGATCCACTTCCTGGATTCCCGCCGGAGTATACCCCGGTATGCCTAAAGCCGGGGCGGGATTGACGGGAATGTTAAATCTTTACGTGCTTGACCGACAGTACGTTCGGCAGCTTCTTCAGCTTCGCAAGCACTTCGGCGGACGGGACCGCGTCCACCGAGACGACGGATATTGCCCTGCCGCCCTTCTTCTCGCGGCCGAACTGCATACGCGCGATGTTTATCTTGTTCTCGCCCATCAGCGAGCCGATGTTGCCGATGACGCCCGGCTTGTCATTGTTCATCAGGAAGAGCAGGTCGCCCTCGGGCATGACCTCGAGCGCGAACCCGTCTATGTTGACAATCCTCGGGTCCTTCTTGACGAACAGCGCGCCGGATACGGCGAAGCTCTTGGTGCCGGAGGTCGCTACGACGTTTATCAGCGACGGGTAGTCGCCCGCGTCGGAGGACTTTACTTCCTTGACCTCTATGCCGCGGTCCTTCGCAATGAACGGGGCGCTGACGAAGTTGACCGCCTCCTCCATGATCGGGTCGAGCAGGCCCTTCAGGACCGCCGTCGTGATGGAAGCGGAGTCGAACTCGGCGACCTCGCCGTGGTACTCGACCGTTACGGTGTCGAGCCCGCCCTCGTAGACCTGCGCGAGGAAAGAGCCGAGCTTCTCGGCAAGGGTAATGAACGGCTGCACCTTGGGCACGAGGTCCGGGGCGATCGACGGGACGTTTACCGCGTTACGGACGATGCCGTAGACGAGGTAGTCCCTGACCTGCTCGGCGACCGCGACGGCGACGTTAAGCTGGGCCTCCTTCGTGGACGCGCCCAGGTGCGGGGTGCATATGAAGTTGTCCATCTCGAGGAGCGGGTTGCCCTCCGGCGGCTCCTTGGCGAAGACGTCGAGCGCCGCGCCCGCGACCTTGCCGGACTTGAGCGCCGCGAGCAGGTCGGCCTCGTTGACTATGCCGCCACGCGCGCAGTTGATTATCCTGACGCCGTCCTTCATCTTCTTGATCGTCTTGGAGGATATGAGGTTCCTCGTCTCGTCGGTCAGCGGCGAGTGTATCGAGATGAAGTCCGAGTTCTTGTATATCTTGTCGAGCGTGGCTATCGTGACGCCGAGCGTCGCGGCCTTCTCCTTGGACAGGAACGGGTCGAAGCCGAGGACGTTCATGCCGAGGCCCTGCGCGCGCTTGGCGAGCTGGGAGCCTATCGCGCCCATGCCTATGATGCCGAGCGTCTTCTGGTACAGCTCGACGCCCTCGAACTTCTTCTTCTCCCACTTCCCGGCCTTGAGCGACGCGGTCGCCTGGGGGATGTTCCTTGCGAGCGACATCATCATCGAGAGCGCGTGCTCCGCGGTGGTGACGGTGTTGCCGCCGGGCGTGTTCATCACGACTATGCCCTTCTTGGAGGCGGCGGCCTTGTCGACGTTGTCGAGGCCGGAGCCCGCGCGTCCGACGACCTTCAGGTTCTTGGCTGCCTCTATGACTTCAGCCGTGACCTTCGTCGCGCTCCTGATAACCAGGCCCTCGTAGCCGACGATTTCCTTCTTCAGCTCGTCCGGGGTCATTCCGGTCTTGACTGTGACGTCGAGGCCGGCCTTCTTCATTATCTCAACACCCTCTTTCGAGAGGTTATCGCTGACAAGAACCTTCATTGGATCCTCCAGTATATTTATAACTCACAAAAGTTTTTGGGCCGCCTTTTTTCTAAAAAGGCGGGACTTTCGTGTTTAGAACTTCATCAGTATCTCTTCGGCCGCCGCGACGCCCTTGCCGAGCTTTATCTTCGTGTAGCCCATCTCCTTGAGCGCCATCTCGACACAGGAGACGCCGACTATCATGTCGAAGGTGTCGAAGTAGCCGAGGTGGGCTATGCGGAAAATCTTGCCCTTCAACTGTGCCTGGCCGCCGGCGACGGTGACGCCGTACTTGTCGCGCATGAGCTTGGTAAGCGCGCCGCCGTCGATGCCCGCGGGCACCTCGACAGCCGTGAGCGCGGTGCTCGGCGACTCCTTGGCGTAGAGTTTTAGCCCTAACGCCTTCATGGCCGCCCTTGTCGCATCGGCAAGGCGGGCGTGCCTCTTGAATATGTTCTCCAGGCCCTCGGCCTTCATCATGCGGAGGACGGTGTTAAGCCCGACTATGAGAGACGACGCCGACGTGAAGTTCGTCTGGTTCTTGGCGAGGTTGGCCCTCTCCTTCTTGAAGTTGAAGTAGAACTTGTTGCACTTCGCGGTCTCGTTGAACTTCCAGGCCTTCTCGCTGACGGAGACGAACGCGAGGCCCGGGGGCAGCATAAGCGCCTTCTGGGAGCCGGTGACGCAGACGTCCACGCCCCACTTGTCCACCGGGAGGTCGATTACGCCGAGCGCGGTTATCGCGTCCACGATGAACAGCGTGCCGGGATACTTCTTGACTATCTTGCCGATGGCCTCTGTGTCGTGCATGACGGCTGTCGAGGTCTCGGAGGCCTGTATCATGACCGCCTTGATGCTGGGGTCCTTCTTGAGCGCCTTCTCTATGAGGGCGGGCTTTACGGCGTAGCCCCACTCGACGTCGATGTTTATCGCCTCGACTCCGTATGCGGTGCATATCTCCGTCCAGCGCTCGCCGAACTTGCCGCCGCGCACAACCAGAGCCTTGTCGCCGGGCGACATGAAGTTTGTCACGGAGCCGACCATGCCGCCGGTACCGGTGGAGCAGAGGATGAGCACGTCGTTCTCGGTCTGGAACAGCCACTTCAGGCTGTTCTTGGCCTCCTCGAGTATGGGGAGGAAGTCCGGGGAACGGTGGTGTATGATCGGCATGGCCATCGCGGTGAGGGCCTCGGGCGGAACAGGGGTCGGGCCGGGAGCCAAAAGAAACTTCTTCAACATGGCAAACGCCTCCTTTTTAACCAATTTTGCAGGTTAACGGTATGGGACTGTGGATTATATAGGGATATTTTTTCAGGAAATACGGACGGGCGGGTGGACGGCTTCCAATTTGCTGACGCACTTCAATGCGCCCCTTGGAGATGCCCACCTGCCCGGGTGGTATGCCTTACTTTTCAAATAACGAGTGCTGCGGGGAAAAATGGGCCGCATGATGGCCGCTCTTCCGTATGTCTTTTGGAAGCGTTAGATTTTTAACATATTTACACGCTGTATGTCAAGGCTTATTTTGTCAACCTAATCTACTTTAGAACGCTTCTGTTCTTGTACTGGACATAACTATCATTATGGTCTATAATATAATTAAGTTAAGCGATGAGGTGATAAATATGAACACGGTACTAAAGAATTCCATAACCGTTTCGGTTATGTTGATGGCGATTTTGCTGGCCGGCTACGAGGTGGAGACCGCCAATGCGGGCGGATATTACGAATCAATACTGAGCGGCAAAAACGGGGCTTACGCCGGCAGCTATTATGCGAACATACTCAGCGCGTCCATGCCCACCACCGACGACGCCTGGTCGAAGGCCAACAGCGGGTACGCGACGCCCGGTAACGCCCGGAAGACCTGCAGCGGGCGCGAGATTAGCGGCGAGTCCACATACTACTTCGGCTTCAAGCGCGAGTGGGACGGCGCATGTATGACAGGGAAGTTCATAGCTAACGACTCCACTGAGGCATGGAAATGCGCACGCGACTACTGCCAGACCTGCAACAAGGTCGAGGACCTGACGGAGCTTATGAGCGCGTACAACAACAAGCCCTCCGCGTTCGACGGTCAGGTCATGATGACGTACTGCCCCAGGGAGTAAGAGGAGCCCCCTTGCCCTTCACATGGTACGACCCCAGTTGTGGAAACCCCTCACCCCCTCTCCCGCACAGAGAGGGGATTGTATTTATCCGGCAACATTATATGCAAACCATGCGAACCAAGAAAAGTCACTGGATTCCCGCTTTCGCGGGAATGACGTGCGCTTGTTCGTCGCCCCGTGCTTGACACGGGGTCCAGGAAGTTTGCATATTTAATTGTCGGAATAATATGGGGCAGGTCCCCGTGCCTGCCCTTCCTTCATATTTCATCTCGTCCAGACCTTGTCGCCGTCGCCGTCTATAAGCGTCACCTCGCCGGTAGCCGAGTCGGCCATGAACAGGTATACCGCCGAGCTTGTGCCGGCGGCGGAAATCTCGTACCGGCCGCTGCCGCCGCCCGCGCCCATGATGATGAACACCATTCCCGCAGTCAGCATGCCGAGCAGGAATACCTTCGCCTTTTCGAGTGTAGTCGAATTCATTTTGGCCTCCTTCGCGTTATTAATCCGGCAGCATTATATGCAAACAATGCGAAGTAAGAAAAGTCCCTGGATTCCCGCTGGAGTTCACCCCGGCATGCCTAAAGCCGGGGCGGGAATGACGTGTGCTTGTTCGTCGCCCCGTGCTTGACACGGGGTCCAGGAAGTTTGCCTATTTTGTTGCCGGCTTAATAATAGCTCATAACACCCCCTGAATAACATGCATCAATAAATATCGCCGAAAGCCGGGCGGGTGTCAAGGCCGGCAGCCCGGCCGGCATTTACGGATTGACTGCATAATAAAAAAGCGATATGCTTGGCCACGAAATACCAACATGTCTACCAGGGCGGGCCGGATGAAAAACAGGAAGACCTTGTATATCGCGCTCCTGATCTACACCGCCACCGGCGCCGCCCTCCTGCCGGCGTTCCAATACCTGATAAACCCAGACGGCATATCCTACCTGAATATCGCGGGACAGTACCTGAAGGGCAACTTCGGCAACGCGGTCAACGCGTGCTGCAGCCCGATGTACTCCTGGCTTATCGTGCCGTTCCTCGCGGCCGGCGCCCCGCCGCTCCTGTCGGCGAGGCTTGCCTCGCTGGCAATCGGCTTTGTATCCGTCATCGGCGTCGCGCTGCTCGCGGGCAGGCTGGAGCTGCCGAGGCGGGTCGAGGACTTCATCACAGTAGCCTCCGCTCCGCTATCTCTCGTCCTTGCCTTCGACCGAAGCACCCCGGACCACCTCGTCGTATGCGCGGTGATATTCTACCTATACCTGATAACAGACAGGACATACGCCGAGCGGTATTCTAACGGCGTCCTGTGCGGGGTAGCTGGCGCGGCCGGGTACCTCTGCAAGTCATACCTGATGCCGTTCTTCCTGGTGCATTTCATTCTCGCAAATGTATACTTCTACTTCCGTCTGCCGTCCAGGAAAATGGTACTGTCGAACCTGCTCGCCGGTCTCGCGGTCTTCGTGATAATAAGCGGCGCCTGGGTCGCCGTCCTTTCGTACAAGTACGGCGGGTTTACCGTCGGGACCGCGGGCGGGGCCGTACACGCGCTTGTCGGGCCTGGCCCGGACTTCGACAGGCATCCAGTGGAAACGCTGGGGCTCCTCCGGCTGCCGTACGACGGGGCAACCAGCGCCTGGGACGACCCGTCATATATAAAGGCCCGCAACTGGAGCCCGTTCTCCTCCGCCGAGAACCTCCGGCACCAGCTCTTCCTTGTCGGGCGGAACCTGAGGGCCGAGGCAAGGGGTTTCCGGCACTTTACATGGTTCTTCCCGATTCTTATTATCGCGGGTTTCTATTATTCGATAAAGGAGTGGCGGGAGCCCGGAACGCACCGCGAGGCGTTCCTCATATCCACCGCCGCCGCCGTCTACTGCTCCGGTTTCCTGCCCCTGTTCGTCATGAGGAGGTACCTGTGGGTAATGGGCGTCCTGCTCCTGCTGCTGTGCGGTTATATGCTCAAGCACCTGTTCAGGTCCGGCCCGCCGGTATACAGGACGGCCGTAGCGGTCCTTATGCTCGGCTCATTCCTTATGCCGCTTCGGCCATTTGTTATGCCACCGTACAAGGGGTACCGCCGGGCGGTCGGAGGGCGGGAAGTATATGAATCGAGCATGGCGCTACGGGAAAGGCTGGGCGGGCCGGGTTTCCGGATGGCCTCGGACGACAGGTGGGGCATGTCTCTCTATCACGCATACCATCTGGGCGCGGCCTACCTCGGACAGGTCAGGGAGTCCGACCCGGACCCGGCCATTTTGAAGTCTCTTGCGGAAAACCGCGTGGAATACTTCATGGTTTGGGACGGCGGGCGAGAGTACGGCTTCCTCGCTGGCATGCAGGTCGCGGCGAGAGGCTCGCTTCAGGGGCACGCGTTCAGGATATACAGGATGGATGCCGGTTAACGGAGTATGGTTGCGGCGGGCGGCAGGCGCGGTTCAGGGGGCGTCCGGTGCCTCGGGCGGAAGCGAGTCCTCGTCGAACGGCATGACGCCGATGTTTGTCAGGAAGTGTTCGAGCTGAATGATTGTCGGTTGGTAGTCGAGGCCGGCGAGATCCTTTTCGAGCGCCCTTTCGGACAGTTCCTCGAACGAGCCGAAGTCCGGCCCGCCCTCGGTCAGGCCGGCGCGGGCGAGTGCGTCATATACGCGTCTTTCGTAGTCGTATCCGTCGCCTTCGGGCAGGCCGAGCCCGGCGAGCCTTTCGGGCGAGGCGGCAAACCAGCGGAGCGAGGCGAGGAATGCGTCATACATCACGGAGATGCCGGCGCCGGCCTTACCCTGCCGGAGCCGCCTGTGCCCTGCCCGCACGTGCAGACGGGCGCGCATAAGCTCCGTATCCACGGTGGACATCCTGCTCTCGTCCATGTGTCCGAAATGAGGCATGGGGTTTACAGGCCCAGGTCAGACTTGAGCCTGCCCTTGGGCATCGCGCCGAGCGTCTTCGCGGCGACCTCTCCTCCCTTTATCAGGAAGAAGGCCGGTATGCCGGACACGCCGTATTTCGGCGGGGTATCGGTGTTTTCGAGGATGTTTACCCTGGCGACGACGGCCCTGCCCGCAAGCTCTTCCGCGAGCGCATCGACCACGTGCGCCATCTTCTGGCAATGGACGCACAGCGGCGACCAGAACTCCAGCACGACCGGCAGGCCGGATTCGAGAACCAGTTCATCGAACGTCGCGTCGGTCACGTCCACGGGTTTGGTGTTGTCCATCCGTTCCACCTAAAGGACGACCTCCCTGAGGTACTTCGCTGCCTCTTCCGGCGGAGTCGGGTTGATGTAGAACCCGGAGCCCCACTCGAAGCCCGCGACGCGCGTCAGCCTCGGCATTATCTCTATGTGCCAGTGGAAGTCGTTGCCGAGAGTGTGCCAGTGTCCCTTTCTCGGGATGCGGTTCGGCGCGGTGTGCAGGAGGTAGTTGTATGGCGGCCTGTTGAGAGACTTGCTTATGCGGGACAGCGCCTCCTTCATCACGGACGCGAGGTCGTCCAGCTCTTCGTTCGCTATGTCCGTGTACGCGCAGGAGTGGCGCTTGGGGATGACCCAGACCTCGAACGGGAACCGGGGCGCGAACGGGCAGAACGCGAGGAAATGCTCGGAGTCCACGACGACCCGCTCCTTCATCGACTCTTCCTGCCGGACGACGTCGCAGTAGATGCAGCGCTCCTTGAAGTCGTAGAACGACTTCGCGCCGTCCAGCTTTTCCTTCACGTCCTTGGGTATGATGGGAGTCGCTATAATCTGTGAGTGAGGGTGCGTCAGCGACGCGCCGGCCGCCTTGCCCTGGTTCTTGAAGACGAGGACATACCTGAGCCTCGGGTCCTTCTCGAGGTCCTCTATGCGCTCACGGTATGCCGTCAGGACGCGGACGACCTGCTCGTGGTCGAGGTCCTCGGTGCGCCTGTCGTGGTGCGGAGACTCTATGATGACCTCGTGCGCCCCGACACCGTTCATCCGGTCGAACATCCCGATACCCTGCCGGTCGAGGTCGCCCTCGATCTTCAGCGCGGGGAACTTGTTCGCGGTGACGCGTGTGAGCCAGCCGGGCCCGTTGGGCCGGGAGTCCGGCTCGCGGTACGCGAGTATCTCGGGCGGTGTCATGTGCTCGTTGCCCGCGCAGAAGGGGCATGAGACCGGGCCGGCGCTTTCGGCGTCCTGCATCTCGGGCGCGAGGTCGCCGGGCCTCTTGGAGCGCTCGGTCGATATTATCACCCACCTGCCTATGACTGGGTCTTTCCTTAGCTCGGGCATACGGTCAGGCCTTCTTGCGGCGGTCTTCGAGGACCTTTGTGATGACCCTCTTGAGTTCGTTAACTCTGACGGGCTTGTTTATGTACTCGAACGCGCCGAGGTTCATGGCCTCCAGGTAGGACTCGACCTCGCCGTAGGCGGTAATCATGATCACGCCCACGCTGTCGTCCATCTTCTTTATCTCCCGGAGCACCTCGAACCCGTCGACAAGCGGCATCCTCATGTCGGTTATCACGAGGTCGAAGTTCTGGCGCTTGATAAGGTCTATGGCCTCCCTGCCGTTCGCGGCGGTCTCGACCTCGTAGCCTTCCCGAGTAAGTATCTTAGACAAGCCTTCCCTGGCGTGTTCCTCGTCGTCCACCACCAGTATGAGTGCGGTCTGCGTCGCGCTGGCCAAGTCCGGTACCTCCAGTAAAATGCATGAAAATATAAAGGCTGTATATTATGTATAACACAGGCATGTAAGGCCGTCAAGAAAACGGGGGATTTTCCGGCATATTCAGTTGAGCCTGAATATCGACGCCAGCCCCTTCAGAGAAAGCAGATGGTCGGACGCCTCGACGCCCTTCATGTGAGGCGAGACCGTATCGGCCATCCCGCCCGTCACCACCACCTTCAGGTCGGCCCCAAGCTCCGCCTTGAACCGCCCGACAAGCCCCTCCGCCATCGCCGCATGGCCGAATATCACACCGGACTGGATGCCCTCGCCGGTGTCCCTGCCGACGGCCTTCTTGGGAAAAGTCAGGCCGGCCCTGGGCAGGCCGGATGCGCGTTCGGTCAGAGCGTAGTACCCGGTAAGCATGCCCGGCGCGATAGCCCCGCCGATGAAGGCGCCCGTCCCGTCCACCAGCGAGAAGGTCGTCGCGGTGCCGAAGTCTATTACGACCACTGGCCCGCCGTGCACGGTGAACGCCTCGGACGCGGACGCTATCCTGTCGGCCCCTAGCAGTTCGGGTGTGTTGTATTTTATCGTGATCGGGAGTTTGAGACGGGGAGAGACCAGTAACGGGGCGCCTCCGAAGCCTTTCAGCGCCTCGAAAAAGACGTGTACGAGCTGGGGCACGACGCATGCTACGACGGCGCCCTTTACGTCCGTCGACATCACGCCCGCCCTGACCATGCGGGACTCGAGGAAGTCCTTGTATTCGTCGGCCGTGGCCCCCCTGCGGCTCTCCGCCCGGAATACTGCAACGACCTTCTTGTCGTCGAACAGGCCGAAGCTTACGCTGCTGTTACCGGCGTCCACCGCGATTATCATGTCGTACCCTCCGTTATCCAGAAAAGATAACAGAGGGAACAGGATTAATCAAGGGAAATGGAGATAAATTCCCGAAAATCGCGCGCGGTTATGGACTACCGCCCACAGGACACCTTCCATGCGGTTTCCCTGTCCGTCACCCAGCCGACGACCTCTTCGAGGCCTTCCAGCGAGTTGCTCTTGACGAAGTAGCCGTCCACAAGGCCTTTGCGGACAAGTTCCTTCTGCGTATGCTCGTCCTCGGCCGAGAACGACACGACCTTGAACTCGTGCTCGAATACCTTGTCCCTGATAAGGGCCGCGAGCTTGTCCCCGCTGAGGCCGGGCATGTTGATGTCGAGCAGGACAGTGTCCGGCTTGAACTGCTTGACCTTGTTGAGCACGCCGAACGGGCCCTCGGAACATTCTACCTCCCAGCCGAACCTGCCGAGGTATATGGCGACAAGCTTTCCAACCAGTTTGTTGTCGTCCACGACAAGGACCTTTTTCATTGTCAGCCTTCCATATGGTTGAGGGGTATTATAACCATACTTTACAATTTAACCGCCGGCGGGCATCTCGATTACTATATCAGAACCGCTCATCATGTCAAGCGCTCATTATTGCACGTATTCTGTACGCCGCACAACTCATGCATTGCCTCGACAAGGCCGTCGAACGTATGGTTCTTCAGGAAGTAACCGTCGGCGAGTCCCGCCATGACGAGGTCCTTCTGCATGGACTCGTCCTCACTGGAGAAAAGCAGTACGCGGTAACCGAGCTGTTCCTTGTGGGTCAGCAGTATCCTTGCGAGGCTCGCCCCGCTGAGGCCGGGCATGTTCAGGTCGAGCAGTATGATGTCCGGCCTGTACTCCCTCGCCTTGTTGAGCGCGCCGAACGGCCCCTCACAGACCTCCACGTCGAGGCCGCGCTTGTTGAGATAGATAGACGCCAGCCTCCTGATCAGCTGGTTGTCGTCTATCAGGAGGACTTTCTTCATACTGGCCTCGTTTCAGGGTTTGATATGGATGCTACTTTCTTACCCATAGTAGCAATAACCGTGCCATGCTTGACAGTATTAATATTTTATAATGTTATCGGGCAGATAGCGGAATCGCTGTACAGGTTTTCTCACGGCCGCCTGTCTCACCATGAGATGTTTCTCATGGTGAGACGGTATCAGCTGCGCTGGAGCGTCATCAGTCCTTACGCCAGGCCGTTTCCTGAATGGCGTCGAGGAGGCCGTCAAATGAATGGTTCTTCCTGAAGTAACCGTCCGCGTGGCCCGCGTCAACTATCTCCTTCAGCCTCTCTTCCTCCTCCCCGGAGAACAGCAGGATGTTGAAACCAATGGACTCCTTCTTGTCCGCGAGCAGCCTGGCGAGGCTGCCACCGTTCAGGCCTGGCATGTTTACGTCGAGAAGTACGACGTCGGGCCTGAACTCCTTGACCTTGTTCAAGGCGCCGAAAGGCCCGTCGCACGACTCTACCTCAAAACCGTATTTATTGAGATAAATCTGTGTAAGCCTCCTTACAAGCTGGTTGTCGTCTACTACCAGTACTCTTTTCATTTATCTCACTCGCCTTTCGCTGAGGGGTTTTTCTTTTCTTGATATTATAATAACTCTATCTATTCTCATTGTCAAGTTGTATTGATTATAGATGTCATTTTCATGTCAAAAGGTGAAAACAGCCATTTCAAGAATGTCAATATTGAAATTATAAGCAGTGTTCTGCTATTATTGACATAAATATAAACATCAAGATACGGGGATTATTACTGTAAATACATGTCCGTCCTATGACAGGGACACAAGCACTTAGGAGGTGGGGCTGAACATGAAGAAGTATCCGGAACCGAGGGTGGTCTCCATACGCAGTGCACCTGCCGACGGCACGCCGCTGTTCCTGGCCGCGAAACTGGCCGCGGAGGCCGCGGCCTCCGCAATCGATGTCGGGTCAGCGCCCGCGATGCTTGTTTCGTGGAAGGACAACCTGACCGGCGAGTCCTCGCCGCACGTCGAGGCGTGCGGCGATTGCGGCCTGGAGGGGTGGGAGATGTACGCGGCCTCGCGCGGCGCCGACCTCCGGGTGGAGGTCAACGGCGGCGAGTACGTCTTTATGTTCGTTCATTTTGCCTGACCGGAGCGCCCGCACCCTGCTTCAGCACCCCCGCGAGCTTCTCTATCAGCGTGTCGTCGAGCACCTTCGCGTGGTCCGTCCTGCACATATTTTCCTTCGCTGCCGCGCGTATATCGTCAGAGGTCTTGCCCTTGATGGTGCTGTTCTCTATACCCCTGTGGCAACCCGAGCAGAGCACGGCGTACAGCTTTTTGCCGTCCACGTCTTCCGGGTCGCCGGACACGAGTAGAACGTCCGAAACGGCCTTCAGCTCTTCGTCCTTCATGTCCCGGAACATGGCCATCCCGCCGATATTCGTGCGTATGGACGACTTTATCCGGCTGTAACTCCTGCCGGGTATGGTGGTGGACCCGATGCCGTTGTGACATTTCGCGCATTTTGCCTCATATATCGCAAAACCGTCCAAGCCATCGGCAAACGTAACGGCTGACGATACAAGGGTCAAGCATACCAATACCGCGGCCACGACCAGTGCGCTTCTCATCATCTCTGCCTTTCAGACAAAAAGTTAACTGCATATTACTCGCATCGGAACCTTACCGCGCAGGGTTGCATCCTGAACAATTGTCCGATGGTTTACATCTTGCAACCGTCATTATGCAAATTGCATGCCCGTCGGAGCCTATAGTTATAATTAGACTTCTGCCTGCATCCTGCAACGGGTTATCATATTTCACTCCATGTAACGGTTGTTGATTTATCCCTTTGTATACAGTACAATATCCGACATGAAGAACATCAAACTTGTACTCGAGTACGACGGGACGAACTACTGCGGCTGGCAGGTGCAGCCGCATGTAGTCACGCTCCAGGGCACGCTCGAAAATGCGATATTCAAGGTTTCCGGCGAAAAGGTGCGCGTTACCGCGTCAGGAAGGACGGACGGCGGAGTGCATGCGTGGGGCCAGGTGGCCAACTTTCATACCGATGCGGTACAGAGCGGCAGGGCATGGCAGGGCGGCCTGAACCACTTCCTGCCGCCCGACATGCGTGTCCTGGACGCCAGCGAGGCCAACCCGGAGTTCCATTCACGGCACAGCGCGAAGGGTAAGCTGTACGAGTATATCGTCGTGAACCGGTTCGTCCACTCCCCTATCCGCCGCAGCCACGCCTGGCACGTCGGCGTGCATCTCGACCTGGACGCGATGACCAAGGCGGCGGCACACCTGCTCGGCGAGCACGACTTCACCTCCCTGCGCGCGGTCGCGTGCGACGCGAAGAACCCTGTCCGGGAACTCAGGTCTCTCAGCATCACGAAGGACGGCGACGCTGTAAAATTCCGTCTCGGCGCGAACGCCTTCCTCCGGCACATGGTGCGGAACATCGTCGGGACGCTCGTCGAGGTTGGGCGCGGCCGCATGAAGCCGGATTACATTCCGGCTCTGCTCGATGCCCGCGACCGCATGAAGGCCGGGCCGACCGCGCCGCCGCAGGGGCTGTACCTGGTGGAAGTGGAGTACGACAACGAATGACCGTCATTCCCGCCCCGGCTTTAGGCATACCGGGATAAACTCCGGCGGGAATCCATGAGGTTGATTTTTTTGTAGGGGCCGTACCAAGCGAAGCGCGTGTCGGCCCTGCATGTTGATTTGCATTTAATGTAGGGGCGGGTCCCCGTGCCCGCCCTGGTTTAACCCCTGGACCCCGTGTCGAGCACGGGGCGACAGACACAAGGTGCCGGGCGCGGAATCCGCGCCCCTACAATATCGCAATACAGGCAGATTCTTCGCTTCGCTCAGAATGACAAGCGGGATGAACCCATGACACTCGAAGAGAAAATAAAGAACCTGCCCAACCGGCCCGGCGTGTACCTCATGAAGGGCGCGCGCGGCCGCGTCATATACGTCGGCAAGGCAAAGTCCTTGCGGAACCGTGTGCGCTCGTACTTCCAGAAAGGCGCCGAGACCGACCCGCGCCGGGCCTCGATGGTCGAGCACATACTCGACTTCGAGACCGTCATTACCGGCTCCGAGATGGAGGCCTTCATCCTTGAGTCCACGCTCATCAAGAAGCACAAGCCCCGCTACAACGTCGTCCTGCGCGACGACAAGAACTACCCCTACCTGAAGCTCACGCTGAACGATAAGTTCCCGACGCTCTCCGTCGTCCGCAAGATGGACAAGGACGGCGCGCTGTACTTCGGCCCTTACGTACCGACCGGCCCGATGTGGGAGACCTTCAAGCTGATCAACCGAACCTTCCCGATGCGCAAGTGCAGGAAGAAGGACATAGGCGAGAAGCCGGGCCGCCCGTGCCTCCAGTTCGGGATGAAGCGCTGCCTCGGCCCATGCTCCGGCGCGGTCGAGCGCGACGAGTACATGAAGACGGTGGACGAGGTGCGCCTGTTCCTCACCGGCAAGGACAGGGAGCTTGTGCGGGACCTCGAAACGCGCATGGAGTCGGCATCCGAGGCGATGAACTTCGAGGCCGCGGCGCACATACGCGACCGGCTGTACGCCCTGAAGCGCGCGACCGAGACGCAGCGCGTCATATCCACCGACCTCTCCGACCGGGACATCATCGCGGTAGTCAAGGAGGGCGCGGCGGCTGACATCCAGATACTGTTCGTGCGTCAGGGAAAGCTCCTCGGCAGGAAGGATTTTTTCTTCACGGATTCGTTGGAGTCCGCCGAGTACGAGCTGCTCACCGACTTCATCAACCAGTTCTACACCGAGGAACGCGAGGTGCCGCCGGAGGTGCTGGTCTCGCACACACTCCCGGAGCGTCCGCTTCTCGAAGAGTTCCTGTCGGCGCGAAGGGGAAAGACGACAGTCCTCGCGGTGCCGGAACGCGGGCCCAAGGCGAAGCTTATGGAGATGGCGGTGGACAACGCGCGCGTCGCGCTTGGCCAGAACCTGACTACCGCCGCGGGGCGCGAGCTGACGCTGATGGCCTTGAAGTCCGAGCTTGGCCTCAAAAAACTCCCGCGCCGCGTCGAGTGTTTCGACATATCCAACACCGGCGGTCAGGAGGCGGTCGGCTCTCTCGTCGCTTTCGAGGACGGCGTGGCGAAGAAGTCCGGATACCGGCATTACACCATCAAGACGGTCGATGGCGCGAACGACTTCGCCATGATGGAGGAGGTAATATACCGGCGGTACAGGCGCGTGATGGACGAGGACGAGCCGTGGCCCGACCTCATCATGGTGGACGGCGGCAAGGGCCAGCTTAACGCAGCCCTGGAGGCCTTGAAGGACCTCGGTGCCGACCTCGCCGACCTCGCCGCGCTCGACGTCGTGGGGCTCGCCAAGGCCCGCGAGAAGGGCTTGAAGTACGGCGGCATCGGGGAGAAGCGCGCGTACGAGCGCGTGTACAAGCCGGGCGAGGAGGACGCGCGCATCCTCTCGCCAACGTCGGCCGCCGTGAACCTCCTGGCCCAGGTGCGCGACGAGTCGCACCGGTTCGCCATTACGCACCACAGGAAATTGCGGCAGCAGCGCGGCGCGGCCTCGCCGCTGGACGGCATACCGGGCATCGGGGCGAAGCGCAAGTTGGCCCTGCTGAAGCATTTCGGGAGCTTCCGCGCGATACGCGAGGCTACGCTCGAAGAGCTGAAGGCCGCGCCGGGTCTGCCGGGGAAGGTGGCGGAGGAGATATTCGGGCGGTTGCACGGTGGGGCGGCTTCACAGAGCGTTTGACATCAGCGCGTCCTCAAGCCTGTCCTCGAGTATCAGCTTGACCGCCTCCTTCAGGCTCTCCCTGCATTACTCTATCGTCTCGCCCTGGCCGTTCGCGCCGGGTACTTCCGGGCAGTAGCCGACGTAGTATTTCTCGCCCTTTTCGTAGATGGCCGTGAACTTGGCAAACATGGCCGTCTCTCCGGTTGATATATTTGTTCGTACTATTTGGGATTATAGCAAATGCGGGGGGGCAAAGTAAAGAGGCCACAAGCAGATGGTTTTTATGTGGGGCCGACCCGTGTGTCGGCCCTTCTTGTTTATTTGTTGCTTGTCCCAGCCCTACTCAGCAGATAAATCATTATCGCCGGGACAAACGATACGGCACAGAATACATAAACCGTCGAACCGCTCACCAGCCCGTATACCGGGTTGTATGTCAGAGGGTATAACGGCCGGATGTCCGCATACAACGGACTGTCGAGGAGTATATGGAACCATATGCCTAATACGCCCGACAGGATCATACCGCCGATGGATGGACGGTACGGAAGCGCGAACAAGCCCATGAGCTTTATTAACTGCGTCCGCAAAGAGAAGGCCCCGGCACCGAATAACGCTCCAATAAGGCCGCCGAACATTAGCGTATGGACGTAGCCGTGCAGGGGATAGTCCAGGCCGAATGTCATCACCGTCAGGGGTTCGAGGTCAACGACCACGTTTGCCAGAATGAATACCGGCACATCGATGCGTTTTCTTAGGGGCAACGACAGGCAGGCGGCGGGGCCAAAATGAAAGGGCGTGAAAGGCATTACTGAAATCTCCAGTCGCTACATAAACGGCAGTCCCCCCTCACACATGCCACATAATAGCCTCGAAATCCTCCGTCGGCACGTTGAAGGAAATGAACCCCCTGTACGGCCATTTCTCCAGCTCTATATCGTCGCGCCGGACGGTGACGAAGAAGTTCACCTCGTCTTTCGGCTTCGCATGTATCATCTCGAACGGCGCGGCAAGCTCGATTATCGTCGCGGCCGCGACGGATGAGAGCATCTTCTTGTTTTCCGCCCCCTCCTCGCCCATCCCGCTGCACACGGTCGCCGTGACGGAATGCGCGTCCGGGTCTATCTTTATGTCCAGGCGACACGGCACGGGTTTGAGGAAATGGACGCAGAACGTCAGCTCCTTTATCCTGGAGTCCTTCAGGTCGCGGTTCGCGTCCAGCCGTATGAACAGGTTGTTCAGGTCGAACCCATAGTATATGTGCGAGATGACGCTCTCGGCCCTGTGCATCGTGCCGCCGGCCTGGCTGACGTCGTAGTACCCGGCGGCCAGCCACTCGAAGTAGCTCGTCACCTCGCCGTCCAGGGTGGGCGAGACGAACGCGGTAAGCTCGACCGTCGGGCGCGACTTCCTGTCCTCGCGTATGATCGGGATGAACAGGCCGTCCGGCGGCGTCTTTCCGATGAGCGTGTAGACGTTGACCAGGTGCTTCCGGAACAGCTCGTCGAACTCGCGGTCGTTCTCGGATGAGTGGTCGTCCCCGTACCACCAGCACCAGTCGCTCCCCTCCGCGACGTATATCTCCTGCCACGCGAGCTTCAGCGCCGCCTCGTCTTTTTTGCCCGGCTCGTCCTCGTATTCAGCTTCGTATTCGACCAGGTCATGCCTCGCCTGAGAGACCGCGTCCCAAGCCGCGTTGTCCTCCTCGTGTCCTATCCAGATATTGAAGTTGTGGTTTATCCACGACCCCGCGAAGAGTTTCGGCAGGGTCTCCGTTTCAGGATACTTCTCCAGATATTCTCCCACCGTCACGACCTCGAACTCGGACTCCTTCGACAGCCGCTCGTACAGGCTGTACAGGAAGTCGCGGCCGTCGTTCCTGTAATGCTCCCAAGCGTTCTCGCCGTCGAGCGCGATGGTAACGAGCCCGTCGGAACGCCTCGCGAACAGGTCCTTCCTTATGCGTCTGAGCCGGCCGACGAAGTCCTCCACCGCGTTACGCGGGTCCCATTTGGAGTAGACGAACCCGATAAGGTCGGACAGCGTATGGTCGCGGAATGCGATGTTGACCGCCCTGCCCTCAGCTACAGCCTTGTACGGCCGGTACAGCACGTCCGGCTTCTTCGAGACGCCCGAGAAGTCACGGTCAAGAAGCGTGTCCATGGACTTGGCCAGGACCTCCTCGTCGGTGGCGATCCATTTTATGCCAGCGTCCGCGAGTATCGGGATTATCTGCTCGCTGACCGAGCCCTCGGACGGCCACATACCAACAGGTCTCCTGCCGAAGACTTCTTCGAACCGCTTCAGGGCGTTTACGACCTGCGCCTTGGCGTCCTCCGGGTGAGTAAACCTCCGCGGGAGCTGGACGCCGGGATTGGACATCCTCGCTATCTCCGTATCGCAGAGGAGCGGCAGGATGGGGTGGTAGTACGGAGACGCCGAAACCTCGATGCTGCCCTTCTCCCATAGTTCCTTGTACTCCGGGATTATGAGCCGCATCACATCGCGCTGCTTGAGGATGAGCGCGGCCTTCTCCTCTTCTGAGAAGTCGCGGCCCTTCGCGAGCAGCCCTTTCAGGAGCGGGTCGTTGTCCTTGAAGATGGGGTCGAACCAGGTGAGGTTGAACCATACCTGGAGGTCGAGGAAGTCCTGCACCGAGAAGTACCGGGCCATCCGGCCGAGTTCCTTGTCGGTGACGTCCATACCGCGCTTGGTCAGGAGCTCCCAGTAGCGCGGGTACGGCTTTATCATGTTGTCCCAGTTGGCGAGGAAGAAGTTCCGTAGCACGAAAATCTTCTCGGACTGGTCGAGGTCTGAGGCGGGCTTGAGCGTATGGTCTATGAACAGGCCGGTCGCGTCTCCGTCGGTATAGTCGATTATCTGGTCCACGAGAGAAGGGACGAGGTTGAACGTCTGGTGGATGTCCGGGAAGTCCCGGAGTATGTGCGCCATGTCGTAGTAGTCTTTTATGCCGTGCAGGCGCACCCACGGCAGGGCGTACTTCTGCGTCACCAGGTCCTTGTAATAGGGCTGGTGCATGTGCCATACGAACGCGATATGGAGCGGGCCGTCGGACATTACTTCCTTACCTCGCCGTTTTCGGGGCCGCCGACCGGCTGTCCGCCGGCCGGTTCCTCCTCGTACTGGTAGATTATCTCGTCTTCCTTTACGAGGCCCTGCTCGCGCGCGAGCTTCTCGATGTACTCGGGGTCGGTCTTGAGCGACTCGACAGTCCTGCCCAGCTCGACGTTATTAGCCTTCAGCGCGACAATCTCCGCGTTGATGGCGGCCCTCTGCTCGCGGAGCTTCATGTAACGGAGAAGCCCTTTTTCGCCGAAGACCAGGCTCAGCGTCAGGCCGAGGAACAGCGCCATGACCACGAGCACGACCGCGGTGCGCTTCCTGTTCCTGAACTGCTCTCGGCTGGCCGAGCCCCTTATCGTGGTGGACATAACAACGGCTCCTGTCTAATGCACTGATAACAACAGATGTCACCCCCGCGATAGCGGGGGCCCAGTGTCTTTACCCTGTCTACCTGCACGCGCAACGAAAGTCACTGGATTCCCGCGTTCGCGGGAATGACGGATTTATATATGTCGCCCCGTGCTTGACACGGGGCCCAGGAAGTTGCCTGTCATTCCGAGCGAAGTCGAGGAATCTACTTTTATGCAGGGGCCGACCCGTGTGTCGGCCCTTGTTTTAAATCCAGGGCGGGCACGGGGACCCGCCCCTACACAAAATCTACTTCCTGGATTCCCGCCTTCGCGGGAATGACGGATTTATATATGTCGCCCCGTGCTTGACACGGGGTCCAGGAAGTTGCATGTTATTCCGACCGAACTCGATGGATCTGCTTTTATGTAGGGGCCGACCCGCGTGTCGGCCCTGCCTTGTCCTTATCTTGTCCCCACTTTGTAAAAGGGGGGACTACATGGGGGATTTGCCTCCCCTACCTCTTCCCGATGCTGTAAAACACGTCCCTGCCCCTGAACACGGCCTCGGTCGAGAGGTCCTCCTCGATGCGGATGAGCTGGTTGTACTTGGCGACCCGGTCGGTGCGCGAAAGCGAACCTGTCTTTATCTGGCCCGCGTTGACCGCTACCGCAAGGTCGGCGAGCGTCGTGTCCTCCGTCTCTCCGGAGCGGTGGGATACGACGGCGGTATAGCCCGCCCTCTTCGCCATCTCTATGCAGTCGAGCGTCTCGGTCAGCGTGCCTATCTGGTTCAGCTTGATGAGTATCGAGTTCGCCACGCCCGCGTCTATGCCCTTCCTGAGTATCGCCGGGTTGGTGACGAATATGTCGTCGCCGACAAGCTGGACCTTGCCGCCGAGCGCGTCCGTGAGCATCTTCCAGCCCTTCCAGTCACCCTCCGCGAGCCCGTCCTCTATGGATATTATCGGGTACTTCTTGACCCAGCCCTCGTAGAACTTTATCATGTCCTCGGCCGAGCGCTTCGAGTTGTCCGACTTCTTGAAGACGTACTTGCCCTTCTCGAAGAACTCGCTCGCGGCCGCGTCCAATGCGATGAGGACGTCCTTGCCGGCCTTGTACCCGGCCTTCTCGATGCCCTCGATGACGACCTCTATCGCCTCGTCGTTGGACTTGAGGTTCGGCGCGAAGCCGCCCTCGTCGCCGACAGCGGTGTTGTAACCCTTGGCCTTCAGGACGGACTTGAGCGCGTGGAACACCTCCGCGCCCATCCTGACCGCCTCGGTCACGGACCTGGCCTTGACCGGCATTATCATGAACTCCTGGATGTCTACGTTGTTGTCCGCGTGCGCGCCGCCGTTCAGGATGTTCATCATCGGGACCGGCATCTCCTTCGCGTTCGCCCCGCCGACGTACCTGTATAGCGGCAGGCCCCGCTCCTCGGCCGAGGCCTTGGCCACCGCGAGCGAGACTCCGAGTATGGCGTTCGCGCCGAGGTTGCCCTTGTTCTCGGTGCCGTCCAGGTCGATCATCATCCTGTCGATGAACGCCTG
>JACRHJ010000015.1 GCA_016212105.1 Nitrospirota bacterium
ACGAACTACGTGAAGGTCAAGGTCAGGAACGCGTCAGGAGGCACCGCGGTCGAGAGCTTCCAGACGTATACGGTGCAGTGACAAGAGCAACAAGATAGTCGTGAAGATTAAGATGCAGACGGCCCCCGGAAACGGGGGCCGGTTTATAGTTGGTTCTCCTAATTCTGCTTTAACGGGGTTGTCAGCCAATAGTCCGGCAGAACCTCCCGCTCAAGCATCGCCTCGGTCCCGTCGTCCAGGACGTCCATGAAGTCAAGCCCGGACATCCTCTCCAGGTCGTCCACGGAGACCATGAACCTGGACAGAGGGGTGTTTTTGCGGATATTCTCGTTCGGCAGGACGAGGGCAAGCACCTCTACGCCGCTGCCGGACTCCGCGAGGATTACCTTGAAGAAGTGGGTGGGCACGGCGACACGGCCGTCCCCTATCACCCGGTACCGGACATACCGCCCGCCGTCGATCGCTTCCTCAGGAAGGTAGAGAGGCCCGGTGTAGACGTAAAGCCGCCTTTCTCCGGCCCAGTCGCGTATGCGGCCCTCGACGTCCGCCCAATAGCCCCGGTTAAAGCCCGCGCCGGCCTGAGGGGCCATGTTCGAGAGGAAGAAGGTCTCGTCCATCTCGTCCCGGCTCTTCTTGTGGTCTCCGGCCGGTGCCATGTGCCCCCTGTCGAAACCGCTTCGCTCATAGTCATCGTTCGACGACCGGAATTCCACGGGGATGCTCGTGTCTACCCGGAAAGACGATTTTACCCGGGACGCGGAGCCTTTGAGCAGATCGGCGTCGAGAAGCTCGCACACCCAGAACGGGACCCGGTTCCGGGCGTCGTAGGACAGGACGTAGCCGTCACGATAACGGATCATCGCCGTGCCGGGGTAGCCGTATTTCATGATGGGGTTCAACGTCTCAGGCCCTCTGACGTCAGGGGGGGCGAGGCCTGCCTGGATGGCCTCGTCTGGCGCGGCCGCCTGCCGTTCATCAGGCCAGAAAACGGTGAGGTTAAGCGCGAGCAGGACGATGATTATTATGAGTGCGAGCAGTACTGCCGTAGTGGTCTTCATCTCAGTCCAGGAAGGGGTTCTGCTCCTTCTCGAAGCCTATCGTCGTATCGTCGCCGTGTCCGGGGTAGACGACCGTGTTGTCAGGGAGCGAGGCGAGCCGTACCTTCAGGGAATGCATCAGCGCAGTGTAGTCCCCGCCGGGGAGGTCCGTGCGCCCCACGGAGCCCCAGAAGAGGGTGTCGCCTGTGAATACCGCGCCCTCCTTCCTGGCATACACGCTGATTCCGCCCTTGGAGTGGCCGGGGGTTTCAATAACCTCTAAGATGAGTTCTCCTACCTTCAGCGTTTCTCCGTCCTTGAGGTAACCGTCGGGTTTAGGAGGCGGACTGACCGCCATGCCGAACATAGCGCCCTGCGCAGCGGTCTGCGATAGCATGTCCGCGTCGTCCTTGTGGATGAGTACCTTCGCTCCGGTCCTCTTCTGAAGCTCAAGCGCAGCCCCGGAGTGGTCGAAGTGGGCGTGTGTAAGTATTATATATTTCAGCGTCAGTCCGCCATCCTTCAGGACTGCAAGTATCTCTGCTGCGTCGTCGCCCGGGTCTATCACCGCGGCCATGCGCGTCTTGTCGCATCCAGCGACGTAGCAGTTCACTGCGAGCGCGCCGACGATTATGGTCTTCAGGATCATTGTAACCTCTTTATGCTCTCTAAGGTTTGGTCCGCCCGCATGGATGGCCTACATGGCCGTCTTCACGTAATGACGGAGGAAAATGTCGCGCCAGTGTGTAAGCTCGTCCTCAATTATACTGAACTTGGCCATGCTGCCCTTGAGGTTCAGTATGCTGACCGCGTTTACGCAGGAGTCCTCGCTCCGCACCATGTCCAGCCTGTCACAGAAACTCCTGTTGACGGTCTCTACGTCGTCCAGAAGCTTTACAAGGCCGGCCAGGTCCCAGTCCGGGGCCTCGCCTGACTTGTACAGGAAGTACTGAGCGAAGAGGTACATGCTGACTATGCGGTACGTGGTCTCGTCCCAGAAAGAGAAGGGGAGGTGTGTCTCGACCATCGGCCGGAGCTTGTCCAGCACGGGACAGCCGCTCGATACCATTATGATGCCCATCAGCGAACTCGCTACGCTCTGTATGGTGGTGTTCTTCAGGTACGTCCTGTCCCGGAACACTACCGAGACTTCCACCTTCTTGTACGATGTGATGTCCTTCAGGTAATCTATCAGTTCGACCAGGTTCACGGCGGACGGGCAGTGGCTGTGGGCGGACGGGTCTAATGTGCAGTTCGGACACCTGGACTTCCCCAGCTCCGCCCAGGCAGGCCTGGCGGCATCCGCCCGGGTGTGCATGAGCAGGGTGTCCTTGTCGAGCTGTATGTCGAAGTCCTTTACTACGTACTTGGCGAGCCTGATGCGGTAGGATATGCTCAGCGTGTCACCAATATATTCCATATGTTCCTCCGTATGGGGATATGCGGCGGATTTCGAAAGTTCATGGCTGAAATTATAATTCCGACTTAGCCGTCCGGTCAAGGGAATATCGCATCACATGGGATAATATGGGGGATGAGTCGGATATACCTCACCCGTCACCACTTGGCCCCGTTCGGAATGACGGGGGATGAAAAATTCTCTTGACATGCGGCAGCCCCCCGTGATATAAAATGACAACGGTTATCATTTTCAGGTCAGCGGGTTCCGGCAAGCGGTCATTTGTTTGGGGCAGGCCGGTGGCAGGTACAGGGGTTAAGATGGCGAACAAGATAGCGGACCTAAACAGGTACATAGCCAAGAAGGGGCTGAAGGTCACCCGCCAGAGGGAGGCGGTGGCCGAGGTCTTCTTCGCCGAGAAGGGGCACATCTCCGCCGAGGAGCTGTACATGAAGGTAGCGAAGTCCCACCCCGGCATAGGCCTCACGACGGTCTACAGGACGCTGAAGCTCCTGACGGAGGCCGGCCTTGCCAAGGAGAGGCGTTTTGGCGAGCCTCAGGGCGTGTATGAGAAGGAAGACGAGGACAGGCACCACGACCACCTGATATGCACCCGCTGCGGCAAGATAGTCGAGTTCAAGGAGCCGTCCATCGAGGAGATGCAGGAGGACGTTGCAAGGCGCTACGGCTTCGTCGTCACCGACCACAAGATGGAACTCTACGGGCTTTGCAGGACGTGCAGCACCGCCTGATTTTTTACGGGCAATGATGATAATGACATTCAGATTCGCGCAGTACGAAAGGCAAGGGTAGCAAGGCAACATGGTCGCACAGAAGCTCAAAAAACTGCTCCTCATAGGCAACCCGAACGTCGGCAAGAGCGTCCTGTTCGGACAGCTCACCGGCAAATACGTCACGGTATCGAACTACCCCGGCACGTCCGTCGAGGTGACATACGGCAACGCGTCGATAAAGGGCGAGCAGTTCACTGTCGTGGACACGCCAGGGATAAACAGCCTGCTGCCGATGTCCGAGGACGAGGTCGTGACCCGCGACATGCTGCTCACGGAGGACTTCGACCACGTACTTCAGGTCGCGGACACCAAGAACCTCCGCCGTTCGCTCGTCATCAGCCTCCAGCTCGCCGAGATGGGCGTGCCGTTTTCGATGGCGCTGAACATGGCTGACGAGGCGGAGGACGCTGGTATAGAGACAGACTTCGCCGCGCTCGGCAGGCTCACCGGGGTCGAGACGGTCAGCACGGTAGCGACCCGCAGGAAGGGGATGGGGAAGCTCCGCGAGGTAGTCACGAAGACCCGCCCGTCCTGCCTGAATATCGAGTACGACGACAGGGTGGAGATGGGCGTGGCGCGCATCTCTAACCTCCTTCCCGACTCGCGGATATCGAGGCGTTCCGTCGCCCTGATGCTCCTTGGCGGCGATACATCTCTTCGTGGCTGGCTGCACTCCGTCGTGTCCGACGAGGCCATCGAGGCCATCGAGGCTATAGTAAAGGAGGCGCAGTCCGCCTCGCGGGAACCGCTCGGCTACGTCATCAACCGTGTGCGTCTGACCGCGGTGGACAAGGTGGTATCCGCCTGCCAGAGGAAGGTGGCCTCGCACGGGACCGGCTGGCGCAGGAGGCTCGGCGACGCGACGATGCACCCGATGCTCGGCCTGCCGGTGCTCGCGTTCGTCCTGTACATGATGTACCAGTTCGTCGGCGTATTCGGGGCGGGCTACCTTGTGGACATGATGGAGGAGCACGTCTTCGGCGGCTTCATCAACCCGCTCACGACAAGGTTCTTCGACGCGGTCCTCCCGGTCGAGTTCCTCAGGGAGCTGTTCGTGGGAGAGTACGGCATCGTCACGGTCGCCCTGACCTACGCAATAGCCATAGTCCTCCCGATAACGATGACGTTCTTCATAGCCTTCGGGATACTGGAGGACTCGGGCTACCTGCCGCGCCTTTCGATAATGCTGAACAGGATGTTCAAGACCATAGGGTTAAACGGCAAGGCGGTTCTGCCGATGGTCCTGGGCCTCGGATGCGCGACGATGGCGACGCTCACGACGAGGATACTCGAGACGAAGAGGGAGCGGATGATCGTCACCCTGCTCCTCGCACTTGCCATACCCTGCTCCGCCCAGCTCGGCGTAATCATGGGGATGCTCGCCGGCATATCGCCTGTGGGGACGTTCATCTGGGGCGGGACGGTGCTGGCCGTGCTCTTGTCCGTCGGCTTCGCCATATCGAGGATACTCAAGGGCGACCCGCCGGACTTCATCATGGAGATACCGCCCATACGCATGCCGAGGATAAAGAATATCGTGCTGAAGACGTTCGGCAGGATAGAGTGGTACCTCAAGGAGGCTGTGCCGCTCTTCATACTCGGCACGCTCGTGCTGTATGCGGCGGACAAGACGCACCTGCTCGGCCTTATCGAGCGCGTCGCGTCGCCGGTGGTCGTCGGCATGCTTGACCTCCCGCCCAGGGCGACGCAGGCGTTCATCATAGGATTCCTGAGGCGCGACTACGGCGCGGCCGGCCTGTTCGCGATGAGCCGCGAGGGGCTTCTTACGCCGGTACAGGTGGTCGTGAGCCTAGTGACGATAACGCTCTTCGTCCCGTGCGTCGCGCAGTTTTTTGTTACAATAAAGGAGCGCGGGATGAAGTTCGCGGCGCTGACGGTCCTGTTCGTGTTCCCGTTCGCGGTACTGGTCGGTGCCGCCTTGAATATGACGTTGAAAGTGCTTGGCGTGACACTTCAGTAGCTATTAATCTGGCGGATGAACAAGCGAACTTCCTGGGCCCCGTGTCAAGCACGGGGAGACACGCAAGTACCCGTCATTCCCGCGAAAGCGGGAATCCAGTGACTTTGGTGTTTTCTGTGGTTGGTAAAGAAAGAAGGAGCATTTCACATGACGCACAAAAAGCCCGTAGACCTGGGCATCACGGAAGAGATTGTCGACGAGTTCCTTGAGGCCCTCTGGCTCATCGAGGAGAAGACCGGCGTGGCATGCTGCGACCGCGCGAGGATCTCCTCGCTGGTTGTCGGCGAGGACCTGGTGGAGAACGAGGAGAAGGCGGACTCGATTTTAGACCAGCTCGTCAAGTTCGGGTACATAACCCTTGCCGGCGGCAAGGTGGACTTCACGCCGGGCGGACGTGAGCGCGGCAAGAACATCATCCGCCGGAAGCGGTTGGCGGAAAAGCTGCTCGCCGAGGTGCTGTCCGTCGGGCCGAGCGAGACGAGGACGTCCGCGTGCCGCATAGAGCATGTCCTCTCCCCGGAGGTGACGGACTCGGTCTGCTCCTTCCTCGGCCACCCGCCGACCTGCCCGCACGGAAAGCCCATCCCGCACGGGGACTGCTGCAAAAAGCTGGCCCACCACATGCGGCCGCTGGTCATGCCGCTGACGGACCTCGACCCCGGCAAGACCGCCCGTATCGTGTTCATCGCGCCCAGGGACCACGGCCGGATGGACAGGTTGTCCACGCTCGGCATAGTGCCCGGCACGGAGATACTTCTCCACCAGAAGCGGCCCGCGTTCGTCATCCGCTCCGGCGAGACGGAGCTTGCCCTCGACATCGAGATCGCCAGCGAGATATACGTCAAGCAGATAAGCTGAGAGTAGCCCGGCGCCGCTTTTTGCAGCATTGGAGGCGGCGCCTTTTTCTTGCCAGTGCGGTGATAATGATATTCACTGTCCGTATCACATGTGAGGTTTGCAACCCGGCTGTTGAGATGGAGGCCCGGGTTTGTGCGAAAGGGGTAATGTTATGAGGAGTGTGCTGCTTGCAATGGTATTGGTCGTGTTCGTGTTATCGGGCGTTCCCGCCTTCGCTAATGGCGGGGACGAGACGGATGGCTGCCTCAACTCCGCGATGCTTGCGAAGGCAGGCGTACTGAACGAGGCCGCGCATTTCGCGGAAGACTCTGTAACATGCGCCCGGTGCGGAATGGAGTTCGCGGCTGGCCGGCACGGACAGCCGGCCGGCGCCGTTCCGTGCCCTTCCTGCGGCAATGAGGACGGGGCTGAACGCGAAGGTTCGGGTTTCAGTTTCGGCGCGGACATGGGCGTCTTGAACAAGTACGTGTCCAGGGGACTTACATACTCGGAGGACCCCGTATTCCAGCCGAACGTCTGGGGCAGCTACTATGGGCTGACCTTAAACGTATGGGCGAACCTGGACCTCACGGATTACAACGGGATGGCGGGCGGTTTTTACGAGGTGGACTATGGCCTCGACTATACGGGCGAGGCGGGCGGCCTTGAATATTCCGCCGGGGCTCTGTATTACTCCTACCCGCGCATGGACGACGCGGACACCGTTGAGATATACGCAGGCTTGGGACTCGACGCGCCTTTGCACCCGAAGCTGAACCTGTATTACGACTGCTGGCGCGGCGACGGTTTCTACGGCGTCTTCTCCGTCGAGCACTGCGTCGGGCTACCCTCTGTCCTGGGCTGCAAGACGGAGCTCGGCCTCGCGGCGCAGGTCGGGCTCGGCTCGAAGAACTACAACGTGTACAGCTACGGCTCGGACCATACCGCGTTCACGGACTATGTCCTGACCGCGTCCCTGCCCGTCGAGGTCACCGAAAACATCTCGGTAACTCCCTCGGTCAGCTACTCCTCGGCGCTCGACCGGACGATCAGGAGCAAGATAGACAACGACGACGCGGTGATCGCGGGATTCGTCGTATCGACGAGATTTTAGGCAGGTACCCGGCGCCGGGATACTTCGAATGCGGAGTCGGCGCTTTCTTGATAACCGTTGATTGAAAACGACAACCGTTATCTAAAACAACATGGAGGTGCGTGGTGAAGAAAGTATTATGCATGGCTGTAGCTGGTTTGTTGGTGCTTGCGGTCCAGGGAAAGGCTTACGCGGGTGCGGACCTCGGCTCAAGGCTGGAGGTTCTGGAAAAACAGGTGTCGGCGTTGACCGGCGAGCTTGCCGCCGCCCGTGCGGAGCTTGACAGGGTGGCACGGGAAGGCGCGGCGGTAGACGCCTCCCCGGCGGATGATGCCGGACAGCCGGGAGCCGATGTTCCCGGAGCCGTTGCCTCGGCGGGTGAGCGGCTCAGCCTGGGCGGTTACGGCGAGATGCACGCGAACTTCGTGGAAGGCGGGTCAGGCGACGTGTTCGACATACACCGCCTTGTCCTGTACCTCGGATATGATTTCTCGGACTGGATAAAGCTTGGTTCGGAGATAGAAAGCGAGCATGCATACGTATCGACCGGCTCAGGCGGAGAACTGAACATAGAGCAGCTCTATGTAGACTTCCTGTTGCACGACGCCCTCAACGTCCGCGTCGGGAGGATGCTCGCACCAATGGGGATAACAAACCAGAGGCATGAGCCGCCTTCCTTCAACGGCGTCGAGCGTCCGAGCTTCGACAAGGTCATCATACCCACGACATGGTCCGTGGACGGTATCGGAACGTATGGCAACCTGACGCATAACCTAAGGTACCAGGTGGACTTGGGCGCCGGTCTCGACGGCACGAAGTTCTCGGCCAAGGATGGGATAAGGGGAGGCAGGATAAAGGAGCGTCCAAGCTTCAACAACGTCGCTGTCATGGGCAGGGCCGACTATTTCCCGCTCATGGACGCCGACGTGTCTGTTGCCCAGGACCTCAGGCTGGGCGGGTCCTTTTACCATGGCGGCATAAACAACGGTAACAACGGCAAAGACCCTGGGATAGACGGCTCGGTCACGATTTTCTCCGCCGATATGGAGGCGACGCTCAAGGACGTCGACGTGAGGGGGGCCGCGGCATACACAGTAATCGACGGCGCCGAGAAACTTCCCGGCGTCGCGGAGGGCATATTCGGATATTACGTCGAGGCGGGTTATCACTTCTGGCCGGAGTCTTTAAAGACCGGAAAGCTCGGCCGCTCCGACGCGGTGGTGTTTGCAAGGTACGACGACTACGACACGCAGTTCAGGATGCCGTCCGGTATATCGGGTGACCCGGCTGGTGACCGCCAGGAATACACGTTTGGCGTGAACTTCTACCCTGTGCCCAACCTTGTGCTCAAGGCCGATTACCAGATAAGGGATTCCAGGGGGCCGGCCGGGCTTGAGGACATGCTTAACTTTGGCGTGGGATTCCAGTTGTAGGAGGATAGATGTCCAGGAAAACGGAGAAGGGGTTGTCGAGGCTGGCATTGGTGGTCGGGGCGTTGATGACTGTCGCGTATATGACTTCGGGGTGCGCGTCTGGAGGAGTGACGGCGCTTCCCTCGGGAGGAATGCTGGCCGGCAGGTCAGAGACTGCAAATGATATGGACGAAGGACGAAAATATTTCGTGATGGCGTGCGCCGACTGCCACAGGCGGTATACACCCGGCGACAGGAGTCCGTCCGCCTGGAGGGGGATACTTGCAAACCACAAGGGCAGGGTGTCTCTGACATCCGAACAGTCCGGGAAGCTGACGGGATATGTCCTCAGGGCGTCGGAATACCTCGAAGGCCGGAAAGAGGGGAAATGACAACGTCTGCCAGAGGCGAGGGGGCCGTCAGCCGAGGTACCTGAGGAGCCAGCCCTCCGCTATGTCTATCGCGCCGACCGGGCAGACCTCCTGGCAGCAGAAGCAGCGGATGCACTGACGGTAGTCTATGGACATGCCGTCCCTGCCCTCGGTTATCGCGCCTACCGGGCACGCGGTCTGGCACATCAGGCAGAACTTGCACGACTTCCGGTGTATACGCGGCTTTGTGGTGAGCGATTCCTTGAGGAGCCTCCTGACAGGCTCCGGGATGCTCCATTCGAGGCTCGACTCGCTGGGCAGCCTGAAGCCCCTGACCGCCGCCTGCGCGGGGTTGCCGAAGTCTCCGGCCAGTTCTATCTCGGAGATGCTCCGTGGTATGAGCCCCAGCCCGCGCGCGGCCTTGAGCGTTGGCAGCCTGTCGGCGGTGACGCCGAGCACCGACGCCATGACCATGTCGAGCGCGTGCGGGTCCGCGGACGCCCCGATGAGGCCGACCTCACGGGGCGTCCCGCTGCCCGGGCCGTTGCCCTCCATGCCGACAACCGCGTCGATTATACTGAGACAAGGCCTGACAAGTCCGGACAGCTCGACGAGCATCGTGGCGAAGGCTTCGCGGTCGACGCCGGCCTTGAAATGCCACTGCGCCTTCCTGCGTCCCGGTATGCAGCCGAAGAGGTTCTTTACTGCGAGGGTCAGGAGCATCTGGCCGTGTGTCTTGGCCTTGGGCAGGTTTATTACGACGTCCGCTTCCATCGCGGCCTTTGAAAGCTCGAAATGTTTAAACTTGCCCTTGCCGTGTACGTCCACGGCCTCGGACAGCTCGACCAGCTCAGCGCCCTCGTCACGCGCGACCCTGGCCATGCCTGTGACTTCCGAAACTTTGGCGAAGCTGCCGAGGGCGTTCGAGTCGCCGATGGACGGGATGCCGCCCGCTTCCTTTACCAGCCGCACCACCGCCCGGACCACCTCCGGGTGCGTTGTGACCGCCTTGTTCGGGGCCTTGCCGGAGAGCATGTTCGGCTTCAGCAGGACGCGGTCGCCGGGGCGGACGAACCTGTCTGCCCCGCCGAGCAGGGCGACCGCGCGCCTGACGGATGCCTCGACGAGGCCGCGGTCGTAGCTTTTGCATCGGATGAGGGAGACGGATGGTTTTGGTTGGTAGTCGGGCAAGGCAGGCTCCGTCATGGGGCAGGACAGGATTATATGTAGGGGCGGGTCCCCGTGCCCGCCCTCTTGCTCGTCATTCCCGCGAAGGCGGGAATCCAGGAATTGTAGTTGCCCGATTTATCGGGCGCTTTTAAGAAGGGCCGACACACGGGTCGGCCCCTACATAGAAGCAAAAAGGGCCGACACGAAGGTCGGCCCCTACAAATTGTCGAAGCCAGTATCAGACTTCCGCGTATGCGTTAAGCTCTATCTCCTCGAAGACGACCGAGCCGTCCTGGAGCTTTGCCTTTATCTTGCCGCCGGTATTGAACCTGCCCTTGAGGAGCTCCTCGGAGAGCGGGTCCTCGATCGTGCGCTGCAATGCCCGGCGGAGCGGGCGCGCGCCGTATGAGACCTGGACGTTGTTCGCTATTATCCACTCCTTGACCTTCGTGTCCACCTCGATGTGGATGTCCTGCTCCAGAAGGAGCGCGTTCATCTCGTCGATGAGCAGGTCTACAATCTGGAGTAGCTGGCCGTTGTCGAGCTGGTGGAAGACGATGATGTCGTCCACGCGGTTCAGGAACTCGGGGTTGAAGGCGTGCTTCAGCTCGCCAGTGACCTTGTCCCGGATAGACTTCATGTCCATGCCAGCGGCGTCCGAGCGGAAGCCGAGGTTGACGTTCTTGTCTATGAGCCTCGCGCCGAGGTTGGAGGTCATGATGAGGACGGTGTTCTTGAAGTCCACCTTGCGTCCGTAGCTGTCCGTAAGGAGCCCGTCGTCCAGCACCTGGAGCAGTATGTTGAACATGTCCGGGTGGGCCTTCTCTATCTCGTCCAGAAGGACGACGGAGTAGGGCCTGCGCCTTACTTTCTCGGTCAGCTGGCCGCCCTCTTCGTAACCGACGTATCCCGGAGGCGCGCCCGTCAGGCGAGACACGGTGAACTTTTCCATGAACTCGGACATGTCCACGCGTATGAGCGCGTCCTGGTTGTCGAACAGGAACTCGGCCAGGACACGGGCAAGCTCGGTCTTCCCGACGCCGGTCGGGCCGAGGAAAATGAACGAGCCTATTGGCTTCTTGCGGCTCCTGATGCCCGCGCGGGAACGGCGTATGGCGCGGGATACGGCCTCGATTGCCTCGTCCTGCCCGACTATGCGCTTGTGCAGGTACTCGCCCATCCGGAGGAGCTTCGCCGACTCCTTCTCCTCGAGCTTGAGGAGCGGGATGCCCGTAATCTTCGATACGATCCCGGCAATCTCTTCCTCGTCGATGAGCGGCTGGACCTTGTCCTGGGCCTCGCGCCACTCGCGCTGGGCCTCCTCGAACCGCTCGCGAAGGCGCTCTTCCTCGCGTCCGTAGTAGTCGGCCTTGTCTCCGTCCTGCAGACGGACGTAGAGGTTCTTGTTCTTGGCCGCCTTCTTGACGTCCAGGTCCATGTCCTTTAACTCGGGCGGGAGCGTGTACTTCTGGAGCTTCGAGCGCGAGCCGGCCTCGTCTATGATGTCTATCGCCTTGTCCGGCAGGAAGCGGTCGGTTATGTAGCGGTCGGAGAGCTTGACCGCCGCGGCGACCGCCTCCTCGGTGTACTTTACCTTGTGGTGCGCCTCGTACCTGGGGCGCAGGCCCTGCAGTATCCTTACCGTCTCGTCGAGCGTCGGCGGCTGGACGTGTATCGGCTGGAAGCGTCTCTCGAGCGCCCCGTCCTTTTCGATGTGTTTCCTGTACTCGTCCAGCGTCGTCGCGCCTATGCACTGTATCTCGCCGCGACTGAGCGCCGGTTTCAGCATGCTGGAGGCGTCGACCGAGCCTTCGGCCGCGCCCGCGCCTACCAGAGTGTGCAGCTCGTCGATGAATATTATGACGTTCTCGGCCTGGGCGATCTCCTTCATCACGACCTTGAGACGCTCCTCGAACTGGCCGCGGTATTTTGTCCCCGCGATGAGCGAGCCGAGGTCGAGTGCGACCAGACGCCTGCCGCCGAGGTTCTCCGGCACGTCGTCGTTTATTATCCTCTGGGCAAGGCCTTCGACGATGGCTGTCTTGCCGACACCGGGCTCGCCTATCAGGACCGGATTGTTCTTGGTACGGCGTGAGAGGATCTGCATCACCCGCTCGATCTCTATGTCGCGGCCAATGACCGGGTCGAGCTTGCCGTCCCTGGCGAGCTGCGTGAGGTCGCGGCCGAACTCGTCGAGCGCGGGGGTCGGGGACTTCTTCTCGCGCGCCGCCTGACCTGGGCTCCTCCGGACGAAGTTTATCGTCAGCTGCCGCGCGCCCAAAAGGTGCGCGCCGAGGTTCCTCAGTATCTTGCCGCCGATGCCCTCTTCCTCGCGTATGATGCCGAGCAGGAGGTGCTCGCTGCCGACGTAGTTGTGGCCGAGGAGCCTCGCCTCTTCAATCGCAAGTTCGAGGACCTTCTTCGCGCGGGGCGTGAACGGTATCTCTCCGAAGGCGAGGTTGCCCATGCCTCCGGGGAGGTTCCTCTCGACCTCAAGGCGCACCTGCTCGGTGTTCAGGCCGAGCTTGCGGATAACGGCGATGGGTATGCCGTCCTCCTCGCGCAGTAGGCCCAGGAGCAGGTGCTCCGTGCCCAGGTAGTCGTTCTGGTGGCGCTCCGCCTCTTCCCTGGCGAAGATGATGACCTTCCTGCCCCTGTCGGTAAACTTTTCGAACATAATTACTACTCCTTAACAGGTCTAACAAATGGCCCGTATTCTTGTAGTTATATTACAAGGCATTACCCTGTATTGTCAAGGGAATTGCGAATAGCCGCGCTGGCGCGCCGCCCGCCGCGCGGACTGCCTGTGCAATGTCAACCTGCAATAAAATACAGGTTGACATTTGCTCCGTCCGGCACTAAGCTATCTTCCGGAATATAGCATTCCCTTAATTAAGTATAACCCTGAATACGGACAACATGCGGAGGCATTGCAGGAATATTCATGGAAACCGGAGCGAACATACTTTACGATAAATCTCTTGCCGGACTGCTGTTGCCGGACGATGCGCCCGCGCTCATGGACGCACTTGCGGCGAACCCGTGGGACATGTTCCGACTGGCGGCGCGGCTCCGGGAGGAACGCTTCGGCAGCGGCGTGGACGCGTGCTCGATAGTCAACGCGAAGTCCGGAAACTGCTCCGAGGACTGCGCCTTCTGCGCACAGTCCGTCCACCACAACGTCGACGTCAATACATACGGCCTCCTGGCTGAGGACGAGATAGTCGGGAAAGCGGCGGAGGCCTGCGGACGAGGCGTCAGGCGGTTCTGCATCGTCACGTCCGGCCGAGGCATAAGCTCCGCGGGTGACCTCGACACGATAGCGCGTTGCATTACCCGGATAAGGGAGATGGGCGTCATGCCCTGCGCGACGCTCGGGACGCTCGACATGGGACAGCTTCGGACGCTCCGGGACGCCGGGCTGAACCGCTACCACCACAACATAGAGACCTCGCGCGGCTACTTCGAGAAGATATGCTCGACTCACTCCTACGACGAACGTGTCGGGACGCTAATGGATGCCGAAGGCCTCGGCCTGTCGCTCTGCAGCGGCGGGATAATCGGCATGGGCGAGACGATGGCCGACAGGGCGGAGATGGCCTTCGCGCTCCGCGAGATAGGCGTCGACTCCGTGCCGCTGAACTTCCTTATGCCGATGCCCGGCACGCCGCTCGAAGACGCCGAGCCAATCACGCCGATGGACGCGCTCCGTACCATCGCGCTGTTCAGGTTCATATTACCGGACAAGGAGATCCGCGTTTGCGGCGGCAGGGTCAAGGCGCTCGGAGACCTGCACCCGTTGATGTTCCTCGCCGGGGCGAACGGCGTCCTCATGGGCGACTACCTGACGACGCCGGGGCGTGACTTCGAGGGCGACCTCCGGATGCTCGCGGGGCTCGGGATGCGGCTTGCGTATGAGTGACAACCGGCTCGCCACCCCAGCCATCAATGCCATGTGTTATGCAGGGCGCGACGCCCTCGGCGCGCCGGACTTATATTCCCTCAGGATGCGCGCATCGAGTAACGGCAGACACATCTCCGGCGCGGAGCGCATCGTCGGAGGTGCGGACGTAGCACGTGTCACGTCCGAGCTTGTCGAACGCGCGCGTGCGCACGCTCTCGGGACGCCGGACGCGATTACCGTCACCGTGGACTCGCTCGCGGGCAGGCATCTTGTGCGGCTTCATGCGCTTCCGGTCACCGATATCCGTCTGGCCGGTGCCGACGCTGGCAACGCGAGGGCGGTCGCGGAGCTGGTGCGGGCCGGCGTCTCGGAGGAGGCCGCGCGGGCCGCGTTGTCAGCTATGACGACTGGCGCGTCCGACGGCGGCGGCATGCGTGGCGCGATGATACTCGACGCCGCGACAGGGAATAGACTGGACGGGGATGGAGCAAAGGGCGTCCGGGCGCGCGCTATTGACTATGACGAGTCCAGCCGGCCACTGATTGATGCGGCGCTGGCCGCGCGCGGCCTCGAAGGGTCGCGCATACGGGAAGCGCTCGCGCTTGCGACCAAGGTCGCGCACGCGCCCGGAGCCGTCGCCGAGCTTTGCATATCCGACAACCCCGGATACGTCACCGGATACGTCGCGTCGTCCGCGTATGGGTACGTCAGGCTGACGCCGCTCAAGGAGCCTGGCTCCTTCTCTGGCGGGCGGGCGTTCTTCGTGGACGGGGCGAGGCTGGAGATGGAGGATTACCTCCATTACCTGCGCGAGGTGCCGGTGTTGGTCGAGGGGCCGCTGGTGTTCTCGCCTCCGTCATTCCCGTGAAGACGGGAATCCTGGAAGTTAGTAGCTGCCAGATTTATCGGGCGTTTTTTTAGGGCGCGACGCCCCCGGCGCGCCGTATTATGTCATTGCGAGGAGCGTAAGCGACGCGGCAATCTCAGCCTTTAAGAACTGAGATTGCCACGCTTCGCTCGCAATGACGAAAAAAGAAGGGCGGGCACAGGGGCCCGCCCCTACATAAAAACAGAAAGGGCCAATACGCGCTTCGCTTGGTACGGCCCCAACATAAAATCCAAAGCGGGACACATTATTCAGCCATGTTCGAACAAGAATTACACGCGCTCCGCGAGAAAAACCTGCTGCGCCGGTTGAAGGTATCTGGCGCGATGGACGGCATACGTGCAACCCTCGACGGACGTTTGTACAGGCTGTTCTGCACGAACGACTACCTGGGGCTGTCAGGACACACCGAAGTGCGGGCCGCCGCGAAGGCGGCGATAGACGGCGCGGGCACAGGCGCGGGCTCGGCCCCGCTCATCTCCGGATATACCTCATACCACCAGCGGCTTGCCGACGACATCGCGCGGTTCAAGGGCGCGGAGGCCGGGCTCCTGTTCGGCTCCGGGTACGTGGCGAACACGTCCATCATACCCGCGCTCGCAGGCGCGGGCGACGCCGTATTCTCGGACGAGCTGAACCACGCGAGCATCGTGGTCGGCTGTCGCCTCTCACGCGCGGACAAGTTCATATACAGGCACCGCGACATGGATTCGCTCGAAGCGCTCCTCAAGGCGGACAGGCCGCGCGCGATGCGCTTCATCGTCACCGAGGGCGTGTTCAGCATGGACGGGGACGTCGCGCCGATGCCGGATATAATGGTGCTTGCCCGGCGGTACAATGCCACGGTTATACTCGACGACGCGCACGGGACGGGCGTCCTCGGCTGCACCGGTCGGGGGACGCTGGAGCATTACGGCCTGCCCGCGGATAACGTTATACAGGTCGGCACGCTCGGGAAGGCGCTCGGCTCTTACGGGGCGTTCGCGGCCGCGTCGCCGGACGTCATAGACTGGCTGGTCAACGGTGCGCGCGGGTTCATGTTCTCGACGTCACTGCCCGCGTCCGTCTGCGCGGCGGCGTCCGCCTCTCTCGCCGTGATAGGGCGTGAGCCGGAGCGGCTGGTGACGCTGCGCCGGAACGCAGGCCTCCTGCGGGATGGCCTGCGCGGGCTCGGCTTTACGGTACTCGGCGAGGACACGCCTATCGTCCCGCTGGTCGTCGGTGACGCGGGCCATGCGCTCGCTCTCTCTGCGGCTCTCATGGATGCGGGTTTCTATGCGCCCGCAATCCGTCCGCCGACCGTGCCGGAGGGAGGGAGCAGGGTCCGGTTTACCGTGTCCGCGCTGCATACGGAGGAGGATATCCGGGAGCTTGTGGAGTCGGTACGAAGGGCAATAAGGTAGAGACGCCCCCAGCCCCCCTGCCCCCCTCCCCCGCAGGTGGGGAGGGGGATGAATGGAAACGGAAGCTTGTGGAGTCGGTCCGCTTGTCATCCTGAGCCCTTCGGCTACGCCCAGGGTAAACTCCGCGAAGAATCCGCCTGTATCCGATAATGTAGGGCGCGACGCCCCCGGCGCGCCGTAGTTTGTCATTGCGAGGAGCCCATTCGACTTCGCTCAGGGCAGGCTCCGCGACGCGGCAATCTCAGCTTTTGTCTGTCATTCCCGCCCGTTCGGCCTTGCTCAGGGCAGGCTCCGGCGGGAATCCAGTGACTTCATGATGGAGTAGATTGCTTCGCTTAGCTCGCAAAGACAATCCAAGAGGGCAGGCACGGGGACCTGCCCCTACACAAGAGCAAGAAGAGCTGACACGATGGTCGGCCCCTACAATTCGGTCGGTGCGGTTTACCGCGCCATGTTATCAACATCTGTGTCTCCGTGACTCTGTGGTGAAAAATACGAAAGTCATAATCATAACCGGCGCGTCGCGGGGCCTCGGGCGGGAGGTCGCGCTCCGGTTCGGGCGAGCGGGCTGGCGCGTAGTGGTGAACTACGCCGCGTCGCAAAAGGCCGCCGAGGCCGTGGCCGCCGAGGTCTCCGCTTCCGGCGGGGTGGGGTTCGCGTATCGGGCGGACGTGTCCGTGCCGGATGAGGCGGAGGGTATGGTCGCACGGACGCTTGCCCGGTTCGGGCGCGTGGACGTCCTGGTGAACAACGCTGGGGTCGCACGTCCGGGTCTTATAGCTAAGTTGTCGGATGCCGACTGGGACGCTACGATCGACGCGAACCTCAAGGGGCCGTTCTACTGCATCAAGTCCGTATCGCGCGTGATGCTGAAGCAGAAGGCCGGGCATATCGTGAACGTCTCGTCCATACTCGGTCTTCGCGGGAAGGCGGGGCAGGCGGCTTACGCAGCCTCCAAGGCTGGTCTCATAGGGCTCACGAAGGCGGCGGCGGTTGAGCTTGGGTCGCGCGGGGTGCGTGTGAACGCGGTCCTGCCGGGCTATATGCTGACGGACATGGGCGCGGGGGCTTCCGGGAAGTACCGGGCGGAGGCGCTCGCGGACAACCTGCTCGGTCGGTTCTCGGAGCCGGCCGAGGTCGCGGATTTCATATTTCACCTTGCCAGGATGAAGGCGGTGTCGGGGCAGGTTTTTAATCTGGATAGTCGGGTGGTGTGAGTGGCCGTTTATAACGGTTAAGTACTGGCTATCAATATTGTGTTTAGCCGCAGCCTATTGTCCCGCTCTCAGGTGATGGCTCTGTTACCCAGTTATTTTGTATTTCGGTGATAATTGTTCTAAGGTTGTTACGGGCCTTTAACAGACCGATTAGTTTTCCTGCCGCCGCAAAACCAATAGATATAAGCAGGGTGCTTGACAGGGCGCCGCCAAAATCCCATCCGCGTTGAAGGTAGTTGAATGCCGATAATAGACAGCTGCACAGGATGCCGATGATAAGGCCTTTTGCGCTCGTTCCACAACCGCATGCATAATAATGACGGTTGAGGTCTTGTTCCCACTGTTCTTTCCGGGGATGCTTAGACATATTACCGCCGATTTGTATTCTTCCCAAAGCGCTCGTTCGGACTATCGGCATAACTGACAAACTGTTGAGCTGGGATGGATGTTCTATCACGTGAGTTTTGTTTTTCATTTTTAACCTCTTAAAAATAAGTGACGTGTTTTGAGGCTCTGACCCGTATTGCCTGCCAGTTAGTCATAGACGGATTGGCGCGATCGGGTTCTGTATTTGAGCAAGAATCGCTTTCTCTAGGTATTGCCATAAGGTTTCGCCGGTCTTCATCCACACAGATATGCCAGAGGTTGCAGCTATGCCCTACCTCGTGTCCGAGAACACGCTTGTTGCTTGGGGGGACAATGTTTTCGCCGACTATTGTCACGTAATCAGTGATCCACAAACTGCAACCGCTGTTTCCGGGAATGCTGCGAATGATGAAGCAGGTTACAGGCGCACCATAGCCTGTGACATTGCGCCAACGTCCATAAAGGCAGTGAGATCCGCTCTTTGACTGAAATTTGGAACCTGTCAGTAACCATTCGTCTCCAACACCACTGGCGCCGCAGGGTACATCAAGCACGGATGAATCACTAACGGCACTGTCGGTAATTACCCAGCTGTTGTCGACGGTTTCCGCGCCAGAAAAGCCGGTTGAGTATTTAAATGCTTTCAGCGGTACAATGCGGACGTTGGCGTCTCTTTTATAGACGTCCACCGCAAGCTGAAGAATGGTTTTCGCATAATCAACCGAAGCTATAGGTATCCCATGTTCATCGCGCAAAATTACTGTGCAAACCCTGAGTATTTTTTCAGGCCGAACACCGGCTGCACCCAGTAACGCATCTGGAAGCGAGGCAATTGTCATTGCAATAAATGACAGGCCGTTGTAGATCCAGCGGATGAATGTCCCGAGTACAGGAATGCACTCTAACAATTCAAATATAAATGCTATAGCGGACAAGAGCCAGCCCAGGATTGATTCAAGTGTGACAAGAATCGCATTTATAATGGTTGTTATTATGTCCCAAACCACGCAGAAACTTGTGGTCACCCAGGTCCATACTACACAGACGACGTTGGAGACCCAGGTCCATGCAATGCAAAGCCAAGAAAACCAGCCCCATGATGAGCAACTACGGTAGCCCTCATCTCTGGTAAGGGTACATTCCTGATGGCGCTCTTCGCCCCATTCGATACAACTCGGCATTAAAGCCTCCCTGTAGTGTGGTTCACGGTAGCCAACGGACTTCGAGAACAGAAACCATGCTCTTCAATGATGTTTCCATAGAAAGACAGCCAACGGATAACACTGGTGGCCATATTAATAATGCGTGTATTGGTGGTTGCGCACGATATTGTTTAATATCACGGCACCCTGTAAAAGTCAATGGGATTTATCGTGTATTGTAAAGAAAATACATGTGCAATATACTCCGTTTGTGATTTAATGATGCATTCATAAATCACATCCTTATTTGATTGACACTCCCCCCCAATATCAATAAAATGTTCCCCTATGCCTTTTAGCTTTAAACTCACGAAGACGGACAGAGGTTCCCGCGCACGCACGGGCCTCATGACGACCCCGCACGGGACGGTGAACACGCCGGTCTTCATGCCGGTCGGCACGCAGGCTACGGTCAAGACGATGGACCCGGCGTCGCTCAAGGACATCGGCGCGGAGATCATACTGTCCAACACGTACCACCTGTACCTGCGCCCCGGCCACGAGCTTGTGCGGCGCATGGGCGGCCTGCACAGGTTCATGTCCTGGGACAGGCCGGTGCTGACGGACAGCGGCGGGTTCCAGGTCTTCTCGCACAGCCAGCTCAGGAAGATTACCGAGGACGGGGTGCGGTTCCAGTCCCACCACGACGGCTCTTACCACTTCTTCACGCCGGAGTCGGCGACGGCGGTGCAGGAGGCGCTCGGCGCGGACATCATCATGTGCTTCGACGAGTGCGCCCCGTACCCGAGCACTTACGAGTACTTCGAGAACTCGATGGAGATGACGTCCCGCTGGGCGAAGCGCTGCCGGGACGCGAAGACGAACCCGGAGCAGGCGCTCTTCGGCATCATACAGGGCGGGATGCACAGGGACCTCCGGGCCCGGAGCGCGGCCGCGCTGGTGGACATCGGGTTCGAGGGATACGCAATCGGCGGACTGTCGGTAGGCGAGACGAAGAACCTGATGTACGAGGTCGTGGACTACACGACAGGCTTCATGCCGGAGGACAAGCCGCGCTACCTGATGGGGGTCGGCACGCCGGAGGACCTGGTCGAGGGCGTGATGATGGGCGTGGACATGTTCGACTGCGTCATGCCGACCAGAAACGCGCGCACGGGGACGCTGTTCACAAGCACGGGCAAGCTCAACATCAGGAACCTGCAGTACGCGGAGGACGAGAGGCCGGTTGACCCGGACTGCGGCTGCTACACATGCCGGAACTTTTCGCGGGCGTACCTCCGGCACCTGTACCATTCGGGCGAGATACTCGCTATGCGGCTCAACACGCTGCATAATCTGTATTACTATCTGGACCTGATGCGGGGCATCAGGGCGGCTATAAACGAGGACAGGTACACTGAATTCCGTGCCGGTTTTTACAACAAAAGGGAGGTGTCTTAATGTTCGAATCAGTGGCTTACGCGATGGGCGCGCCGGGCGGCGGCGCGGGTGGTCAGGGCGGCAGCGGCGGCATGATAATGATGTTCGTCCAGCTCGCGATAATCTTCGGCATATTCTACTTCCTGCTCATCAGGCCTCAGCAGAAGAAGGCCAAGGAGCACAAGGCGATGCTCGACAACCTGAAGAAGGGCGACAAGGTCCTTACCACGGGCGGCATCTACGGCACGATATTCTCGATAGACCAGAACACCGTCGTCCTGATAGTCTCCGAGAACGTGAAGATAAAGATGGCGAGGGGCTACATCGCCGCGCTCGAGGGCTCCGAGGGCGAGGCGGAGAAGCCGGCGTAAACCAACCCCCACCCCAGCCCTCCCCCTGTGCAGGGGGAGGGAGATTTGTTGAAGCCCTTTATATATGATTCTTACTCGAATCTTCCCCTCCCTTCACAGGGAGGGGATAAGAGGGAAGGGTTGGTCGCAGAAATGTTTTATTCTTGCATTTAAACGCCTTTTGGTTTATCATCGGCATTCAGTCCGCCGTCCGGCGGGCTGCATAATCATGGCATATTTACCGTGTACAACAGGCGTTACGCCTTTAGGTTTTCATCAATGTTATCAGGAGGCAACGTTTCATGAACAAAAGCATCGTTTGGAGGGTGTGGCTGTTGGCGGTCATAGTGACCGGTGCGATTATTCTCTTCCTGCCGAGCGTGCCGCAGGTGCGCGGCTCGCTGCCGGAGTGGTGGACGAAGAGCACCATCCTCGGCAACAAGATAAACCTCGGCCTCGACCTCCAGGGCGGCATGCACCTGGTCTACCAGGTGCAGACGGAGAAGGCGGTCGAGTCGGCCACCTCCCGGTTCATAAGCAACCTGAAGGCGACGGCCGCGGAGAAGAACGTCGTCGTCACCGACATGAGGCAGACCTCGGCCTCTACCTTCGAGACGACGCTTGAGAAGCCGGCGGACGCCGAGGACTTCCTGAACATGGTCTCGGACCTGGGCACGCTCGAAAAGCAGTCGCAGGAGGGCGGCAGGATAACGGTCGGCATAAAGAAGGACGAGATAGAGCGGATCAAGGACAACTCCGTCGTCCAGGCGGTGGAGACCATAAGGAACAGGATCGACGCCCTTGGCGTCGCCGAGCCGGTCATCGTGCGCCAGGGCATCGACGAGCTGCTCATCCAGCTCCCCGGCGTCAAGGACCCGCAGAGGGCGCTCGACATAATAGGCAAGACCGCGCAGCTCCAGTTCAAGATGCTCGACGAGACGAACCAGGTAACGCCGGCCCTTCCCGGCAGCGTCATGGCCTCCGAGGCGGACGCGCTCGTCGCCCAGTACGCGGGCAAGCTCCCCGAGGGCGACGAGATACTCTTCGAGAGGATAACCGACCCGGCCACAGGCTCCGTCAGCAAGAGGCCGTACCTGATCAAGGGCGAGACGATGATGACCGGCGACAGCCTTACAGAGGCGCGCGTCGCCATAAGCGGCAGGGACGGCAGGCCGGAGGTCGCGTTCAAGCTCGACCCGGCGGGCGCGAAGCTCTTCGAGTCCATCACCGCGAACAACGTCAACAAGAGGTTCGCCATCATCCTCGACGGCAACGTCTACTCGGCTCCGGTCATACAGGAGCGCATCGCGGGCGGCAGCGGCGTCATAACCGGCAGCTTCTCCGAGACCGAGGCGAAGGACCTGGCCATAGTCCTCAGGGCCGGCGCGCTCCCCGCTCCGCTCAAGCCGCTCCAGAACCTGACCGTCGGCGCGACTCTCGGCAACGACTCCATCGAGGCGGGCAAGAACGCCATACTGCTCGGCGCGTTCCTTGTCGTCGTCTTCATGGCGGTCTACTACAGGATGTCCGGGGTCATAGCCGACTTCGCGGTCATGCTGAACATCATAGTGCTCATCGGCGCGCTCGCCGCGCTCAGCGCGACCCTGACGCTGCCAGGCCTCGCGGGCATACTGCTGACCATAGGCATGGGGGTGGACTCCAACGTCCTTATATTCGAGAGGATACGTGAAGAGCTGCGGCTCGGGAAGACCGTCCGCTCCGCAATCGACGGCGGGTACGACAAGGCCTTTTCCACCGTCTTCGACTCCCACGTGACGACGCTCATAACCGCGCTGGTGCTGTTCCAGTTCGGCACCGGCCCGGTCAAGGGCTTCGCCGTGACCCTCGCGCTGGGTATCGTCATAAACCTGTTCACCGCGCTGGTCGGCACAAAGGTCGTGTTCGACTTCATAAACAGCAGGAAGAAGCTCGATACGCTGAGCATTTAGGCGCGGGCTTCGGGCCGGCAGGTTTTACAAAAGCACATAAACAAGACACTACGTCTTTATAATATCCGGAGGCCTTGATAAATGGAGATCCTGCACAAGACTGACTTTGATTTCATGGGGAAGCGGAAGCTCGCGTTCGGCGTGTCCATCGTGCTTTCGGTCCTCGGCGTGTTCTGCGCCGTTATGATATACACGGGCCACGCGAATATGGGCATCGACTTCGCCGGCGGCGCCTCGGCCAACCTCGTGTTCGCCAAGCCTGTGCACATCGACCAGGCGAGGGACGCGATGGACAAGGCAGGGTTCGGCGACGCCGAGATACAGGCCTTCACCGGCGACACCAAGCTGCTCGTCAGGGTCAAGAAGGCCAACATCCCCATCGAGCAGGTCGTGGACAAGATAAAGGAGGGGTTCGTCGTGGCGTTCCCGGACAACCCCGTGACCGTGGACTCGTCGTCCGCCATCGGACCGACCGTCGGAAAGGCGCTCCAGAAGGACGCGCTGTACGCCATAATCCTGTCACTGCTCGTCATAATCGCGTACATCTGGATACGGTTCGAGTTCAAGTTCGGCCTGGCCGCGACCGTCGCCACGCTGCACGACGTCCTTGCCGTGATGGGCATATTCTACCTGCTCAACCGCGAGTTCACGCTCCTCGTCGTGGTCGCGCTCCTTACCGTCGCGGGCTACTCTCTGACTGACACGGTCGTCGTCTTCGACAGGATAAGAGAGAACCTCAAACTGAGGCAGAAGGACAGCCTCCTCGACCTGATCAACAGCAGCATCAACGAGGTGCTCTCGCGTACCATAGTCGTTTCCACCACCGGCATGCTCACGGTCGTCGCCCTCTTCCTGATAGGAGGCGAGGTGCTCCACGACTTCGCGCTCGCCATGATACTCGGCATCGCGGTCGGCACCTACTCCTCGATATTCGTCGCGTCCCCGCTCCTGTACGTATGGAGGGGCGCGGGTGGCGGCAGGCTCATCAAGGCCGCGATGCTGACCAAGCAGCCGGTCAAGGCGGGCGCCGCGCCCACCACGCCGGTCGTCCCGTCCGCTCCCAGGGCGGAAGCTGCAGCAAATCCCGTCGGCCAGGCTCCCGCCGACAGGCCCGCGAAGGCGCCTGAGAAGAAGGGCGGCAGGGCATACAAGGGCCTGAAGAAGAAGGCCGAGCCCAAGGAGTAACCCCGCGGGCTCGCGGCCATCCGTCAGCCGCCGGACCGGCAAAAGGAGCGATTTTATAGCAGTCTCTTACCTATGACACTACCGCGCGCCAAGCGGAGGGGGATAGACAGTTGCTTGCAAAAAGATGGATAAAGCAGGAGGCATCCCCATCCCTGACGGGCGCGCTGTGCCAGGGGCTCGGAGTCTCTTCCACTACCGCGAGGATACTTGTCAACCGCGGCATAATCACGCCGGAGGCCGCCGACGTCTTCATGAAGGCCTCGCTCGACGACCTCGTTGAGCCGTTCACGCTGAAGGACATGGACAGGGTCGTGGCCCGCGTCATCCGCGCCCTGCGCGCCGACGAAAAGGTCCTCATTTACGGCGACTACGACGCCGACGGCATCTGCGCTACCTCGCTGCTTCTCGAGTTCTTCAAGTCGCTCGGCAAGGAGGCGTCCTACTACATACCCAAGAGGCTCGAAGAGGGGTACGGCATAACCCTCGACGCCCTCTCCCGCATCAAGGACTCCGGCGTAAAGCTCATCATTACGGTAGACTGCGGCATCTCCTCGGTAGACGAGGTGGACGCCGCCAACTCGATGGGCATCGACGTCATCATCACCGACCACCACGAGCCGCCCGGCGTCCTGCCGAACGCCCACGCCATACTCAACCCGTGCCTCAAGGACTCCGGGTACCCGTTCACCGGACTCGCCGGGGTGGGCGTCGCGCTCAAGCTCGCCCAGGGCGTCAAGGCCGGGCTCGAGGGCAGGGACAAGGCCGGGCCTGGCATCCACCCGGACCTCGTACAGTACCTCGACATCGTCGCGCTCGGCACCATAGCGGACGTCGTGCCGCTGATGGGCGAGAACCGCATACTTGTCCGCCACGGCCTGAAGCTCCTTCGTTCCGGCGACAGGGTCGGCATACGCAAGCTGAAGGAGGTGTCGAGGCTGGGCTCGTCCAACTTCACCGCGAGCACGGTGGGCTTCCAGGTCGCGCCGAGGCTTAATGCCTCAGGCAGGCTCGGCAGGGCTGACGTCGGCGTGAAGCTGCTCACGACCGAGGACCCGTACGAGGCGGAGATGATAGCCGACGAGCTGGACGCGATGAACCGCGACCGCCAGAAGATTGAGACCGGCATACTCGAGGACGCGCGCGCCCAGCTCGCCGCCGAGTTCGACCCGGACGCCTATACCATCGTCCTCGCGTCAGACACTTGGCACCAGGGAGTCATAGGCATCGTCGCCTCCAAGATCGTCGAGCGGTATTTCCGGCCGACGATACTGATTTCAATGAACGACGCGGTGGGTAAAGGTTCCGCGAGGAGCATCCCGGCGTTCCACCTGTACAACGGGCTGGAGCAGTGCTCGCGCCACCTCGATGCCTTCGGGGGCCATAAGTTCGCGGCGGGGCTGTCGATTAGGCGCGACAACCTCGAGGCGTTCAAGACGGAGTTCGAGGAGGTCGCCAGGAAGACGCTGACGCCGGACGACTTCAAACCTTCGCTCCGTGTGGACGCGGAGCTGGCGCTTTCCGACCTCACGTGGGAGTTCTACGACGAGCTGTCCGCGCTCACGCCCTTCGGCACCGGGAACCCTGAGCCGACCCTCCAGGCGAACCGGCTGGACGTCCTGTACCCCAAGGTGGTCGGCGCAAACCACGTCAGGATGAGGCTCGCTCAGGACGGGGCTGTCATGGGCTGCATCGGCTTCAACATGGGCGACATATACCAGTCGCTCGCGATGGGCCGGGTGGTGGTCGACGCGGCCTTCAGCCTGGAGATGAACGAGTGGCAGGGCGAGAAAAAGCTACAGTTGAACCTCAAGGATATACACTTCTGATATGCTCCGCTTCGAAGACATCATCGAAAAGATACAGAGCTACCAGCCGGACTGCGACACGGACCTGCTCCGCCGCGCGTACATATTCTCGGCCAGGGCGCACCAGGGCGTCAGCCGGATGTCCGGCGAGCCGTACATGGTGCACCCTATCGAGGTCGCTGGCATACTGTCAGACCTGAAGCTCGACTACGTCACGGTGACCGCGGGACTCCTCCACGACACCGTCGAGGACTCCGACGCGACCGTAGAGGAGATAGCCGAGTACTTCGGCGACGAGGTCGCGCTCATCGTGGACGGCCTGACGAAGCTCGCCAAGATAGAATTCAAGACCCGCGAGGAGCAGCAGGCGGAGAACTTCCGGAAGATGATACTCGCTATGTCCAAGGACATACGCGTCATCATGATAAAGCTCGCCGACCGCCTCCACAACATGCGCACCCTCCAGTACCTGAAGCCCGAACGGCAGAAGGCGATAGCCCAGGAGACGCTCGACATATACGCGCCTCTTGCGAACCGGCTCGGGCTCGGCCGCATTAAGTGGGACCTCGAGGACCTCTGCCTCCAGTACATAGACCCGGAGGTCTACCAGGACATCGTCAGCAAGATATCGAAGAAGCGCGAGGACCGCGAGGATTACATACAGGAGCTTATAGCCATCGTCAATGCGCACATGGACAGGCACGGCCTGCCCGGACGCGTCCTCGGCCGGCCCAAGCACTTCTACAGCATATACCAGAAGATGCTCAAGCAGGGCATAACGGTAGACGAGATGTACGACCTTATCGCGCTTAGGATAATCACGGACACGACCGCAAACTGCTACGCCATGCTCGGCATGATTCACTCGCTCTGGCTCCCCGTGCCGGGGCGGTTCAAGGACTTTATCGGCGTCCCCAAGTCCAACAGGTACCAGTCGCTACACACGACGGTCATAGGCCCCAAGGGCGAGCGCGTCGAGTTCCAGATACGGACCGAGGAGATGCACCGGGTCGCCGAGTCCGGCATCGCGGCGCACTGGCAGTACAAGGAAAAAGGGAAGGTAGCCCAGCAGGACGAGAAGGCCTTCTCCTGGCTCCGCCAGCTTGTCGAGTACCAGAAAGAGGTCACCGACTCCCGCGAGTTCCTCGACACGCTGAAGATCGACCTGTTCACCGAGGTTGTGTACGTGTTCACGCCGAGGGGCGACGTCAAGGAGCTGACCATGGGCTCGACCCCTGTGGACTTCGCGTACTCCATACACACGGACGTCGGGAACCAGTGCGTCGGGGCCAAGGTCAACGGCAAGATGGTACCGCTGAAGTACCAGTTCAAAAACGGCGACGAGGTCGAGATAATAACGCAGGCCGGCCACGTGCCGTCCCGCGACTGGCTCAAGTTCGTGAAGACGTCCAAGGCCCGGACCCGCATAAAACACTGGCTGAAGCAGGAGGAGATAAAGCAGAGCCTTGAGCTTGGCCGCGAGATATTCGAGAAGGAGCTCAAGAAGCACAACATCAACCCGCTGAAGCTCTACAAGTCGCCTGACATGGGCAAGGTGCTCGATGCGGCCGGACAGCCTGACGCGGACTCGCTCCTCCGGGAGATAGGCTTCGGCAAGATCTCCGCGCGCCAGGCCATCACCCCGCTCCTGCCGGAAGAGGCCCCGCTCGCGGAGATGCGCGACGAGTCGCTGCTCAAGAAGGTCGCCAGGAAGCTCGCAATAAAGCGCGAGAAGGGCGTCCGGATAAAGGGCATCGACGACATAATGATACACTTCTCGAAGTGCTGCAACCCCGTGCCCGGCGACAAGATTGTCGGCTTCGTCACGCGGGGGAAGGGCGTATCGATACACGCGTCAGACTGCCCGAACCTCTACGAGCTTGAGGAGGACAGGGAGCGCATCATAGAAGTAGAATGGGACGTGGAGTCGGTGGCGACGTATTCCGCGAAGATAACCGTCTTTACCGTGGACAAGCCAGGACTCCTGGCGAACGTCTCGACGGCTATCGCCGCAGCGGACTCGAACATCAGCCACGCCGACGTGACTACGTCCGAGGACAAGCGCGCGGTGCTGAACTTCGTCATAGAGATCAAGGACACGAAGCACCTGGAGCGCGTGATGAAGAAGGTAGGACAGGTGGACGGCGTCGTGAACGTCAAGAGGGTAACGGCGGGGTAAACCAGCCCTCACCCCCGGCACGCCGAGAAAACAGTTGTTTCCATGTTGTCATTCCCGCCCCGGCTTTAGGCATACCGTGGTAAACTCCAGCGGGAATCCATTTTATGCATTAAAGTCAAAATGGACCCCCGTTTTCACGGGGGAGACAGACAGTTGTAGCTGCCCGATTCATCGGGCGCCTTTGCAGGGCGCGACGCCCCCGGCGCGCCGAGAAAAACAGGGCCGACACACGGGTCGGCCCCTACATCAGAGACAAATCCATGCCAAGAGAAATCATAACCACAAACCGCGCCCCGGCTGCGGTCGGCGCATACTCGCAGGCGGTCAGGGTGGGCGACTTCGTGTTTGTCTCAGGCCAGATACCCCTGAACCCGGAGACCGGCGAGGTCGTATTCGCGGACATAACCGAGCAGACCGAGCGCATACTGGTGAACATAAGGAATATCCTCCAGGAGGCGGGCATGGGGCTGGAGGACGTGGTCAAGACGACGGTGTTCCTGGAGCTTATGGACGACCTCTCCCGCGTGAACGAGGTATACGGCCGGTTCTTCGGGCCGAACCCGCCCGCGAGGGCCGCCGTTGAGGTCGCGCGGCTGCCAAAAGACGTGGCGATAGAGATTGAGGCGGTTGCTTATAAGAGCAGGGGCTAGGGGTTAGGGACTAGGGGCTGGCAGGAAAAGACAGATACGTTCGTGAAGGATTCTATGCAGGGGCCGACCCGCGTGTCGGCCCTTCTTCGTCTTTGTAGGGCGCGACGCCCTCGGCGCGCCGGGCCTGTACGCTTGGTTGTCATTGCGAGGAGGCCCGCGTTTTCCGGGACGACGCGGCAATCTCCTCGATTAACTTCCTGGGCCCCGTGTCAAGCACGGGGCGACAAAGCTTCTCCCGGCACAAACACAAATAGCCGCCCGGATGGGCGGCTATTTTCTCAATCTGCGCAAGACGGGCGGAGAAAAGGTTCCCCTCGCTCCGTCCGGCCGGATTACACGGCCTTGGTTATCTTGCCCGACCGGATGCAGCTGGTGCAGACGAGCGCCTTCTTCGTCTGGCTCCCGTCCTTTACATGCACCGTCTGCAGGTTCGCCTTGTAAAACCTGTTCGACTTATTGTTCGCGTGGCTCACGTTGTTGCCGCGCTGCTGAGTCTTTCCGCAAATGTCGCACGCCCTGGCCAAGATGCACCTCCGAAATTATTTATTGCAATCAAAGAGCCCGTATGTTAGCATTCATCGTTCGTTTTGGCAAGCAGAAAATACATTGGGGCATATTTTATCGCCCATGTTTTTGCAGGACAAATTGCCTGCGTACCATCCAGCCCGATGCAAGAAAGGGAACAAAAATGCAGACGAAAGTGACGATCACGAAGGACATGTCGTTCACCCAGGCGATACAGACCAACCCGAAGTCCGCCGAGGTGTTCTCCAAATACAGGCTCGGCTGCATCGGTTGCATCGCTGCCGCGTACGAGACCATCGAGCAGGGCGCGATGGCCCACGGTATAGAGGTAGCGGCCCTCGTAAGGGACCTGAACGCGCTGTAGATGCCAAACCCCGGCCCTCACAGCCCGGCAGCGTCCGGCACGCGCGCTGTACACGGCGTTAACAGCGTGGAACTCGCGGCGCAGGTACAGTACGCGAAGGGGGTCGGGCCGAAGAGGGCCGCGCTCCTTGCGAAGCTGGGGATAGTGACGGTCAGGGACGCGCTGTACTACTTCCCGTTCCGGTACGAGGACAGGGGCAACTTCCGGAAGGTCGCCCATCTCACTTACGGCCAGTACGAGACGGTCATGGGCGAGGTGATGGACGCGCGCGTCGTCACGACCGCCCGGCGCCGGATGAAGATATTCGAGCTTGCCGTCCGGGACGACACGGGCGTCGTCACCGGCGTCTGGTTCAACCAGCCGTTCATGCAGAGGGCCTTCTCCGTCGGCCAGAAGGTCGTCCTCTCCGGCATACCCAAGCCGGACAGCTACCACGGCTTCCGCGCCGTGATGGAGAGCCCGGAGTACGAGGTAATCGAGGACGACGAGGAGCGCACCATCCACACAGGCCGCATCGTCCCGATATACAGGACGACCGCGGGCATCAGCGTCCGCGCGATACGTTCCGTGATGAAGGGCCTGGTGGACGGACACGCCGGGGCGCTCTCCGAGTTCCTGCCGGAAGGCTTTCACGAGAGGTTCCGTATACCGGCCCTGCCCGACGCCGTGCGCGAGGTACACTTCCCGGAAACCGAGAAGGACGTCGCTGTACTCAACGCGCGGGCTTCGCGTGCGCACAAGAGGCTTATCTTCGACGAGTTCTTCCTGCTCCAGTTGGGGCTCGCCCTGCTGAAGCGGGGCAGGGTGGTCGAGTCGGACGGCATTAGCATGAAGGGCGACGGCTCGCTCACGGGGAGGCTCGTGAAGGGGCTCCCTTTCCGGCTGACCGCCGCCCAGGCGCGCGTCATGGCCGAGGTCGCATCGGACATGGCAAGGCCCAAGCCTATGTCGCGCCTCCTCCAGGGAGACGTGGGCTGCGGCAAGACGGTCGTCGCGGTCGCTGCCATCCTCCAGGCTGCGGAGTCCGGGTACCAGTCCGCGCTGATGGCCCCGACGGAGATCCTCGCGGAACAGCATTATCTGGGGCTCAGGCGATACTTCGAGCCGCTCGGGCTCACGGTCGCGCTTCTGACGAGTTCCCAGAAGAAAAAGGAAAAAGATGCCGCTCTGAAGGAAATCGCCGAAGGGCGGGCGACGCTCGCGGTCGGGACGCACGCGCTGATACAGGGAGGCGTGGCATTCGGCCGGCTGGGGCTGGTGGTGGTGGACGAGCAGCACCGCTTCGGCGTGGCGCAGAGGGCGGTCCTGAAAGGGAAAGGGGCAAACCCCGACGTCCTCGTCATGACCGCGACCCCCATACCGAGGACGCTCGCGCTCACGGTGTACGGCGACCTCGACGTCTCGGTCATAGACGAGATGCCCGCGGGCAGGAGCCCGGTCATGACCAGGCTGTTCGACGAATCCGCAAGGGCCGAGGCATACAGGCTGATAAAGAAGGAAGTGGAAAAGGGCCGTCAGGCCTACGTGGTGTTCCCGCTCGTCGAGGAGTCCGAGAAGTCGGACCTCAAGGCCGCGACCGAGGGCGCGGAGAGGCTCGGCCGGGACGTATTCCCGGGGATTTCCGTCGGGCTGATACACGGGAAGATGAAGCCCGCCGACAAGGACCTGGTCATGACCGGCTTCCGGGCGGGCGATATAAAAGTCCTCGTCGCGACGACGGTGGTGGAGGTCGGCGTGGACGTCCCGAACGCGACCGTGATGCTCATAGAGCACGCGGAGAGGTTCGGGCTGGCCCAGCTCCACCAGCTCCGGGGACGGGTAGGGCGCTCGTCGCACCAGTCGTCCTGCGTGCTAATCGCGTCCAGCCAGAACACGGCTTCGGGTGAGCGTCTCATGGCGATGCTCAGGAGCCGTAGCGGGTTCGACATAGCCGAGGAGGACCTGCGGCTCCGGGGGCCGGGCGAGTTCTTCGGCACCAGGCAGTCAGGGCTTCCCGACCTCGTGCTCGGGAACATCCTGCGCGACACGAAGATACTCGAGGCCGCCCGCAAGGAGGCGTTTGGTATAATAGAAAAGGACCCGACGTTCAGTTCGCCCGGCGCCGCAAGGCTCAGGGCCGCGATGATGGATAAGTGGGGCGACAGGCTCGGCATGGCCACCGTAGGCTGAGGGCAGACATGATACTTTGGGACCGCTTGAAGAGAAGCATGGACGACGGCATCGAGGTCGTCACCCGCGTGGCAAGGGTCGTCGCCGCGAGGACGAAGACGGAGGCCGCGGTCGCCCGCCTGATGGTGGATAAGGGCGGGCTCGAGACGAAGCTCGACCGGCTCAACAGGCGGCTCGGCGAGCGGGTCTGCTTCCTCTGGGAACAGAAGAACAGCGGCATCGCCCAGGACCCGGAGGTGGTCGAGACCCTGCGAGAGATAGCGCTCCTGAAGGAAAGGGTCGCGGCCATAAAGCTCGACATTCGAAAGGCCGCCCTGGGCGAAGAGGAAGGCTGAAGACATGGCCCTGCTCTACTTCGTGGCCGCCTCATTCGGGCTCGTCATCGGCAGCTTCCTGAACGTCTGCATCTACAGGATCCCGCTCGACCGGTCCATCGTGTCCCCGCCATCCGCATGCCCCGGCTGCGGCTCGCCCATCAGGCCCTGGCAGAACATACCCGTAATCAGCTACATATTCCTCGGTGGCCGGTGCGCGTCCTGCGGCATCCGTATCTCGCCCAGGTACCCGGCGATCGAACTGCTCAACAGCCTGCTCTATGTCGCGGCTCTTTACCACTTCGGCCCGGACGTCAAGGCGCTCGTCGTCATGGCGCTCCTCTCGACGTTCATCGTCATAACGTTCATAGACCTGGACCACCAGATAATACCGGACGGCATATCCATACCGGGCATATTCGCCGGGCTTGTCCTCGGGCCGCTCGTCCTCGGGACGGGACTTGTCAACTCGGTCCTCGGCGCGCTGGCCGGAGGAGGGCTGTTTTACGTCATCGCCCTGTTGAGCAAGGGCGGTATGGGCGGCGGGGACATCAAGCTCATCACGATGCTTGGCGCCTTCCTCGGGCTACAGCAGGTGCTCCTTACAATCTTCGTCGGCTCCGTCCTCGGCGCGCTGGTAGGCGGCGGGCTGATGCTTCTAAACCGCGCGCACAGGAAGACGCCGATACCGTTCGGGCCGTTCCTCGTGGCCGGCGCGACCGTCGCCTTGTTCTACGGAGAGGAGATACTCGGCTGGTACGGCGGGGTGAACCCGTGGCTCTGAGAAACGGAAACCGGATCCGCCGTTGGCTGAAGCTCCAGTACGTCCGTGTTGTCCGGCTTCAGGACTCGCCGGAGAAGATCGCGGCCGGGCTCGCGCTCGGGGTCGCGCTCGGCATACTTCCCTCCTTCGGCCTGGGTATTATCATAGCCCTGTTCACGGCAGGCATCTTCCGCGTTAACAAGGCGTCCGCTGTCATCGGGACGCTCATCATGAACCCCTGGACCGCGACGTTCTTCTGGGCGCTCAGCTACCTCGCTGGTTCGCTCATCCTCGGCCAGGACCTGCGCGAGACCATCGAGCTTATCAAGACGCTCAAGGGCCATACCGACCTCTGGAAGAGCCTCGTCGGCAGCAGGCTCCTCCTGCCGTATATTATCGGGAACATGCTTGTGACTGTCGCCGCATCGGCGATGTTCTATGTCGGCGGGCTGTATACCGTGAGAGAGTACAGGAAGCTGAAAAAACACAGGCTGGAAAGGAAGGCGGTAAAACTCAGAGGCCGGGATACCTCCCTTTGAGGTAGTCCAGGCGCACCCTGATTATATCCGCGAGCATCCGGGACGAGTCTCGCACAAGTCCTACCTTCGACTCAGGCGAGTTTATCCACCGCACCGGCATCTCCCTGATTTTCAGGCCGCGCTTTTTCGCAAGGAACAGAAGCTCCGCGTCGAAGGCGAACCTCTCCACCCTCTGGAGCCGAAACAAAACCTCGCATGTCGAACGCCTGAACAGCTTGAAACCGCACTGCGTGTCCGATATCCCGTGCATTGTGAAGAGCCGCACTATCTTGTTGAAAGTCTTCCCCATCAGCATCCTGTGCAGGGGCTGACGCCTGACGATGTCCGCGCCCCTGACCGCGCGCGAGCCTATGACGATGTCCGCGCCATTGTCCATCTCTGGCAGGAACCTCTCAAGCTCCCCGATTGGAGTCGAGAGGTCCGCGTCGGAAAACAGGACAAACTCGCCTGACGAGTTCAAAAACCCGGTCTTTACCGAAAACCCCTTGCCCCTGTTGACGCCGTTCTCGATAAGCCTCATCGCCGGGATGGCCCCGGCCATCTCCAGCACAATTTCGCACGTCGTGTCTGTGCTGCCGTCGTCCACCACGACTATCTCGTAAGTCATGCCAAGATGGGACAGGTAGGCGTCCATCCGCGTCAGCGTCGGGCCGATACGGCCCGCCTCGTTGTATGCCGGTATAATAACTGATAGCCGCAATCCGTCCTCCTTGGCTCGTAGTAATTCCGACGGCATATATTAACCGTTATTGTCCGTGGATGTCCAGATATTCCTTTAGTTTCTGTTGACATTTATTCAAGTTGGTATGATAATATCCGCTCTGATTTGTACAGTATCCGGCAGGAGGGACGATGAAAATGAAACGTATCGTTGCCGCGTTGTTTACCGCGGCGGCCATAATAACCGCCTCCGGAGCGGTTCAGGCAATCGAGCCGTACAAGGCCCGGACCATTGAACCTTACAAGGGAGAGTCCGCGAAGCCATACACCGGCGGTGAGGTCGAGGTTTACAAAGGTGACGGTATCCAGCCGTACACAGGCGGCGATATAGAGCCTTACACCGGCTCCCAGGCAGACATTTTGCCCGAGGACAACACTTCTATCGAGCCAGTGCAGCCGGGTAGCGTGCCGGCCGCGCCAGGACATTCCGGGCTGAGGCCGCTGAAGGTGTCGGGCCTGGAGTTCAGCCAGTCCATCAGGTGCGTCGTCCTGGAGGGCATGCAGGACGGCCTGACCGTGGTGGACGTCGCGGGAGTGTTCCCTAAGTACGCGGGCTACGCCGTGACGCTCCACCTGCTCAGGTTCGACGGCAAGAAAGTCGCGGCCGAGGTCAGCGCGAGGAAGGTCGGCGTGATGTCGAACGGGAAGCTGTCGGCGAGCATCCCGGCCCACACGCTTGAGGCGGGCAGCTACGCTTTTACGTTCACCCCCGCAATCGCTGGCTACAAGGAAAACATCCTCGCTCAGGGCAGGTTCACCGTCGTGCGCGAGGATGAAGCCGCCTCGGAGAAGCCGGCGGGCGGCATCGACCCGTCATCCGTCGTCGGGACGTGGTACGGGACGGCGTCCACCGTCGGCACGATAGAGATGAAGGCCGACGGGACTTACAACTACGGCGGACAGCCCGGCGGGAAGTACAAGGTGGCCGGCGACGGGATAGTCTTCACCGGCAGCCTCGCGGCGTGGAACAACGGCCACGCGACGCTGAAGGATGGGAACCTGGAGTTTTACTGGACGAACGAACAGGGCTGGAAGCAGTGGTTTTCGTTCGCCAAGGGAAGATAGGAAAAGAGCCCCCAGCCCCCCCTCCCCCCCTCCCCCGCGGGTGGGGAGGGGGGGGAGAAGGTGGAAGCCCTTCACCCCCGGTCCCAACAAGGTGACCCCTCACCCCCAACCCCCTCTCCCGCGAGGAGAGGGGGATTTATTAATGCCATGAAGGGAGAGATTGTTATTATGCAGGTGGAATCGGCCAGTCTCCGGGAAGAGATAGCTGCGCATTACAAGAAGCACTGCGGGTCTTGCACCGGAGCGTGCTGTAACCTTGAACTCGAAGAGGGGTTCCTGGCGTTCGGCTGGGAGTTGGACGGACTCCAGAAGGCCGGGCGGCTGCCGGGCGCGGACGGCCCGTCCTGCGCGCGTCTCGTCCCGTTCAACAAGGGCAACTGGTGCCCGCTCGCCGGGAGCGACTACTGCTCGCTGCACCTCGACGACAGGCCGCTCGACTGTCTGACATACCCGGTTTACCCGGAGGTTGCCGTCTGTGACGACGCCCCGCCCAAGCTTACCGGGCTCGTGTTCCGGAAAGGCTGCGGGAAGCTGGACGCCATCGCCGCTGATACCAAACTGCTCAGGCTGATACAATCGTTCTGGGAGGACCAGATGACGAGGATGAGCGGGGACGAGATCAGGGAGTGGCTGGGGGAGATGGCTAAGTAACTTCTTGACTTTGCAAGGCTCTGCCGTATAATAAGACTCAGTACGGGAGTTGCGATATGAAATACAGCCTGACGGCCATAATCGAGAAAGAGGACGACGGGTACGTGTCCCTCTGCCCGGAGCTTGACATCGCCAGCCAGGGCGATACTATCGAACTTGCGAAGAGCAACCTGGTTGAAGCGTTGGAGCTGTTCCTTGAGACGGCGTCGCGGGAGGAGATAGGGCAGAGGCTGCACGGCGACGTATTCGTGACGCGGGTCGAGGTCGCGGTTGGGTAGGCTCCGCGTCCTCTCAGGTAAAGAGATATGCGCCATCCTTGCCTTGCATTGGTTTGTCGAGGTCAGGAGACACGGCAGCCATATCGCCATGCAGAAGAAGACACTCACCAGTACAATCACCGTCCCCGTCCCTGACCATCACGAAGTTCGAATCGGTACGTTTCAGTCAATTATCAGGCAGTCGGGGATTTCCAAGGCGGAGTTTGAAGTCTGATAATTGTCAATTCAAGGAAAGGGGAACATGAGAACATTTACTCTTTTTGCCATCTTGCTGTTCTCCGTGGCCGTATGTGCAGCCGAGCCCAGTGTATTTGATTCTCCACCCGGTACCAAGCTGATGCCCGCCAAGAAGGTTAAGCTCGTTCTGGAGCATGGAAAATATACTGAACTCGACTATCCCGCTAGACCATGTGTTATGAATGACACCATAAATCTGGCGCTTGGAGAGAAAATATATATAGAGGCCGAGGTCAAAGACGACATGCTCGTAAACCTCAAGCATGTCGACAGCATTGAACACCCTGAGTGTACTATGGAACTTGAGTTTTCTCAGAGTGAAGATAGTACGCCTCCGTTTATGATGCTTCACATAACTAACCCGTTTAAGAAGGATCTCAAATACGAATCGTCGGTATTGTACTATGGCCAATATAAACTTCGCAAGACAAGCAACGTTGGAGTTGGGGCGGAACGTGCCACATACGAGTCGTGGCCGTCCTCTATTACACAAATTGTGCTAAAGAACTTTGAATTGGTTGAGCAAGGACACCGGTATACACCGGAATAACCTTACCCCCAAATTCCATTGACTTTCCCCGCCCCCCGGTCTAAAATAACCCCCTCGGGGGTTTTCTTTTTCCTCAACAGCTTACATACAATTACCCATACGATAAAAGGGGGCACCGATAAATGGCCAGGGAACTTGAGAAGGTATACGAGCCGAAGGCGGTCGAGGACCGCTGGTACAAGGAGTGGGTTGAAAAAGGCTACTTCCATGCCGACCCGGCAAAGGACGGCCCGGCCTTCTCGATAGTAATACCGCCACCGAACGTAACCGGCGTCCTGCACATGGGACACGCGCTCAACAACACCCTCCAGGACGCGCTCTGCCGATGGAAGCGGATGCGCGGCTTCAATGTACTGTGGATGCCGGGCACCGACCACGCGGGCATTGCGACCCAGAACGTCGTCGAGAGGCAGCTCGCCGCAGAGGGCACGACCCGCCACGCATACGGCCGCGAAAAGTTCATACAGCGCGTCTGGCAGTGGCGCGAGGAGTCCGGCGGGACGATAATTAACCAGCTCAAGAGGCTCGGCGCGTCCTGCGACTGGGAGCGCGAGCGGTTCACGATGGACGAGGGGCTGTCCCGCTCCGTGCGCGAGGTCTTCGTCAGGCTGTACGAAGAGGGGTTGATATACCGGGGCGACTACATCATCAACTGGTGCCCGCGCTGCATGACCGCGCTCTCCGACCTCGAGGTCGAGTTCGAGGAGAAGCCGGGCAAGCTCTACCACCTGAAATACCCGCTCGTCGACGGCTCAGGCGTAATCACGGTAGCGACTACAAGACCCGAGACGATGCTCGGCGACACCGCCGTCGCGGTAAACCCCGAGGACGAGCGTTACAGGCATTTCATCGGCAAGCGCGTGATGCTCCCCGTTTCGAACAGGGAGATACCGGTCATCGCCGACGCATACGTAGACCCGGCATTCGGCACCGGCGCGGTGAAGATAACGCCTGCGCATGACCCGAACGACTTCGAGATAGGGCTCCGGCACAACCTCAACCGCATCCGCGTCATGGACGACGCGGGGAAGATGACCGAGGAGGCCGGGAAGTATGCGGGCATGGACCGCTTCGAGTGCCGGGGCAAGCTGCTGCTCGAACTCGACCAGACCGGCGTCCTCGGCACCGTGGAGGAGCACCTGCATGCGGTCGGCCACTGCTACCGCTGCAGGACCGTCATAGAGCCGGCGGTCTCGAAGCAGTGGTTCGTGAAGGTCGAGCCGCTCGCCAAGGAGGCCATCAAGGCGGTGCGCGAGGGGATACCCGGCCCGGACGGCAAGATTAGAAAAATAAACATCCTCCCGAAGGGCTGGGAGAACTCCTACTTCGACTGGATGGAGAACATTCGCGACTGGTGCATCTCGCGCCAGATCTGGTGGGGCCACAGGATACCCGCGTGGCACTGCGACGAGTGCGGCGAGCTTACCGTCGCGCGCGAGGACCCGGTAGTCTGCGGCAAGTGCGGGAGCAGGAACATAAGGCGAGACCCGGACGTCCTCGACACCTGGTTTTCGTCCGCGCTCTGGCCGTTCTCGACGATGGGCTGGCCGGACGAGACGCCGGAGCTGAAGAAATACTACCCGACCGCCGTGCTCGTCACCGCGTTCGACATCCTGTTCTTCTGGGTCGCCCGGATGATCATGATGGGCATACACTTCATGGAGGAGCCGCCGTTCACGGACGTGTACATACACGCGCTCGTCCGGGACGCGCAGGGCCAGAAGATGTCGAAGTCCAAGGGCAACGTCATCGACCCGCTAGTGATGATAGACAAGTACGGCACCGACGCCTTCCGGTTCACGATGGTGGCTATGGCCGCGCAGGGCAGGGACATCAAGCTGTCCGAGGAGCGCATCGAGGGATACAGGAACTTCTGCAACAAGATTTGGAACGCGGCCCGGTTCGTGCACATGAACCTGGGCGATTTCGAGGCGACTCCGCTCAAGGAGGGCGACGCTGTGTCGCTGCCGGACAGGTGGATTGTCAGCCGCATGGACGCGGTCGCGGCAGAGGTTGACAGGGCGCTCACGGACTACCGCTTCAACGACGCGGCGGGCGCGCTCTACCAGTTCGTCTGGCATGAGTTCTGCGACTGGTACCTGGAGCTGATAAAGCCGGTGCTGTACGCCGACGCGGGCCCGGTAAAATCCGCCACGCTGAACGTCCTCGTGAACGTCTTCGAGGGCACGATGCGGATGCTCCACCCGTTCATGCCGTTCATCACGGAAGAGGTCTGGCAGTCCATGCCGCTCGCGGAGCGCGACGCGTCCGTGATGGTCTCTAAGTTCCCGGAGGCGAACGACGCGTTCCGGAACGAGGCCGCCGAGTCCGAGATGAAGATGGTCATAGACATCATCACCGGCATACGCAACATTCGCGGCGAGATGAACATCGCTCCGTCTCTGGAACTCGCCGCCGTGGTCAAGGCCTCGTCGCCGGAGGTCAAGGCCTTCCTCGATGCGCAGGGCAACTACATAACCAAGCTCTCGCGCCTTTCCGGGATGACGGTCGAGACCGAGGTAGAGAGGCCTAAGGCCTCCGCCGTCGCCGTGACGCCCGCCGCCGAGATATACATCCCGCTTACGGGCGTGGTGGACATCGAGGCCGAAGTCGCGCGCCTGAAGAAAGAGATAGACAAGGCCGATAAAGAGATAAAGCCGTTTGAGGCCAAACTGGCAAACGAGGGCTTCGTCAAGAAGGCCCCGCCGGAGGTGCTGGAGAAGACGCGCGGCATCATCGAAGAGCTGACACAGAAGAAGGAGAAGCTGGCCGAGGGGCTGAAGAGGATTGAGGGGTTTAAGGAGTAGGGGAAGACGCCCCCAGCCCCCCTTCCCCCCTCCCCCGCAGGTGGGGAGGGGGAATGCGTGGAGACCCCTCACCCCAACCCCTCTCCCGCGAGGAGAGGGGATTTAGGTAGGGGCCGTACCAAGAGCAGCGCGTGTCGGCCCTGTATTTAACTTGATGCGCACTCTGATGAGGATAACATGAACACCTTCGACATACAGGAAATAATCGCGAGGGCGCTCGCGGAGGACATAGGGGGCGGCGATGTGACGACCGAGGCCACGGTGGACCCGGACAAGGACGGCGAGGCGGTGGTCGTGGCGAAGGAGGACTTTATCCTCGCGGGCTACGAGGTATTCCTGAACGTCTTCATGTCGCTCGAACCCGGCATCGAGTTCAACGTCGAGTACCTGGACGGCGACAACGTCGAAAAGGGCGCGACGATGTTCACGCTCAAGGGGCCGATGAGGACTCTCCTCACCGGCGAGCGGGTCGCGCTGAACCTCCTCCAGAGGATGTCCGGGATAGCCACGCTGACGGCGAGGTATGTCGATGCCATCGAGGGCACGAAGGCGGCCATCCTCGACACAAGGAAGACGACGCCGGGCCTTCGCACGCTGGAAAAGTACGCCGTCACGGTGGGCGGCGGCAGGAACCACCGCTTCGGACTGTACGACGGGATACTCATAAAGGACAACCACATCGCGGCCGCGGGCGGCATAACGAAGGCCGTCGAGGCCGCGCGCGCGACCGCGCCGCACATGCTCAAGATAGAGGTCGAGTGCGAAAGCATTAAGGACGTCAAGGAGGCGCTGAAGGCCGGAGTCGACGTCATCATGCTCGACAACATGGACGAAAAAACGATGGCCGAGGCGGTGAAGGTCATAGGCGGCAAGGCGCTCACCGAGGCCTCCGGGAACATGACCCTTGAGCGAGTGCGCAAGGTCGCCGAGACCGGCGTGGACTTCATATCCGTCGGCGCGCTGACGCATTCCGCGCCAGCGGTGGATATATCGATGCGGGTGAAGGGCTGAACCTGCCACCACCCCTCTCGAAGGTACGCCCTCGTCCCTGGCCAAAGGCCCGCCCTCACCCCCGGCCCCTCTCCCGGGAGGAGAGGGGAGTAACAGGGTATTCCCGCATCGCGGGAATGGATATTTGGTAGGGTGGGCACTGCCCACCTTGCTTTTATGTAGGGGCCGACCCGCGTGTCGGCCCTGCCTTTGTTGTCGTCCCGACCGTAGTGGAGGGATCCACCGTTGACTTTATTGTGTGCGTAGAACCATCGGTCCCTAATCAATGAATATGGTGCAGATGATGAAGTTAAAATCAATGATGTCTGTTGTATTTGTTTGTATATTATCTGCATCTGTATTATTTGCGCAAGAAGTGTCTGCCCCCGAAATAGTAAGCGTTTCGATAATAGACGCATCACTATTAAAGGGTGAAAGAATCCTTGCTTTTGATATTATCATTACTGCCGGTGGAATATCTTCATTGCCGAAAGTCCCAATTGGCTGGGGGCTCGTGGTGGACAACAATCCATCGTGGCATACATCCATCAGCGGGAATATTACTGATGGCGCTGCCGCTCTTGATGCTGATTATTTTACCGACTTCATTCAAATTGAGAAAGAACCGTCAAATCAATCGGATTTCGACATCATGGTCACTCTAAAAACAACGACCGACGGCAATTTCGATAATGAGACGGTTGTTGAATTTGGGAAAGAGGATTTGAATATAATAAGCGTACGTTGACTTGCTGATAAGAAGCGCGTCCTTGGAAAATCCAAACCATGCCCCACCCCGCCGACACCGTCCTGTCCCTCCTCCACAAACACAAAGACGCCTGCGTCTCCGGCCAGGCGCTTGCGCAAAAGCTTGGCGTAACCCGCGCGGCGGTATGGAAGGCGATCGAGGCCCTGCGTGCGGACGGCTATAGTATAGAGTCCATGCCTGCAAAGGGTTACAGGCTGGTATCCATACCCGACAGGCTCGGCGAGCGGGAGATAACGCTCGGCCTCAATACCCGTGTCCTTGGCCGCACCGTACATGCGCTCGACTCAGTGGACTCGACCAACTCGTATGCGTCACGCCTTGCGGTGGACGGCGCACCGGACGGAACTCTCGTCGTGAGCGAATCGCAGACTGCAGGGCGCGGGCGGCTCGGTCGGAGCTGGGTCTCCCCGCCGGGCGTCAACATCTACCTTAGCATGTTATTGAGACCGCAGATGCCCCCCCAAGACGCGCCGTTCATCACGCTCGCGGCCTCGGTCGCGCTTGCCCGGACGCTCAAGGACGGCTACAAACTGGACGCGGCGATCAAATGGCCGAACGACGTCCTGCTCTCCGGCAGGAAGGCCTCCGGCATCCTCACCGAGATGTCGTCCGAGCCGGACAGGATACGCCACGTCGTACTCGGCGTCGGGATAGACGTCAACATGAAGCCTTCGGAGTTCCCTGATGATATCCGCGCCCAGTCCACGTCCGTCATGGCCGAACTTGGCCGGAGTGTCAACAGGGCGGAGCTGCTCTGCCGGTTCCTCGAAGAGTTCGAGCCGGTCTATGAGCTGCTTGTCGGCGGAGCCGGTGCATCCGTCCTGGATTTGTGGCGCGGGCTGTCCTGCACGCTCGGGCGCAGGATCGTCGTAAAGACGCTGAGGGGCGAACTGACCGGCCTCGCGCGGGACATAGATGCGTCCGGCGGGCTCATCCTCGAACTGGATGGCGGAACAACCCAAACCGTCACCAGCGGTGACGTCGGTTTCGTGTAAAACCATTTAAATGTGCGCTTCATCTTTTTGTAGGGGCCGACCTGCGTGTCGGCCCTTTCTTTTTTGCCTTCACACGCCATCCACTTTGCATGCACAAAAAACAGGCACCAAGCCTGCCATGTCTATTTGCCAGGCAAGACGCTATCGCCATGCCTGCCAGTCATGCCTAAATAGCTAACATGTAAAGCCCTGATAAAACAACATGATACAAAAACGTTGGCGTCTATGTTCATTTTGGCACGAAGTCTGCAATACTGATTATCCGAATACCGAAAATCCAACAAAACAATACGGAAGGGGGATGTGTCAGGGCAGGCGTTTCAGGGGGCATTTTCATAACGGCTACATCAATCACGGAGGGACTTGAGATGAAGAGGATGATAAGGACTTTGGTACTGGCGGGTGTGTTGGCTCTGGCAATGTCGGGCGTCGCGGGCGCGACCCCGTCCACGCAGATATGGATACCGTCCACGGACGTCCAGGCGTTCAAGACGTTCCACCTCGGCTTCGACAACTATGTGAGGGTCGCCAAGGACCCGGCCGGCAACTACTGGCCGACGATATACGACGCGGGCGTGACCGCCGGCGTCCTGCCGTTCGAGAAGGTGCAGATGGAGGTCGGCGTGGACTACATCCGTTATGGCTCAAACAGCTATGACAACCACCCGATTTACTTCAACGCCAAGCTCGGCACGCCGGAGGGCTCGATATTCGACGGCTCGCCCGCGCTCGCGGCCGGCATATACAACGTCGGCACCAACGGCGGCGACATCACCGAGAACACCCAGCAGGACATCGGCTACGTCCTCGCGGCGAAGACCATACCGGTGGTCGGCAGGCTGTCCGCGGGCTGGTACTTCGCCAACGGCGACAACGTCAACTTCAAGGACCACCTGGGCGAGACCGACAACGACGGCGTCCTGCTCTCATGGGACCGCGTGATGACCGAGATAGACGACAGGCTCTGGCTCGCGGTGGACTACATGGGCGGCGACAACGCTTACGGCGCGGTCAACGTCGGCGCGGCCTGGGCCTTCTCGAAGAACGTGTCCGTGATAGTCGGGTACGACGTCTACACCAGGAAGGCGACAGGCGGCGAGCCGACCTTCACCACGCAGATAGACATCAACTTCTGATGTACCGATAACAATAGGTATCGACAGGGAAGGAGAGCGACGTGAAAACCATTCTGAGGAAATACATTGGCCTTGTTCTGGCGGTTGCGCTGGTCCTCGGGCTTGCCGTGACGGCGATGGGCGAGGACGTCCCGGCTCCGGCCCCGGCCGCCCCGGCGGCGGTGGAGGGACAGGCGGCGGCCCCTGCCGATGCCGCCCCCGCCCCCGCTGAACCGGCCCCCGCGGAAGAAGCGGCCCCGGAAGGCCCGACCACCGAGAGCAACATCGTTGCTATCAACACGATATGGACACTGCTCGCGGCATTCCTCGTATTCTTCATGCAGGCGGGTTTCGCCATGGTGGAGACGGGCCTGACCCGCGCCAAGAACGCGGCCAACATCATGATGAAGAACCTCATGGACTTCTGCTTCGGGTCGCTCGCTTTCTGGGCGATAGGTTACGGCATCATGTTCGGGGCGGACTCCATGGGCCTCTTCGGCACGGACAAGTTCTTCCTGGTCTCCGGAGACCCGTCAACCTCCGACGGGCTGTGGCAGTTCACCTACTGGATGTTCCAGGTGGTCTTCGCCGCAACCGCAGCGACGATTGTCTCGGGCGCCATGGCCGAGAGGACCAAGTTCACTTCGTACCTGGTATACAGCGTGTTCATCTCGCTCTTCATATACCCGATAGTAGGACACTGGATATGGGGCGGCGGCTGGCTCGCGCAGAGGGGATTCCATGACTTCGCCGGCTCGACCGTCGTACACTCGGTCGGCGGGTGGTCGGCCCTCGCTGGCGCGATAATACTCGGCCCGAGGCTCGGGAAGTACGGCAAGGACGGCAGGGTCAACGCCATACCCGGCCACAACATACCGCTTGCGGCGCTCGGCGTGTTCATACTGTGGTTCGGCTGGTTCGGGTTCAACCCTGGCAGCACGACCTCCGGCGTGAACCTGAGCATAGCGACCATAGCCGTGACGACCAACCTCGCCGCCGCGGCGGGCGCGATAACCGCGATGCTCACCGTATGGGCGTGGTTCGGCAAGCCTGAGGCAACTATGGCCCTGAACGGCGCGCTGGCCGGGCTCGTCGCCATCACCGCCCCATGCGCCGTCGTCTCGCCGTCCTCGGCTATAATAATCGGCGCGATAGCGGGCGTCCTAGTCGTGGCAGCGGTTACGTTCATAGACAGGACCCTCAAGATAGACGACCCTGTCGGCGCGATATCCGTACACGGAGTATGCGGCTCGTTCGGCACCCTCTGCGTCGGTCTGTTCGCCGAGTCGAGATACAGCGCGTCCGCGGGCCTGGGCGAGATAAACGGCCTGTTCTTCGGCGGCGGCACGGGACAGCTCGTCACGCAGTTGACCGGTGTCGTCTCGGTGTTCTTCTGGACGTTCGCCGCCATGTTCCTGCTGTTCACCGTCCTTAAGAAGACCGTAGGCCTCAGGGTCTCGGACGAGGAGCAGATGGAAGGCCTCGACGTCGGCGAACACGGGCTGGAGGCGTACAGCGGCTTCCAGATGAAGGGTGACTAACATGGCCGCGATAAACATGGTACCCGAGGTGCTGATATGAAAAAGATCGAGGCAATCATTAAGCCGTTCAAGCTCGAAGAGGTCAAGGATGCCCTGAACGAGGCGGGCGTCGCGGGCATGACCGTCACCGAGGTCAAGGGCTACGGCCGCCAGAAGGGCCACGTGGAGCTCTACAGGGGCGCGGAGTACGACGTCGCGTTCGTTCCCAAAGTGAAGCTCGAACTGATTGTGGCCGACGCCCTTGTCGACAAGACGATAGCCCTCATCGAGGAGACGGCGAAGACCGGAAAGATAGGCGACGGCAAGATATTCGTGTACCCCGTGGAAGAGGCGGTCCGCATAAGGACCGGCGAGCGGGGCGATATCGCAATATAACCGGGACATTCGCATCCCGGGCGTGTACTGCCCTCCCTTTACCCTCTTTTGAATTCGAGAGTGTAAAGGGGGGGCTTTTAATGAAAGGCTTTACGATGACACCGGTCGCGGCGCAGCCCTTCGTGACGGACTCTACATTCTGGATCGCCACAGCCATCTTTGTTGGGGCATATGTGGCCATTGTCACCGACACCGTCCACAAGACGGTTATCGCGCTTGTAGGGGCCTCGATGATGCTCCTCCTCAAGGTGCTCGACCAGCACGAGGCCTTCCATATGGAGGAGTTCGGGGTAGACTGGAACGTCATCATACTGCTCATCTCCATGATGCTTATAATAAGCATGATGAGGCCGACCGGCATATTCGAGTACATCGCCATTAAAAGCGCAAAGCTTGGCAAGGGCGAGCCTGTCAGGATACTGGTCATATTCTCGGTCGTGACGGCCGTGCTGAGCGCGTTCCTCGACAACGTGACCACCGTACTCCTCATAGTACCGGTTACAATTCTAATTGCCGACTCCCTCGATGTGGACCCGATGCCGTACCTGATATCGTGTGCGCTGGCCTCGAACATAGGCGGGACCGCGACACTGATAGGCGACCCGCCCAATATAATGATAGCGTCCAAGGCCCAGCTCGGCTTCATGGACTTCGTTTACAACCTTGCCCCGGTTATAATAGTAATAATGGCCGTCTACGTCATTGCAATCAAACTGATCTGGGGCAAAAAGCTGAGGACGCGGGACGACCTGAAGGCAAGGGTCATGGCAATGGACGAGGACGAGGCGATAAAGGACCCGGCCATGCTGAGAAAGTCGCTCGCGGTTTTGGGGCTGGTGCTTGCCGGTTTTGTTTTCCACGGCTCCCTCGGGCTCCAGCCCGCGACCATCGCGTTGTCCGGCGCGGCCCTGCTGTTCCTGCTCTCTGGGACGTCCGAGCCGCACATAGCCTTCTCCGACGTGGAGTGGTCCACGCTTTTCTTTTTCATAGGCCTTTTTATAATTGTAGGCGGGGTGGTGAAGGTAGGTCTGATAAAATGGATGTCCGTCATGACGCTCGATATGACGCACGGCAACCTGCTCGCCACGAGCATGGCGGTGATCTGGTTTTCGGCGCTTGCATCCGCCTTTATCGACAACATACCGTATGTCGCCACGATGAACCCGCTGATTACGGACATGGCGCAACAGCTCTGGCCCGGCCTGTCGGGCACGGCGCTCCTGCACCACCCCGGTATCATGCCGATGTGGTGGTCTCTTGCGCTGGGCGCATGCCTGGGCGGTAACGGCACGGTTATCGGCGCATCCGCGAACGTCATCGTCGTAGGGATGTCCGAAAAGATGGGCAGGAAAATAACATTCGGGCGGTTCATGCTCTTCGGGATGCCGGTCATGCTGATGACGGTCACCATCGCTACCATCTATGTATGGCTCAGGTATTATGTCTTTCAGGTGTAGACCAGCAAATTCAGAATAAGCCTTACCCTGGACTGACTCCTCCTTTCAGGGCAAGCATACAGGCCCTCGTCCATGCCTAAGATATAGGCAGGGACGGGGGCCTGATGTTTTTTACGGCAGCCTCCCGGCACGTATGCGTGTAAAGACAGTGCAGCGTCCGATGCGTATATATCATGTATAACAATATGTTAGCAGGTATTTTTTGCGCGCCGCGAAACTGGCACGCAAATTGTAATACAACAGTGTAGTACAAAAACGTAGGCCGCTACAATTTTGGAGCGGGTTCGGAACCGGTGGGGCTTGGGTAAAGCCCCGAACACACAACGGGCAATTCAGGAGGAGGGGTAAGATGGATCAGCTTAACATGGGAGATACCGCATGGGTACTGGTATCCACGGCGCTGGTGATGTTCATGACGCCTGGGCTGGCGCTTTTCTACGGGGGGATGGTGAGGAAGAAGAACGTCCTTTCGACCATCATGCAGAGCTTCATTATACTCGGCGTCGTCTCGGTGCAGTGGGCGCTCTTCGGGTACAGCCTTTCCTTCGCGCCGGATGCGGGCGGCGGTCTCATAGGCGGGCTGGACTTTCTCGGCCTGGCGAACGTCGGCATGGAGCCGGACCCGAACTACGCGGCCACCATACCGCACCTGGCCTTCATGATATTCCAGATGATGTTCGCGGTCATCACGCCCGCGCTCATCACCGGCGCCTTCGCCGAGCGGTTCAAGTTCAAGACTTTCCTGGTGTTCACCCTGTTGTGGTGCACCGTGGTATATGACCCGATCGCCCACTGGGTGTGGGGGCCGGGCGGCTGGATACGGGAGATGGGCGCGCTCGACTTCGCGGGCGGCACCGTCGTCCACATCAGCTCCGGTATCGCGGCCCTCGCCGCGGCCCTCGTGGTCGGCAAGAGGCGCAACTACCTGAAAGAGCCGATGTTCCCGCACAACATCACCATGACGGTAATCGGCGCGTCGATACTCTGGTTCGGCTGGTTCGGGTTCAACGCGGGCAGCGCGCTCGCGGCCAACGGCCTCGCGGCCTCGGCATTCGTTACCACGCACCTCGCGGCTGCCGCGGCGGCGGTATCGTGGACACTGGTCGAGTGGATGTACCACAAGAAGCCGACGGTCCTCGGCGCGGCATCCGGCGCGGTCGCCGGCCTGGTCGCCATAACCCCGGGCGCGGGTTTCGTGACCCCGATGTCGTCGATAATCATAGGCCTCATCGGCGGCGTGCTCTGCTTCATAGCCGTCAACCTGAAGCCGAAGCTTGGCTACGACGACTCGCTCGACGTGGTCGGGGTACACTTCGTCGGCGGCACGTTCGGCGCGCTTGCCACCGGCCTTTTCGCCACTACGATGGTCAACTCGGCCGGCGCGGACGGCCTGTTCTACGGCAACGCCGCCCTCCTCGGCAAGCAGGCGGTAGCGGTCGGCGTGACGATGGTATACTCGTTCGTCGTCAGCATAGTGATACTCAAGGTGCTCGACCTGGTCATGGGACTCAGGGTGGAGAAAGACGACGAGCTGCGCGGCCTCGACCAGACCCAGCACGGCGAGTCCGGATACATATTCGACTAACAATAGCCGAAGGAGGCTGACATGAAAAAAGTAGAGGCAATCATAAAACCGTTCAAGCTGGACGAGGTAAAGGACGCACTGAACGAGGCGGGCATCGCGGGCCTCACGGTTTCGGAGGTAAAGGGCTACGGCAGGCAGAAGGGGCATGTGGAACTCTACAGGGGCGCGGAGTACGAGGTGGCCTTCGTGCCTAAGGTCAAGATAGAGATGGTCGTATCGGACAACATGCTTGCCAGGGTCGTCTCGGTAATCGAGGAGACCGCGAAGACCGGCAAGATAGGCGACGGCAAGATATTCGTCAGCACCGTCGACGAAGTAATACGCATCAGGACCGGCGAGCGCGGCGAGACGGCCGTGTAGGGAAGGGTCGTAATGCAACCCGTAAAGGCCCCGGCACACCTTGTTCATATGGTATGCCGGGGCCTTTTTTCGTGTCAATATATGGTTATAATCTCCCTGATAATTGTAAACCCAAGTTGACACGCATGGTCAAGTATGTTACCTTGACCAGCACCTTAACCAACAGGAGGGTTGCGGCTTGGGCATCGACCAGAGACGGCACAAGAGGGTCACGTACGACGCGGACATACTGATCAACGGCTCGATTATGGCGAAGGGCATAGACGTAAGCGAAGGCGGGCTGTACGTCCATACAGGCCGGGGGTTCCCGGTCGGCAGCGTCGTCTCGCTCACGTTCAGCCTCGGACAGAAGGAGATTGCCGTCCGCGCGAAGGTCAAGTGCTGCCACGAGTCGATAGGCATGGGGCTCAGCTTCGTGGACCTGGACGTGTCCGACAGGTACTATATAAAAGGGTACATGGCGGAGCGGGAAAGCCGGGTGCCCGTCACCAAAAGGAAGAGGGTGCTCATAGTAGACGACAACGAATGCACCAGGCGCATGAACAAGAGCAAGCTAATGCTAGACGGGCTGTCCGTCGTCGAGGCCTCGGACGGCATAGAGGCCATAGGCAGGCTCCGTGAGGCCGCGCCGGACGCGGTCATACTCGACCTCTACATGGAGCGTATGGACGGGTTCAAGGTGCTTGCATACATGAAGGGGCTGGACGACCTCAAGGACATCCCGGTGATAGTGTTTTCCGCGCGCGGCAGCGTGAACGAGATCGAGCGGGTCATGGCGGCTGGGGCCGAGGGTTTTCTTGTAAAAATGGTCACCTCGCCCGTCAAACTGAGCGAACACGTCAGGAAGGTTCTGAGAGTCTGACACGGGGTGCGACAACTACATAGATACGTAATGGCGGGGCCTGTGGCCCCGCCATTTGCGCTTTGTTAATACGCTTCCGCGCACTGCCTGTTTAGCGAACCGAAGCAGTACAGGGTGCCCTTCTCCTCCATCATGCCCTTTCCGGCGCTTGCCGAAGCGTCATGCGGCGCCGCCTTGAGGACGGTAGCCGTGAACACGCCATTCGAGTCGAAGACAAGCTCTTCAGATGCCACGGAGACTATCGGCCCGCTGGGGGGGGTAATGGTTATCACCGCGATGCCAGCGGAGTCAATCGCCTCCAGGGCGTGATATTCCTGAGTGGTTGCCCCGCTATAGTCCTTCCACATCATTTCCGCGCCTGAGAACGACGCGGCAACGAGCACGAATGCCGCCGCCATGAGGCTCATCATAAGGGTTTTCATTTTGGCTCTCCTTTGGTTTTCAGTGTTATATAAGACTTTTTCTGTCTTGTATGTTATTGTAGCACAATATAGGCGTTTTGTCATGTATTACAAACGATTGCGGTTGACATCCGAGGGCGGTTTGGGAGATAATAACCTGTCGGCAAGAAAGGTGGGAGTTGAGAAGCAGGTTCCTTATTATTTCCGCCCTGGCGGTATGGAGCACTTGGGGGCTGGCTGTCCGCTCGCTGGACCTGCCGGTACTCGTAATAGTGTTCTACAACGCCTTGTTCGGCCTCGCGTTTCAGGGTATCGCGCTGGCATTCACGGCCAGGCGTGAGCCGGTCGGGATGACGGACGGGCTCCCCGGACTGATGCTCCTCGGCTTTTTCTCGCTCGCCAACATCATCACGTATTTTTTCGCGCTCAAGCTCACCACAGTGGCGAGCGCGGTGCTCACCCACTACACCGCTCCGGTCTTCGTGGCGCTCATCGCCCCTTTTATCCTGAAGGACCGGATGGGACGCTCTACTCTCATGGCCCTTGTCCTGTCCGCGGCAGGGCTTGGGCTTGTGTTTACGAGGGGGCTGGGGGCCATGGACGGCGACGGGCTGCTCGGCGCGCTCGCGGGCACACTGTCCGGGCTGATGTACGCCTTCGTCATAATAGTGTCGCGCCGGGTGACCCATCGCCATCACCCGGTCAAGGTGGTCTTCGTCCAGACTCTGTTCGGTGCGGCTGCCTTGTCCGCCTTTGTCCTCCCGGGTGGCGGCCTTGCGATTACGCCCGGGCAGGGGCTGATACTCGCTGTGGTCGGGCTTGTGCATACGACCTTAGCCATAGTGATATACATGTACGGCATACGCGACGTAACCGCGCAGGAGGCCGGCGTCCTGGGCTACCTGGAGCCGGTGCTCGGGATAGTCCTCGCGTTCCTGTTCCTCGGGGAGTCGCCCCACCCGCTCGCCCTGCTGGGCGGGGCGATGATAGTCTTTTCTGGTTTCATGGTCGTGCGCCAGGGCGCGGCGCGGCCAGTGGAGGCGCTGGATGATTATAGGGGTTGACATAGACAACGTCATCGCGGACACGGAGAAGGAACTCCGGAGGGTACTCCTTGAGAGGCGCGGCCTGGACCTAACGCGTGAGGACATAAAGACCTACACTCTCGAGAACGTCGCAGGCATCACCCGTCAGGACCTGAAGGACATCATGGACCTCTTCAACCACGGGGAGATCTTCACGCAGCTCGAGGTCATCGAGGGCGCGAGGGAGACGCTGGAGCTTCTCAAGGTCAGGCACAGGATAGAGCTTGTCACATCCCGCCCGTCCTCGGTCGAACGGCAGACGCTCTCCTGGCTGGAACGGCACGGCATACCCTTCGACGACCTCATATTCTCGGGGAAGAGCAAGGTGGGCGGCACGCAGTACGAGCTTTTCTTCGAGGACCAGGAGAACTTCGCCATTGAGCTGGCCGACGAGGGGACTTACGTCCTGCTCTTCGACGCCCCGTGGAACAGGCATGTCGAGCACGAGAACATGTGCAGGGTGCACTCCTGGCAGGACGTCTACAGGTTCTGCTTCCCGCCCTGCGCCCTGGGGCACTGACCCTTGGGCACGTAAACAATGAACAAGCCCAACTTCCTCGCCGGGTCGGTCCTTTTCCACCTGGTCATCACGTTTCTTCTCCTTATATTGCCTCCCCCTTACCCTAAGCCGCAGTACGGCGACTCCGGCGACGGAACTCCTGTCGTCCTCACAAAGGCCACCTCGCGGGACGTCCCAGACCTGGGCGGCGGCGACGGACCTGAGCTTCCAGGCGGCGATTCCGTAACGCCGGCCGGAATGTCCGCACCCGTGCCCGGCGACACTGCCGAGCCCGCCCGCCGCATGAGAGAAACCTCCAGCCGGACTCCCGAGCCCCTGCATGTTGACGAAGACGTAAGCCCTGTGGACGCAACCGACAGCACTATGCCGGAGCACGTACAGCCAGTCAGCGGCCTGCCGCCTGCGGCCCAGCCGCCCGCCGCGCAGCAGGCGGAATTGGTCGCGCCCGTAGCGTCGCCGCCGTCAACGCCCATCACGGCTGGCTCGAATGAGCACCCGATAACGTCGCCGGACGGAGTGACCACCGACAGGACGGCGATAGACTTCAAGTACCAGAGGGGCTGGCCGGTGCCCGGCATGGTGCGGGTGAGGGTCAGGATAAAGGGCCTGGGCCGCTGGCACGCCGAACGGAGCGAGGACTGGATAATAATATCCAACGGCAAGGGCGAGTCGTCCGGCGAGTTCAGCGTCGGCGTTGACACGTCGAGGCTCGCGCTCGGGTTCTACGAGGGCACGGTCAGCGTGCTCCCCAAGCTCCGAGGCGGGAGCGGCTCCGGCGACTGCGAGATACCGGTCTCGCTGATAGTGCTCCCCGAAGACAAGGCCAGGCCGGAACTTCCGCACACGTCCTGGGACGGGTACTTGTCCGGCGACTGCAAGGTCTGTCACCTCCCTAAGGAGCTCCTGCCGTCCGGGGACTTCATGGTGCAGCCGGAGTTCTGCGGGCTGTGCCACAACAAGGCAGGGATGGCGGAGGCGATGCTTGTGGACGGCACGGGCCACCCGATGCTTGTAGAGGCGGGTTCGGGCGGGACGAAGACGCCGACATACGGGACTGTCGCCACCGGCCCCAGAAGCAACCGTATGGCCGGCCACCTGAAGGACGGGAAGCTCGTCGTATGCGTCACCTGCCACAACGTGATGGAGAAGCCTGGCGACTACGGCCGCGCATGGGAGATGACGACGACGGACGACCGCAGGACGTACAGGCTGTACATGGGCGGCTGGTCAGGTATGGGGCATGTCGAGCCGAGTGTGTACGTCACTGACGGCCTGACGCCCAGGCCTAAGATGCTCAAGTCCGCGAGGGGATACCTCGCGGACCCGTCCGGATATACATACGACGAGACAGAGGGCACGGTAAGGTTCAGGACTGCCCTGAAGCCCGGCGCGAACGTGTACGTGACACTCGGCACCCCCTACCTGCGGGTAACTACCGAGGACAACCGGCTCTGCTATGACTGCCACTCCGAGAACACGCACCAGGGCCTTAACTGCCTCGACTGCCATGTCGTGCACGGGACGGACAACATAATGGCAGTCCGGCGGACAGTCAGGACTCCGGACAGGGCCTCCCGCAGGGTCGTGTTCAGGGCGCGGGGCGGAAAAAACTCTTTCGCGGACGGCGACGCCGTCTACGACGGCATCTGCGAGGTCTGCCACACGATGACGAAGCGGCACAGGCGCGGGGCCGGCTCCACCGTCCATAAAGACGGGAAGGATTACTCCGGCACGGACTGCACCCGCTGCCACCGGCATTCGGACGGCTTTTCCATGTAATCATATTGGCATCATCCTCTTGCTCCCCCTCTTAAGATAAGAGGGGGCCGGGGGGGCGTTATGAAGTATCGGGCACGACGTGTACTTACCAGTCGCCCCGTGTTTGACACGTGGCCAGGAAGTATGCCTTGCCTGGTTGCCGGATAGCACCAGTTTTTTGCATTATCCTGTAATCTTTTCCGCCACTCCGCACGTCTAAGTTATAAAGCCATATCCGCCAAAATATCTTGGGGATTTGCGCCATAGTGTAGTATAATATCTGGTCGAATATCAACTTTGCATTAACGGACAATCCCAGGGAGGCCATTTGCCATGACGCGTCTTCTAAGTACCTGCCTGTCCGTACTCGCGGCGGCCCTGCTCATGGGCGCGCTGCCGGGTACGGCCATTGCTGCGGACATCCCGACAGACCGGCCGATAGCGTTAGACGAGGCGGTGAACATCGCGCTCGGCGGCCACCCGCGCATCAAGGGCGCGGAGCAGGACGTGGAGGCGGCCCGGCAGGGCGCCCGCATCGCCGAGTCGGCCTACTGGCCGCAGTTCAGCTTCGACGTGAGCAGGAACTACATATTCTCCGCGAGACAGGTCCGCTTCGGAGGCACCAACTCTCTGACCAAGGCCCATTACATCGCCAACAACTTCACGTTCAACGGGAACTGGACGCTGTTCGACTTCGGCAGGACGTATTACAGCGTCAAGAGCCTGGATGAGGTGGAGAACTCGCTCATCAAGACGCTCGACTCGACAAGCCAGTCCGTGGCCTACGACGTGATGGACGCTTACTTCGCCCTTCTGAAGGCCCAGAGCCTCGTGAAGGTCAGCGAGGAGACGCTCGAAGCGGCGAAGAGCCACCTGAAGCAGGCCCAGGCCTTCTACGAGGTAGGAGTGAAGCCGCGGTTCGACGTCACGCAGGCCGAGGTCGAGGTGAACAGCGCGGCAGTGGCCATCATACAGGCGAACGACGCGGTCAGGTCCGCGCGCGCGACGCTGAACACCAGGCTCGGCGCTGACCCGCTGACGCCCACCACGGTCGTCGAACAGCCGATGGTCGAGGAGCTGAAGAAGCCGATGGAGGATTACTTCAGGGAGGCTGTGGCCAACAGGCCGGACATACAGGCGCTCGAGGCGCAGGTGCGCTCCTCCGAGGCCTCGGTAAAGGCTGTGTGGTCCGGACATCTGCCGACGGTCTCCGCCGGCGCGGCGCTCAACTGGTACGACGAGGACCACACCGAGCCGCAGGAGAACCACAACGTCCAGCTTGCGCTGGCCCTGCCGATATTCGAGGGGTTCCGGACGGAGGCCCGTGTCGGGCAGGCGCGTGCCAATGCGCTTTCCATGAAGTACAAGCTCGATGACACGAAACTCTCTGTCCAGTCGCAGGTGAGCCAGGCGTATATCGCAGTGGAAGACGCGCGCGCGCGGTTCTCCGCCCTGGAGTCGTCCGTCAACAAGGCCAGGGAGAACCTCGAAATCGCCCAGGGGCGGTACGAGGCCGGGGTTGGCCCGCTTATCGAGGTCACGGACGCGAGGGTATCCCTCACAAAGGCGCAGACCGACCTTGCGCAGGCGGTGTATGACTACCACTCCGCGTACACATCGCTCCTCCGGAGCGTCGGGAAGGGCGTGAAGTAAGATGAAGAAGGCAGTCATTTCGCTTTTGGCCGTGCTGACCCTTGCCGGTATCGCTTACCTGGTGTTCCAGAAGTTCAAGGGGCCGGAGGAAAGCGGGTACGTCACCGAGACCATTACAAGGGGTGACATAGTGTCCTCCGTCTCGGCGACGGGCCGCGTGGACCCCAAGGTCTCGGTCCTTGTCGGCACCGAGGTATCCGGCCCGATACGCGAGATATACGTGGACAACAACTCGGTGGTGAAGAAGGGGCAGGTGCTCCTGAAGCTCGACCAGGAGACGTTCAAATCGGCGGTTGCGCAGGCGCGGGCAAACCTCAAGGGGGCCGAGGCGAGGCTTCAGGAACAGCTTGCCGGACGCGACATGCAGAGGAGTTCCGTCCTGACCGCGCTCGGCCAGAAACAGGCCACACTCGCGAAGGTCAAGGCTTCGTTCGAGCGCCAGAAGGTACTCTTCGGCCGGGGCATCGTGTCCCAGCAGGATTTGGACAACGCGAAGGAGGCGCTCGACGTCGCCATTGCACAGCATGAGCAGGCGGTGGCCGACAGGGCGAAGGACGGGGTGACGGACGCGCAGATAGAGTCCGCGCGGGCCGCGGTCGAGCAGGCGAGGGCAGGACTGGTCATCGCGGAGACAAACCTCGGAAAGACCGTGATAAGGGCCCCGATGGACGGCGTCGTGATCAACAAGAACGTCGAGGTTGGCCAGACCGTCGCGGCAAGCTTCTCGACCCCGGAACTCCTCGACATAGGCGACCTGAAGACGATGGAGGTCGAGGTCTCGATAGACGAGGCCGACGTGGGGCAGGTGAAGGTCGGGCAGGACGCCGAGTTTACCGTGGACGCATTCCCGGAGAAGGTGTTCAAGGGCAGGGTGTCCGAGATATACTACGCGCCCATCACCGTCCAGAACGTCGTGACGTATACCGGCATAGTCGAGGTGGACAACCCGGAACTCCTCCTCCGCCCGGGCATGACGGCGAACGTCAACGTAATTACGTCGAGGAAGTCCGCCGTCCTGCTGCTGCCGAACGCCGCGCTCCGGGTGGACATGGGCGAGGACGTCAGAAAGAAGAACAAGGTCGAGGCCGCGCGTGAGGGCAGGACTGTCTGGACGCTCAAGGGCGGCGAGCCCGAGGCGGTGCGAGTCAGGCTCGGCATAACGGACTTCACGAACACCGAGATACTGTCCGGAATGGACGAGGGTGATACCGTGGTAGTGGACGTGAATGACAAGACGTCCGGCGGCAAGGCTTCCGGCGGCTCCGGCGGCCGTCCGCACGGGATGAGGTTATAGAGTTGATAGAGGTGCGTGACCTCGTGAAGGTATACAGCCTGGGCGACACCGAACTGCGCGCGCTGGACGGCGTCAGCCTGACCGTCGGGGACGGGGAGTTTGTGGCCGTGATGGGCGCGTCCGGCTCCGGGAAGTCCACGTTCATGAACATGCTCGGCTGCCTGGACAGGCCTACGTCGGGCGAGTACCTGCTCGACGGGGTCGCTGTCGGGGGGCTGTCGAAGGACAGGCTGGCCGAACTCAGGAACAGGACTATCGGGTTTGTCTTCCAGGGTTTCAACCTCCTCGCGCGGACGTCCGCCATCGAGAACGTCGAGCTGCCGATGCTTTACAACGGCATGTCCGCCGGTCAAAGGCGGGAGAAGGCGATGGCCACGCTCGCCGAGGTCGGGTTGGAGGGGCGCGAGCACCACTTCCCGAACCAGCTTTCCGGCGGCCAGCAGCAGAGGGTGGCGATAGCGAGGGCTCTAGTCAACAGCCCGTCCCTGATATTCGCGGACGAGCCGACCGGCAACCTCGACACGAAGACGGGCGGCGAGATAATGCGGATATTCTGCCGCCTCAACGAGGACAAGGGCATAACCGTCGTCCTCGTGACGCACGAGCTGGACATTGCCGGATACGCCAGACGGCGCATCCATTTCCGGGACGGCCGGGTCGTCGAAGACGACAGAAGCGGCGGCGGCTGCCGATGACACTCGTCATTCCCGCCCCGGCTTTAGGCATACCGGGGCAGGCTCCAGCGGGAATCCAGGGGTTTCACCGGCAATCCACGGATTCCGGGGTCTGTCGCCGATACATCATAACGCCCCCCCGGCCCCCTCTTATCTTAAGAGGGGGAGCAATAGGTTGGGGCCAGGTTGTTAAAAAATACGGCGGGCGAAGCTCGCCATATTTGGCTTCCATCCTTATAGGATCGAGGGGATGCAAGGGGGAACGTTTCCCCCTTGTCCGGGGCCATAATATTTAGTGGCGGGGGCCGCGCCCCCTTGAGACCGCGCAATACGGAAATTGTTATAACCATGTACATACTCCCGACCGTAAGGATAGCCCTCCGCGCGCTCCGCGTGAACAAGATGCGCTCAGGTCTTACCATGCTCGGCATAATAATCGGCGTCGCCGCGGTCATAACCATGCTCGCGGTCGGCGAGGGGGCTAGGGCATCGCTCGCCAAGTCCGTACAGTCGCTCGGTTCGAACCTCGTCCTGATACTCCCGGGCAGCTCGACGTCCGGCGGGGCACGGCTCGGCAGCGGAAACGTCGATACGCTCGTAATAGACGACGTCGTGGCCATGCGCGAAGACTGCTCGGCCGTGGGCGGGGTCGCGCCCATCGTTCGCGGCTCGGCCCAGGTCGTCTACGCCGACAGGAACTGGAACACCTCGGTCCTCGGCACAGACGAGTACTTCGAGGTTGTCCGGGACTGGTCCGTGGTAGAGGGCCGCTTCCTTACACGCCAGGACGTGGACGGCAGGACGAAGAACTGCGTCCTCGGCACGGCAGTGGTGAAGGAGCTTTTCGGCAGCGACGACCCCGTGGGCAGGGTGATAAGGATAAAGAACGTCCCGTTCACCGTCGTCGGCGTCCTCGCCGAGAAGGGCCAGTCGCCGACCGGTCAGGACCAGGACGACACTATCGTGGTCGCGTATACAACCGCCCAGACGAGGCTCTTCGGTTCGACACGGCTGAACGCGGTGATGGCCACGGCGAGAAGTTCGGAACTCCTCGACAAAGCAGTGGACCAGATAACGGAGCTTCTGCGGCAGCGCCACAAGATACCGCCCGGCGAGGACGACGACTTCTCCATAAGGAACCTGACGGAGATGCTGGCCATGGCCGAGATGCAGACGAAGATAATGGCGATATTACTTGGCAGCGTCGCGTCCGTATCGCTCCTTGTCGGCGGCATCGGCATCATGAACATAATGCTCGTCTCCGTCACCGAGCGCACCCGCGAGATAGGCATACGCATGGCGGTCGGCGCGAAGGGCAGGGACATCCTGCTCCAGTTCCTGATAGAGGCGGTCGTGCTCTCGCTGATAGGAGGCCTGATAGGCATCGCGCTCGGGATGGGGTTGTCGGCGCTCATCGGGAGGTTCTCGGACTTCGAGACGCAGGTGTCCGTGCTGTCGGTCGTCCTGTCGTTCGGCTTTGCCGCCGCGGTCGGGATATTCTTCGGGTACTACCCTGCGAGGAAGGCGGCCGCGATGGACCCGATAGTCGCGCTTAGATACGAATAGCCTATAATGTCATTCCCGCGAAAGCGGGAATCCATTTTAATGCTTAGAGTCAAAATGGACCCCCGTTTTCACGGGGGTGACAGGCAGGGCCGACACGACGGCCGGCCCCGGCAACTTGGTGTGTGCGCTGTAAACCGCGCCCCAACAGTAACACGAGGTGAAATGGACACGATAACACACATCCTCGCGGGCGGCGTAATCGCCTACGCAGTGAAGGACAAATACGGAAGGGCGGGCGCGGGCGCGGTGCTCGCGGCCACGGTCGCGCCGGACCTCGACATGCCGCTCATGCTCGGGGACCAGATCACATACCTTCAGTACCACAGGGTGGTAGGCAACTCGCTGCTCGGCGTCATCGCCATATCGCTCATCGTGACGCTTGCGGCATACCGGCTCGGGCGTGGCAAGGCAGCAGTCGGGGCGCTCCTCGCGCTGTCCTTCGCGGGCGTGGGCCTGCACGTCCTTATGGACCTGACGAACAGCTACGGCTGCAAGCTGTTCTGGCCGTTCACCGACAAGTGGTACGCGCTCGACATGGTGTTCATCGTGGATCCCTTGCTGACCGGCCTGCTCGTGCTCAGCCTGATAATAATGAGGTTCGGCGCTGACCGCACCGGTGTCCTTGTCGGCTGCTTCCTTCTGCTCTTCTCTTACTGGGGCGTCCGGTACTATGAGCACGGCAAGGCGGTCGACAGGTTCCGGGCAGAGTACCCTAAGGCCGCGAAGATAAGCGCGTTCCCGTCCGCCCTGGACCCTTTCAGCTGGCACATGGTCGCCGAGGACGAGGACTGGTTCAGGCTGGGTTGGTACAACATCAAGCTGGGCAGGTGGTCCGGCAACGAAGCTATAGCCAAGGAGATGGGGAACGACGGTATCAAGGCCGCCCTGGCGTCGGACGCGGGCAGGGTGTTCGTCGAGTTCGCGAGGCACCCGTACATATCGTATGAAGAACTCCCGAATGGCTGGCTGGTCAACATACAGGACCTCCGTTTCGCCCTCAGGCCGGGGGACCAGAACTTCGTCCTGACACAGCAAGTGGACAAGGGCGGCAAGGTGACAAAGAGCGAGTTCGAATTCTAACCCGGAAAAAACATGATGTCCAGGACAGCGAAGCTTATAGTTATCCTTGTAGTCGCCGCGGCGGTCGCCGGCGGCGGCTGGTACCTCAAGGGCAGGATGGACAAGCCTGTGCCGGTCAAGACGGCGGTCCTGAAGAGGGGCGACCTGACCGCGACCGTTACCGCGACTACCACCTCGACCATAGAGTCCGAGCATAACGTCACGGTCTCCGCACAGAGGATGGGCAGGATAGTCAGGCTGCCGGTCGAGGAGGGCGACTTCGTGAAGGAGGGCCAGTTGATTGCGGAACTCGACAGGGCGGACGTCCTGGCCGAGCTTTCACAGGCTGGTGCGAACCTCGCGCTGGCGAAGAGCCGCCTGGCCCAGTCCGAGGCCGGGATGGTCATCGAGAAGGCCACATCCGCGTCCACAGTGGAGGAGGCGAAGTCTGTGCTCAAGGAGTCCGAGGGCAACCTCACCCGCTCGAAGACTCTTTTCGAACGCGGTATGATATCCCAGCAGGACAGGGATGCGGCCCAGCGGACATACGACGTGGCGAAGGCGCGGTACGAGTCTGCTATCGCTTCTCTCGACGTGTCCAAGGTGCGGGAGGCGGAGGTCTCGGCCGCGCGTTCGAGCGTGAAGCAGGCCGCAGCCGCGGTCGAGTCGGTCGAGGTGCAGCTCGGTTACTGTACCATAAAGTCTCCCATCGACGGGGTCATATCGAAGCGTCCGGTAGACATCGGCGAAATGGTCAGCCTGGGCTCGGTAATAGTCGAGATGCTCGACCCCGAGGACATATATGTCCTGTCCACCATCGACGAGGTGGACGTCTCCAAGCTCAGGGTCGGGATGCCGGTCAAGGTGCACGTCGACGCGCTCCCGGAAAAACTCCTGGACGCGGAGATAACCAGGATCTCTCCCATAGTGTCCGGCTCCAAGCAGGAGACGCGGACGTTCGAGGTCAGGACGGCATTCCGAGAGGAGGTCGAGTTCCTTAAACCCGGCATGTCCGCCGACATAGAGGTCATATCCCGCGTGATGAAGGGCATAATCCACGTGCCGGCCCAGGCTGTGCTCGACAGGGATGGCAGGAAGCTCGTGTACATTGTGGAAGACGGCAAGGCGAAGCTCGTGCCGGTCACGGTCGGGTACATGAGCTGGAGCGACGCCGAGCTTACCGGCGGCATAAAAGAAGGCGACCGAGTGATAACCACGCCGGACGCGTCCGGGCTTAAGGACGGCTCGAAGGTCACGGAGATGCCGGGTCCATGATCATCGAGACGAGAGGGCTGACCAAGACGTACCGGATGGGGGCGGTCGAGGTGGACGCCCTCCGGGGCGTGAGCCTCGGCGTCGAGGCGGGCGAGTTCCTCTCCGTGATGGGCCCGTCCGGCTCCGGGAAGTCCACGCTCATGAACATCATCGGCTGCCTCGACAGGCCGACGACAGGGTCGTACCTGTTCGAGGCCAGGGAGATGTCCGGCCTCGACGACGCGGAGTTCGCGCATGTACGGAACCGCCGCATCGGGTTCGTGTTCCAGACCTTCAACCTCCTGCCGAGGCTGTCAGCCTTAAAGAACGTCGAGCTTCCGATGGTGTACGGAGGCGTCCCGCCGAATGCCAGGCGCGAGCGGGCGCTCGCCATGCTGGAGCGGGTCGGGCTTGCCGACCGCGCAGGCCACAGGCCGATGGAACTGTCCGGCGGGCAGCAGCAGAGGGTCGCCATAGCGCGCGCCCTGGTGAACGAACCCGCGATGATCCTCGCCGACGAGCCGACCGGCAACCTCGACAGCAGGGTCGGGGCCGAGATAATGGGGATGCTCGACTCCCTGAACAAGGCGGGCGTGACGATAATAATGGTAACACACGACCCGAGGGTCGCGGACGCTGGCGGACGTCGCGTCATACTGAAGGACGGCATGGTCGAGTCCGACGAGGCGGTGGGCTGATGGAGATACGCGAGAGCCTGACGGTCGCGTTCGAGGGGCTCCTGTCCAACAAGGTGCGCTCGTCGCTCACGATGCTCGGAGTCATCATCGGCGTGCTCGCAGTGATACTCCTCGTCTCCATAGGCGAGGGCGCGCGCAAGTACATCGCAAGGGAACTGGAAGGACTCGGCAGCAACATCCTGATCATAACGCAGGGGAAGACCGAGACGTCCGGCAGCTCGATGATGATGGCCGCGACCGGCACGACCAACAAGCTGACCTACGACGACGCCAAGGCGATAGGCAGGCGGAGCTGGGCGGTCAAGGACTCGGTGCCTGTAGTTCTCGGCACGAGCCGGGTAAAGTTCGGCAACCGTGGCAGGGACACGACGGTAATCGGCGTGACGCCGGAGTTCGAGCGCGTCCGGAACATGTACGTCGAGATAGGGCGGTTCGTGGACCAGACGGACGTGGACACCTCGCGCCGTGTCGTCGTCCTCGGCCGGGTGGTGAAGAAGGAGCTTTTCGGAGACGCCAACGCGCTCGGAGAGATAGTCGTCGTCGGCGACTCGCGCTACCGTGTCATCGGCATCATGGCGCACAAGGGCGTGACGCTAGGCTGGGACATGGACGACGTGGTGTTCATTCCGGTTACCTCCGGCATGGAGCTGTTCGACACGGACAGGCTGTTCGAGATCCTCGTCCAGGTGGAGAACGAGAACAACATGGAGGTCGCCCGCAGGCAGATAAAGGACGTCCTGATAAAGAGGCACGACAACAAGGAAGACTTCACCATAACCGACCAGGGCGCGATGCTCTCCGCGATGACAAAGATCATGGGCATCATGACTGCCGTCCTCGCGGGCATAGCGGGCATATCGCTCCTCGTCGGCGGCATCGGCATCATGAACATCATGCTGGTATCCGTGCGCGAGAGGACGAGGGAGATAGGCGTCCGGAAGGCGGTCGGCGCGACCAGCCGTGACATACTCGTCCAGTTCCTCATCGAGTCGCTGGCGCTCAGCATGGTGGGAGGCCTGATTGGCATCCTGCTCGCGGTCGGCCTCGCGTTCGGGCTTTCGAAGTTCACGTCGCTGCCGACAAGCGTGTCGCTCTGGTCCATTGTCCTCGCGTTCACGTTCTCGGCCGCGGTCGGGGTCTTCTTCGGGGTATACCCGGCCGTCAAGGCGTCGAGGCTCGACCCAATAGAGGCGCTGAGGTACGAGTAAAGGGGTCGGGAGCCAAATCCCCCTCATTCCCCCTTTTTCAAAGGGGGAGGTTAAATATTTTGTCCCCACTTTGTAAAAGGGGGGACTACAGCGGGGATTTGCAGTTGACCGTCATTCCCGCGAAGGCGGGAATCCAGGAAGTTGCTCTTTTCTTAATGTAGGGGCAGGCCCCCGTGCCTGCCCTTCATGGGTTTTATTGTAGAGCATTAAGGCAGGGCGGGCACGGGGACCCGCCCCTACATGAAAACGAAGAAGGGCCGACACACGGGTCGGCCCCTGCATAAAAGCAAGAGACACATGTCAACAAAACTCCGCATCGGCGAGATCCGCTACGCAAACTGCACGCCGATATACACCACTCTCAAGAAGCATGCCGACTGCCGGGAATACGAGTTCGTCACTGGCGAGCCGGCGGCGCTTAACGCCATGCTCGCCGCGGGCGAGCTGGACGTCAGCCCGTCGTCTTCCATAGAATACGTCCGCCACGCAGGCGATTACCTGATAGTCCCGGATGTGTCCATCAGCTCGACCGGCGACATAATGAGCATCCTTCTTTTCTCGCGCGTGCCGGTTGAGAGTCTCGGCGGAAAGACAATTGCCGTCTCGTCCGCGTCCGCCACGTCTACCGTGCTTCTGTCCGTGCTCCTGAAGAACAAATATGGTGTCAATGCCGAGCTTGTCCCGTGCAGGCCGGAGCTTGCGTCCATGCTCGAAGGCCGGGACGCCGCGCTTCTTATTGGCGACGAGGCGCTCAAGGAGAACCTTGCGCTTCCGCCGGAGAGCGGGATCTTTGTTTACGACCTGGGCGGTATATGGCGGGAGTTCACGGGGCTCCCGTTCGTGTTCGCGCTCTGGATGGTGAGGGAGGACGCGGCCCGCAGGGAGCCTGGGCTCGTGGACAGGTTCAAAGCCGACATCGTTGCGGCGCGCACCGCCGCGTCCGGGGCATACCCGGAGATAGCGGCCGGCGCGGCCGAGGCCGCGTGGATGGGAGGCTCCGGTCTCGTTGACTACTGGAGTACGGTGTCGTACGAACTCGGCCCGGAACACGTAAGGGGACTAAGCCGGTTTTATGACCTCGCTGCTGGCGTCGGGGCATGTCCGGCGGGCGTGAAGCTGAGGTTTGTGTAAGCCGTTATTTATTGACTTTTCACGGTTTATTGTGTACATTGGACTATGTGACATCCAATGAAGGCGCGCCGCGATGAAGCCTGAAAAATTAGCATTCCCGGCCACGGCGGTAATACTCGCCGGAGGCGAGAACAGCAGGATGGGGACCCCCAAGTCCTTCGTGAGGGTGGGCGGGGTGACCATCATCGAGCGCGAGCTTCGGGCGCTTTCGCCGCTGTTCGACGAGGTGGTGGTCGTGACACGCGACCCGGCGCTCTACGCCGGGCTCGGGTGCAGGGTGGCGGGAGACGTTACCGGCTACCTGGACGTGCGCGGCCCGCTCATCGGCGTGTACAGCGGCATACAGGCCGCAAGGAACGAATACATATTCGTTGCCGGGTGCGACATGCCGTTCATGGAGCCGGGACTTGTGCGCTACATGGCGGCGCTCGCGCCGGGCCGAGACGCAGTGGTACCGAGGGTGGGCCCGTACCTGGAACCGCTCTTCGCGTTCTACAGAAGCACGGCCGGTCAGGCGCTGGAGGATGCGCTCCGGCAGGGCGGCAAAAGGCTTCAGGACGTGTACAAAAGCCTCGACGTCATGTACGTCGCGGAGGACGAGGCGAGGGGTCTCGACCCGGAGCTACAGTCGTTTTTCAACGTGAACACGCCTGCTGACCTGGCAGTGGCGGAGTCCAGTGTCAAGGTCTGCGGATAACACCGGACTTGTTGTCCGGGATGGGGGTACTTGATGGGCAGAATAGGTTTGCCGGAACTCGTAATCGTCCTGGTTATCGTTATCCTCGTGTTCGGCGCGGGCAGGCTTCCGCAGCTCGGCGAGGGGCTCGGCAAGGCGATATCCAACTTCAAAAAGACGCTGGGCGGAAAAAGCGACGACGACGTCGTCAACGGCGGGAAGGCCGAGAAGAAGTAGCACATGATTAAATCAAGCTGGTTGAAGTTCGCGGCGCTCGCGTCCGCGCTGTCCATCCTTGCCTCGTGCGCCGTGGCGGGCCCGGCCGCGACCGGCGCAAGCGCGCCTTCTGCGCCGGTGAAGAAAACCCTGCCCCACCACGTGGACCAGGCATACCTGCACTTCATGAAGGGGTACTTAAACGAGAGGGACGGCGACATACAGTCCGCGATGAACGAGTACACCGCCGCACTGACGTACGACACGAACTCGCCGGTGCTTATGATAGCGATGGCGAGGTCCTTCATGAGGCAGGGGCGGTTCACCGAGGGCGGGCAGTACGCGGAGGCCGCAATAAAGGCCGACCCGGCTTACGTCCCGGCGCACATGTTCCTCGGAGGGCTTTATGCATCCTCCGGGAAGCTCGACGCGGCCGCCTCGGCATACGACAAGGCGATAGAGCTTGCGCCGGACAAGGCCGACGCCTACATATACCTGAGCAACCTCTACGCGAGCCGGAAGGAGTTCGACAAGGCGGTCGCCGTCATGGAGCGGTTCAAGGCCAGCAAGGAGGGCTCGGTAATGGCCGAGTTCTACCTCGGCAGGATATACGGCGACATGAAAGAGTACGACAAGGCGCTCGAGGCGTTCGGCAGGGCCGCCGAGGACAGGCCGGATTTGGAACTCGCCCACATGAGCATGGCCGCGATATACGAGATGAAGGGCGACACCAGCAAGGCCGTAGAGACGTACAAAGGGATGCTGGAGAAGGACCCGGCCAACCTCGAGGTAAAGGACAGGCTCGCCCAGGTGTATCTCCAGGGCAACGACTACGCCGGGGCAAGAGAACAGCTCGAAGGCATCCTGATGCTGAGGCCGGACAACCCGGAGGCGATGACCACGCTCGGGCTTATTTACGTCCAGGAGAAGGAGTACGGAAAGGCCGTCGAGCAGTTCGAGTGGCTCAGCTCACTCCACCCGGACGACACTAAGCCGCGCCAGTACCTGTCCGCGATATACGAGGAGACCGGCGAGTACGGCAAGGCGGAGGAGCAGTACCGTGCAATAGTCCAGAAGGACCCCAAGGACACCGAGGCGATACTGCACCTTGCGTACCTTATAGAGAAGACCAAGGGCATGGACAGCGCCGTGGAGTACCTGAAGGGCGTGTCGAGCGGACATCCGATGCAGGCCGAGTTCTATCTATACCTCGGCGCGACGCTCATCCAGACCGGCAGGCCGGAAGACGCGGTCGAGTACCTGAACAAGGCGCTCCCGCTCGCCAAGGCCAAGGACAAGGTGTACTTCAACCTCGGCGTCGCGTACGACAAGCTCAAGGACATGGAGAAGATGGTCGAGAACCTGAAGCTCGCCATCGAGGCCAACCCGGAGAATACCGAGGCGCTCAACTACCTGGGGTACAGCTTCGCCGACAGGGGCATAAGGCTGGACGAGGCGCTGTCGCTTATCGAGCGCGCCCTCAAGCTCGATCCGGACAACGGGTTCTACATCGACAGCCTCGCGTGGATTTACTTCAAGATGGGCAACCTCGACCGCGCCGTGGTCGAGATGCAGAAGGCGGTGGACGCCGAGGCCGACGACCCGGTGCTCCGCGAGCACCTTGGCGACATTTACCTCAAGAAGGGCATGGCCGAGGCGGCGAAGGCCCAGTGGGAGAAGGCGCTGGAACTCGACTCGGCCAACACGGCGCTCATCGAGAAGTTCAGGGCGGCGGGCTTCGGCGAGCCGCCTGTCCCGCCCGCCCCGGCAGGCGAGGGCGGCAAGGACGGCAAGGACGGCAAGGCGCCCGCGACGGGCGGGGCGGTTAATGGGCTGCACGGGGCAGGGGTGTAACGGGACTGTTCTGGCGAGCCGCAAACCATGTCATTGTGAGGAGTCCCGCGTTTCGCGGGACGACGCGGCAATCTCCTCCGCTGGTTTATAAGGTATGGGGCCGACCCGTATGTCGGCCCTTGTTTTTGTCTTGTCGCCCCGTGCTTGACACGGGGGCCAGGAAGTTGTAGCTGCCCGATTCATCGGGCGTCTTAAATGCAAGGGCCGACACATAGGTCGGCCCCTGCAAATGGATTGGGCGCGGCACACCGCGCCCATGAAAGTCAATCATATACAAGCGGATTCTTCGCGGAGTTTACCCTGAGCGTAGTCGAAGGGCTCGGAATGACATCTCAAATTCCTGGATTCCCGCCTTCGCGGGAATGACGGTCATAAATCAAGAAGGGCCGACACACGGGTCGGCCCCTACATAAAACCTCCTCGAACACGAAACACGAACACGCCCCACGGCTTTATTATCACACCACCTGCGGCAGGTGAATCGTAAACGTCGTCCCCTTACCCTTCACGCTCGAAACCATGATGTTGCCCTCGTGCGCCTCTATGATGGTCTTGGCGATATACAGTCCGAGGCCGGAACCCTTCGTCTTGCTGGACGCGTTTCCCTGGTAGTACTTGTCGAAGAGCATCGGCAACTCCTCCTCGGGTATCCCGACCCCGGTATCCGAAATCTCCATGACGACGTATCCGTCGTCCGAGTGGTATGCGTTGACCGATATGGAGCCGCCGGGCGGCGTGAACTTGACGGAGTTTGAGAGCAGGTTGCAGATAACCCGCTCGATATGCTCCTTGTCCACGGAGACACGCGGCATGTTGGGCGAAAGCCTCGTCTCGGCCATAAGCCCCTTGTCCTTGAACAGCGGGTCCATGTATTTCAGGCTTTCGAGGATTATCGGCTCGATCTTCACCGGCTTCGGCGTCATGGACATCAGGTGCTTGTCCAGCTTGTCCGCCGACAGGAAGTTTTTCACAAGGCTCAGGAGTTTCTGGGAGTTGACCTGTATCGCCTCCATGGAGGTGCGCATGTCTCCCTCGACAGGGCCGAAGTCGTTGTTCAGTATGAGCGCGCTGTACCCCATTATGGAGGTCAGCGGCGTCTTCAGGTCGTGCGTGAGGAGCGTTATGAACTCCTCCTTCTCTGTCTCCAGCTTCTTCTCCTTCGTCACGTCCTTGCAGATCCCGACGAAACGGTTGTTCGAGTCGTCGTCCGAGACGGGGGAGAGGCTCAACATCTGGTGGCTCGTGCCGCCTTCCGCGCCGACGACGGATACCTTGAGGTTCTGGAACCGTTCGCCCTTCTCTCCGGCGAGCTTAAGTGCCGTAAGGACCACGTCCCGGTCCGCCTCGGAGGCTATGTCAGCGAACCTCATCCCGAACAGCCGGTCGCGCGTGTGTCCGAGCACACCCTCCGCCGACACGTTCAGGTAGCATATCCTGCCGTCTGAGTCGAGCGTGAAGATTGCGTCCGTGGTGCTCTCTATTATGTTGTTGAGGAACCGCTTGGAGCGGCGCAACTCGCGTGTCTTCTCCTCGACCTTCTCCTCCAGCTCGTTCGCGTACTCCTGGAGCCGCTCCTCCATGTTCACGCGCTCGGTTATGTCGAGTATTATCTCGACCGCACCAATGACCCTGCCTTGCTTGTCCTTGATCGGGACGCCTACGTTCTCGACGACGAGGTCGGGCCTGGAGCGCCGGACGAACTTGAACGGCTTGCCGGTCTGAAGCGCGGTCCTCACCCCGCAGACGTCGCAGATCCGCTCCTCGCCGGTCCGCGACGGGTCGTCCTTGTGCATGCCGTTCACGTCGTAGCAGAACTTGCCGGCAACCTCATCGGACTTCAGGCCGGTCTTCTTTTCAAGGTAGGGGTTTATGCGGATGTAGCGCATGTCGGGCGTGAGGTACGAGAGGCCGACCGGCAGGTTGGCGAATATGGCCTCGTACTGGGTATACGGATCCATAAGGTCCTCGACGTCCCGAACCCTGCTCCCGAACAGCCTGTTAATAAGCTTCTTGAGCATTCCGCGCCCTGCCAGTGGGGTGATATTATCCGAGTCAGCTTATCATAATTGATGTATAAGCAAAAAACGGGCCAACTCTGTCATGGAGGCGTATTTTTATCCCGGAGGGCCTCACATTGGCTTAAAATGGTTTAATAATAGCCTGCAAGAGTTCAATATATGAAGTTATATCGTATATTAATGCGCGATAACACTCATATATTGCGTGCCTTGCGCGAATTTTAGTGGTACACCGGTTTGATTCGGCTTGACTTTTTTTGCGCGCGAATATAGACTGCGCATTCCATGAAAACGGTTACGCTCAAGATAAAGGCCCCGGCCAAGGTCAATTTCGTCCTGGAGGTAGTCGGCAGGAGGCCGGACGGATACCACGACCTGGTGAGCGTCATGCAGGCGCTTGAGCTTGCGGACGAGCTGACGCTGACGCGCACCGGCTCCGGGGTCGAGGTCAGATGCGACCACCCGGAGGTGCCTGTGGGGCCGGGCAACATCGCGTACCGGGCGGCCGAGGCTGTACTCCGCGAGGGCGGGTTTTCTGGCGGCGTAAGTATACACATAAAGAAGGTTATACCCGTCGCTGCCGGGCTCGGCGGGGGCTCCAGCGACGCTGCCGCGGCGATGAAGGGCGTGGCCATGCTTTATGGGCTCGAAATCCAGAAAGGTCGCATGGCGGATATCGCGCTCGGCCTCGGCGCGGACGTCCCGTTCTTCCTTTCATGGCCCTGCGCCCTGGCCCAGGGGGTTGGAGAGAGGCTTACGGAGCTGCCTCCCACGGAGGAGACCTGGATAGTCCTGGTCAAGCCGCCGTTCGGGGTATCGACCGCCTGGGTTTATTCGCAATTAAATTTAGGGTTGACAAACACATACAATAGTATTACACTTCCACCGTTTGAGGGCCGACCGTTAAACGCCGGCACCCTCGTTTCATGCCTTCGGAACGACCTCGAACGGGTGACTGTCTCAAAGTACCCGCTGATAAAGGAAATCAAGGAAAGGCTGCTGGAGACCGGTGCCGTCGCCGCCATGATGTCGGGGAGCGGCCCCACCGTTTTCGGTGTATACCGGGACAGGGCAGGGGCGGAGGCCTCGGCCCGGAGTCTCGACGGGGCCGGATGGGCCGTCCATGTGACGAGGACCATCCTGGCCTGGCCGGAGCCCGAACGGGCGCCGGGTTAGTTCCTTGAAACCGTTTTCCTGGGGGCGCACATGGAGGTCACCGAAGTCAAGGTATTTCCGGTTACTGAGGAGAAGCTCAAGGCATACGTCACCATCACCCTTGACAACGCGTTCGTTGTCAGGGACCTCAAGATAATCGAGGGGAAGACCGGCTGCTTCGTCGCCATGCCCAGCAAGAAGCGGAAAGACGGCACATACAGGGACATGGCCCACCCGCTCAACACCGAGACGCGCGACATGATAGAGACTACCGTCATGGCCGAGTACCACAGGGAGATGGCGCGCCTCTGAGCAGTACTGCCTTATCCGTTTTGACTCGCAAAAGTTTTTGGGCCGCCTTTTTTCAAAAAGGCGGGACCTTATAAGTTTGACCTGGGTTTAACATCGCTCTTGAATTGGGGCGTCGACAAGTGGTAAGTCAGGAGATTTTGGCTCTCCCATCCCCAGGTTCGAATCCTGGCGCCCCAGCCAGGATTAATTTGTCAATGCATCAAGCAGAATAGGCGCACAACACCATGCCGGACACGTTAAAGCTTTTTTCGGGCAACGCCAACATCCCCCTTGCGAAGGAGATAGCCGGCTGCCTCGGCGTCGGGCTCGGCGACGCGACGGTCGCGACCTTCAGCGACGGCGAGATTAACGTAAAGATAAACGAAAACGTCAGGGGCGCGGATGTCTTCGTCGTGCAGCCCACGTCGTCCCCGGTGAACAACCACCTGATGGAACTCCTCATCATGATGGACGCCTTCAGGCGCGCGTCCGCGCGGCGCATCACCGCCGTCATGCCGTACTACGGCTACGCGAGGCAGGACAGGAAGGTCCAGCCGAGGGTGCCTATCACGTCCAGGCTGGTGGCCGACCTCATCACGACCGCGGGCGCGGACAGGGTGCTGACCATAGACCTCCACGCCGGCCAGATACAGGGCTTTTTCGACGTCCCGGTGGACAACCTGTTCGCCACGCCCGTCCTGCTCGAGTACTTGAAGGGCAGGAACCTCGTCAACCCAGTGGTGGTCTCCCCCGACGCGGGCGGCGTCGAGAGGGCGAGGGCGTTCGGCAAGAGGCTCGGGGCGGCCATAGCCATAATCGACAAGCGCAGGAGCGCGCCCAACGTCGCCGAGGTCATGAACCTCATCGGCGAGGTCGAGGGCAGCGACGCGCTTCTGCTCGACGACATGATAGACACCGCGGGCACCATCACCCAGGCGGTCTCGGCTCTCAAGGCAAAGGGGGCAAGGAAGGTCATTGCCGCCTGCTCGCACGCGGTGCTCTCCGGCCCGGCGATAACGAGGCTGAACGAGTCGCTCCTGGACGAAGTGGTCACGACTAACACGATCTCGATGGACAACAAGCAGAAGGAGTGCCCGAAGCTCAAGGTCCTGACGGTGGCCCCGCTCCTCGCGGAGGCGATAAAGAGGATCCACGAAGAGGCTTCGGTCAGCTCTCTTTTCGTGTAAATACCGTAAAACGGATAATCAATAAAAGTCGGAAGGAGCTTCAAAAATGCAGAAGGTAGCGCTTAACGTTGAACTGAGGGAAGGCACCGGCAAGGGCGCCGCGAGGCAGGTAAGGGCCGGCGGCAAGGTCCCCGCGATAATGTACGGTCAGGGCGGGGCGACCCCCATATCGATAGACAGGAAGGAGTTCGTCCGCCTCCTGAACGCCGGCGGCGGCAGCGGCGTCCTGCTCGCGGTAAACGTCGCGGGCACCGAGGGCGAGAGGCTCGCCGTCGTAAAGGACTACCAGACGAGCCCCATAAAGAACGAGCTGCTTCACGCCGACCTCCTGGAGGTCGCGCTCGACAAGCCGATACACGTCACCGTCCACGTCGTCGTCGAAGGCAAGACCCCCAAGGGCGTCAAGGAGGGCGGCATCCTCCAGCAGCTTACCAGGGAACTCCTCGTGGACTGCCTCCCCGCCAACATCCCGGAGCACATCTCCGTGGACGCGTCCGAAGTAGGCGTCGGCGAGTCCATACACGTAGGCGACCTCAAGCTGCCGGAGGGCGTCAAGACGTCCCACGTCGAGCTCGACCAGGTCGTCCTGACCATAGCCGCGCCGATCTCCGCCGAGAAGCTCGAGGCGATGCTCACGGCCGAGGCCGAGGTCAAGGAGCCCGAGGTCCTGGGCAAGGCCAAGGAAGAGGCCTAACACCGGCCTTGAAGATAATTGTCGGACTCGGCAACCCCGGCGAGAAGTACGCCGCCACGCGCCACAACCTGGGCTTCATGGTCCTGGACAGGCTCGCGTCAAAGTGCAGGGCGGGCTTCGATAACCGGGCACACCGCGCTTTCGTATGCAGGTGCCGGGTGGCCGGGGTGGATGCCGTCCTCGTCAAGCCGCAGACGTTCATGAACCTGAGCGGCGAGGCGGTAGCCCCTGTAATAAGGGACGCGAAGGCCGGGCCGGAGGACCTTGTCGTGGTCTTCGACGACCTCGACCTCGAACTCGGGCGGGTGCGCGTCAGGAAGTCCGGCGGCGACGGCGGGCATAACGGCATAAAGTCCATCATAGAGCACCTCGATACCGGGAACTTCGTCAGGGTCCGGCTCGGCATAGGCCGTCCGGAAGGCAGGCAGGACGCTTCCGAACACGTGCTTTCGCCGTTCCTCGAAGAAGAATTGCCCGTGGTGGCGGAGGTTCTGGACAGGGCGGTCGAGGCTGTGATGTCGGTCGTCAGGGAAGGCCCTGACAGGGCAATGAACCGCTTCAACAAGTCGGCCGACTGACAGCCGGGCGTGTTCCATGGGCGGGAATTGTTACCATACTACACGACAATAATGTGTGGCTTGAAGGCTGGTCTGTTCAATATTCGCGGGCCTGAACCTGATTCCGGGCCGACATTATAATCTTTTTGCGCGTGTAATACGGTAACATGGGCGTGCAACCTCAATAGGTTCACATATTTATGACGGCGATTGTCATGCTTTATCGCCTCATTAAATTTATTAATTGGCAATACAGGCTGAAAGCGGCTACAATGTGGCCGCTTTCGACGACTCCAGAGCTTCCGGTTTCTTTGTATATATACAAGCTTATATAGGGAAGGGGGGAGTACCTTAGGCAGTTATCAGTGTGGTTAACCGTGTATCTGGTTCTTTTTTTCGCATCCTGAAAGGAGGATTTAAAAGAGGTTATGGACAATAACGTATTGATCGCATTGGGTTGTGGCGTCATCGCCGTAATATACGGCGTGGTGAACATCGGCTGGATAATGAAGCTCAGCCAGGGCAACGAGAAGATGCAGCAGATCTCGAAGGCCATCCAGGAGGGCGCGGCTGCCTACCTCAAGAGGCAGTACACCACCATCGCCGTCGTCGGCGTGATCCTCTTCGTGGTCATCTTCGCTGGCCTCGGCGCGAAGTCGGCCGTCGGCTTCGCCATCGGCGCGCTCGGCTCCGCCGCCGCCGGCATCATCGGCATGAACATCTCGGTCCGCGCCAACGTCCGCACGACGCAGGCCGCCAGCGAGGGCCTCAACGCCGCGATGAAGGTCGCCTTCAGGGGCGGCGCCATCACCGGCATGCTGGTCGTCGGCCTCGGCCTCCTCACCCTCGCCGGCTACTATGCGGCCCTGATGATGATGTCTCCCGGCACCACTGACTACATAGAGCTGGTCAGGCCGCTCGTCAGCCTCGGCTTCGGCGGCTCGCTCATCTCCATCTTCGCCCGTCTCGGCGGCGGTATCTTCACCAAGGGCGCCGACGTCGGCGCCGACCTCGTCGGCAAGGTCGAGGCTGGCCTACCCGAGGACGACCCGCGTAACCCGGCCGTCATCGCGGACAACGTCGGCGACAACGTCGGCGACTGCGCCGGAATGGCCGCCGACCTCTTCGAGACCTACGCCGTCACGCTCGTCGCCGCCATGATACTCGGCGCGCTCGAGTTCAGCGACATGGGCCCCGAGGCCATCGAGAAGGCCATAGCCTTCCCGCTCGTCCTCGGCGGCGTCTCGATCATCACCTCGATCATCGGCACCTACTTCGTCAAGGTCAGCCCCGGCGGCAAGATCATGACCGCGCTTTACAAGGGCCTTATAGTCGCGGCCGGCCTGTCCGCCGTCGCGTTCTACTTCATCACCGAGTCGATGATGTCGGGCCTCAAGTACTCCACGATGAACCTCTACATCGCGTCGCTCGTCGGCCTCGCCGTCACCGGCCTGATGGTCATCATCACCGAGTACTACACCGCGACTGAGTACAGCCCGGTCAAGAAGATTGCCAAGGCCTCCACGACCGGCCACGGCACTAACGTCATCACCGGCCTCGCGGTCTCGATGGAGTCCACCGCGGCCCCGATCATGGTCATCTGCGCCGGCATACTGGTCGCCTTCGGCTGCGCCGGCATCTACGGCGTCGCCATGGCCGCCGTCTCGATGCTCTCGATGACCGGTATCATCGTCGCGATCGACGCCTATGGCCCGATCACGGACAACGCCGGCGGCATCGCCGAGATGGCCGAGCTTCCGGACGCGATCCGCGACATCACCGACCCGCTCGACGCGGTCGGCAACACCACCAAGGCCGTCACCAAGGGTTATGCCATCGGTTCCGCCGCGCTGGCCGCCCTCGTCCTCTTCGCCGCGTACACCCAGGAGCTGGGCGAGGCGCTCATGAAGGCCGGCATGCCGCCCGTCACGTTCGACCTCTCCAACCCGATGGTCCTGGTCGGCCTGTTCATAGGCGGCCTGCTCCCGTACATCTTCGGCGCGATGTCAATGCTGGCGGTCGCGAAGGCCGGCGGCGAGATCGTCGACGAGGTCCGCAGGCAGTTCCGCGAGATCAAGGGAATCATGGAAGGCACCGGCAAGCCGGATTACGCCGCCGCGGTTGACATCGTCACCAAGGCCGCCATCCGCGAGATGATGATCCCGGCGCTCCTCCCGGTCCTCGCACCGGTCGTCGTCGGCTACGTCCTCGGCCCGCAGGCCGTCGGCGGCATGCTCGTCGGCTCCATCGTCACCGGCCTGTTCGTCGCCATCTCGATGACCTCGGGCGGCGGCGCGTGGGACAACGCCAAGAAGTACATCGAGTCCGGCAACTACGGCGGCAAGGGCTCTGACGCCCACAAGGCAGCCGTTACCGGCGACACCGTCGGCGACCCCTACAAGGACACCGCCGGCCCGGCCGTCAACCCGATGATCAAGATCATCAACATCGTCGCGCTGCTCATCGTCGGCATGCTGGCTTCAAACCCCGGCCTGTTCAACCTGAGCCAGTAGGACGCAGTTTTACAGTAGTAATACGGCAGCCCCGTCCCTTGGGACGGGGCTGTTGTTTTTTCTGCCGGTTGTTCTGGCGCAATACACTTAGCCATATAATTATATTGCTCAAGTCTAAATGACATGCTATTATTGATTTGTGAAATGGCTTCGTTTGAGATGAGGAAATATGAATAAGAAAATAGTATATACTGATGAGCCTATGGGCAAGTTGAAAGTCATTAATGATTTTCTGCCCCCGCCGGAGCAGCTTGTCCTGAAGGAGGACAACGTCAAGGTGACTATCGCCCTGAAGAAATCTAGCGTCGAGTTCTTCAAGAAGACGGCCCGCGAGCAGCACACGTCTTACCAGAAGATGATACGCGAGCTTGTGGACTGGTATGCAACGCATTACGAGAAGACGAAGAGCGCGTGAACGTGGAGGACTTCTAATGTTTGAAGACCTTAAAGAGATGTTCAAGGATCCTGATGAAGACTTGCGCATCGCATATAAAGAAATCCAGAAGATGATACCTCCCCCTAAGTGGGAAGGGTTATTTGTTGCAGGGGTAATTATATTTTTCATACTTATTTCAATTGGAATGGCGATAATTCTGTCAACGCCCGATATATTTGGCTTCGGCCTTGAAGGGCATGAGACGCTGACTTTGATAAAGAGCATCGTTTATTTTGCGTTTGCCGCCGCATTATTTACACAAATGGTCAATAGGGTTGTTAAAAATCCGGACGGTAAGCGGATAATATTACTAAAAGAGAAATTGAGAGTACTGAACACGGGAACGGCGTTGCCCGACGTTGTAGGTTTTGTCGATAGGCTTGGCTGGTATCGCACGGATTATAATGAGCCAAGCAAGGCGGTTTATGCATTGGTAAAGAAGGAGAAGTTTTTTGGGCCGCACTTGTTTGTGAAGTTTCGGTTCGATGACAATAAGACTATGAAGTCTTATGATGTCAGGGTAGTACGTTCTGGAAAATACGGAATCACATTTGGGGAGGGCTAATTGGGCTTCAACTGCGGCATAATCGGCCTGCCGAACGTCGGCAAGTCAACCATATTCAACGCGCTCTCCTCGGCGGGCGCGCAGGCGTCGAACTACCCCTTCACGACGATTGACCCGAACGTCGGCATTGTCGAGGTGCCGGACGCGAGGCTGGCCAAACTCAACCAGATGTACAAGCCCAAGAAGCTGACGCCGACCGCGGTCGAGTTCGTGGACATCGCGGGCCTGGTCAAGGGCGCGTCTCGCGGCGAGGGCCTCGGCAACAAGTTCCTCGGGAACATCCGCGAGGTGGATGCCATCGTCCATGTCGTCCGCTGCTTCGAGGATCCGGACGTGATACATGTGGACGGAAGTATAGGCCCGAAGCGCGACATCGAGGTAATCGAGACCGAGCTTATGATGGCCGACCTCGACACGGTCGAGAAGAGGCTGTTCAGGCGGCAGAAGGACGCGAAGGGTGGGGACAAGGTAGCAAAGGCCGAGGCGGACCTCCTGGAGCGGCTGAAGGGCATGCTGGAGCGGGGAGAGCCGCTCCGCACCGGGAAGTACACGGATGAAGAGGCCTCAATAATTAAGAAGAACTTCCTGCTGACGACAAAGCCGGTGCTGTACGTGGCGAACGTGGCCGAGGAGGCCCTGGGCGGAGACACGCCGATGGTCGCCGAGGTCCGGGAGGTCGCGGAAAAGGAAGGCGCGAAGGTCGTGGTCATTTGCGGGAAGACCGAGTCCGAGATAGCAGCGCTCCCGCCGGAGGAGCGTCCGGACTTCCTGGAGGCGGTCGGGCTGAAGGAGTCCGGCCTCGACAGCCTGATACGGGTGGGTTACGACCTGCTCGGCCTCGTGACGTTCTTCACCGTAGGCGAGGACGAGTGCAAGGCCTGGACGATAAACAAGGGCATGAAGGCCCCGCAGGCGGCGGGGCGGATACACTCGGACTTTGAGCGGGGGTTCATCCGGGCGGAGGTCATCGCCTACGACGAGCTGGTAAAGCTCGGCTCGTGGCACGCGGCGAAGGAGAAGGGCGTCCTGCGCCAGGAGGGCAAGGAGTACGTCGTGAACGACGGCGACTGCATCCTGTTCCGGTTCAACGTGTAGTGCAACACGTTTTCGGTTGACATAATAATAGCTGATTTGTTATGATATACAAATAGTTGTGCGACTACTTCGACATGCGCTGCGTCATAAGGAGAACCCTGATGGCCCCCAGGAAGAAGCTTGGAGAGTTGCTGATAGAGGAAGGCCTTATAGACGAGCTTCAGCTGAGCTCCGCGATAGGACACCAGAAAAACTGGGGCGGCAAGCTCGGCTCAGCACTAGTGGAGCTCGGCTTTCTGCGCGAGGAGGATATAGCGAAGGTGCTCGAGGAGCAGCTCCGGCAGCACTGCCTGTCGGAGAAGGAACTCCGGCCGGAGCCCGAGGCGCTCAAGCTGGTGTCCATGGACCTGGCCCTGAAGCACAACATACTGCCTCTCAAGGTCAAGGGCAACGAGCTGCTCATAGCGATGAGCAACCCGTATAACTTCGAGGTAATAGACGAGCTGGGCTTCACGCTCGGCAAGAGGATAAAGGGCGTGCTCGCACTCGACTCCGGGCTGAAGAGGGCGATAAAGCAGTATTACGGAGGCGGCGCGACCGGCTATGAGTACAGGTCGGTAAGCCATGTGGCAGACACGGGCGAGCAGCCGGAGATAGTGCATTACGGCTCGGCGAAGGACATACCGCCCCCGCGCGAGCCGGAACCGGAGTCCAAGCGCGTGGAGCCCTCTCCGGACCTCATAGCCAAGGCGCTCGCCTATCTCCTGATAGAAAAGGGCATTATCAAAAGGGACGAGCTGATAGAGAAGATGAAGACGCTAAAAGATAAGGGCCTTGCTTAATTTTCTCTTGACAAACGGCGGACGTTTCATTATAGTAGCACACCGTAACCGAGGAACACGCGGGTGTAACTCAGTGGTAGAGTGCAACCTTGCCAAGGTTGAAGTCACGAGTTCGAATCTCGCCACCCGCTCCATTTAAAATCACATGCCGGAGAGAGGCACGATAAACGGGACACCGAAAATTCGTGAGGCTCGTCCGGCATGTTATTATCAGGTAATGGCGACGTAGCCAAGTGGTAAGGCAGAGGTCTGCAAAACCTTTATCCAGCGGTTCAAATCCGCTCGTCGCCTCCAGTTTTCACGGCAACATTAAAAAGCGCGGGACCAATACTTCAGGTTGGCCGCGCTTTTTTCGTTCGCCGGCATCGGCCTTGCGGCCGCATGTATTTGCAGTCATCCCCGCCCATTCGGCTTCGCTCAGGGCAGGCTCCAGCGGGGACCCAGCGACTTTCATCCTCCTGCCGGAGTGGCGGAATAGGTAGACGCAGCGGACTTAAAATCCGCTGGCCCGCGAGGGTCGTGCCGGTTCGATTCCGGCCTTCGGCACCATTTCTCTGTTGCCCCGTCGTCCAGTCCGCCCTTTTGTCCTCCACGCGTTAAGCATCGCGTTGGTTGTCTCGTCCATTTCAAGCCTGTAATCCAGCCCCGATGTTATTATCCACGGCGTTCACTTGATGTGGCATCCGAAGCAGAGGTCCTGGTATCCATCACGCTCCCCGATGACCAGGCTGGCGCCGTCACCGGGCGCGTACGGGTCGTGGCATGTGCAGCACCCTATCTTCCCGTCGAAGAGCCTCAGGCGGGCGTCCAGGTCCCTTTCGGACACCATGTCCTCGTGTTCCATGGTTGCCCTGTAATAGTCCATGCCTATGGGGTGCGACAGGCCTATGCCGGAGTTCGAGTGGCGCCAGCCGGCGTTCCGGATGGTGGTGCCGTCCGGGCTTCCTGTTTCGTTGTGGCAGTCGAGGCAGGCGAGCGACAGCGCATCCAGCTCGGACTTCTGGTCCAGGACCGAGTAATTCGCAAAGCCGTGCCCCCTGTCCATGACCGGCTTGTGGGAGGTTATGCCGCCCGCTTCTCCAGGTTTCCTCCCGCCTGCCTGCGCGACATGCTCTTGGCACAGCTCGTTCAGGTCGTCCTCGCAGGCATGGCAGGCAAGGCACAGGGCCTTCCCGGACAGCCCCCGTCTGAGGAAATGCGTCTTTTCTCCCAGAGGGTCGCGGAACGGCATGTGTACGTCGTGACACGTAACGCAGGTCATCCGGCCTTCCTCGTCCAGCGGCATGCCTGCCGGTATCCTGAACTCCCTCGACGGCACGAAGTCCACGAGGTGCGATACCGTGCCCGACATGTCGTGGCAGCGGGCGCAGAGACTTGTTATGGAGTCGGTGAACCTGAGCGGCTCACCCTTCACGCCGCTTGAGCCTGGGAGTGTGAAATGGCAGTAAAAGCAGTCGCTGTCGGTAAACGCGTGCGGAGAGTCTTCGTTTTTCCGGTCGCCTATGGCCACCGCGGCGGCGGCGAGCAGTATGCCCGCGAGTATGAGGAGCCTGAACCTGTTCATGTTTTAACCTGCTTGTCCGGATGTGTATTGCAGGGATGCCCCCGGTTGGGTCTGCCGGGCGGCCTGTCACCTCCTGTGGCTGGCGCAAGTTCTATCCTGCTGCTGGTACTGGTGCATAAGGCTTGAGTTGCAGCCAAAAACCTCCTTCCGGGGCAGGCCAAAAGGGTTATAAATGCTTGACAGTAAAGCCTGAACGTGGTAACTTCCAATGTCGGGAATCAGCCTATAACTGTAAATTTACCAGATAAATCCAAAATGCACAAACCAGACATTTATTCGTTCAGGGACAAGGCAAAACGGGGCAACCTGATACCCGTTTACAGGGAGCTACTGGCGGACACGCTGACCCCTGTCTCCGCCTTCATGAAGGTTGACACGGGAGGCTACTCCTTCCTCCTCGAGTCCGTGCAGGGCGGCGAGAAATGGGCACGCTACTCATTCCTCGGGGCCGACCCGTCGGTCATAGTATGGAGCGAGGGCGGCACGGCATACGTCAAAAAGGCGGGCGAGACGACCTCGCACCCTGTCGAGGGCGACCCGCTGGTCTTCCTCAAGTCCGTCATGTCCGAATACAAGCCTGTCGAGCTTGATGGTATGCCGCGTTTCTCCGGCGGTGCGATCGGCTATATCGGCTACGACGTCATAAGCTCGTTCGAGGACATCCCGCTCCGCGACAGGCCCGGGACCGGCTGCCCGGACATATTCTTCATGATAACCGACACTCTTCTGGTCTTCGACAATGTAGCCCAGAAGATAAAAGTCATGGCGAACGCGCATGTGGGCGAGGCCGGCCCGGACGCGGCGTACGCCGAGGCGGTCGAGAAGATAGACCGGCTGGTGGAAAGGCTCACCGCGAGGCCGCCCAGGAGGCGCGCCGTCAAGCCGAGGATAGGCACTACTCTCAGGTCCAACTTCAAGAAGAAGAACTTCGAGAAGGCGGTGCTGAAGGCCAAGGAGTACATCAAGGCGGGCGACATATTCCAGGTCGTCCTGTCCCAGCGGTTCGAGAAGGCGGCGAAGCTCGACCCGTTCGACGTATACCGGTCGCTCCGCGTGATAAACCCGTCGCCGTACATGTTCTTCCTGCGCTGCGGGGATTTCACGCTCGCTGGCTCGTCTCCTGAGGTCATGGTCAGGCTGGAGGACGGCAAGATAGACCTGCGTCCAATTGCCGGGACAAGGAAGCGCGGCGCGACCGAGGAAGAGGACGAGGCCCTCATGAAGGAACTCCTTGCAGACCCCAAGGAGCTTGCCGAGCACCTGATGCTGATAGACCTCGGGCGTAACGACGTCGGGCGCGTGTCGCGTCCCGGCGGCGTGGTCGTCAACGAGCTGATGGTCATAGAGAAGTACTCGCACGTTATGCACATTGTGTCCAACGTCCGGGGCGAGGTGGCCGAGGGCACGGACGCCTTCGACGTCATGCGGGCATGCTTCCCGGCCGGAACTGTATCCGGCGCGCCCAAGATTCGCGCGATGCAGATAATTGACGAGCTTGAGCCGACACTGCGCGGGCCATACGCGGGCACCGTAGGCTTCTTCGGTTTCACCGGCAGCATGGACTCCTGCATCACCATACGGACGCTGATGTTCAAGGACGGCAAGGTCTACGTCCAGGCCGGCGCGGGCATCGTCGCGGACTCCGACCCCGAGAAGGAGTACCAGGAGACGGTCAACAAGGCGGCGGGCATGATGAAGGCGCTTGAGATGGCGGAGAAGGGGCTTCTGTAGGGCGCGCCGGCTTTATGCATGCCGGGGCAGGCTGTGCCCCCGGCGCGCCGTGTTTGTCATTGCGAGGAGCGAAGCGACGCGGCAATCTCATCTTTTGCCCGTCATTCCCGCGAAGGCTTCAGGCATACCGGGGTAAACTCCGGCGGGAATCCAGGAAGTAGATTGTCATTCTGAACGGAGTGAAGAATCCGCTTCTATACGATAAATTGTAGGGGCGCAATTAATTGCGCCCGTCCATTTAAGATACAGGCAGATTCTTCGCTGCGCTCAGAATGACACAGTAAAGGCAAAGGCAAGGGCAAGGGCAAGGGCCGACACACGGGTCGGCCCCACATAAAATCAAGACGGACTTGTTTCCCGGTTTCCCGCGAACACGAAACACGAACACGAACCACTGCAGTTAGAGGTGTTAACATGCTTTTGATGATCGACAACTACGACTCCTTCACGTACAACCTCGTCCAGTACCTGGGCGAGCTGGGCGAGGAGCTTCGCGTATACAGAAACGACAAGATAACGCTGGCCGAGATAGAGGCGATGAAGCCCGAGGGAATAATCATATCGCCGGGGCCGTGCACGCCGAAAGAGGCGGGCGTCTCGGTGGACACTATCAAGCAGTTTGCCGGGGTGTTCCCGATACTCGGCGTCTGCCTCGGACACCAGTCCATAGGCGAGGCCTTCGGCGGAGACGTGATTAGGGCCGAGCGTCTGATGCACGGCAAGACGTCCATGATATACCACGACGGCGGGACGATATTCCACGGACTGCCGAACCCGTTCGTAGCGACCCGCTACCACTCGCTCATCATCAAGCGCGAGACCATACCGGACTGTCTCGAAATCTCCGCCTGGACTAAGGAGGGCGAGATAATGGGCGTCCGCCACAGGGAGATGCTGGTCGAGGGCGTGCAGTTCCACCCGGAGTCCATACTCACGACATCCGGCAAGGACTTGCTCCGGAACTTCCTCAGGATGATGCGCGAGAAAAAGATGGCCGCGTGAGCCTGAATATTATGGCATCGCGGCTTGCCTGATTGAGTATTAGGTGGCATACTATTCAGGACGGTTATCGGTTAACCAATTGCGGTTAACTTACACGAATACAAAGGTGCCATCATGATAAAGGAAGCCCTGATAAAGGTTGTAGACCGCGAGGACCTCTCGCAGCCGGAGATGGAAGAGGTCATGCGCGAGATAATGGACGGCGAGGCGACGCCCGCCCTCATTGCCGCGTTCGTCACAGCGCTCCGGATGAAGGGCGAGACGATAGACGAGATTACAGGCGCGGCGAAGGTTATGCGTAAGAAGGCCGAGCGTATACCTCTCAAGTCCCACCCGGTATCCATAGACCATGACGACATAAACCTCGACATGGAGACGATACTCGACACCTGCGGCACCGGCGGCGACGGGACGAAGACCTTCAACATCTCGACCACCTGCGCGTTCGTCGCGGCCGGTGCGGGGCTGAAGGTCGCCAAGCACGGGAACCGCGCGGTGTCGTCGTGCTCCGGTAGCGCGGACGTCCTCGTCTCGCTCGGCGTGAACATAGAGCTTACTCCCGAAAACGTCGGACGGTGCGTGGACGAGGTCGGCATAGGATTTCTGTACGCGCCTCTCCTGCACTCGGCGATGAAGCACGCGCTTATACCCAGGCGCGAGATTGGCATAAGGACGATATTCAACGTCCTCGGGCCGCTGACCAACCCGGCGAAAGCGAGCGCGCAGGTGCTTGGCGTATACGAGGAAGTCCTGACCGAGAAACTCGCGCACGTGCTGCTGAACCTCGGGGCAAGGCGCGGCATGGTCGTACACGGGATGGACGGCCTCGACGAGATAACCATCACCCGCGAGAGCCGGGTATCCGAGATTAATGGAGCCGGCGTGCATACCTGGTTCCTGGACCCGCGCGACTACGGCTTCACCCTCGCGGATGCGGACGACCTGCTCGGAGGCTCCGCCGAGGAGAACGCTGCCATCACGCGTTACGTCCTCGACGGCGGCAAGGGCGCGAAGCGTGACATTGTGCTGCTGAACTCCGGCGCGGCGATTTACGTCGGCGGCAAGGCATCGTCGCTCGCGGACGGGATAAAGCTCGCCGCCGAGTCGATAGACTCCGGCGCGGCGATGCGGAAGCTGGACGAGCTTGTAACGCTCAGCAAAGAGCTGGCTGCGTGAGTTTGTTTTAATGTAGGGGCCGACCCGCGTGTCGGCCCTAAAGGTGCGCCATGAAACAAAACCCTGAGATTGAGAAACCTGGGTTTGTATATAGGTATGGAAAACTTGTATCCGTGATACTGGATATAAGAGAATATGAAGAGTTACTATTGCGCCTTGATGATATTGAAGAGTTGAAGTACATCGAAGAGTTAAAGAATAAAGGGCCGATGTTCCAGAGTATCGAGGAAGTATAGGCGCGCTCTTATTAAACCGGCAACAAAATAGGCAAACTTCCTGGACCCCGTGTCAAGCACGGGGCGACAAACGACAAACTAAGAAAATAAAGGGCCGACACGACGGTCGGCCCCTACATGGAGGCCGCCCCGCATAGCGGGGCATGAAGTACGACTTGATATTAGACCGCATCGTCTCCGACAAAAAAGAAGAGCTGAAGGACGTAAAGGCCGCCCTGCCTTTCGCGGAGCTGAAGGCGCGCGTCCGGGACAAAAAATCGACCCGCGACTTCGCGGCCGCGCTCATCAAGCCTAACGGCGTCAGCATCATCGCCGAGGTCAAGAAGGCGTCTCCGTCGAAGGGTATCATACGCGCCGACTTCGACCCGGTTGCGATTGCGACGGCATACGAGAAGAACGGCGCGCGCGCCATCTCCGTCCTGACCGAGAGGCGGTACTTCATGGGCGAGCTCGCGTTCCTGAGGGACATACGCGAGAGGGTGGACATACCGCTCCTCCGCAAGGACTTCATATTCGAGGAGTACCAGGTATACGAGGCCAGGGCAAACGGCGCGGACGCGTTCCTGCTGATAGCCACGATGCTCGATAAGAATTTAATGTCCGACCTGTACATGCTGGGCAGGGACCTCGGGCTTGATACGCTCGCCGAGGTCCACGACGAGGCCGACCTCGACAAGGTGCTCGAAATCGGTTTCGACGTCATAGGCATCAATAACAGGAACCTCAAGACGTTCGTTGTGGACATAAAGACCACCGGGCGGCTGATAGAGGACATACCGTACGACCGCACCGTCGTCGGCGAGTCCGGTATATCGACGGCGGATGACATGCTGTACCTCAAGTCCGTGGGCGCGGACGCGGCGCTCATAGGCGAGTCCATAATGCGGGAGAGGGACTTCGCGGCCAAGCTCCGCGAACTTGCCGGGTCGGACATGGAGTCATAATCGCAGAGGCAAATTCATCGTAATTTCTCAGGAGGTCAGCAAGGATGGAAGAGACCAAGGTAGTACTCACCGAGAAGGAGATGCCCAAGCAGTGGTACAACATCATGGCGGACATGCCGAACCCGCCCGCCCCGCCGCTGCACCCCGGGACGAGGCAGCCGGTCGGCCCTGACGACCTCTCGCCAATATTCCCGATGTCGCTTATCATGCAGGAAGTCTCGACCGAACGCTGGATAGACATCCCGGAAGAGGTCATGCAGGTATACAGCCTCTGGAGGCCGTCGCCGCTTTACCGCGCGAGGCGTCTGGAGAAGGCGCTCGGCACCCCGGCGAAGATATACTACAAGCACGAGGGCCTGAACCCGACCGGCAGCCACAAGCCGAACACCTCCGTGCCGCAGGCGTACTACAACAAGCAGGCGGGCATAAAGAGGATCGCGACCGAGACCGGCGCGGGCCAGTGGGGGAGCGCGATGTCCTTCGCGGGCGCGTTCTTCGGGCTGGACGTCACGGTATACATGGTCAAGGTCAGCTACAACCAGAAGCCGTACAGGCGCATAGCGATGGAGACGTGGGGCGGCAAGGTGTTTGCATCGCCAAGTGAAAACACCAATACTGGACGCGCGGCCCTCGCGGCGAACCCGGACAACCCGGGCAGCCTCGGACTGGCCATCAGCGAGGCGGTCGAGGACGCGGCGACGCACTCGGACACCAACTACGCGCTCGGCTCCGTCTTAAACCACGTCTGCCACCACCAGACCATCATAGGGCTCGAGGCGATGGAGCAGTTCAAAAAGATTGGCGAATACCCGGACGTGATATTCGCGGCCTGCGGCGGCGGCTCCAACCTCGCGGGTGTCTCGTTCCCGTTTATGCGTGACAAGATAAACGGCCGTGACATCCGCATTGTCGCGGTCGAGCCGACCTCCTGTCCGACCCTGACCAAGGGCGAGTTCAGGTACGACTTCGGCGACACGGCGCAGATGACCCCTCTCATGATGATGTACACGCTCGGCCACAACTTCATACCGCCGGGCGACCATGCGGGCGGACTCCGCTACCATGCAGACTCGCCGATAATATGCCAGCTCTACAAGGACGGACTGATAGACGCCATCGCGTATCCGCAGACGAAGATATTCGACGCGGCGATGACCTTCGCCCGCACCGAGGGGATCATACCAGCGCCGGAGTCCTCGCACGCCATCAAGGGCGCTATAGACGAGGCGCTAAAGGCCAAGGAGGAGGGCAAGGAGAAGACGATATTCTTCAACCTCTCCGGCCACGGCATATTCGACCTCGCGGCCTACGACGAGTACAACAACGGCCGGATGAAGGACACCGTATTCGACCCGGAGGCGATGAAGGTCGCGCTTGCCGAGCTGCCGGTGATTTAAAGGCAGGGGCTAGGGGCTAGGGACTAGCGAGCGAAAAACCTTAATCAGCGTTTCGTGTTCGTGAAGCATGCCGACCCGTATGTCGGGTAGGCATATAACTTTATTGTGCGGGAATCAGGTGACGGATGATATATGGGACTCCGGACTGGCAGGCTTTTGCCTGCTAGCCCCTAGCCCCTAGTCTCTAGTCCCTGAAATTAAACCATGCATTTACCCCAGCCCGTACGCGTAAAGATATGCGGCCTGACGAACCTCGAGGACGCGCTGTTCGCGGCGTGCGAGGGGGCGGACGCGCTCGGCTTCGTGTTCTACAAGGGCAGCCCGCGCTACATCGACCCGGGCGCTGCGGCGGGTATCATCAGGATGCTGCCGCCGTTTGCGACGCCGGTAGGCGTGTTCGTGGATGAGGGCGAGTCTGTCGTCCGGGACGCCATAATGTCAGGGATACGTGTGCTCCAGTTTCACGGCTCCGAGCCGCCGGAGTACTGCCGGTCGTTCGGCCTTCCTTATGTCAAGGCATTCCGTGTCCGGAACATGGAGTCCGTGGACGGAGTGGAGATATACGACGACGCGACCGCGTACCTGCTCGACACGTACTCCGAGAAGGAGTTCGGCGGCACCGGCACCGCGTTCAACTGGGACGTGGCGATATACGCGAAGAGCCACGGGCGGATCGTCCTCGCGGGCGGCCTGACGCCCGAGAACATCGCCGAGGCGGTGCGCGTCGTCAGGCCATATGCGGTGGACGTGTCGTCGGGCGTCGAGGCCGAGAAGGGCAAGAAGGACCACGCGAAGGTTCGGGCGTTTATTCGGGCGGCGAAGGGGATGGCCTAATCCTGTCATTGCGAGGAGCAAAGCGACGCGGCAATCTCCTCCGTTGCTCGTCATTCCCGCGAAAGCGGGAATCCAGCGACTTTGACTGTCATTCTGAGCGAAGCGAAGAATCTGCTGTTGAAGTTGTTTTACATATGAAGAAGGCAGGGCCGACACGACGGTCGGCCCCTACAAAATTGTAGGGGAGGACCATCGTGTCCTCCCTTCTTGAATTAGATAAAAGCAGGTCCCTCCGCTTCGGTCGGGACGACAGGCAATCGAAAAGGAGTATCCATGTTACCGGATAAAGGAGGGCATTTCGGGATATACGGCGGACGTTTCGTCCCCGAAACACTGATGCCCGCTTTGCTTGAGCTTGAGAAGGCGTATGCCGCGGCGAAGAAGGATAAAAAATTCCAGGCCGAGGTCAGGTACTACAACGAGCACTTCATAGGACGCCCGACCCCGCTCTTCTTCGCGGAACGGCTTACGAAGAAGCTCGGAGGCGCGAAGGTATACCTCAAGAGGGAGGACCTCAACCACACCGGCGCGCACAAGATAAACAACGCCCTGGCCCAGGTGCTGCTCGCGCACAGGATGGGCAAGAAGCGCGTCATAGCCGAGACCGGCGCGGGCCAGCACGGTGTCGCCACCGCAACGGCCGCCGCGCTCTTCGGCATGGAGTGCCACGTCTACATGGGCACCGAGGACATACGCCGCCAGAAGCTGAACGTCTTCCGGATGAAGCTCCTCGGAGCGACCGTCGTGCCTGTGGACATCGGCAGCCGCACTCTCAAGGACGCGATATCCGAGGCGCTCAGGGACTGGACGACCAACGTGCGCACGACGCATTACGTCATGGGGACGGTCTTCGGGCCGCACCCGTACCCGGTGATGGTCAGGGACTTCCAGTCGGTAATCGGGCGCGAGGCAAAGGCCCAGATAAAGAAGGCGGAGGGCAGGCTGCCGGACGTGCTCATAGCGTGCGTCGGCGGGGGCAGTAACTCGATGGGGCTGTTCTACAACTTCCTGAAGGACGCCAAGGTGAAGATGGTCGGCGTTGAGGCGGGCGGCAAGGGGATAAAGTCCGGTCAGCATGCGGCGCGGTTCGCCGGGGGCTCGCTGGGCGTATTGCAGGGGACAAAGAGCTACCTCCTCCAGGACAGGGACGGGCAGATAGAGCTGACCCATTCGGTTTCCGCGGGTCTCGACTACGCGTCCGTCGGGCCGGAGCACTCGTTCTACCGGGACGCGGGCAGGATCGAGTACACATACGCGACGGACAAGGAGGCGATGTCGGCGTTCGACCTGCTCTCGATGTCCGAGGGGATAATACCGGCTCTCGAGTCGGCGCACGCGGTGGCGGAGGCCGTAAAGCGCGCTCCGGGTATGAAGAAATCTGATATAATGATAGTCAACCTTTCCGGGCGCGGCGACAAGGACGTTACGCAGGTGGCGGAGATGAAGGGCGTGGAGGTATAGGGGACGCTATGTCGCGCATATCGGAGAAGTTCAGAGAGCTTAGGGGCAGGGGGGAGACCGCCCTGATACCGTATATCATGGCCGGGGACCCCGACCTGAAAACAACAGAAGAACTCATTTTTATTATTGATAAATCGGGCGCAGACATGATAGAATTGGGCGTCCCATTCTCGGACCCGCTCGCGGACGGCCCCACGATACAGAAGGCGGCCATCCGTGCGCTCGGTAGCGGGACGCACCTGTCCGGCGTCTTCGGGCTCGTGAAGGGCGCGAGGAAACATACAGAGATACCCATAATCCTTATGCTGTACTACAACCTCGTGTTGAAGTACGGCGAGGAGAAGTTCGCCAGGGACGCGGCCAGGGCCGGCGTGGACGGCGTGATAATACCCGACCTGCCGCCGGACGAGGCTGCCGGGATGATGGCCGCGGCTAAGGCCTTCGGGCTGGACGTGATATTCCTGCTCGCGCCGACTTCGAGCGACGAGCGCATACGCCTGGTGGAGAGGTCTACCGGCGGGTTCATCTATTACGTCTCGATGACCGGTGTCACGGGCAAGCAGGGCGAACTCGACAAGGGCATCGAGGCCCAGATGAAGAAGATAAGGCGTCTGTCGAAGAAACCGGTCTGCGTGGGCTTCGGCATTTCGAGCCCGGAGCAGGCGGCGAAGGTCGCATCCTGGGCCGACGGCGTCATCGTCGGCAGCGCCATAGTAAGGGTCATGGAGGGCGCGTCCGGAAGGGACGCGATGCTCAGAGGTGTCGGGAAGTTCGTAAAGGGGCTGAAGGAAGGCGTTTTATCTGTCACAGCAGGATGATGCCGTGGATGACAAGATAGACCTCACACCCGGCGGTAACGGCCGGGACCTGAAGAAAGCTCTGGAGACCCAGTCCGACGAGCTTATACAGGCGCGCCTTCACGCCGGGAACCTCAAGGCCCAGGTGGACTCCCTGCGCCACAAGCTCGAGACGATAAAAGACCTGCCCTACGGGATGGAGGCCCATTACGACCTGAAGTCCCTCCTCGACCATTACCTCGAAGTCATACTCAGGATAACCGAGACGGACGCGGGCTCCATCCTCCTCGTCAGGGAAGACGAGGACGACGGCACGGGGCGGCTCGATTTCTTCTGCGCGTCCGGGCCTGGTTCGGACAAGCTGAAGGGGTGGCACATCGCGTACGGGGAGGGAATAGCGGGCCGGGTCGCGAGCATGGGCACCGCGTATTTCTCGGACGACGCAGTAAACGACCCGAACTGGGCGCCGGAGATAAGCAGGACTATCGGGTTCGACACTAAGGACATCATGTGCGTCCCGATGAAGCACGGGGGGCGCGTCCTCGGTGTCATAGAGGTCTTGAACAAGAGAGGCTGCCCGTTCACGCGCGACGACCTCGACCTGCTCGCCTTCATAGCGGGCCACGCGGCTGTCATGGTCGAGAACGCGAGGCTACTCGCGGGCTACGAGGAGAAGGTACGCCACTACGGGACGCTGATGGACCTCGCCAACCTCCTCAACTCGACGCTCCGCCGCGAGGAGGTCAGGACGCGCGCCATCGAGGCCGCGACGAAGCTCATGGAGGCCGAGGTTGGCTCCCTCCTCCTCGTGGACGCCCAGACCGACGAGCTGTACTTCGAGGTCGCGCTCGGCGACGAGGGCACACGCAAGATGATGAAAGAGATACGGCTGAAGATCGGCCAGGGCATCGCGGGCTGGGTCGCCCAGGAGGCGAAGCCGGTAATCATAAACGACGTCCAGAACGACCCGCGCTTCTTCAAGGGCGCGGACAAGAAGACCTCGTTCGTCACGAAGAACATGGTCTGCGTGCCGGTCATGACGAAGGGCAAGGTCGTCGGCGTCCTCCAGGCCATCAACAAGCTGGACGACAGGAAGTTCACGGAGTCCGACAGGCAGTCGTTCGAGTCGCTCGCCAACCAGGTCGCCATTGCCATAGAGAACGCGAAGCTTTACGACCAGCTCCGCCAGACCTTCCTCGACACCGCTCAGGCGCTCGCGGAGGCGATTGAAAAGCGGGACCCGTACACCGGCGGCCACACGAAGCGGGTCCTCAAGTACAGCACCATCATAGCGAAACACATGGGCCTCCCGACCCAGGAGATAGAACTCCTCGAACTGGCTGCGGTCCTGCACGACGTCGGCAAGATAGGCATAAGCGACCTCGTCCTCGGCAAGCAGGGCCCGCTGAACGACGAGGAGTATGCGACGATGAAGACCCACGCGCAGAGCGGGGCGGACATCATAAGCCACGTCCCGGCGCTCAATAATATAATACCCGGGATACGCCACCACCACGAGAGGTACGACGGCAAGGGCTACCCGCTCGGCATCAAGGGGACGGACATACCGCTCTACGCCAATATCATAGCCGTGGCCGACAGCTTCGACGCGATGACGACGACCAGGCCGTACCGCGCCGGGCTTTCCGTGGAGTACGCGGTCTCGGAGCTGAAGCGCTGCTCCGGAAGCCAGTTCTACTCAGACGCGGTGGAGGCCTTCATCGAGGCGGTCGATTCCGGCGAGGTCAACGTAGGGGAGTAGGCCGGGTAAACTGGGAATGCAGGGCCGTCCGTGTATGTTGTTATTATGGACAATGACGCGGCCGCAAGTGGAACAACCGGAGGTACAGGGACTATGGGGGCTGAGCAGAAGCTCTTCGAGAGGTACGGCAGGACGATCCCCGCGGGGACGCTGATATTCAGGGAGAACGAGCCGGGCCAGGACATGTATATCATCCAGGGCGGCAGCGTCAAGATAACCAAGAGGGTCAGGGACATCGAGAAGACGCTTGTCGTCCTCGACAAGGGCGAGTTCTTCGGGGAGATGTCGATCCTGAACGACAAGCCCCGCTCCGCGTCAGCATACGCGGTGGAGGACTGCGACCTCCTTGTGATAGACCGCCGGACGTTCGAGGCGATGATAAAGGGGAACCCCGAGATAGCGCTCAGGATAATCAAGAAGCTCGCAGCCCGTCTCCAGGAGGCGGACCACCAGATAGAAAATCTGATGATAAAGGACAACACCGGCAGGGTGGTGAACCACATAGCGAGGCTCGTGAACACCGCCGGCGGCGCCAGGGGGACGATGGTGGAATTGGGCGTTACCGAGGAGGACATAGCGAACATGGTCGGCATCCCCAGGGACCAGGTCGAGGCCATACTCGCCAAGCTCGCGAAGGCGAAGATGGTGGACCTGTCCACGGGCAGGCTGGTCGTCGCGGACGCCGAGCAGCTCGGCCGGTTCACCAGGTACCTCGACATGAAAGACAGCTTCGGGGAGTTGATGTGATTCTCCGGTTCACATGATACATGATATACAGAGTTCTACGTCAGCGGTGATTGTTTGTTCCATAAACTGTGGCCGCGGGCATGGCGCCCGCGGTTACAACAACTCAGAAGGAGGCATTGTATGAAGAGGTTGTTGTCGGTAATGTTCGTTGCATTAATGATGGCAGTGATGGTCCCGTGCGCGGCACTGGCCGCGGAGGTAGTCGGGACCGTGGGAAAGGTGGTCGGGACAGCGACCGTAACAAGGGACGGCAGCTCCAAGGCCGAGCCAATAACGGTCGGTACCCAGCTCCTCCTCAAGGATACTATAAACACCGGCGCGACCGGCAGGGTCCAGATGAACATGAAGGACGGCAGCCGCCTCATGCTCGGCGGCAAGTCCTCGCTTGTCATCAGGGAGTATATGGTCAAGGCCGACGAGGGTAAGCGCAAGTCCATACTCGGCCTTCTCTCCGGCAAGCTGAGGGCCATCGTCGACAAGACGTTCAAGGCCGCCGGCAGCAAGTTCGAGGTCCACACCCCGACCGCTGTCGCAGGCGTCATGGGCACCGACTTCGGCGTGGAGATACAGCCTGACGGCAAGACTCTCCAGATTACGTTCAGCGGCATGGTCAACTTCGGCGGCACCAACGTCGGCGCGGGCCAGCAGGGTGTGGCCGGCGCCGACGGCGGCGTGACCACCAGCCAGTCCACAACGTCCGGACAGTTGACCTTTGTGTTCGAGACATCGGCCGAGGCGGATGCCGCCAAGGCGCAGATGGAGGCCGCGATTGCAGCCGCCAAGGAAGCCGAGGAGGCAGAGAAGGCCAAGAAGGAGGCCGAGAAGGCCGAGAAGGATGCCGAGAAGGATGCCGAGAAGGCCAAGAAGGATGCCGAGAAGGCGGCAGCCGACAAGGCGGCAGCCGACAAGGCGGCAGCCGATGCCGCTGCCGCAAAGGCCGCTGCCGACAAGTTGGCCGCCGAGGCGAAGACAGAAGCCGAGCAGAAGGCGGCGGCGAAGGCCGTTGAGAAGGCGGCCGCCGACAAGGCGGCAGCCGATGCCGCTGTTCTGGCGGCAAACCAGGCCGCCGCTCAGGCGGCAGCCAACAAGGCGGCTGCCGATGCCGCCGCCGCTGCCGCCGCCAACTCGGCCGCCGCTGCCGCCGCTGCCGCCGCCGCCGCCGCCGCCAACTCGGCCTCTGCGACCCAGGGAGCTATCGATGCGCTGACCCCTGCCTTCACCGGCGGCTCCGCGACGACGACCACGACGACCGACACCGGAACCACGACCACCACGGAGGAGGTTACCGCCGATGAGGTCGCCCCGATACTCGACACCATTGGGAGTGGCGGCACCGGCGCGGGCGGCGGTCCGACGAACACCAGCCCGAACCAGTAGACATAGAGGGTAGAACGGGATGAGAAAATTCTCGTGGATGTCCAGCATAAAGCTGGTCGGGTTTGTCATATCCGTCGTGGTGGCGTTTATCTTCATCGCGCTGTATGCCAAAGGTCCGGCCATCATGGAGATCCTCGAGGGTAAATCACTCGACATGAGGTTCCGGCTGCGCGGGGGGAGACCCCCCGCGCAGCCGGTAACCATCGTCACTATTGACGAAAAAAGCCTGGCCGAACTCGGCCGATGGCCATGGTCCAGGGCCAGGATGGCCGAGCTGGTGGACGCGCTTAAGTCCGGCGGGGCGAAGGTCGTCGCCTTCGATGTCATGTTCCCGCATGCGGAGGTCGGGCTCACCGAAGAGCAGGCCGCTTTTCTCGGGCAGGCGTCGGCCGACGACCCGGTACTCGTTGACTTTGTCACCGGTTCGATAAGCGGCGACCACCAGTTCAAGGACTCGCTGTCTTCCTTCGGGACCGGAGTCCTCGCGCTTGCCCTGTCCGTGCCGGTGACGGGCAAGTCCGCCGCGGTCATCGGCGAGCATTCCGCCTGCATAGAAAAGTCGGCCTTCATGCTGATGCGAGGCGACGAGGACGCATCGGTTTACCTCACAGCGACAAGCTCGGAGCCGCCGATAGAAGAACTCTGCGACGTATCGTCGGCAGGGCATATCTACGCCTACCTCGACCGGGACGGGACCATCCGCTGGCAGGCGCTCGCAATAAAGTACAAGGACAGGTACTATCCAAGCCTGGGTCTCGAGACGGCGAGGCTGTACCTGGACATCCCGCGCGAGGCCATGAGGCTCGACTTCATGGACGGGGTCGCGTTGGGCGATATAAGCATACCCACCGACGAACACGGGCTGATGCTTATCGACTACTGCGGGAAGGACCGCACCTTCCCGTACTACTCGTTTTCCGATGTCCTGGCCGGCAAGACCCCCCCCGGCGCATTCAAGGACAAGATAGTCCTGGTCGGCGCGTCCGCGCTCGGCATCTATGACCTCCGCGTCACACCTTTCGCGGCCAACATGCCCGGTGTGGAGACGCACGCGAACGTCATAGACAACATACTGAACAGGCATTTCTTGTCCCGCAGGGAGACGTCCAAGCTTGTCACTCTCCTTACCATACTGGGCGTCTGCCTTTTACTCGGCATTGTCATGCCGAGGCTTGGGCCGCTCTCGGGCGCGGTGGTGACGCTCGCTGTGCTCCTGACAGGGTGGGCGGTCAACTACTACGCCTTTGCATACCAGGGCATGTGGCTTGACCTGACATACTCGACGTTTTCCGTGGTTTTCGTCTATACCGGCATCACTACGTACAGGTTCCTCGCGGAGGAGAACAAGGCAAGGAGCATCAAGAAGATATTTTCCAGCTACGTCACGCCCAAGATGGTCGACCAGCTCGCGAAGAACCCTGACCTCGCAAAGCTCGGAGGCGAGCGCAAGGAGATGACCGTCATGTTCTCGGACGTCCGGGGCTTCACGACGTTCTCCGAGAGCCGCCAGCCCGAAGAGGTCGTCGCGCGCCTGAACGAGTACATGACCGCGATGACCGACGTCATCTTCAAGTGGGACGGCACGGTGGACAAGTTCGTCGGCGACGAGATCATGGCGTTCTGGGGCGCGCCCCTCCCGCAGGAGGACCACGTGGAACGCGCCGTGCTCTGCGCGGTGGACATGGTCACCCGCCTGAAGGACATGCAGGCGAAATGGGCCGCCGAGGGCAAGGCCATACTCGACATGGGCATCGGCATAAACACCGGCGAGATGGTCGTCGGCAACATGGGCGCCGAGGGCAAGAAGATGGACTACACGGTCATCGGCGACAACGTCAACCTCGGCGCGCGCGTCGAGACGCTGACGAGGAACTACGAGTCGCATGTGATCATCTCCGAGTTTACCTATGCGAAGCTCATGGAGCGCGCGAAGGTCAGGAATAACCTGCTGGATAAAATAATTATAAAGGAACTCGACAGCGTCAAGGTCAAGGGCAAGGAGAGGCCGGTAACGATATACAGGGTCAGCGGGAAGAACTGGGAGCAGGAATAAACTCGCCAACTTCATAACGGGGGGATAATGAAGATCAGGGTACTGGGTGGCTTTGGTTCCGAGCAGTCGTGCTGTCACCTCACAGGATTTCTGCTGAACGACTGCGTGATGCTGGACGCGGGGACTATATCATCCGCGCTGACGATACCGGAACTCCTCAGGATAACCCATGTCCTGCTTACCCATGCGCACCTGGACCACACAAACGCGGTCCCGTTCATGGCGGACAACATAGTCGGCATGAACAAGAAGCCGGTAGAGATAGCCGCCATAGCCGAGGTGCTCGACACAGTCAAAGAGCATATCATGAACGACAAGGTCTGGCCGGACTTCACAAAGATACCCAACCCCAAGGCGCCCACGCTCAAGTACAGGAACCTGACCGCGGGCCGCGAGACACCTCTCGGCGGAGGTCTCAGGTTCAAGCCCATCAAGGTCAACCACACCGTCCCCACGACCGGCTTCATTATCAGCGAGGACGAGAACGCGGTACTCTACAGCGGAGACACGAAGGCGACAGACGCCATATGGAAGGCCGGCCTTAGGCTCGGGGACAAGCTGAAGGCGGTGTTCATCGAGACGTCGTTCCCCAACCGCATGCAGTTCATCGCGGACATAAGCGGCCACCTGACGCCGCAGTCGCTCGGCGAGGAGCTGAAGAAGCTGAAGGGCTACGAAGGCCCTGTCTACGTGTACCACGTGAAGAGCCAGTACCTCCTCGACATCGAGCGCGAGATAGACGCGCTCGGCCGCAAGGACGTGATAGTCGTGAGAGACGGGATGGAGTGGGAGATATAATGCAATTCCGGCTATTAGACCGGCAACAAAATTGGCAAACTTCCTGGGCCCCGTGTCAAGCACGGGGCGACGAACAAGCATACGTCATTCCCGCGAAAGCGGGAATCCAGTGACTTTTCTTGGTCTGCATGGTTTGCATATAATGCTGCCAGATTAATATCCAGCGCGGACCGGCCCTTCCTGGCATGTCAGGAAGGGCTTTTTGTTTATCGTTAATTTTAATTAATGATTTCGATTCAGGTTGCGCCGGCAATTCCGCATGGTATAATCTTTACATCTATAACCACAAGGAGGTCATGATGAAAAAGAGCGTAATACTCGCATCGGTCGCCGCATCCATGCTGCTTGCCGCCTGCTATGTCGGCCCCGCGCAGAGGCACGGGGGAGGCGTCGTTATCGCGCCCGCGCTGCCGTCGGTCGTCATACTCGGCGACGAGCCGTACTACCGGCACGGCGGCTACTACTACTATTACGACGCCGACGTCTGGTACTACTCCGACCGCGACAGGGGCCCGTGGACGAGGCTCCCGCACGACCGCTGGCCGAAAAAGCTGGAGAGGAAGGGCCGCGGCCACGACAGGGGGCCGGACCGCGACCACGACCGTGGCCGCCGGGGGCGCGACCGGGACTGATTATGACGGTGACGTCCCCCTCCCCCGGCCCCTCCCGCGAGGGGTGGGGAAAAACATATGGAGACCCCTCACCCCCAACCCCCTCTCCCGCGAGGAGAGGGGGATTATATATGTTCAGGAGCCGCGAATGTCGCGGCTCCTTTTTTATGCGGCCATCGCAGATAATCGTTGCATGATGCAGCCTGCTGGAATATAGTGGTTCAATTACCATACGACAAATTCGGGCCGGCACACGAGTCGCCCCCATAGATATTTATCCGGCAACAAAATAAGCAAACTTCCTGGACCCCGTGTCGAGCACGGGGCGACGAACAAGCACACGTCATTCCCGCGAAAGCGGGAATCCAGCGACTTTTCTTGCTTCGCATGGTTCGCATATAATGTTGCCGTATTAATTAAAACAGGCCTGCTTCAGTCGGTACGCCAGAAATCAGCAGTTAACCTATCAGAAGTCTTTGGGCCGCCTTTTTACAAAAAGGCGGGACTTTCATCTTATGCAGCCTCTTTTGATTATCATAGGACCGACCGCTGTCGGCAAGACCGGCCTGTCGCTCAGCCTCGCGGAAGAGCTTGGCGCGGAGATAATCTCCGCCGACTCGATGCAGGTGTACCGGGGCATGGACATCGGCACGGCGAAGCCGACGGCGGAGGAGCGGGCGCGCGTCCCGCACCACCTGCTTGACGTTGCGGACCCGCGCGGGGAGTTCAGCGCGGGCGAGTTCCTCAGGCTCGCGGAAGCGGCGATTGACGACATCCGGGGGCGCGGCAGAATACCTCTCGTGGTCGGCGGGACAGGTCTGTACATACGCGCTCTGACTGACGGGCTGTTCGAAGGCCCCGCCGCCGACCAGCGGCTCCGCGATGAGCTGACGGAGAAAGAGCGGACGGGAGGCGCGGGAACGCTGTACCGACTGCTCGCGGAGGCGGACCCGGATGCGGCCGTGCGGATACACCCGGCCGACTTGAGGCGCATCATACGCGCGCTGGAGGTATTCTATAATGGCGGGACAACAATATCCGGCATGCACGCGGAGCACCGCGCCGCCAGGGAGGACTTCCCGCAGAGGCAGGTGCGTATCGCCGGGCTTACAAGGGACAGGGCCGGGCTTTACAGCCGCATAGACGCACGCGTGGACGCCATGATGGAGTCCGGTTTTCTGGACGAGGTCGCCGGGCTGAGGGAGATGGGATGCACACGCGGCTCGGCCTCCATGCTGGCGCTCGGGTACAAGCAGCTGATGTCGCATCTCGACGGCGAGGTACCGCTCGACGAGGCGGTGCGGCTCATCAAGAGGGACACGCGGCGTTTCGCCAAGAGGCAGTACACGTGGTTTAACGCGGACAGCCGGGTGCGATGGGTGGCGCTGGACGGGCTCGAAGAGGATGTTGCGCTGGACGCGGTAAAGAACTCTCTTGAAATTTTCGGCGAGATGGGTTAAGTTATAAAGATACAGCCGTGACGCGGCACGAGTCAAGCCACCATAGAAGGAGCTTTTATGTCAAGGTCCCAGATTAACCTGCAGGATGCTTTCCTCAACCACGTCCGCAAGGAGAAGATACAGGTCTCCATCAACCTCGCCGGCGGCGGGAAGATCGAGGGCCTGGTCAAGGGTTTCGACAACTTCGTCATACTAGTGAAGCACGAAGGGCAGCACCTTATTTACAAGCACGCGATAAACACCATAGTGCCCGAGAGGCCGGTGGAACTCGTCTCGCATGTCCCGGCCCCGGAGGCGGCGCAGGACGCGAAGGAGGCAGCGGCCCCGGCCGCTCCCGTCCCGGCACAGGTTGCGCCCGTGGCTCCGGTTGCACCGGCTGTATCCGAGACTCACGAGAGCCCGGACCCCGCAGAGACTGTCGCGGGCCCGCCGGACGACGGGGAGCCGTGGGTGGAGGGCTGATTGGGCAGCCCCAGGAACCCCTTCCTTACCGTCGACATAATCATAGAACTCCCTGAGGGGATAGTCCTCATCGAGAGAAAGAACCCTCCGCACGGCTGGGCCCTGCCGGGCGGCTTCGTCGACTACGGCGAGTCGCTCGAAGACGCCGCCGCGCGCGAGGCGAAAGAAGAGACGTCGCTCGACGTGATGCTTGTCAGGCAGTTCCACACCTATTCAGAGCCCAACCGGGACCCGCGTTTCCATACCGTCTCGACAGTATTCATAGCCACGGCCTCCGGTTTGCCTGAGGCGGGGGACGACGCGGCCGGCATCGGCGTCTATCGAAGGGGATCGCTTCCATCTCCACTTTGCTTCGACCACGCGGACATCCTCGACGATTACTACAATAATCGGTATTAGGGCCTGAAAACCCTTTACAAATCCCACCTTATACCCTATAATTTACCCGTTTCCCGCTATCGGTCCCGCGCGAGACCGTACGCGCGTTTTCTGTTTTCCATTTCACGAGTCCTCTGAAAAGGTGAGGGGACGGGCGATGGTTTCCTCGCCTGCATTCCGGGAGCAACAAGAATATGGTGCATGCGGAGATTGGCGTCATAGGCGGCAGCGGCCTGTACGAGATGGAGGGGCTCCAGGAGGTCAGGGAGGTCAAGGTAGACACCCCGTTCGGCCCGCCGTCTGACAAGATAATGCTCGGCACGCTCGAGGGCAGGCGTCTCGCGTTCCTGCCGAGGCACGGGCGCGGCCACAGGATACTGCCGACCGAGATTAACTTCCGCGCCAACATATACGCGCTCAAGAAGCTCGGAGTCGAGAGGGTCATCTCCGTCTCCGCGGTAGGCAGCATGAAGGAGGAGATACGGCCCGGCCACATCGTCGTGCCGGACCAGTTCTACGACCTGACCAAGCACAGGGTGAGCACTTTCTTCGGGGACGGCGTCGTGGCGCACGTCGGCTTCGCCGACCCGGTCTGCCATGCCCTGTCGGGCGAGCTGTATACCGCCGGGGTCAAGGCCGGCGCCACTATGCACAAGGGTGGTACCTACATCTGCATGGAGGGGCCGCAGTTCTCGACACGCGGTGAGTCGAGGATATACCGGAGCTGGGGGGTGGACGTAATCGGGATGACCAACGTCACCGAAGCGAAGCTCGCGCGCGAGGCCGAGGTCTGCTATGCGACCCTCGCCCTCGCCACCGACTACGACTGCTGGCACGAGACGGAGGAGGACGTGACGCTCGACGCGGTGCTCGCCATAATAGAGAAGAACGTCGCGACCGCCAAGGCTATCATAAGGGAGACCGTCGCCGCGCTCCCTAAGACAAGGCACTGCCAGTGCGGCGAGGCGATGAAGTACTCCATCATGACGTCCGGGGAGCTTATCCCGGAGGAGACGAAGAAGAAGCTGGATATTATCATCGGGAAGTACGTGAAATAAGTGTAGGGTGGTCTGCGCCCGCCATGCCTTTGTAGGGGCGGGTCCCCGTGCCCGCCCTCACGGTTGTCATTCTGAGCGAAGCGAAGAATCCGCTTATATGAAATTGTAGGGGCGCAATTAATTGCGCCCGTTTCCACGGAGAGTATTGAAAATGAGCCTGCTCGTTGTCGGTTCCGTAGCGTTCGATTCAGTCAAGACACCGTTCGGTGTCGCCGAGGACGTCCTCGGCGGCTCGGCGACTTATTTTTCAACAGCGGCCAGCTACTTCACCGACGTGAAGCTCGTCGCGGTGGTGGGCGACGACTTCCCCGAGAAGCACGTCAGCTTCCTGAAGAGCAGGAAGGTGGACGTGGAGGGGCTGCAGCGCACGGCAGGCAAGACGTTCCGCTGGAAGGGCGAATACGGCTACGACCTGAACGAGGCGAAGACGCTCGAGACGCATCTGAACGTGTTCGAGGGGTTCAAGCCGGAGGTGCCGGAGTCCTACAAGAAGCCGGACGTCCTTTTCCTTGCGAACATCGACCCGGTCCTCCAGAGGGAAGTGCTCCACCAGGTCGAGCGGCCAAAGCTCGTCGCATGCGACACGATGAACTTCTGGATCGGCGGGAAGCGGGCCGAGCTTGTCAGGACGCTCGCCGAGGTGGACATACTGCTCATCAACGAGGGCGAGGCCAGGGAACTCGCTGGCGAGCCGAACCTCGTCAAGGCCGCGAAGGCCATACAGGGTATGGGGCCGTCCACCCTCGTCATAAAGAGGGGCGAGTACGGCGCGCTCCTGTTCGGTACGGACTACGTGTTCTCGGCGCCCGCGTACCCTCTCGAGTCCGTGTTCGACCCTACCGGCGCGGGCGACAGCTTCGCGGGCGGTTTCGTCGGCTACCTTGACAACATGCACAATTTCGACGAGAAGTCCCTGAAGCAGGCGATAATTTTCGGCAGCGTGATGGCATCCTTCAACGTGGAGGACTTCAGCCTGAACCGTATGAAGAGCCTCGACTACAAGGAGATTGAGTCACGCTACCGCGAGTTCCGAAAGCTGACGTTATTCGACGACATCGCATAAGGATGGCAATATGACTCATGGAAGGATTTGGACAACCGCAGCCGCGTTCGTTATAACGCTGGCTGTGCTCATAGGATGCTCGACTACGCAGGTGAGGCCGGCGCAGGAGGCCGTCGCCCATTATACTGTCGGACTTAACGCCTTGCAGGCGGGCAAGCTCGACCTGGCCCTGTCCGAGTTCAACAAGGCTATTGAGTGCGACCCGTCCAACAAGGACGCGCATTTCGCGGCTGGCATCGTATACTACGAGCAGAACGAGATGGAGTTGGCTAAGAAAGAGTTCAAAAGGACACTTTCGTTGGACCCGGGCGACTATGACGCGCACAACAACCTGGGGCTTGTCTACGCCAGCGAGAAAAACTTTGAAGAGGCGATAAGAGAACTAAGGCTTGCGGCGGAGCACCCGCAGAATAAAAACCCGGAAAGCGCACTGCTAAACCTTGGACAGACCTTTGACCTTATGGGTGAGCACGAGAAGGCCGCCCACGAGTTTATGGAGGCGCTGCTGCTTCAGCCCCTGGGCGACCATGTCATGACAAGGCTCGCCGACCAGTACTACAAGCTCGGCAAGATAGAAGATGCGACAAGGTACTATGAGAAGGCAGTCAAGCTGAACCCGGACAACATAATGGCGCATTATGGATTAGGGCAGGCATATTATAAGTCCGGACGCAACGTCGAGGCAATCGCGTGCTTCATAAAGGTCACGGAACGCGTGCCGGGTACAGCTATGGCCGAGTCGGCGGAGAAATACATCTACCTCCTGAAATAAACCTGTGGACGGGCGATATGGGCGAGCTAAAAGAATTTCTCAAGTCGGCCCGCGATAAAAAAGGGCTGAGCCTCAGGGACATATCCAACAGGACGCGTATCAGCTACACTTTCCTGGAGGCCATCGAGGAGGAAAACTTCTCGGTGATCCCCGGCGAGGTCTTCGTCACCGGCTTCCTTCGCACGTACGCGAGGGAGCTGGGGCTGGACGAGAAGGAAGCGGTAGCCATATACAAGAAGTTGAATGCCCAGTCGCAGGAGGCCGTGGAGCAGCAGGGAGCCGCTCCCGCCGCCGCGTTGGCGGCCGGGGGGAGCGCCTCGTCTCCCACGAAGGTCTCTCTCGTCCACGTGATTATTGCCGGGCTTGTCCTTGGGGCCGTCCTGATAGCCGTCATGCTCCTCGTAACAAAAGAGGATGCCCCGGAGACCGCCGCAGTGCCTCCCCCTCCGCAGGCCGCAATGCCGGCCGCTCCGGCCTTCGCGTCCCCGACGTCGGCAATTGGCGGGACTGCCGTGCTCGGCAACGCGACTTCCGCGCCCGTCCCGGAACAACCGCCAGCCGCCACCGCGCCCCTCGTCCTCAAGCTCGACGCCGTCGAGGACTCGTGGTACTCGTACCGCGTGGACGGCGGGGACAGGATGGACGGCTCTCTGAAGAAGGGTGACAGCCTCGATGTCGAGGCCGAAGAAAAGATAGTCCTGAGCCTCGGGAACGCGGGCGGCGTCAGGCTCGACTTCAACGGGAAACCGGCCGGCCCGTTCGGCCCCAAGGGGGCCGTGCGAAAGGGCATCCTGTTCACGAAGGACGTACCCGGCAAGATCCTGACGCAGAAGCAGGAGCGTTAACCCTGGGCCCCGGACATGCCTGACATCGACGATAAGACGCGCCGGGCTGTCGGGTTTATCCGGGCAAAATCCGGGCGTCCCGCCCGTACCGGCATAATCCTTGGCTCCGGACTGGGCTCCCTCGCCGACTGCGTCGAAGGCCGCGTCTCAATCCCTTACCAATCCATCCCCGGTTTTCCCGTATCCTCCGTGAAGGGCCACAAGGGCGAGCTTGTGCTCGGCACGCTTTCCGGTATCCCCGTCGCGGTCATGCAGGGCAGGTTCCACCACTACGAAGGCTACGGCATGCCGGATGTCACGTTACCCGTGCGCGTGATGGCCGGGCTCGGCGTGGACACCCTCGTCGTGACCAACGCGTCCGGCGGGATACGCGAAGACCTTGCGCCGGGCACCTTCATGGCCGTGACCGACCACATCAACATGATGGGCGTTAACCCGCTTGCCGGCCTTCCGCAGGGTGGAGACGGGGGGCGGGACGTATTCGTGGACATGACGGACGCATACGACCCCGGACTTGCCGGGATACTCAAGGACGTGGCGGCCGCGAAGGGGATATATGTTTCGGAGGGCGTGCTGGCCGCGGTGTCCGGGCCGTGCTACGAGACGCCCGCCGAGGTGCGCATGCTGAAGGCGCTCGGCGCGGACGCGGTCTGCATGTCCACCGTCCCGGAGGTCATAATGGCGCGCTACCTGGGGCTCCGGGTACTCGGACTGTCGCTCGTGACGAACCGTGCCGCGGGTCTCGGCGACAGTGGGCCGGAGCACGAGGAGGTGCTTGAGGTCGCGGGCAGCCGGCACGCGGATTTCGCGGCGCTTGTCGAGGGGTTTGTGGGGATGGCGGCGGGGTAGGTCAAAGGCAAATCCCCCTGTAATCCCCCTTTGTCAAAGGGGGATGAAGAACGCGGAAAGGGCCGGCATGACGGCCAGCCATTGAAAAACCCGGCCTGCGGACGTGGAGAGTAATGTCCGTCATTCCCTCGAAGGCGGGAATCCAGGAAGTTGTTCCACGTAGTTACCGGATTACTATTAAACCGGCAACAAAATAGGCAAACTTCCTGGACCCCGTGTCAAGCACGGGGCGACGAACAAGCGCACGTCATTCCCGCGAAAACGGGAATCCAGTGATTTTTCTCTTTTGCATATAATGTTGCCGGATAAATAATCAGCTCCCGCTGACCGATACCGGCCTGAGAAGTATCGACGGCGCACCGATGCCGCCCACCATCCTGAGGTCGTCGCCGACGGCGTCCACTTCCGAGAACATCGTCAGGACGTTGCCCGAGATGGCCGCCTCCCGAACCGGGTGCGAGACTTTGCCCCCGTCAATCCATAACCCGGACACGCCTACGGAGAAGTCGCCGGAGATCGGGTTCGCGGTGTGCATCCCGAGTACCTCTTTTACCAGCAGCCCCGACTTGACCGACGCTATCAGGTCTTTCGGAGACACGTCCCCGTTCTTTATGTACAGGTTGGTGGACCCTACGCCCGGCAGGGAGCGGAAGCCGCCGCGCGAGCCGTTGCCGGTGGATGTGCAACCGGCCTTCTTCGCCGTGTACGCGTTGTGCAGGAAACCCTCCAACCGGCCCTCGACCATGAGCGGCGTCGTCCGGGACGGCATGCCCTCGTCGTCGAACGCGCGCGAGCCCGCGCCGCCCGGCAGGAGCGCGTCGTCGAGTATCGTTATGAGAGGCGAGCAGACCACCTTGCCGAGCCTGTCCGCGAACATCGACTTGCCCTTCTGGAGCGACTCCGCCGAGAACGAGCCCGCGAGGACGCCGAGGAACTCGGACGCTACTATGTTGTCGAGCATCACCGGGAACATGCCTGACGCGGCTTTTTTCGCGCCGAGGAGCTGGACGGCGGCCTCCGCCGCGCGCCTGCCGACCAGCGCGAAATCTATCTCGCCCGCGCGCCTCCTGTAGTCGAAGTCGTAGCCCATCTGGGACTCGCCGGACTCTTCCGCGACCGCCATGATGCCGCACGAGAAGTACGTCCCGCGCGAGGCGACCCGAACGCCTGTCGAGCTGACCAGCGCCCAGCGGCCCTCCGAGAAAGACGCGGACGACTTCCTGACCTTCGTCACGCGCGGGTCGAAGTCGAGCGCGGCCTTCTCGATGGCCATGGCGCGCTCAATCTTGTCGCGTTCCGTGATGGCGGTTATGGTCTCGTCGTATTCCGCGAAGTCCGGGTACGGGCCTTCCGGCGGATCCGGGATCGTGTTGAACTCGTCCGGCTCCGAGCTTGCCGCGTTCTCGGCGGCCTTCTTCGCAGCCTCAACAGCCGCGTCCGCCGAGCCTGTCGAGTAGGCGAAACCCATCCTGCCGTCCGGGCGAAGGACGCGCACTCCGACGCCCCAGGTCGCGGCCTCCTCGAACGCGTCGAGCTTCTGCTCCCTGACCTCCACGCGCGTCGAGGACGAGGCCCGGACGTACACGTCGAAGGCGAGTCCCTTGCCAGTGAGCGCTCCAGCGGCCTTGTCGGCCGTTTCCAGCAGTTCCTCTACTCTCAATTTATCTGGCATGGCCTACTCGTAGTAGCTGGCGCAGGCGTTGTCCGACTCGTACACCGTCACCATGGATACGGACAGGTAGTCGGTGTTGAGCTTCTTGGACAGGCCGTCGTATATCCACTTGGCGATGTTCTCGGACGACGGGTTTATCTCCGTGAACGGGAACACGTCGTTCACGAACGAGTGCTCAAGCTGGGCCAGGAACTCGTTTGTCGCGTCCTTCAGGTCCTTGAAGTCCATGACGAGGCCGATGTCGTTCAGGACCTCCGATACCACCGACACCTTGACCTTCCAGTTATGCCCGTGGAGCTTCTCGCACCTGCCCTGGTAGCCCCGGAGCTGGTGCGCGGCGGAAAATTTCGTCTCTATAGTAAGTTCGTACAATTTATTACCTCCGTGGAGTAGCGTTAGAATCTTCTCAATATATTTCAAATTGGGGGGTTAGTCAAGGTAATTGGGTATCTGACGGGGGAGTCTCCTGTCCCAGAAACAGAAATCCCCTCTCCGTTTCTGGAGAGGGGATTTCTTAACGGGTATTTTATAGTTTTCGTCTATTGGACCTTGAACGACTGCGATGTGTACAACGCGATGCCGCCGGCTGAGTTTTTGACCTGCACCTTGATGTAGTTATATCCAACCTGCCCTACGCCGGGCGTCCAGTCCCAGGCGCCGGATGAGTTCCAGTCGCGCGCAACGACATACAACCCGCCGGTGTCCGGCCCCTTGCGCCAGTACTTGTACAGGTAGCTGCCCGTGCCGCCGGTGGCCGTCGCCGTCCAGGTGATAAGCGTGCCGTTTGGCTTCGGGCTTGCCGGGGATGGGCCGAAGCTCTGTATCGCCAGCGGCCCGGGGGTGACCTTGAAAGACGTATACGACTCCACAGGCAGGCCGCCGCTGGAGTTATTAACCTTCACCTTTATATAGTTCGTGCCGACCTGCGTGGCTGTGGGCGTCCAGACCCAGCTATTCGAGACGTGCCAGTCGCGCTCCTTGACATAGAGGTAGCCGGTGTCCGGGCCTTTGCGGTAGTAGCAGTACTTGTAGCTGCCGCTGCCGCCTGACGCCGCCGTCGTCCAGGTGACCGGACTGCCAGCCACCTGTGGGCTCGCAGGTGTGGCCGTTACACAGTCTATTGTAAGTGCCTTGTTTACCAATACCGTTACGCCCGCGCTTGGTGTTTCCATGTGTCCGAGCATGTCCGTTACGCGGCTCTTGAGGTTACAAGTGGTGTTTGTCGGCATGCTCCAGAGGAAACTCCACGGGTTTGTGCCAGATGCGGTCTGCCACGTGGTTCCGGCGTCGGTCGAGACCTGGACGAAGGAGACGCCGTTGCTGGCTACCGATGTGCCGGAAACCGTGCACTGCGTACCGGTCAGCGTTGTGCCGGGGGCTGGGGCGGAGATGGAGGAGTAGGGGTCTGGGGCTGGGCCGAGTTTCATGACGAAGGGGTCCCAGTAACCCGAGCTTATATTTCCGTCAAGCATACCAGATGTTCTGCCTGCCACATACACATTGCCTGAACCGTCCACGGAAACACCGCGAGCATCTTCAGATCCACTCGATCCCATCTGGTGCGTCCATTGTTTCACACCCGATGCGTTGTACTTGACCACGAAAATATCTTCAACGCCCGCACTGGTGTTCTCGTCAAGACCACCATCGGTATTACCCATCACGTAGACATTTCCCGAACCATCCACTGACACGCCATAAGCAGAGTCAGGGGAGGCAGTCCCAAGCTGGCGCGTCCACTGCCATTCTCCGCCGTTATTATATTTGACGACATAGGCGTCAGAAAGGGGGAGGTCCCCACCGCCACCTTCAGGAGTATAATTTTCGTCAAGCACGCCAAAGGTAGCACCTGCCGCATATACGTATCCAGAGTTATCCACAGCTACGCCATATGCCTCGTCATTTGCGCTTGTGCCAAGCTGTTTCTTCCATTGCAGCCCACCCTCGCTGTCGTACATGGCCACGAAAAGGTCAGTGCCGCCCGCATTGGTCCCGTACAGATTGCCATCGGTGAATCCTGCCACGTACACGTTGCCAGTTGTGTCTGCGGATACACCGTATGCATAGTCGTTATTGGCCGTTCCAAGCTGGCTAGTCCCCTTATATACTCCGAAGGTGTCGTACATTACGATGAAGATGTCAGCGCCGCCAGCGTTCGCTTTCCCATCAAGGCTGCCGTAGGTATGACCCGCCACATAGACGTTGCCGGAGGCGTCCACGGAAACGCACATAGCAGCCTCCGAAGTGCTCGTCCCCCTCTGACGAGTCCATTGCCTAACCCCGGCACTGTTGTATTTGATCACGAAGAGGTCACACCAGCCCGCGCTCGTTTGATCGTGCAAGCCACCCCAGGTAAAACCCGACACGTAAACGTCTCCTGAACCATCCACAGCCACGCCAGAAGCCCAATCATCGGTGCTCGTACCGAACTGGCGTGTCCACTGCTTCACGCCGTCGGGACCGTATTTGACCACGAAGCAGTCAGAACGGCCCGCGTTAACGTACCCGTCGTCCAGTCTGCCCCAGGTAAGGCCTGCCGTATACACATTGCCGCTTGCATCCGTGGCAACCCCGGCAACCCTGGTATCCATCCAACTCCCGCTCATCTTTATCTGCCTCGTCCAGAGGGTATTAATGCGGGGACGAAGCCAGCCGATAATAGAATACGAACCGCTGAAACCTTCCAGCGTATAGTTATTTCCATTGAAGAGGATAAAATGGTCTACATCTCTTGCGTCATTATTAAAATTCTGTTCTATGACGTGTATCCCATTAGCATCAACTGATTTTACGATCGCCACATGGCCAACCGCGTCACCTACAGTATAGTTTGAACATACAATATCCCCGACTTCAGGAGGTGTCCCGTCTCCATTGCCATACGCGACAAGCCCCATGTCGGAGGCATGGGCAAAAAACGTTTCCGCATTGCCCGTATGCTTGGACGCAAGGTCAATGCCATAGTTCATGTAATAAAACCTTCTCACATACTCCACGCACTCCCATTTAAACCCCATGTAGACACCACCAACCTCGCTATTGCCCCCGCTGTTGCTGGTATTGGAATACGCAATAACCCCGGCAAAATCGCCAAGCGGGACATCTTCTCCTGCCGCGAACGCGGTTGATACCGTCAACGACAATATCAAAAAACAAATCAGAAGGACGCGATTGAATAAGGTTCCGGCAGACGGCATGGCAGGGGCCTCCTTGTTGGCGGTCTTGCGGTAAGTAGTGCGGGGTTGATGGATAATTTCAGGTGGAACTTGTACGAACAAGGTAGTGCGGTTGCGATAGGACAGCATGAACATATCATAACCACGCATAAATAATCAACACAAATATCACCCTCCTACTTCGCACGTAAAAATCCCTTGCATATCCCCCCCATTTATGTTATAAATTCGAGGTTTCGGCATGGGGCCGGACAAATTCACACACCCGGGCGTCGCAGGGGGTGGTCTTTCGGGATTTCCGGGAGTCTTCCTGTATCCGGGTGGCGGAAAAAACCATTGGAGGTGTAGAATGTCTGTTATTACGATGAAGGAACTGCTGGAGGCCGGCGTGCACTTCGGCCACCAGGCGAAGAGATGGAACCCCAAGATGAAGAAGTTCATCTTCGGCGAGAGAAACGGCATACACATAGTAGACCTTCAGAAGACGCTGAGGAAGTTCAAGGACGCATACAGCTTCGTATCCGACGTCGCGGCGGAGGGCAAGCCGGTCCTGTTCGTCGGCACGAAGAAGCAGGCGCAGGACTCGATACAGGAAGAGTCCGCCCGCTGCGGCATGTACTACGTCAACCAGCGCTGGCTGGGCGGCATGCTGACGAACTTCGAGACGGTAAAGAAGGGCATCGAGAAGCTCAGGAAGCTCGAGCGCATGAAGGTCGACGGCACATACGACAAGATAACCAAGAAAGAGGTCTCCGTCCTCGAGAAGAGGCGCACCCAGCTCGAGAAGGAACTGGGCGGCATAAAGGACATGGGCGGGCTCCCCGGCGCGGTATTCATCGTCGACCCGCGCAAGGAGCACATCGCCGTCATGGAGGCGAGGCGCCTCGGCGTACCGGTGGTCGGCATAGTGGACACCAACTGCGACCCGGACGTCATAGACTACGTCATACCGGGCAACGACGACGCCATACGCGCCATCAGGCTGATGGCCGCCAAGATGGCCGACGCGGTCCTCGAAGGCAAGCAGAGGCGCCAGGACAGGGTCGAGGGCAAGCAGGCCGCCGCGATGGCGAAGGGCGAGGAAGCGACAGGCGAGAAGCCGGACTTCTCCGTCACCGCCTCCGACGTCGCCGCCATGGAAGGCCAGGCCTAACAGCGAAGGTTTATGTAGGGGCGGGTCCCCGTGCCCGCCCTGCTTTTAATATGTAGGGGCCGACCCGCGTGTCGGCCCTTCCTGAAAAAACGCCCGATGAATCGGGCAGCTACAACTTAAACAACGTGGTCGCGCGAACATGCGCCGCGTGAAATATACGGAGGTTCAAGGGTAATGGCAATTTCCGCTACAGACGTCAAGGAGTTGAGGGAGAAGACCGGCGCGGGCATGATGGACTGCAAGAAGGCCCTGACCGAGTGCGACGGCGACATGGAGAAGGCGATCGACCACCTCAGGAAGAAGGGCCTCGCCGCCGCCGCCAAGAAGGCGGACAGGATAGCCTCCGAGGGCATGGTCGGCTCCTACATACACGCGGGCGGCAAGATAGGCGTCCTGTTGGAGGTCAACTGCGAGACCGACTTCGTCGCCAAGACGGACGAGTTCCAGGAGCTGGTCAAGGACATCTGCATGCACATCGCCGCCGCGAGCCCGCTCTGCGTCAGGCGCGAGGAGGTCCCCGCCGACCTGCTCGAGCGCGAGAAGGAGATATACAAGGACCAGGCCAGGCAGTCCGGCAAGCCGGAGGCCATCCTCGAAAAGATAATCGAGGGCAAGGTCGAGAAGTACTTCGGCGACGTATGCCTGCTCGACCAGGTCTTCGTCAAGGACCCCGAGGGCAAGAAGAAGATCAAGGACCTCATCACCGAGAAGGTCGCGAAGATAGGCGAGAACATATCCATACGCCGGTTCGCACGCTACCAGCTCGGCGAGGGCCTGGAGAAGAAGTCCTGCGACCTCGCGGCCGAAGTCGCGGCCCAGCTCGAAGCGAGCAAGTAGCATTCTTCTGTCATTCCCGCCCCGGCTTTAGACATACCGGGGTAAACTCCAGCGGGAATCCAGCGACTTTGCTTGTCATTCTGAGCGAAGCGAAGAATCCGCCTGTATCTGATATTGTAGGGGCGCAGTTTACTGCGCCCGCACCATCAGAGAATTATAAGTCAAAGGTGGGTCCCTCCACTTCGGTCGGGACGACAAACCAACATCAAAGACGAAAAGCGGCCGGCACACCCGCCGGCCACATGCATAAAACCAGTCATGGAGACGAGGCCGCCGTGCCGACAAAGTACAAGCGTATACTCCTGAAACTCTCCGGCGAGGCCCTGATGGGGTCGCAGGCATACGGCATAGACCCCGCAGTGGTGGAGGAGGTCTCGCGCGAGGTCGCAGAGGTCGCAAAAAGCGGAGTCGAGCTTGCCGTCGTCATCGGCGGCGGCAACATCTTCCGGGGCATCGCCGCGAGCGCCAAGGGCATGGAGCGGGCGTCCGCCGACTACATGGGGATGCTTGCCACGGTGCTTAACGCGCTCGCCCTCCAGAACTCGCTCGAAAAGATGGGCGTGCCCACGAGGGTGCTGTCGGCAATTGAGATGAAGGAGCTTGCCGAGGCGTACATCAGGCGCCGCGCGGTAAGGCACCTGGAAAAAAAGCGCGTCGTAATATTCGCCGCCGGTACCGGCAACCCGTACTTCACGACGGACACCGCCGCCGCGCTCCGCGCGATGGAGATAGGCGCCGAGGTCATCATGAAGGCGACCAAGGTGGACGGCGTGTACAGCGCGGACCCCATGAAGGACAAGACCGCGACGAAGTTCGACGAGCTGAGCTACATCGAGGTACTGCAGAAGGGGCTGAAGGTCATGGACGCGACCGCCATCTCGCTCTGCATGGACAACGACCTGCCAATCATAGTGTTCAACCTTACGAGCCCCGGCAACATAAAGAAGGTAGTCGCCGGGAAGAAGGTCGGCACGATAGTGAGGGGGAAGAAATGATACCTGAGGTGAAGCACAAGACCGAGGACCGCATGAACGCGGTCATGACGTCGCTGAAGCACGAGTTCTCCACCATACGCACGGGCCGCGCATCGCTTTCCCTTGTCGACGACGTGATGGTGGACTACTACGGGACGCCGTCGCCGCTCAACCAGGTGGCGACGCTTTCGCTCCCGGACGGGCGCACCATCGCCATCGCGCCATGGGAGTCCAAGATGATCGGCCCCATAGAGAAGGCGCTCCAGAAGTCCGACCTCGGCATCAACCCGATAAACGACGGCAAGCTGATAAGGCTCATCATGCAGCCCCTCACCGAGGAGCGCAGGAAGGAGCTGGTAAAGAAGGCCAAGAAGATGTCTGAGGATGCCAAGGTCGCTATAAGGAACGCGCGCCGCGACTCCAACGAGACCCTCAAGAAGGCGGAGAAGGACAAGGCCATCACCGAGGACGACCTGATGAAGGGCGAGCAGGAGGTCCAGAAGATGACCGACGAGTTCATCAAGAGGGTGGACGATGCGCTCGTGCACAAAGAGAAAGAGATAATGGAGGTCTAAGGGAAACCGTGGCCTATGTTATTTTGCAGGACGCGTGCATCGCGTGCGGGACGTGCAGGGAAGAGTGCCCGAGCGCGGCGGTTGTCGAGTCCGCGGGCAAGTTCCGCATTACGGACGAATGCATCGAGTGCGCGGCCTGTCTTGAGTCCTGCCCCTCCGGGGCGGTGATAGACGGCTGAGCCGGGATATATTGCACGGAAGGCGGGCGCGGATGCGTCCGCCTTTTTTTTGCGGCCGTGGCATGCGGCACACGGCGTAATAACTTAGTCGCGTGCCACAAAACCCTTGAATATTATACGTGATTATGCAAGAATTAAACCGGTATTCAGACTATCATTCCACCCGGACCAAGCACCATGCCAGATAAGGACAGACAGGCGACCGGCGCGTCATCCACGGAGCAGCTCGTGGCCGAGAACACATCGCTTCGCACCAAGCTGGACGCCCTGACGCTCAAGCTCGAAGAGAAACAGGCTGAACTCGACGCGGCGAAGGCGGAGATAGACCGCCTGATGGACACAGACCCCCTGACCGGCCTGTTCAACAGGAAGGCGTTCATGGAGGAGCTGGTAAGGGCCGTCTCCTTCGCGAGGAGGAGCAACCTGCCCCTGACCGTCCTCATGGGCGATATGGACAACTTCAAGTTCATCCTCGACACATACGGACACGAGATCCGGGACAAGGTCCTGGTCGCCTTCGCCGGGATAATGAACAAGCACACCCGCACGGAGGACATAGCGGCGCGTTTCAGCGGCGACGAGTTCCTGCTCATACTGCCGAACACGGCGATGGAGCAGGCGATGTTCTGCGCCGAGCGGCTGTGGGAGGGGATGAACACTCTCTCCATAGAGGGCGTCTCGGCCAGGCTCGCGGCCAGCTTCGGCCTCACGGAACTTCGGCCCGAAGACGACGTGAAGGCGCTCATGAAGAGGGCGGACGAGGCGCTGTTCAAGGCAAAGACCGCCTGGCCCAGGCATATCGCTACGCTGTAAACAATACGGCTCTGTTTTCTGTTTTAGGTAGGGGCCGACCCGTGTGTCGGCCCTTTCTTGGTCTCTCTTGTCGTCCTGAGCGAAGTTGAAGGACCCACCTTTGACTTTCGAATTTATACAATAAAATTCAACTGTGGATTCTTCACTTCGTTCAGAATGACAACCTGGGACAGCAGGGCTGACACTCGCTTTACTTGGTACGACCTCCACACAGACCGAGCACCATGCAAGAAACCAGAACCGGCAGCTTCACCTTTGTCCTCCACGCGCACCTCCCCTACGTCCTGTCGCACGGCAGATGGCCGCACGGCGCCGACTGGCTTAACGAGGCCGCGGCAGAGACATACATCCCGCTGCTCGACATATTCAATAAGCTCGTCGGTGAGGGCATATCCCCGCGCGTCACGATGGGCATCACTCCAGTCCTGACCGAACAGCTGCGCGACCCTTACTTCGTATATGAGTTCAAGGGATACCTCATGCGGAAGCGGGACGCGGCGCGCGCGGACATAAAGGCGTTCAAGGCGGAGAAGAGCCGCGGCATGCTGAAGGTCGCCCGGATGTGGGAGGCGTTCTACGATGGCACATACAAGGCGTTCACGAAGAAATACGGCGAGGACATAGTCGGCGGGTTCGCGGCGCTTCAGGACGAAGGCCACATCGAGATAATCACATGCGGCGCGACGCACGGTTATTTCCCGCTGCTATCGAGGGACGAGAGCGTCCGGGCCCAGGTAAGGCAGGCGGTCGCGTCTTACAGGCGCAACTACGGACTGAGCCCTCGCGGGATATGGCTGCCCGAGTGCGCGTACCGGCCTGGCTATTCCTGGACGCCGCCCGTGGGCGACGCCTGCGAGCCGTATGAACGCACGGGCGTGGAGTATATCCTCGCGGAGAACGGTATAGAGTATTTCATCGTGGACTCGCACATGCTCGAAGGCGGAAAGCCGGTCGGCGTCTACCTCGACAAGTTTGCCGCGCTCGGGGGCCTGTGGGGACGGTTCAGCGAGAACTACAGCCCGAGGCCGTCCGAGCCGGGCAGGTCGCCGTACGAGATATACCAGGCAGGAACGGCCTGCGGGGACGGAGGCGGTAACCCCGTCGCGGTACTCGCGCGGGACCCCAGGACCGGGGTGCAGGTCTGGAGCGGCGAGCACGGCTACCCAGGCAACGGGTACTACCTCGACTTCCACAAGAAGCGCGACCCGGGCGGCCTCCGTTACTGGCGCGTGACCGACCCCAAGCTCGGACTCGGCGACAAGGAAGAGTACCAGCCGGACGAGGTCGATGGATACATGTACGAGCAGGCGGCGCATTTCAGGGGACTGGTCAAAGACGTCCTCGCGCGGCACAGGGAGAAGTCCGGGAGTCCAGGACTGCTTACCGCCCCGTTCGACGCGGAGCTGTTCGGCCACTGGTGGTTCGAGGGGCCGCGCTGGCTGTACGAAGCGCTGAAGGCACTGGCGCATGACCCGGATATCGAGCTGACCACCGCCTCCGGGTACCTCGATAAAAACAGTGATAGGAACGAAGTATCACTGCCGGAGGGCTCCTGGGGTGAGGGCGGCTTCCATTATATATGGCTGAACGAGGAGACGGTCTGGACCTGGAGGCGCATATACGAGGCGGAGGCCGAGATGGTCTCGCTCGCGGACGACTTCGGGCATGAGCCCGACGGCCTCCTCCGAGACATCCTCAAGCAGGTCGCGCGCGAGCTGCTCCTGATGCAGTCCTCGGACTGGCAGTTCCTTATAAGCACGCGGAGCGCGGCGGATTACGCGTCTACACGTCTAGCCCGGCACCACGCCGACTTCATGAGGCTTTCCGTGATGGCCAGACGTCTCGCCGCGGGTATCAGGCTGCTTGAAAGCGACATGGAATTTCTCTCCGAGGTCATGGAGCGTGACCGGCTGTTCGACGATATAGACCCCGCGTGGTGGGCCGGCGGACCCGCCGTTTAAACCTGCTGCCCTGCCGTATACCCGCACCCGCGGCCATAAAATCACCTGCCATCCGTCATGCGATTATCCATCCGCATTTTCCGCAGTGTTGTGCGCATTTGTGGTTTTACGCGCAATTAAGTGCGCATATATGCGCTATAGTCATTGAATGGTAATAGGATGTATTCGCAGATGTTATATAAATGATTGTTATGTAATATGGTCAAATACAAGCATAAAGCTGGTACGTAATTTGCATTAAAATTGGTTAATCATTTCCCTGCCGAGACAAAAAGACCGAGAAATATTAATATAATCAGTTGCTGGATTCCCGCGAAATGTAGGGTAGACCGGACGGGACACGGGTAATTGCCCCGTGAATGTGACTTGGGATGACTTGACAGGATTTGCATGCGGTAATATATTCTATGATAATTGTAAATATAAGGTTGACAGCAAACGGGAGGCCTGTTATGTATATGACCGGCAAGGGCGGACGTGTTATTAATCAGGCAGCATTCAATGAAAATCATGTGAATCAAGAAAAGTCGCTGGATTCCCGCTTTCGCGGGAATGACGTGTGCTTGTTCGTCGCCCCGTGCTTGACACGGGGTCCAGGAAGTTTGATTATTTTGTTTCCGGTTTAATAACGTCCTCGTCTGGGATGCTCACCGGCTGACTGCTCCCGCCGTATCCCCGGCGCTTTCAGACTCCTGAATGGTTTCCTCCTGCCGTCACTCCATATGACGGCTTGCTGACTCGCTTCTGTTACACGTTTCAATAGACAAACAGTTCACGCTCAACCATTGATTAAGGGGTCTAACACTTTTTCGCAAGGGGGCTGTATGAAGAGGCACATACTGGGTCTTCTGTCCGTGTTGTGTTTTGTCCTGTTGTCGGGCGTTGTCGCGGGCGCGGCGGTCTCGGTCACTGTATCGCCGACCAAGATCACGGCGGACAACACAAACGGTGTGACGTTCAAGTCGGGTGTCCCGGCGGAGGGAGGCGGGCTGCTCATCTCCATACACCGGGACTTCCACAACGCGGGCACTCTCGATTCCGACGAGACGGCATGGTTCAGGGCGTACGCGCTGGACAACGGCGGCACGAAGTCCACGTTCATGGGCCTGTTCACGCCCGACTCGAACACGACCACGGCCAACGCCGTCTGGACGAAGTTCAGCCTCGGCGCGGACAGCTACATCGCCCCGGGCAAGTATCTTGTCCGGGTAGAGAACTCGCTGGGTGAGGTAGCCACGGCGCCGTTCACCGTCACCCAGGCGAACACGAACCCGTCGAGCTTCGTGCGCCTCCTCCCACGCGACCCGTACGCGGGCTACCCTGTAGTGCAGGGCGCGATGGTATATTACGGCACCGGCGAGGGCGACACCTTCAGGATAAAGTCGTTCGGATACTCGGACGGCGCGAACTGGACGTACCTTTACCTTCCCGGCACGGCCCCGCTCGACGGCAGGGTTGGCTGTTTCAAGGAGGGCTATATCAGCGACTCCTACGAGACCAGCTACCTCGTCAACGGCGGGCCGGGCGACTTCGGCTGGTGGTACCCAAACCTCTACAATACCGGCGTCTATATCGAAGGCCATGTCACGGCCGCAAGCGACGGGTCGCCCGTCACCGGCGCGGCGATGACCGGCGTCAGGGCGGACAGGTTCAGGACGGACAGGTACATCACGGACTTCACCGGGTATTACAGCATACCCGCGTTCGACAGCGAGCAGTACTCGGTCATGTGCTCCAACGCTCCCGGCTACTATTCCGGACGCGTCCCCGCCGACGGCTACAACCGCTCCACGGTAGTCACGCCCGTTACCGGCACGCCGGGAGTGGCAGACTTCGTCGCGAGCCCCATGACCGCACGGCTCAACATAACCGTCCGCGACGAGTCCGGCGCCAACCTGGTCGAGGGCGCGGTCGCGTACGCATTCAGGAACACCACATCCACCGACCCGCTCAAGACGTCACAGCGGGCGGCGGGGTTCTATTCCAACTCGACCGGCACGCTCATGCCCGGCCTCGGCACGGGCGACTGGAAGGTTGGCGTCTGCCTGAACTGCCACTTCCACCCGGTCAGGGTTGGAGGTGTGGTCAGGGAGATGGTATCCCCGGCGGAGATAATTGTCGAGGGCCTTGCCGGCGGCGAGACGAGAAACGTGACGCTCGACGCATATTACGCGGACGGCGCTGTAGAAGGCCGCGTCCTGACTACTGGCGGCGCAAAGGCCCAGTACGGCACCCTGGTCCTCGCATGGTCCGACGACGCGTTGAACGGCCCTGAGCAGACCTCGGTCGGCAGGATTGTGACCTCCACCGACACGGACTTCGACGGCTACTTCCGCCTGCCTCTCCTGGGCGGAACGTGGACGGTGCAGGCGGTTTCGACCGACTGGAAGGTGATGACCTCGCATTACACGGTGACGATCACGACTAACGGGGACGAGCTTATCGACGCGGGCGCGGGCGAGGTCGGCAGCGTCGGGACGATGGTCCTCAGGCTCCCGACGGACACGACGGGCATCATAGAGGTAAAGCCGAACGAGGATTATGCGGACGCCATGCCGATGGCGGCGGGCGACTCAGTTACCGGCACGTTGTCCCAGACGGCCGACGAGCGGCAATCGACTTTCTCGTTCACCGCCCAGAAGGGCGACCAGATAGACGTGTCCGCCGACTTCTCGCACCTTGGCACCGACTGCAACCGTGCCCACGGCGTCTGGCTGATAGACAGCAACCACAGCACAATAGTATCCGACTACACCGGGACGGACGTCGAGTCCCACAAGGCCGTGAGCCACACGGCCCAGTACACTGGTACTTACTACATACAGGTGTATGACGGTTCGTGCTGGTGGTGGAACTCGTTCACGGACAAATACGTCGCCGGCCTGACCGTGACGCCACCGGTCTCCTCGACGCCGGTCTCTGCCGTGAACAACCTGACGGAGGGCCAGGTCATCTCGCCTGAGAGCCAGCCGTCCAACACGCTGATCGTGACAGGCACCGCGGCCGACACCGTGGACATAGAGATGGTCCAGCTCTCCCTCGACGGAGGGTCGACGTGGAATGCCGCCACGGACACCTCGGCCGGCGGGACCTGGGCGACGTGGAGCTACCCGTGGGTGCTCAACCAGATGGACGGGCCACACAGCGTCCTGACGAGGATTACCGACAGGTTCGGTATGGAGACTCCGGGGCCGGGGGTGAACGTGTTCATCGGCGACCCGGGAGTTACAAACGGCGGCTTCGACCAGAACTACTGGTACTGGGCCTGGGGCACGTTTACCAACGGCGAGTGCGGGAACAGGTGGGTCACTAACGTCAACGACCCGCCGAACCCGACCGCCATCGAACTCGGCAGCACGGACGCGGGCACATGCAACGGCCAGTCCGGGATGTACCAGGACATGTCCTTCGACGCGACCAAGTACGACAGGGTGATGCTGAAGGCCGACCTGAAGGTCATCTCGTCCACCGCCGACGGCGGATGTGGCGCGGACGGCGTAAGGGCCCCGTTCATACTCCAGGCGACCTATTTAGACAGGTACGGCATAACGAAGCAGGCGCTCTGGCTGTTCTCATACGCCGGAGGCACATGCCTCACGCCCGACCCGATAGCGAACCACACACTGACTCCGGTCGCGGTGACACAGGGCGAGTGGACAGGCTTCAGCGTGGACATGAAGTCTGAGATACCGGACATGGCGACTATCACGCGGCTGTACGCATATGCACAGGGGCAGGACTACCTGACCCACTTCGACAACATCTCGATGGTCGGCTACAACGACGGGCCCAAGTGTTTCATCACCTCGCCCGCCATGTACGAAGTGGCCGCACCCGGCATAGAGAACTACAACCTCGCCGGTTACGCGGTCAGCCACGACGGAATAGTGTCAGTCGAACTGTCGGTCAACGGCGGGGAGTGGTTCCCGGCAACGATAGACTCGGTAAGCGGCCACACGTTCAACTGGTCGTATGTCAAGGTGAAGCCTAAGGACGGGATATATACCATCGAGGCGAGGGCGACGGACGTCAACGGAACAGTGTCGCCCGTGGCGTTGACGAAATGCGCGGTAGCGACCAACGGCATATCCCACAGCGACCTGGAGCCGTGGTATGGCTGGTGCTGGTACTGCGAATGGAACAACGATACGAGTGGCGCATGTGGAGACCGGTCTGTCACGTCAGTACACGACAGCCAGTCGGCCAACAACTCGGTGCAGCTTTCCAGCACAGGGGCGGGTACGTGCGAAGGCCAGTCCCGGATGTGGCAGGACAGGAACTTCGAGGCGAACGTATACGACCAGCTTATCCTCCAGGCGAACGTCAAGGCGATGGCGGCAACCGCACCGGACGGCTGCGGTACCGATGGAAGGAGCGCGCCTTTCAACATCAGGCTGGACTACACCGATACGGCCGGATATTCGAAGGCCATCATATGGACGTTCTCATACGACGCGGGCACCTGCGGGACTCCCGCGGCGGGCCCGGGCGAGACGGTCGTATTCGTCCCGGTGAACCAGGACGAGTGGTACAGCTTCAGCGCGGACATATACGCGCTCGCGCCGGAAATCGCTCGCGTGACGAGGATAACTTGCTACGCACAGGGGCTCGACTACACGAGCCGGTTCGACAACGTCCAGCTACTCGGCCTGAACGGCGCGCCGAAGTCCGTCATAACCGCGCCCGTGAAGTACCAGGTCATACCGTCCGCGAGCGCTTCGTATAACGTCACCGGCTACGCCGTAAGCCATGCAGGCATCGTCAACATCGAGTTTTCCATGGACGGCGGGACGACATGGATGCCGATGAATATAGACTCGGTCTCGGACTACCGTTATTACTGGCATTACGACTGGGTGCTCCCGACTGACGGCACGTACAACTTCAGGACCAGGGCGACGGACGTGGACGGCAACGTCGAGACACCCGGCACCGGCACGACCTTCTTCGTCGGCGACCAGCTCATATCACACGGCAACTTCGACCCGTGGTGGGGCTGGTGCACGACCTGCGACTGGAACTACGACAACTGGAACCCGAACGGCCACAACGTCTACTACAGTATCGTCAACGACCAGCCGTTCACGAGCGTCCTCGAACTCGGCGCGACCGGGTCCGGCGGGAACCTGAGTTTCTCCCGGTTCTACCAGGGCCTGAACGTCAACACGGACAACTACGACGCGATTTACCTGAGGGCGGACGTGAAGGCTGTCTCGTCCGACTATACCGGCGACGACTACGCCCCGATGAACATCTCGCTGGGCAACAGGAACGCCTCCGCCGAAGACAGGGAACTGCGCTGGAACTTCTTCTACCCTGGCGGCTCGGGCTCGAACCCGCCGCAGGACCAGGCCTCGGTCGTACTGCCTGTCCAGGTGACGCAGGGCCAGTGGCACGACTTCCTGTCCGGCGACCTGAAGGCCATCCTGCCTGACATGACGAACATTTACCAGGTCAAGGTGTTCGGGTACGGCTACGACTATGTCGGCCGCACGGACAACATTCAGCTCGTCGGCGAGAAGTTCTCTCCGAGGTCGAGGCTGGACGCCCCGGCAGATAACGCATGGCTCACCGGCGGCATCCTGACCGTGAACGGCGTCGTCAGGGCGGCTCCGGGGACCACACTGACCGGTGTCGAGGTTACGACCGACGGCGGCACGACCTGGGGCAACGCGACGATACTGTCGACGGACGGGGACATATCCACCTGGAGCTACGACTGGCTGAACCCAACCGAGGGCGCGCACACGGTGCGTTCGAGGGCCACGGGCTCGAACGGGGCGGTCGAGCCCGCGTCCGCGCTCAATACCTCGGCAGTGAACGTGGACAACCTCGTCCCGTCCAGCACGATAGTATTCCCGGCGGACGGCGCGAGCCTGACGGGCACAAACATCAGGATCGAGGTAGACACGACAGATACCTCCGTGAGCGCGGTCGAGGTCTCGCTCGACGGAGGCGCGACCTGGGTCGCGGGCTGGAGCTGGTACTGGCACGACGGGAACGTCCTACGCTGGGCGTACGACTGGCACCCGACTGTCCACCAGGAGTACCATATACTGGTCAGGGCGACCGACAACACCGGCCACACGGAGGTGCCCGGCCCAGGCATATTCGTCACGGTAGACCCGTACGCGTTCGACAGGTGCGACGGCGCTACGGTCGTGCCGGCGCTCCCGTATGGTGAGAGCAAGGGCGTCAACATAGCGATAGACGATACAGGAGACCCGGAGTTCAACGGGACCTGCGGTTTCGATATCAACAGGACGGTGTGGTACAAATACACCCCGACGACGTTCACGGGCGACATCACGATCGACACGTTCACCAGCGACTACGACACGAGCTTGACGGTCTATACCGGCGACTGCGGTGCGCTGACCGAAGTCGCCTGCAACGACGACACCCCGGACGGGTACCAGTCGGAAATCGTCCTGCCGGTCACGGCCGGGACGACGTACTACATAATGGTCAGCAGCTACAACACCACCGCGGGCACGCTGAACTTCCACATCAACAGTGACGCGGCCCACTGCACCAACGGGTACAGGGACGCGGACGAGCCCGGCATCGACTGCGGCGGCGTCAACTGCCTGCCGTGCTCGCTCAAGCCGCCCGTGATAGCTTACGACAACCTCGCTGACGGCGACTTTGTCAACGGCCACGCTTACAGGATCACCGGCACAGCCCGCGACATGGCCGGGACTTCCGGCATCCAGAGCGTCCAGATCTCGCTCAACGGCGGGACCGACTGGACCGACGTTACCTGGTCCTGGTGGGAAGGTCCGACGCTCCACTGGTACTACGACTGGACTCCGGCCGCCTTTGGCCTGTACGACATATCCGCCAGGGTGACGGACGGCGCGCTCACAGACACCACGGTCACGGCGACCGGCGTCCATGGCGGTGGCTCCATGCTGACCGTGGTGAAGGTCGGCGACGGTAGCGGCACGGTGACTAGCCTTCCCGCCGGCGTTGACTGCGGCGGCACCTGCGAGTACTACTTCGAGAACGACTCGACCGTGACCTTATCGCATGCCGAGGACGCGGCTACCGAGTTCGTCGGGTGGATAGGGCCGTGCACGGGCACGGGCGACTGCGGCGTGACGATGGACCAGGCGAGGACGGTCAACGCTTCGTTTAAGCGCGTCCTTGTCCCGACCACTCAGGCGTCCTTCGACACGGAGCAGGAGTTCGCAATAGGCAAGCTCGACGGCGTGGAGTTCGACGAGCTGTCCGGCTGCGTCAAGCGCTCCAACACCACCGGGACGCTGCCGTTCCTCTGGATACCGAACAACAACGACACGATATCCAAGATAGACGTGGTAACCGGCAACGAACTCGGACGGTACCGCACCGTGCCTTCCGGCACGTCCGGCAGCCCGTCCCGCACCACGGTGGACCTCGGCGGCAACGTCTGGGTCGCCAACCGGAACGCGGGCACGGTCGTGCAGGTAGGCCTGTACGAGAACAACCAGTACATGGACAGAAACGGCGACGGGATAATCCAGACCTCGCACGACACCAACGCGAACGGCGTGATAGATGACGCCGAGGTCCTGCCCTGGGGCCAGGACGAGTGCGTCCTGTACGAGGTGCGGCTGATACCCGGACAGGAGGCGACGTTCGTGCCAGGCACGAACACGGTCTATGACGGCGGAATAGGCCTTCGCTCGCTCGCTATTGACATCAACAACAACCTCTGGGTGGGCGGCTACGGCATCTCGAAGTTCTATTACGTCAGCGGCGCCAACGGCCAGATAATGCGGAGCATTGACGTGCCGACCACGGGCCATTACGGCGCGGTGATAGACGAGTACGGCTCGGTATGGTCCTCCGTGCGCGGCGACAACTCGGTCCTCAAGATAGACCCGTCGACAGAGCCGCCGACCTTGACCACGATGGGCATATCGAGCCCGTACGGCATCGCGGCCGACAGGCTCGGCCATGTGTTCGTAGCGGGCTACGGCAGCAGCCTCGTCAAGATAAACGCCCAGACGAACGCCGTCATAGGGTCAGTCGGCGACAGCGGGGCGAGGGGCCTCGCGGTAAGCCCGGACAACAACGTCTGGATTGCCAACTCGTACTATAACGTGGTGGACAGGTACGACAACGACGGCAACTTCATCACGTCCATACCCGTCGGCTCCGACCCGACCGGCGTCGCGGTGGATTCGCTCGGCAAGATATGGGTGATATGCAACGGCACGTCGGTCATATACAGGATAGACCCCGCGACCAACACCGTCGAGGTGGAGAAGTCGATAGCGGCATCAGGGCACTACGGCTACAGCGACATGACAGGTGAGCTGTCCAAGACGGTCACGGCAAAGAACGGAAGCTGGACGGTCATGCACGACGGCGGCGCAGCCGCGACCCCTTGGGGCACGATAGACTGGACAGCGAACGTGCCGGATGGCGCTGCGCTCAACATACAGGCGAGGAGTTCAGAGGACCTGTCTGTCTGGTCCGACTGGGAGCCGGCCGTCAACGGCGAGGTCCTCAGGTACACACCTGACGGCCGTTACATAGAGATAATGGCCTCGTTCCAGTCCGGCAGCCAGAACTCGCAGAGCCCTGAGCTTTGCGTCCTTACGATTGCCCCGGCGCCGTTCCCGCTCGCAGTGCGTGACACGACAGCCCCGGCAGGGTGGGTGCTTATAAACGGCGGCGACGAGCAGACCACGAACACCGCCGCGACGCTGACGCTGTCCGCGACCGACAACAGCGGCAAGGTGTCTATGATGCGCTTCAGCAACGACAACGCGGCCTGGTCCGAATGGGCGCCTTACGCCGAAACCGCTGCCTGGACTCTCTCCGGAGTGCTCGGCAAGGACACCGTCTACGCCCAGTTCAAGGATGTGCCGGGCAACATCGTCACCGTGTCCGACTTCATTTACTTCGGCGCGGACGAGGACGGCGACGGCGTCTGGATCACCACGGACAACTGCCCGAACAACTACAACCCCGGACAGGAGGACCGCGACCACGATGGACTTGGAGATGCCTGCGACGAGGTATGCAACAACAACCCGGTAGTTTTGGGGACGATCACGCCGAGCCACGCGACGCCTGGTTCGGTCGGTGTGCTGACAACATGGACAGCGGTCCCGGCCAACCCGGACTACTGCGGGACGTACCTTTACACGTTCGCGCTAAAGGGCCCAGGTACAGGCAACGTCTTCGCGGTCAGGCAGTCTTACGGGCCGTCCGACCACTGGGACTGGACGCCGGGCACGGCAGACATAGGCACGAACTACGTCAAGGTCTCGGTAAAGGACGGGGCAACTGGTACGGTTGTGACGAAGACGTCGACTGCGTTTGTAGTCAGTAATGACCCTGACGCCGACGGCGTGCTGGGAGCCTCGGACAACTGCCCGTACGCGGCGAACGCCGGACAGTCCGACGCAGACGCCGACGGCATAGGCGACGCATGCGACGACTTCGACGCAGACGGCGTGGTTGACGCGGTTGACAACTGCTGGGTTGTCCCGAACCCGGACCAGGCCGACCCTGACGCCGATGGCAAGGGCAGCGCATGCGACAACTGCGCGACTGTGTCGAACATAGACCAGGCCGAATCCGACGGTGACGGTCTCGGCGACGCCTGCGACAACTGCCCGTCGGTCCAGAACGCCGACCAGGCCGATTCGGACAGCGACGGCGTCGGCGACGCCTGCGACAACTGTATTGCCGTGGCCAATCCCGACCAGTCGGACAGCGACGGAGACGGCGTGGGTGACGCGTGCGACAACTGCCCGGTGACCTGGAATGCAGATCAGACGGACTCGGACGGCGACGGAATTGGCAACGCCTGCGACAACTGCCCTAACTTGGCCAACCCGGACCAGGCGGACAACGATGGTGATGGTGTAGGCAACGCCTGCGACAACTGCCCGGCTACGTATAATGCCGACCAGATGGACCAGGACGCCGACGGCGTGGGCGACGCCTGCGACAACTGTCCGGCTGCGGCCAATGTTGACCAGGTGGACCGTGACGGCGACGGCCTCGGCGACGCCTGCGACCCGGCCTGCAACAACAACGCGGTAACCATAACCAGCGTCACTGCGGACCATGCGAGCCCTGGTTCGGTGGGCGTGCAGACTGTATGGACCGCGAACATGACAGTCCCTGACAAGTGCGGGACGTATCTGTACACGTTCGCACTGAAGGGGCCGGGCACCGGCAACGTGTTCGTGGTCAAACAGTCCTACGGCCCGTCCGACCACTGGAACTGGACGCCTACCGGTTCCGACTCCGGCACGAACTACGTCAAGGTATCTGTAAAGGACGGGGCAGCCGGGACGGTGTTTACCAAGACGTCCACCGCGTACGTCATAAGCAACGACCCTGACGCCGACGGCGTGCTGGGGGCCTCGGACAACTGCCCGTACGCGGCCAACGCAGACCAGGCCGACAATGACGCGGATGGTATCGGCGATGCATGCGACACGGACAACGACAATGACGGTGTGGCCAACGAGTCGGACAACTGCCCGACGACGTACAACCCTGGCCAGGAGAACATAGACGGTGACGGCCAGGGCGACGTCTGCGACGAGAACATGGACAACGACGACCAGAACAACGCCACCGACAACTGCCCGAGCGTGTACAACTGGGGGCAGGCGGACGTTGACGGAGACGGCATAGGCGACGCCTGCGACGGCCTCAACGACAACGACAGCGACGGCGTGGCCAACGAGACTGATAACTGCGTTAGTGTGCCCAACCCGGCACAGACCGACTCCGATGCGGACACAATGGGCGATGCATGCGACGCATGCCCGCAGGACGCGGCGAACGACGCCGACGCCGACGGTGTCTGCGGCAACATCGACAACTGCCCGGCCACGTCCAACCCGAGCCAGTCGGACATGGACCAGGACGGCACTGGCGACGCATGTGACGCCGTATGCAACAACAACGGGGTGACTATTACCTCGGTCACTGCCAACCCGCCGACACCTGCCGGTATAGGCACCAACGTGCGCTGGACTACCAACCTGACCAGGCCTGATTACTGCGGTACGTACCTTTACTCCTTCGCCCTGAAGGGTCCGGGTACGGGTAACGTGTACGTGGTCAAGCAGTCCTACGGACCGTCCGGCAACTGGAACTGGGTACCTGGCACGGCAGACGTCGGGACCAACTACGTCAAGGTCTCGGTAAAGGACGGCGTCGCAGGCACGGTAGTGACAAAGGTGTCGAGCGCGTATGTCGTCAACAGCAACCCCGACACGGACGGGGACGGTGTCGCAAACTCGTCCGACAACTGCCCGAACACGGTGAACGTCAACCAGTCTGACATGGACGCGGACGGCATGGGCGACGTCTGCGACGACTCGGACTCCGACGGCGTGATGGACAGCACAGACAACTGCCCGACCACACCGAACCCCGACCAGTCTGACGTGGACTCCGACGGCCAGGGCGACGTCTGCGACGGCGACATCGACGCCGACGGTTACGCGAACGGAGGCGACAACTGCCCGAACGTGTACAACCCGGACCAGGCCGACATCAACGGCAACGGAGTTGGTAATGCCTGCGACCCGGTGACCGATACAGACTCGGACGGCGTGCCTGACCTCTTGGACAACTGCCTGACAACACCAAACCCGGACCAGTCGGACGTTGACTCCGACGGCCAGGGCGACGTCTGCGACGGCGACATCGACGCCGACGGTTACGCGAACGGAGGCGACAACTGCCCGAACGTGTACAACCCGACTCAGGCCGACATCAACCGCAACGGCGTGGGCGACGCATGCGACCAGGTGACCGACACCGACTCGGACGGCATTGCTGACCTCTCGGACAACTGCCTGACCACACCAAACCCGGACCAGTCTGACGTTGACTCCGACGGCAACGGCGATGCGTGCGACG
>JACRHJ010000016.1 GCA_016212105.1 Nitrospirota bacterium
AAGCCCGCTCCCGCGCCTGCCGCCGGAAAGCCCGCTCCCGCGCCTGCCGCCGGAAAGCCCGCTCCCGCGCCTGCCGCCGGAAAGCCCGCTCCCGCGCCTGCCGCCGGAAAGCCCGCTCCCGCGCCTGCCGCCGGAAAGCCCGCACCTGCGCCCGTTGCCGGAAAGCCCGCTCCCGCGCCTGTCACCGGAAAGCCCGCTCCCGCGTCCGCCAAGGCCGGTCAGTATGAGCCTGTGATAAAGGCCGTCGAGGGCGGCAAGGAGTCCGTATACAAGACGCCGGAGGACTTCCTTGCCAGGACGAAGCTTTCTCCTGACGAAGTCAAGGCGCTTTCGGCCAGGATGACCGCGGACTCCGGCAAGGCCCTTGCGGCCGCGAAGTCCAAGAAGGACAAGACGGCGACAGACAACGCACAGAAAGACGCGGACATGGCAGTGAGGCTCGCGCAGCTGGTCGCAGTGAAGTACCCGGCTACGCAGGCCGCCGTGAGCGGCGACAAGGCTTACTCTTCCATGGGCAAGAGGGACCCGTTCATGTCTCCTCTAGAAGTCCCCAAGCTTTACCCGAAGATCCCCGCGACCGCGAGCCCTCTCGAAAGGGTTTCGACCGAACAGCTTCAGGTTAAAGCAATAATGTGGAGCAGCAAGGGGTACCGCGCACTGGTCATAACCCCGGAGAAGCTTGGCTTTACCGTGAAGGTCGGCGACACCCTCGGCAACAAGAAGGGCAAGATAACCAAGATAACCGAGAAGCGCATCTATGTTGTAGAGAAGATTACCGATATATTGGGGGATGTCGAGACACGGAACATTGTGCTTAAACTTCACAAGGAGGCGCAGTAATGCGGGACGCCGGATCACTCTTTAAAAGAGGACTGATAACCATTCTTGTCCTCGGTCTTGTCGGCATGGGCTGCTCGTCGGGCAAGACTGCCGTGAAACAGGACAAGGCCGGCGTTCTGGCCAAGGTCCAGACTGTTGATGTCAAGGAAAGCCCTGACACCACCACCGTCCTGATTACGCTCGACAAGGACGTGACCTACACAACGGTCCGCATAGCCGACCCGCCCAAGCTCGTGATAGACCTTGCGGGCGCGGAACTCGGCTCGCTGTCCGGGCCTGTGCAGGTGCATAAAGGGCCTGTCCAGTATGTCCGCCCCGCAATGTCTTCCGGCTCCAGGAACATCGCGCGCCTGGAGATAGGGCTCTCCTCCCCCGCGAGGTCAGCTGTCACCAGCGACGGCGGCAGGATCAGCATCTCCTTCGAGAACCAGCCCGCCGCGGCGGCGAAGCCCGTTTCCGCGCCGTATTCCGGTTCGGATGCCGAAGTGGTTACCGACGTATCCCGGGGAGACGGCGGCGCGAGGGAGCCAGGTGCCGCGAAGGTCATCAAGGTCGCCGCCATCCCGGAAGACAGCGAGGAGCCCCTTGTATCGACCTCGCCGAAGCTCACGCCGGTCAGCGGGAAACCTGCACGCGCGGCCAACGGCGGTTCCATTCCCGAGGCATCCGTGGTCGAATCCGTGACCTGCACGAAGGCGGGCGACGGCTTCACCGTGACCATAGCCGGGGATGGCAGGTTCTCCAGCCCCAAGGTGTTCATGCTGGGTGACGACAGGCTAGTTGTCGACCTGCCAGGCACAGGTTCACTGAAGGACAAGGACACCATAGAGGTCAGGGGAGACTGCCTCAAGAGGATAAGGATGGCCGAGCACCAGGGCGCGGACAACAAGGTGCGCGTGGTGCTCGACCTCGGCGGCAAGGTCGGGTACGACGTAAAAGACGAGGGCAGGTCGCTTGTCGTGAGGGTGGCTCCGGAAGGCGCCTCCCTGACCGCGGGGCCCGCACAGGACTCAAAGGCCGCCCCTGAGACCGCGCCCTCCATCCATGCTGGCAGGAAGATAGAGGTAGTCTCCGCCAACTCGCCCGAGATGGACAAGCCCATCAACGTACTTGTCTCCAAGGAGGACGGCAGGGCCATCATCTCGTCCTCGCCCGTCAGGGAAGAGGCCGGCTTGAAGAAGGTCGACGTACTGCCCGCCGGGGCGGTTGAGACCGGCACCAAGATATATACCGGCGGAAAGATTTCCTTCGACATACAGAACGCCGAGCTGGAGAACGTCATCAACCTCCTTGCGGACGTCGCCAGCCTGAACCTGATCCTCGACTCGTCCAGCGTCAAAGGCAACGTAACGCTCAAGCTCGACGCGGTCCCCTGGGACCAGGCGCTCGACATACTCCTCCGTATCTACAACCTCGACAAGGTCATAGAGGGCAACGTCCTCAGGGTTGCCCCCAAGTCCAAGCTCGACGACGAGCGCCGCAGGGACCTGCTCCAGATCGCCGAGCAGAAGAAGCTGGAGCAGCAGGCTGAGGACCTGTACACCAGGACGTTCAAGGCCAGCTACACAACGGCCGGGGAGCTTGAGTCGCAGGTCAAGAAGATACTCTCCGCCAGAGGCGACGCAACGGCGAACCAGCGCACGAACGAGCTGATAGTGACGGACGTCAAGGAGAAGCTGGAAAAGGCCGAGAAGCTCATCGCCGTGCTCGACAAGGGCGTGAACCAGATAATGATAGAGGCGAGGATTGTAACGGTCGACATTAACTACAGCCAGAGCCTCGGCATCTCGTGGGGCATCAGGCGTATCCAGGAAGGCGCTGACAGCAAGTTGGGGCAAAGCTTCGCTACCGGCAGCAACTCCAGCCTCAAGTACACCACGGGTGACAGGTTCTTCGACATTGCCGTCCCCACCGCGCTCAAGGCAACCGGCGCGGGCGCTGTCGGCGGCATGTTTTGGGAGAACATCGCTGAAGGCGTCCTCGTGGACATGACCATATCCGCGCTCGAGACGATAAGCAAGGCGGAGGTGCTGGCAGCTCCGAAGGTCCTCACGCTCGAGAACCAGTCCGCGAGCATAACCTCCGGCACGACACTGTACGTCCAGACAACATCGGCCTCCGGCACAAAGCCTGAGCCGCTGAACGCGAACCTCAGCCTCACCGTAACGCCGAGGGTGACTGGGGATAACTTCATAATGATGGACGTTGTCGCGACCAACAACCAGCCGGGTAGCCCGCCCCCTGGCGCGACCGCGGCCATCGACACGAAGTCCGTCACGACCAAGGTCATGGTAAAGGACGGTGCGACAATAGTTCTCGGCGGCATCTATCTGAAGTCCAAGACAAAGGGCGACTCGCAGGTTCCTCTGCTCGGCAGAATACCCGTCCTCGGCTGGCTGTTCAAGGAGAGGAACATAAGCGAGAACACCTCAGAGCTGCTCATATTCATCACGCCAAAACTGGTGAAGCAGCAGATTTAAACTTGATATTCCATACCGTTTAAGGTTAAAATGCGCCCGGAAGGGCGCATTTTTTTTGAGGCGGAAGATTCGCTATCGGAGTGCCGACGGTTGTCATTCCCGCGAAAGCGGGAATCCATCGTAATGCATAAAATCAAAATGGACCCCCGTTTTCACGGGGGTGACAGACAGCCAATAGACAGGAGTCACACATGCTCAGATACCTATCCGCCGGTGAGTCGCACGGCCCGGCGCTGACCGGCATAATCGAAGGGCTCCCCGCCGGGCTCGCCGTCACGGAGCAGCAGATCAACGCTGACCTCGCGCGCCGCCAGAAGGGCTACGGCAGGGGCGGCAGGATGGCCATTGAAAAGGACACTGCGCGCATCCTCTCCGGCGTCAGATGGGGCAGGACGCTCGGAAGCCCCGTCGCCCTCATGGTCGAGAACCGCGACTGGGAGAACTGGGCCGAGAAGATGTCCGCCGACCCGGCGCACGAGGGTACGCTGAAGCCCGTCACGCGCCCGAGGCCGGGACACGCCGACCTGACCGGCATGCTCAAATATGGCCACAGCGACGCGCGGAATATTTTGGAGCGCTCAAGCGCTCGCGAGACCGCCATGCGCGTCGCGGTCGGCGCAGTCGCCAAGGCGCTCATCGCCGTGTTCGGCGTGAAGGTATTCGGTTGGGTGCGCGAAATCGGCGCCGTCTCGGCGGGAGAGCTGAAAGGCGCACCGGAGGCGCTCTTCAAGAAGGCCATGGCCTCGCAGGTATCCTGCCCGGACAAGGCCGCATCCGCCGCGATGATGGAGGCGATAGACAAGGCCAAAAAGGCGGGCGATTCGCTGGGCGGCGTATTCGAGGTAGTGATAACCGGCTGCCCACCGGGGCTCGGCAGCTACGCGCAGCGGGACAGGACGCTGGACGGCCTGTTGGCCTGTGCGATGCTCAGCATCCAGGCGATGAAGGGCGTGGAAATCGGCATGGGTTTCGACGCCGCGCGCCTGCCCGGCTCGAAGGTGCACGACGAGATTTTCTACGCTAAAGATAAAGGCTACTACAGGAAGACGAACCACGCCGGCGGCATAGAGGGCGGGATGTCCAACGGCTCGGACATCGTCATACGCGTCGCGATGAAGCCCATCCCGACCCTGTACAAGCCGCTCCGCTCCGTGGACGTCATCACCAAGGAGCCGTTCAAGGCATCGGTCGAGCGCTCCGACTCCTGCGCCATCCCGGCCGCGGCCGTTGTCGGCGAGGCGGTCGCCGCGTTCGTCATAGCCCAGGCCTTCGCCGAGAAGTTCGGCGGTGACTCCGTGGCCGAGATGAAGAGGAATTTTGACGGGTATATGGAGCAGGTGAAGGGGTTTTAGTTGTAGCTGCCCGATTCATCGGGCGGTTTAAATGCCGGGCCGGCTGCCGGCCCGCCCTCACCCCCGGCCCCTCTCCCGGAAGGAGAGGGGAGTAATAGGTGTCCCGCATCGAGGGAGTATTTCAGGTTGTAGTTGCCCGATTCATCGGGCGGTCTTGTAGGGCGCGACGCCCCCGGCGCGCCGATAAAACAAGGGCCGACACGCGGGTCGGCCCCTTACATAAAACATCGGATAATAATTTACCATGCAAAACATCACCCTCGTCGGTTTCATGGGCACCGGCAAGACGACCATCGGCAGGATACTCGCCAAGAAGCTCGGGTTCAGGTTCGTCGACTCCGACGACGCGATTGAGTTCGACCAGGGCATGTCAGTCTCAGACATCTTCGCGGTGTACGGCGAGAAATACTTCCGCTCGGTCGAAAAAGACGTAATACAGCGGCTCGCCGTGCAGGACGGCCAGGTAATTTCCGCCGGAGGCGGGGCGGTAATCGACCCCGGCAACGTCGAGAACATGAAGAAGGCCGGGCCGGTAATCTGCCTGACCGCGCCGCCCGAGGTTATTCTCAAGCGCGTGGAGCGGCACACGCACAGGCCGCTGCTCCAGGTGCCGGACCCGCTCGCGAAGATTAAGGAGCTGCTCGATACCCGCGCGCCTTTCTATGCGAAGGCGGACATCACTATAGACACCTTCGGGATGACGCCGGAAGAGGTTGCGGCGGAGATATTGAAGAGGGTCGGGGCGAGTTTGTAGGGTGGGCTACGCCCACCGATTCCTTGGCTTTAGTTGTAGCTGCCCGATTTATCGGGCGCATTTAGAAGATGGGCGGGCACAGAGGCCCGCCCCTACATCAAGAGAAAGCAGGGCCGACACGCGCTTCGCTTGGTAAGGCCCCTACAAGGCGCACCACAGGGAACACAATGACCACTTCAATGATATTAGAGAAGGTCCGCGTCGAGCTTGGCGAGCGCTCGTACGACATCGAGATAGGCACGGGCAACATCGTGACCGTCGGCGCGCGGATGAAGGCGCTGGGCCTTAAAGGACGCGCCGGCATCGTAACGAACGACACCGTCGCGCCGCTTTATGCAAGGGCGGTCACGGACTCGCTTACGGACGCCGGTTTCGAGCCGGTACTGCTCGTTATCCCGGACGGCGAGGAATACAAAACTCTCCCGTGGGCATCGCACCTCTTCGACCGGCTCCTCGCTATGCGGTTCGACAGGAACTGCCCGCTGGTCGCGCTCGGCGGCGGGGTCATAGGCGACATCACCGGGTTCGTCGCCGCGACGTACATGCGCGGCATCCCGTTCGTGCAGGTCCCGACGACTCTGCTGTCGCAGGTGGACTCCTCCGTCGGCGGCAAGACCGGCGTAAACCACCCGCTCGGCAAGAACATGCTGGGCGCGTTCTACCAGCCGGAGTTCGTCTGCACGGACGTCGCCACGCTCGGCACCCTCCCGGAGGCGGAGTACCTCTCCGGCATGGCCGAGGTCGTAAAGTACGGCGTTATATACGACGGCGAGTTCTTCAAATGGCTGGAGGACAACCGCACGGCTATCCTGAAGAAGGAGCCGGACGCGGTCGCGCGGATGATCAAGCGCTCCTGCGAGATTAAGGCGCTGGTGGTCGGCCAGGACGAGCGGGAGTCCGGACTGCGCGCAATACTCAACTACGGCCACACCGTCGGGCACGCGGTCGAGTCTCTCACGAACTACACCGGCTACAGGCACGGCGAGGCTGTCTCCATCGGCATGGTCGTCGCGGCAAGGTTGGCTCACAAGTCAGGGCTGTGCGGACGCGAGGTCGAGGCGCGTGTCGAGGCCCTGCTCGCGGGCCTCGGGCTGCCGGTCAAGATGCCCGCGCTGCCGCCCGCTGGCGTGCTTGCGGCCATCGCTATAGACAAGAAGTCCGAAGGCGGGAAGGTCAAGTTCGTCCTGCCGACGAAGATTGGAGAGGTCGTCATCACGAAGGAGTGGGACGAGTCCGTATTGCTGGAGGTACTGAAGTGAAATACAGCGTATACAAGAGCCACCTGACCCCGACAAGCTTCATGTTCACGGACACGTCGAAGCCGTTCCCGACGCCGATAGCGACCCACTTCCTGGACGGCATGGCACCGCCGCCCGGCACCATCCCGGAGCCCCTCTACGAGGAGTTCGACGGCGACCCGATGACCTTCGCTATCATCAGGGACGACGGGACGGTCGTGGACACGAAGACCGACGCCGCGCTCGACATCGACCCGGCCGAGATGGCGGCCGACGTCGCAAAGGACGGCTACTACATCGTGGACGAATGCACGATAGAGTCGTACAAGGAGTTCTGCATACGCCACGGGTACAGCTATCCGGGGGAGGAGAGCTGAGAGAAATTGCGATTTTATTGTGACGTATGCCGTAGACACTACATGAGGATGAAATGCAACCAGTAATTTACCATATCAATGAATTCCCGCCCAAGGCAATTGAGTGGGTTCAGCTTATCCCACTTCTTGGGCCAGCCAATGCTGCCCTTGCGCGCTATGATGCAATATTAAAAGCAATCCCGAATGCTCAGGTGCTGCTGTCGCCTTTGAGCACACAGGAAGCAGTTCTTTCTTCACGTATTGAAGGTACGCAAGCCACTATGGGAGAAGTACTGGAATATGAAGCCGGGTCAGAACCGGATATGATTAATCCAGAGAAAGTACTGGACATTCAAGAGGTCTTGAATTACCGCAAAGCCATACTTCTGGCAGAAAACCTATTGCAAGAGCTTCCTCTGTCTGGGAGGTTGCTAAAGCAGGCTCATGCAAAGCTTATGGAAGGGGTACGTGGGAAATCAAGAGACCCCGGCAATTTTCGTCGCATTGACAACTTCATTGGCCCTCTTGGATGCTCTAAAGAAGAGGCAAGGTTCATACCTATAGAACCTCAACTCCTTGATGAAGGGATAAGGGTATGGGAAAATTATCTGCATAGTGTGCAGCCAGACACATTGGTGCAGCTTGGTGTCGCTCATGCCGAGTTCGAGGCGTTGCACCCTTTCTTGGACGGCAATGGCAGGCTTGGACGCATGCTGATCCCCCTGTTTTTGTATGAACGAAAGATGCTGGAGCGACCAACGTTCTACATCAGTGCATATTTCGAGACGCACAGAGACGAATATTATGACCGTCTGCGTGCAATCTCTCGTGATGGAGATTGGACAGGCTGGTGTGTATTCTTCTTGAAAGCGCTGATTGAACAGGCAGACTTGAATACCAAAAAGGCAAGTGATATAATCGAACTTTATGACAGCAGGAAAGGCTGGGTCAGAGAGCAGACACGCTCCCAATATGCTGTCATGTCGCTGGATTTCATATTTAAACAGCCGATCTTCGCAAGTTCTGATTTCGTTGAGCAATCGGGTATTCCAGAAGCGACTGCCAAGCGTATACTCCGTGTGCTACAGGATAATCAATTATTAAGGGCGTTGCGCAAGCCCTCTGGAAGACGACCGGCTATTCTAATCTTTCCAGAATTGCTGAACATCGCGGAGGGCAAAGAGGTATTTTGAGTTTCATCTATTAACCACAACTGGTCTTGTGGCTCACCATGCATGGTTACATTAACCACAACGTAGCTTGCATCTAATCCGTGAGCCACAAGCACCATCCCTTTCCTGCCCATTCCTTACTCATCTGCCTACATATTAAGCACAAGTCAGCCTATTTATTAGGCATCACACCCCCTTGTCCCGCACACAACCACATAATTTCAACTGGTTAGCCCACACATAGCCCTGGCACGCATCTTGCTCTATAGAACCGTACATTTTTGTCGCATTTTGCGCGTCTTTATGGAGGTACGATGGAAAGCACTCTGGCAAGTCTGAAAAGCAGCGGCGACGTATTGTTCATGATGCTCGGCGCGGTGATGATCTTCTCGATGCACGCGGGCTTCGCCTTCCTGGAGCTCGGCACGGTACGCCGCAAGAACCAGGTCAACGCGCTGGTCAAGATACTCTCCGACTGGTCGGTCTCGACCGTGGTCTACTTCCTCATCGGTTTCCCGCTCGCGTATGGCATAAGCTTCCTGAAGCCGGCCGGCGAGCTGATGACGCTGCAGGGCTTCGACCTCGTACACTTCTTCTTCCTGCTGACCTTCGCGGCCTGCATACCGGCCATAATATCCGGCGGCATTGCCGAGCGTGCGAAGTTCTGGCCGCAGGTCGTCGCGGGCGGCATATTCGTCGGCCTCCTCTACCCGTTCTTCGAGTCGCTCATCTGGGGCAGGATGGCGGTCGCGGACGGACAGCCAATCGGCCTTCAGGCGTGGTTCGCGTCCACCTTCGGCTTTGTCTTCCACGACTACGCGGGCTCGGTCGTCGTACACTCGATGGGCGGCTGGATAGCGCTCCCCGCGGTCCTGATACTCGGCTCCCGCCTCGGCCGTTACGGCAACACCGGCAAGAGCTACCCCATACCGGTCTCGTCCATACCGTTCCTGTCGCTCGGTAGCTGGATACTCGCGGTCGGCTGGTTCGGGTTCAACGTGATGAGCGCGCAGTCGTTCACAGGCATATCCGGCCTCGTCGCGGTGAACTCGCTCATGGCGATGGTGGGCGGCGTCCTGGTCGCGCTGGTCATGGGCAGGAACGACCCCGGCTTCGTCCATAACGGGGCGCTGGCGGGCCTTATCGCCATCTGCGCCGGCTCGGACATAGTCCACCCGCTATCCGCGCTCGTAATCGGCGGGGTAGGCGCGGCCATATTCGTCAAGGGCTTCCATTACGAGCAGGAGAAGCTGAAGATAGACGACGTGCTGGGCGTATGGCCGCTGCACGGCGTCACCGGCACCTGGGGCGGCATCGCGGCCGGCATATTCGGCAGCACCGCTTTCGGCGGCATCGGCGGGGTTTCCTTTCTTGCACAGCTCGTCGGCAGCCTGATGGCGGCCGGGCTCGCGCTCGCGGGCAGCTTCGTCGTGTACTCCGCGCTCAACAAGGTGGTCGGGATAAGGCTGACCGAGGAGCAGGAGATGCGCGGCGCGGACCTCTCCATACACAGCATCGACGCGTACCCGGAGGAAGGCGTCCACGTCGGGCGGGGATAAATCCAAATCCCCCTCGTTCCCCCTTTTACAAAGGGGGAGGTTAATGGTCTTGTCCCCACTTTGAAAAAGGGGGGACTACAGGGGGGATTTTATGGCGCGGTATTTCCCACTTTACAACCGGCCGCATTTCTGGTAGCTTTAGTGGTTATTTACCCGGGCATTCTACTGGCCTGGTAATAAGGAGGTGGTGTATTGAAGAAGATCGAGGCAATAGTAAAACCGTTCAAGCTGGACGAGGTCAAGGACGCCCTCAACGAGATAGGCATCCAGGGCATAACCGTTAGCGAGGTAAAGGGCTTCGGCAGGCAGAAGGGCCACACCGAGCTGTACAGGGGCGCGGAGTACGTCGTCGACTTCCTGCCCAAGGTGAAGATGGAGATAATCGTCTCGGACAACCTGGTGCCTAAGGTCATCGAGGCCATCGAGAAGAGCGCGAAGACCGGCCGCATCGGGGACGGCAAGATATTCGTGACCGAGGTGCTGGAGGTCGTGAGGATACGCACGGGCGAGCGCGGCGAGTCGGCGATATAAACATAAAGTCGCTGGGTCCCCGTTTTCACGGGGACGACGTCTTCCGGTTGTCATTCCCGCGAAAGCGGGAATCCAGTGACTTGCAGAGCATAACCTAATTAAACCGGAGTCCCTCACCATGCAGCGGGTGTGAGGCAAAATTCATTAACGGAGGAGAAAAGATGAAACCGAAAGAGGTAGTAGAGTTCGCAAAAAAGAACGGGGCGGTGATGGTGGACATGAAGTTCATGGACTTCCCCGGCCTGTGGCAGCACTTCTCGGTCCCGGTGGACGAGCTTACCGAGGCCATATTCGAGGACGGCCTGGGCTTCGACGGCTCCTCGATACGCGGCTGGAAGTCCATACACACCTCGGACATGCTGGTCGTCCCGGACGCCTCCACCGCCGTCATGGACCCGTTCACCCAGTACCCGACGCTCAGCCTCATCTGCAACGTCATCGACCCGATAACCAAGGAGAACTACGACCGCGACCCGCGCTACATAGCGATGAAGGCCGAGAACTACCTCAAGTCCACGAAGCTCGCGGACACCTCGTTCTGGGGCCCCGAGGCCGAGTTCTTTATCCTCGACGACGTCATGTTCGACCAGACCAGCAACTCCGGCTACTACTTCATAGACTCGGTCGAGGGCATCTGGAACTCCGGCCGCGAGGAGTCCCCGAACCTGGGCTACAAGCCGCGCCACAAGGAGGGCTACTTCCCCGTCCCGCCGACCGACTCCCAGGAGGACATCAGGACCGAGATGGTCATGGAGATGCAGAAGGTCGGCATCTACATCGAGCGCCAGCACCACGAGGTCGCCACCGCCGGCCAGGCCGAGATCGACATGCGCTTCAACTCCCTCGTCGCCTGCGCCGACCAGCTCATGTACTTCAAGTACATCGTCAAGAACGTCGCAAAGCGTAACGGCAAGACCGCGACCTTCATGCCCAAGCCGCTCTTCGGGGACAACGGCTCCGGCATGCACGTCCACCAGTCGCTCTGGAAGAAGGACAAGCCGCTGTTCGCGGGCGACGGCTACGCCGGCCTGTCCCAGATGGCGCTGTACTACATCGGCGGCATACTGAAGCACGCCCCGGCCCTGGCCGCCCTGACCAACCCGACCACCAACTCCTACAAGAGGCTGGTGCCGGGCTTCGAGGCGCCGGTCAACCTGGCCTACTCGGGCAGGAACAGGTCCGCGTCCATACGCATCCCGATGTACTCCCCCTCGCCCAAGGCGAAGAGGGTCGAGGTCCGCTTCCCGGACCCGTCCTGCAACCCGTACATGGCCTTCGCCGCGATGCTCATGGCAGGCCTTGACGGCATAGAGAACAAGATCGACCCGGGCGAGCCGCTCGACAAGGACCTCTACGACCTCGGGCCGGAGGAGCTTGCCCAGGTCCCGTCGATGCCGGGCTCTCTCGAGGACGCCCTCGACAACCTCGAGGCCGACCACGACTTCCTGCTCAAGGGCGACGTCTTCACCAAGGACGCGATAGACGCCTGGATAAACTACAAGAGGACCAAAGAGGTCGACGCCCTGAGGCTCAGGCCGCATCCCTACGAGTTCTTCCTGTACTACGACATATAGGTTTCATGGTGTCATTGCGAGGAGCGAAGCGACGCGGCAATCTCGGTTGTCAAGAACTGAGATTGCCGCGCCTCCGGCTCGCAATGACATACAGTGAAATTCGAAGGCCCCGTCCGCTAGGACGGGGCCTTTTTTGCGTCATCGCCTCAGGCCTGTTCACGGTTCCTTCATAACGCCCCCGGCCCCTTACCGCCAATAAACCTCCTTTTCCCTATTCCTTCATAACGCCCCCCGGCCCCCTCTTATCTTAAGAGGGGGAGTAAGGGGTTGGGGCCATTTTTTATTGTAAATCACACCGGCATCCGTGTTATAATTCCTTCGGTCAGTACGCCCACATGGAGGCCGTCCCTTGCCGTCTTACGAGGAAGCGTTAAGCCAGGTCAAAGGTCTTGTCGAGCGGTTCGCTCTGAACCTCGACGCCTACAAGAACGGGACGTACAACGAGACGCAGGTGCGTCTTGAGTTCATAAACCCGTTCTTCGAGGCGCTCGGCTGGGACGTCCGAAACGAGTCCGGCTACGCCGAGCGGTACAAGGACGTGGTGCACGAGGACGCGGTAAAGGTCGGCGTGTCCATGAAGGCCCCGGACTACAGCTTCCGCATCGGCGGGCAGCGCAAGTTCTTCCTCGAAGCGAAGAAGCCGTCCGTCAACATCAAGGGCGACCCCGCCCCCGCATACCAGCTCCGCCGCTACGCATGGAGCGCGAAGCTCCCGCTCTCCGTCCTGACCGACTTCGAGGAGTTCGCGGTATACGACTGCCGCACCCGGCCCACCGAAAAAGACGCGCCCTCGACGGGCCGCATCACCTACTTCACCTTCGACCAGTACCCCGAGAAGTTCCGCGAGATATACGACGTCCTGTCGAAAGAGGCGGTACTCAAGGGCTCTTTCGACCGCTACGCCGAGACGACGAAGGGCAAGCGCGGCACAGGCGAGGTGGACTCCGAGTTCCTCAAGGAGATTGAGGGCTGGCGCGAGGTGCTCGCATCCGACCTCGCGAAGAGAAACCCCGCTCTCGACATTCACGGCCTGAACTTCGCCGTCCAGCAGACCATAGACCGCATCGTCTTCCTGCGCATCGCCGAGGACAGGGGCGTCGAGCCGTTCGGCTCGTTGCAGTCGCACATGAACGGGGCGGGCGTGTACAGGCGGCTCCTCGCACTGTATGACAGGGCCGACCTGAAGTACAACAGCGGGCTGTTCGACTTCAAGGCGGACCGTCTTTCCCACGGGCTGGACATCACCGACAAGGTGCTCAAGGACATCATCGGGAGCCTTTACTACCCCCGCTCTCCTTACGAGTTCTCGGTCATAGGCGCGGAAATCCTCGGCAACGTCTACGAGCAGTTTCTCGGGAAGGTGATACGCCTTACGGCGGGCCACCGCGCGAAGGTCGAGGAAAAGCCGGAGGTAAAGAAGGCGGGCGGCGTGTACTACACGCCCGGCTTCGTCGTGGACTACATCGTCAAGAACACCGTCGGGCGGTGGCTGGACGGCAGGAAGCCGAAGGACGCCGCGGCACTCCGTGTCCTCGACCCGGCCTGCGGCTCCGGCTCGTTCCTGCTCCGGGCTTACCAGTTCCTGCTGGACTGGCACCGGGACTGGTACGTCGCCGACGGGCCGGACAAGCACGCAAAGGGGAAGACGCCCGCGCTGTTCCTCGCGCACGGCGGGGAGTGGCGGCTGACCACCTCCGAGAAGAAGCGCATACTCACGAACAGCATCTTCGGCGTGGACATAGACAGGCAGGCGGTCGAGGTTACGAAGCTCTCTCTTTTGCTCAAGGTCCTGGAGGGCGAGAACGAGGAGACGCTGAAGAACCTGAACCTTTTCGGGGAGCGGGCGCTGCCGTCGCTTGAGGCGAACGTCAAGTGCGGGAACTCGCTTATCGGGCCGGACTTCTATGCCGGGCGGAGCATGGACTTGTTCGGGGACGAGGACGTCCGGCGGGTGAATGCGTTTGATTGGGGGGCGGAGTTTGCAGGCGTGATGAAGGCGGGCGGGTTCGATTGCGTCATTGGGAACCCGCCGTATGTGCGACCGCACAATATAGAGCCAGTAGTGAAAGATTACTTTTGGCAACACTATTCGACATTCGTCGGCAAATCTGACATTTATTGCTGCTTTGTTGAACGCGCGGTTGGCTTGTTGAAAGAGAAGGGATTGTTTGGATTTATTATTTCGAACGGTTGGCTCAGGCTGGATAGCTTTATGGAACTACGCCGACTTCTTTTGAATAGGACTTCGGTTGATAAGATAATTGATTTCACCGATAATGTTTTTGAACGCGCAAATGTCAGGACAGCCATTTTGTCCTTTCGCAAAGGGTTAATCTCTGGCAATAAGGTTAAAGTAGCAACTTGCGCTTCCTCTACTGATTTAAATTCCATAGTATTCAATGAAATAGAACAGTCTGTTTTCACTAATACATATAAAAACATCTTTGACCTTTCTATAGACCAAATGTACGAACCGATAAAAGAAAAGATGAAGAAGAGAGGTGTCCGGCTCGATGAAAAGTTTGGTCTTTCCTTTGGTTTGAAAACTGGCGATGACTCAATCTTTTTGACCTATTCGCCAACAACGCCAGAGCACAAGCCATTATTGAGAGGCGAAGATGTTCACAGATATGCATCCGAATTCAAGGGTGAATATGTGTGGTATGTTCGCGATAAGATGATTGCACATAGAAAAACAGCTCGCCCTGGCACGCCCGAACGTTTTGAGAGGCCCAAAGTTCTTATTCGAGATACTGGCAAAGGTCTTCAAGGTACTTTTGACGGAGAGGATTATTATGTTAAAGATGTCCTTGTTATTGCAAGCGAGAACGCTGATGGAGAGATGGAGCTAAAACAACTCACAGGTATTATTAACTCAAAGTTGATGCGTTTCTACTACGAGACATCATTCCCAACGATTCATGTGCAACGCGATGAACTGGCATCGCTCCCTATCCTCCCCCTCGACCTAACAAAGGAAAAGGACAAGTCCGCGCACGCCCGCATGACAAACCTGGTCACGCGCATGCTCGACCTGAACAAGAAACTCGCAGGGACAAACCTCCCCGCCGACAAGGACATGTACAAAAGACAGATAGCCGCGACGGACAGAGAAATAGACGCGCTCGTCTACGAGCTGTACGGCCTGACGGAAGAAGAGATAAAACTGGTGGAAGGGACATAGAATCCCCCTCCCCTCAGTCCCCTCCCGCCAGGGGAGGGGAAGTATGATCCTCTTCCCCCCTCTTAAGATAAGAGGGGGGGCAGGGGGGCGTTATGAAGGGGCCGGGCAGAGGGCCGGTAGTCGTTATGAAGTATTACACACATGGAGGCAACCCATGCGCATCCGCCTTTTCCTGCTTTCCGCACTGATGGTACTCACCCTCGCCGCATGCGGCAACGTCCGCGAGATGAAGTTCACCGACACGAACCACGAAGAGGTCATCGGCGAGGTGCTACAGTCGGGCGACCTGACGGACGACGAGAAGACTCAGTTCTCGCTGGTCGTCGGCAAGGCGCAGGCGACCGGCCAGAGCCTCACCGGCAAGTCCGTCGCGGACATACTGAACGAGTCGAAGGCCGGCGGGCAGTAGTGGATATTATTCCACTAATTAATTTGGCCCCATCCTCTTGCTCCCCCTCTTAAGATAATAGGGGGCTGGGCGTTATGAAGTATTACATCACGGAGCCTGACATGCGTAACATCTTCCTCGCATCACTCATAGCCATCTCCCTCGCCCTCCCCTCGCCGGCACGCGCCGGGGACGGGTTCGACACGCTCTACCAGGTGTCGTCCATATCCAACCTGATGGCGGGCGCATACGCCGGGACGGAGACGGTGGGCGAGCTGCTCGCGCACGGCGGCTTCGGGATCGGCACGTTCGACGCGCTGGACGGCGAGATGGTCGTGCTCGACGGACGCTGTTACCAGGTGAAGCTGGACGGGTCCGCGCGGCTTGCGGTCGGCTCGCAGACGACACCGTTCGCCGAGGTCACGGAGTTCGAGTCGGACAGGGTGGGCGTCCCGGCCGGCCCGCTCGACATGGACGCGCTGAAGGCGTATATCGACGGCCTCGCGCCGGACACGGGGATACCCTACGCAGTAAAGGTGACTGGCACTTTCAGCCTTGTCAGGACACGCAGCGTCCCTAAGCAGGGCATGCCGTACCCCCCGCTCGTCGAGGCGGTAAAGGGGCAGAAGACCAGGTCGATGGAGGACGTAAAGGGGACGCTGGTCGGGTTCCGCCTGCCCGCGTTCATGGACGGGGTCGGAGTACCCGGCTACCACCTGCACTTCATCACGGACGACTCCAGGGCGGGCGGCCACGTACTCGCGCTCATCACCTCCAGGGTGACGGTGCACCTGGACGACACGCCAGAGTTCCGCATGACCCTGCCCAAGGGCTTCGTGCCGGGCACGGCGCCGCCGACGGCGGACAGGTCCAGCCTGAAGGCTATCGAGGGCGGGAGATAACCTGTCAAGCCACCGCCGCTACCGCTCCGAGAGGGCCTTCTCGTACTCGCCCTTCTTGTAGTACGCCCCGCCGAGGTTGTAGTGCGGCGCGGCCTTGTCCGGGTCGTCCTCTGCCGCCTTCCGGTAGCCTTCGAGCGCGTCGTCGTACTTGCCCGCGGCGAAGGCCTCGTTGGCCTTGTCTGTAGGGCCGGAGGGCGGCGAGAAGCCCGCGAGGAGCGGCAGGGGAGGTTATGTGATAGCGGAATTAGACGTTTCATGCCGTTTCTACATCTCTCCAATATATATCCAGTTCCACATCATCGAGCCAGATATAGCGGCGATTCATGATCTTCGTGACGGTGTATATCTCGCCTTCTATCAACCTTGAGAATAACGGGTTGTCCTTATGCCAGACCTTAGTTACAAACGCGGGCCTGAACTTGACCTTCTGCCCAACACGTAATTCGGAGTGGAAGAACTGGAAATCATGTCTGTTGGCTACGTACTTCAGCATCCGCGCCCTTCTTATCGCTGGAGCAACGAATTCCGGAAGATACAGATGATTGGCGTAAACCAGACCGGGGTCCTCTTCAACAAGGGTAATGCACGTCTTGTCAAACCCGTGCTCCCTTACTTTAAGCTTGATAGTCACAAGCATCCCTGGATAAAACGTATGCGAATCCGGATAATTCCAGATGTGGTCGATATAAGAATCATCTGGGAGAAATACAAACCTGCCGCCAGGATTCAACGCCTCGCACTTGCGGACCACGCCACAATGAGGGCATGTTTTACTGTCGTGCGGTACCTTGTGCCGGCAGGACGTGCATTTCGTAATCCCGATTTCGTCGACATCTTTCCAATAGACATTCATTGGCACGTTATTCAGTCTGATATATTTCCGTTCGGACGTGGACGTAATTGTGTACTCCTCCTCAATCTTCAACTTGGAGAAGTCAGGGTCGTCTTTATGCCATACCTGTGTCAAATAGCTTGGATTGAAGATTACACGATCCCCCGTACGGTACTTGAAATATCCATATTTATCGTTGTGGTAATAGCCTTGATATTTAGCAACCAGTTCTTGATGCCTTTCTGGACTTACCGACTCTTTTAACAAGAAATTATATTCATAAAATTCCATCTCCATTGCCGTGGTCTTTGCGGCATTGTTCTCAACTTCATCCACTAAAATTCTACGGATATCATTTACTGGTCCTTCGCGGTAATTATCTTTATAAGTCATTACCATCCCCGGATAAAAATTAAACGTTTCGAAACCATATTCCATCTCAAGATCGCTTAATTCCCGAAAAGAAGGGAAATATATCAGTTTATCTCCAGGATGCAGGAGATCCACGTCAATTATATACCCGCAAAGATGACACGCGCGAACATCAATAGGGTTCAGCTCCGAATGACAACCTAAGCATTTACCCGCCCACTTGCCAGTCCCCTTCATAGCAAGACCCTCCGGATAATTAAAGCGCCACCGCCGCAACCGCGAGCGCGAACGCGCCGAGCACAAACCACGGCCCGTACTCCTTCGCGCCCATGAACGGGTCTTTTACCTTTTTCGTCTCGGGCGCCCTGAGCTTCTTCGCAAGGCCGACGGCGGAGCCTGCCGAGGACGAGTCCACGTATTCTCCGCCTCCCGCGGACGCGATGCGTCCGAGCGCGTCCGCGTCCAGCTTAGAGACTACCACGCGGCCCGCACGGTCGGTCTTGTACTTCACGTTCCCGAAGAAGTCCGCGCCGACCGGTATCTTGTCCCCTTCGGCGGTGCCGACCCCGACGGTGTATACCTTGACGCCCTTTGTCATCAGGCCGGACGCGGCCTTGTCCGGGTCTTCTCCGTATGTGTTCTCGCCGTCCGTCACGACGACCACGGCGCGCGGGGCCTTGTCGGCCTTGAACCTGGAAGCGGCGGAGAGCGCATCGCCAATGGCCGTGCCCGGTACGTCCGCGCGCGGGAAGTCCGCGTCAGCGAGGAAGTTCAGGAAGGCTTCCCGGTCAATCGTCAGCGGGCAGGTCACGGTCGCCGCTCCGGAGAACAGCACAAGCCCGTACCGGTTGTCCGGGGCCGCCTGCACGAGCGACGCAATGAACATCTTCGCAGCCTCCAGGCGCCCGCCGTCCACGTCACGGGCGGCCATGCTGTCCGATATGTCGAGGCATATTATGACGTCCATCCCGGCAGTCCTCTCACCCTCCGCGGGCGGGCCGAGCGGCCTCGCCAGCGATACGGCAACGAGCGCGGAAGCAAGGACGAGAAGCGCGGGCTTCCACAGGACTACGCGACCCGGCCCGGCCATGCCGAGCGTCTTGCGCACGCCGGAGTCGCGCCTCGCTGTGTACCGGAAGTACAGCGCGAGGGCGAGCGGCACCGCAAGCAGTGCGAGCGCGTATGGGCATCCGAGCGCGGTCACAGTACCCTGTACCTCCCCGCGCCGAGCGCGCCTCCGATTACCATGAGCAGGAGCCCCGCGCCCGCCGGGTACGGGAAAAGCTCACGGTAGCTGACCGGCCTCTTTATCTTTATCTCCTTCTTCTCCAGCTCGGCGATGTTCCTGTAGACCTCGCCGAGCGCGTCCTCGTCCACGGCGCGGAAGTACCGCCCGCCGGTGGTCTCGGCGATGCTCCTGAGCGATGCCTCGTCAACCTTCGCCATGATGACGCCGCCGGACGGTTCGCGGAGGTAGAACTTCTCGCCCATCGGACCGAACGCGGGCACCGGCGCGCCCTCCGCCGTACCCATGCCGATGGTGTATATCCTTATGCCCTTGTCCGCCGCCACGCGCGCGGCTGTCAGCGGCTCCACAATGCCTGCGTTGTTCTCGCCGTCCGTGAGCAGTATAATCACGCGGCTGCCCGCTTCATCCTTGAACTTGTTCACGCAGTTCAGTATCGCGTCGCCTATCGCCGTCCCGTCCAGCTCGACCGAGCCGACGCCGAGCTGGTCTATCAGGCCTTCGAGGATGCCGCCGTCCTGCGTCAGCGGGCACTGCGTGAACGACCTGCCCGCGAACGCGACCAGCGCCATCCGCCCGCCCTTGTAGTTGGCCGCGAACTCCTTGACTCTGGCCTTGGCGGCCTCCATGCGGTCCGGCTTGAAATCTTCCGCCCGCATGCTGCCGGACACGTCGAGGGCGAGGGCGACGTCCACTCCCTCTATCTTCACCTCCTCGCCCGTGACCTCCATGCGCGGCTGCATGGCAGCCGCGAGGAACATGAGGGACGCCAGCGCGAGCAGATATGCCGGGAGGCTCACGAACCGGGCCTTCGGCAGGCCTTGCAGCCCCGCCAGGCCCGGGTACGGGTATGCGGCTCGTCCGCGCCTGAGCTTCAGGTACAGTGCGAGCGCCACGAGCGGCGCGAGCCAGAGGAGCTTGGGGTGCAGGAACGTGAAAGGCATCACCGCCTCCTCAGCCGCGCCTGACGCCGGAAATACCCGGCAAGCGGCGTGACGACCGACATGCCAGTCCAGACCTCCACCGGCTCGGCCCTGAGCGCCGCGTAGTGTGCGGCGCGCACCTTTTCACGTTCGCGCAGCGACTCCTCGAACGCGGCCCGGAGTTTCTTCGACGACAGGTCAACGAGCATCCTGTCTCCGGTCTCCGGGTCGGCAAGCTCGATAAACCCCGCCTCCGGGAGTCCGGACTCCAGCCTGTCCCTGAGGAGCACCGGCACAAGCTCGTGACGCCTCGACACAGCCTTGACCGGCCTGATGTCCTTTATGCCGATGAAGTCCGACAGCCAGAAGAGCGTCGCCCGCGTCTTTACCGTCTTCATCAGGAAGCCTGTCGCGGGAATGGGGTCGGTGCCGCGCCCGGCTGGCGAAAGAGCCGCGAGCGACGTCAGGAGCCTCATAACGTGCCGCCTCCCCTTCCTTGGCGGTATGAACATCTCGACCCGGTCCGTGTATGCGAGCATCCCTACCCGGTCGTTGTTACCAACCGCGAGGAGCGAGACCGCCGCGCAGAAGTCGAGCGCAAGCTCGCGCTTGGTCTGGCCTGGCCCGAAATCCATCGAGCCTGAGAGGTCTACCATCAGGACCACGGTAATGTCCCTCTCCTCCATGAACGTCTTTATGTAGGGCGCGCCCATCCGGGCCGTCACGTTCCAGTCTATGGCGCGCACGTCGTCGCCCTCGGCGTACTCGCGCACCTCCGTGAACTCGACGCCGCGTCCCTTGAACGTGGAGAGGTAGCTGCCGGTGACCGCGCCCTCGACCAGGCGCGCTGTCTTTATCTCCAGCCGCTTGACCTTTCTTAGTATCTCTTTGTTGAGCATGGGAAATTATAAGCCTACCGGCGCCTAACAGTCAACAATTCTCGCAGCCTTTGCCCGTCATTCCCGCGAAGGCGGGAATCCAGGAAGTTTGTACTTCCTGGACCCCGTGTCGAGCATGGGGCGACAACCAGGGCCGCCATTACAACTTTGTTGCACTCCCTGCGAATCAGGGGTATAATACGCCTTACTATTATGAGGCGCAATACGCATGCCAAACCCGCTTGAAGAAATAATCAGGGCCGAGATTAGCGCGCAGGGTGCGATAACCTTCGAGCGTTTCGTGGAACTCGCGCTGTACCACCCGGAGCACGGGTACTACGCGTCCGGCAGGGCCGCCATAGGCAAGGCGGGCGACTTCTACACAAGCCCGCACGCGAGCCGAGTCTTCGGAGAGCTTGTCGCCGAGTCGTACCTGTCCTTCAAGGCGGGACTCGGCGGCGGGCCGTGCGCGTTCGTCGAGATGGGCGCGGGCACGGGCATCATGGCGCGTGACTTCCTGGAACACCTCGATAGATACCACCCTGAAGAGCTGCCGCAATGCGAGTATATAATCGTCGAACGCTCGGCCGGCATGATGGCAAGGCAGAAGGAGACGCTCGGGGCGATGTCCGGGCGGGTCGCCTGGAGGTACTCGCTCGACGCCCTGTCCGGCCCGGTCACCGGCGTGTTCTTCTCGAACGAACTCGTGGACTCTTTCCCGTTCCACCGGGTATACAAGGAAAACGGCTACCTGAGGGAGGTCTACGTCGAGACCAGGGGCGGGCGTCTCGTCGAGGAGCCGGGCGTCATCTCGACGCCCCTCCTCGCGCGTTACTTCAACCGGCTCGTCGTATCCCTGGAGACCGGCATGACCACCGAGGCGAACCTCCGGGCGTGCGAATGGATGAGGTCTGTGGCTGAAAAACTGGAGAAGGGTTTTGTAGTGACGGTGGACTACGGCTACCCCGCCTACGAGTATTACTCGCCGGAGCGGGACAAGGGCACCGCCATCTGCCACAGGGACCACAAGGCGTCGCTCGACTTCTTCCGGGACATCGGGCAGCAGGACATAACGGCGCACGTCGACTTCACGAACCTCGCGCTTGAGGGCAGGGAGGCGGGCCTGACCGACGCGCTCTACGCCGACCAGTCGTCTTTCCTCGCGTCGGCGCTCGAGATATTCGAGAGGACGCTCAGGAAGGCCGGGGCGCCCCAGGAGGAGCTGGAACGCGTAGGCATGGGCATCAAGGCGCTCATTCACCCGGACTGGATGGGCGGCGCGTTCAAGGCGCTCGTCCAGACGAAAGGCGTCTCTCTGCCGGATGTGTTCGGTTCCGCGAGGAACCGGCTCGACGAGCTGTGGCAACCGGGCCGTTCCGGCAGCCTGAACATCAACTGACCGCGCGGGCCTTCGCCTCTCAGGCGGCCATCTTGAAACCCCACTTCATGAAGTGGCCTTCCGAGCCTACCTCGCCCGTGATGTCACCGGCCATGTCCGACGCGAGGAACACGGCGAGCCTCGCGGCGTCCTCCGGACGCCTCAGGTACCCGCCGTCCTTCAGCCCCTTGAAGAGCCTGTAGCCTTCCACTCCCAGGACGTTCACGTCGAGAGAGCGCAGGCGCTCCTGCATGGACGTGTCCACCGTGCCGGGGTCGAGGCCGTTCACCTGTATGTTGTACTCCTCCAGCTCCCTAGCCAATATCCGCGTGAAGTGGTTTATCGCCGCCTTGGAGATCGAGTACACGCCGAGGCGCGGCAGGACGATACCGCCGAGCCCGGACGTCACGTTTATTATACGTCCCCTCTTCAGCCTTATCATGCCGGGTATCACCGCCCTCGCCATGAGGAACATGCCCTTCATGTTGATGGACAGGCACCGGTCGAACTCCTCTTCCGGCACGTCCTTCAGAGGCCCGACCGGGCCCTCCACGCCTGCGTTGTTGACAAGCACGTCGGCCGGGCCGAACTTCATCCCGACCGCCCTGACCAGGTTCCTCACGTCGCCCTCGTCGGAGACGTCCGCCCTGACAGCGATGGCCCTGCCACCCCTGTCGGCTATCATCGACACCGTCTTTTCCAGCTCGGACTTGGTCCTCGAAGCGACCGCCACCCTCGCCCCCTCGGCCGCGAGCGCGACCGCGATAGCCCGTCCCAGCCCGCGCCCGCCACCGGTCACTATTGCCACCCTGCCCTTCAGCATTACGACCTCCTTGCATTTCGCTTCTTTACTAAATCTTAGTCCCAAGTAAGGGGTTTGTCAAAGCGGCATGGCCGAAATCTGTTGACTGGCGGCGTCATTTGTGTTATTTATATGACACATTACGGGCGATTAGCTCAGTGGGAGAGCACTGCCTTCACACGGCAGGGGTCGCTGGTTCAAGCCCAGCATCGCCTACCATTTAAAATCAAGGACTTACGGACTTACGTGAGTCCTTTTTTTTGCCCAAAAGGGTGAGCGCAGCAAAAATGCAGCAATCGGTGTCATACATGCCCGGTAACCAAGGCGTTTATAAGGGGACAGATGGTCTGAGAACGGCGGGAAAACACGAACAATCATGGGAAACGATGGGATTTAAAGGACATTCCTAAAAAACGCCGGGAATGTTTAATCTGAGAAAAACCAGCCTTAAACGCCTATTTACGACACGCAGTTTGAGAATTTCCGCTTTACCGCTCCCGCCCCCACCACCATTCAACCTTCCCTATTATCCCGGTCGCAATCTCGTCACCTGTCAGCGTCACAATCTCCGGCGAATCAGGGTTGTCGGGCTTGCCGACCACTATGCCCTTGTCTTTATCGTAATACAGGCGTTTGATAGTGACGCCGCCGTGGTACCTGAAGGCGGTCATCTTCTTCATAAGGTCCGACAGGTCGCGCTTGGCGTGGTTTATCGCAACAATACAGCCGTCAGGCAATGTCGGCTGCATCGAGTTCCCCCGTACTCTAATAGCCGTGAAGTCGTCTGTGTTACGGCACCAGGCGTTATAGATCACGACGTAACCCTCTATATCCCTCTCGTTGATAAGCCTGGGCGGCCCAGCAGCTGCAGAGTCCGCGATAAGCGGGATGGGCACGTAGTCGTCGTGCATCCTGGTGGTGAGGACGTGCTTCTTGTCAATGACGTGAAGCTCTGGTGAGACTATTTCGACTGCACCATGCGGATTACCTTTACCGGTAAGAAGCCAGTTTATTGAAATATTGCGTTTATTTATGGCATAGTCGGCAAGTATTTCAATTGGAATCTGGCCACGCTGTATTTGCTTTAATAGCGTCCCTGGCTCTACATCGAGCACCCTCGGGATGTCTTTTTTATCGCTCAACCCCTCCAATATTAGCAGTCTCTCTATCACTTCAGCGACGTTCATGGCAAAACCGGGCCTATTCCGCAAATCACCTGCCTTTGCGGAACCTGTTGCGGAACTCCCGTCTTTTTGCGGAACCGTCATATTAGCCTTATAAATCATTGTGTTTCATATATATGCCGCGAGAGCGCGGAAGAATATTACGAAACAGGACACTTTGTCCTTGACACCGTAGGACACTTTGTCTCATACTCCCTCTTGTCAAGGGTAATCAAACCGTTTGACATCACCCTAACCGAGAGTGAGGAGACATTATGAAGCCTCTTGTTGTAAGAAAAGTTCCAACAACGGCATTACAGCTTCGAGCTTTAGCCGAAGAGGTCGAGACGTATGTGGATGATCTAATATCCCACGGAGCTGCTCCAGAAGAGATTTTACAGAGGTGCGAGTTAGTTGACGGATTACGCGCTCAGGCTCGCACGATAGTCCTGATGTACTACGGAGTGCATTTTGGAGCGCGTACTCGTGAACCTGGTTCCCGTGGATAGCATGAAATATACATGTTGAACGGTCTTCGTCGATATTAAGGGCAACGTAAAAGTAACAGCGTTCAGCCTTGCAGTTGCCGAAGTCGTTAAAAGGACATCCCGATACCATCTTCATTATGGCGCGCTCGGCTTTATCTGGTTTATTAGCTGACGGCGCTTTAACCTCCACGAAGTAACGAAAGGCAGAAGATGAACACCAAAGCCTTCATCAGGCGCCTCAAGACAGAGACCGACCCCGTGCGTCGGGGGAACATCATCCAGATGGAACTCAGGTTCCACGGCTACACTCTGGCGGCGGTCGCCCGGTCGCTCGGCAAGTCGTTCATGGGCGTCAAGCACGCAGTGGTCGACGACCAGAAATCCGAGCGCATCCAGACGCACATCGCCGGACTGCTCGGAGTAGACCGCGCGGAGCTGTGGCCGCGCCGGTATAAGGACGATAAAGCGGCTTAGTCGGGTTATTTTCACCCTTGATATTACGGTTAAAACGAGGAAATGTCAATGTCAAAGAGACGTGAGATTTCTGACAACCAGCTTGAGTTTGACCTTGAGGCCACGCTGGCGGATATACGGGAGGCGCGGTGCCCAAAGAAGGGTCCTAAATCCCTGCCGTATGGGGCACTGAACATGGCCCCGCAGGTCGCGGCCGCGCTCCACGGGGCGCTCCAGAAGGCGCGCGGAATGACAAGTCCCGCGACAATGTCGCGGACGAGGTGTCGCACCTGGTAGGCAGGCGCGTCAGCAAGTCGATGCTCGACAACTATGTCTCCTGTGCGAGCGGTAAGGACCCATACCGCCTCCCGACCGACACCCTGAACGCGATCTGCCAGGTCTGCGACGATTACGAGCTTATCCGGCTGCTCTGTCGTACCTCGAAGTTCGAGGCAGTCAAGGCGAAAACAATCAACTAGGACGGCTTAGGCTACTTTTGGGAGATCCACGTATTGTCAGCAAATTCACGGACTGGTCCGGAAGGCCCGCTCGATTTGCCCGATATACAAGCCGAACCTTGCCTGGGGGAGCTGGTTTTGCTCAACGGGTCGGTCAACTGGGAATTGCGGTCTTCAACGAGGCACTGCGGATACTGGAGATATGTCCAGAAAACTGTGACCGGTCATGCTACCGATGCTTGCGGAGCTACAAGAACAAGTTTGAACACGACCTTCTGGATCGTCAGCTTGGTGCGAGCCTTCTGAGATATCTAATTTACGGAAGCTATCCAACTCTAGAGCCCAGCCGCCTTGAAACTTCTACCGACTTGCTCTACCAGGATCTCCACCGGCAAAACCTTGAAGGCGTAGTTATTGAACGGAGTCGTATTATGACGCTCGCCGGCTTCGGTGCTGTAACTGCTCCCATATACGTGAAACGGACTGACGGCTCTGAATTTATTATTGGCCTCCATGGACCACTTACGCCTGACGATCCCCCTGATGCTACTCTCAGGGAACTTAAAGAGTTTTGTCCTTCAATATCAGTGTTGCTGTGCGATGAGTTGGTGGTACGGCGAAACCTTCCGACGGCGACCAGCCGTCTTATCTCGCAAATAGTGTAGGTCGCATGTCCGAAGACAACAGCACGATTTTTTGGCGCGTATTACGCCCCTCTGCATGGCCCCAAATTCCAGCGTGGATGTCTTTCTCGGCACTCATGGAGTTGGAAGCTTGTCCACGACGCTGGGCGTTGGGTGCTGCAGAATATTCAGACGTATGGAAATGCCTCGGCTATCCTTCAACACCTCAACCTGCGGCACTTGAAGGAACAGTTGTTCATCTTAGCTTGCAAAAAATCACGGGTGCTCTTATTGAACACGGCTGCCATTCATTGCTTGACGAGCGTTCCGTTTTGACCCTACGAAATCTGGGCGGATATACAGCTGTGATTATGTACAGCATGGAGCGGACTCTATGGCCATACAAGGAAAATCCGCAGGCAGCCCCAGTCATAGACGGAATCCGTCGTAGACTTACCTCCCGAGTTCCAGAACTGCGTTCAAGAGTCCAGAGATTATTATCACGTATTAGCCCAGAGCCTCGTGCGATTAGGACTGGAGAAACAACAACTCATGGGGGTGGAGAATCACGGTTTGAACTACAACATGGCTCTCATGCGGAAGTACAACTGCGGGCATCTGGAATTAGGTGGCGTGGTATTGCCGACATGCTTACTCTTTCGACAACTGGGTGTGAGATTAGAGACTTCAAAACAGGTTCTCCAAAGGAGGAGCACAAGCGTCAATTATTGACCTATGCGCTGCTCTGGGCTCGGGATGACGATTTGAACCCTTCCGGCTTGCTTGCGAATAAATTGGTGCTCTCATATGATGACGGTGATGTAGAAGTGCCAAGTCCGGAGGCCAGCGTACTTTGGTCGCTCGAAGAAGAACTAAAGGAACGGACTGCGGCGGTAATCACTGCTCTCCAAGCCGATCCACCTAATGCTAGGCCAAGCCAAGTGAACTGTATGTACTGTACTGTAAGACAATTGTGTGAAGAGTATTGGCATATGCTAACGGGTCTAAGTAATGAATCGGTAATAGGCAGATTTATAGACGCTCAGATCAAGCTCTCCTCCCAGCATGGGCCAAGCAGTTGGGATGGTGTGGTTGAATTTGGGCCAACCATGAAAATTGGTGAACCGATTTTATTGCGAACCACAAATCTCCAATTCGATTTGCACCCAGGCCAGCAACTGCGACTGCTCAATGTTCACATAAGCATACCTGACGAAGATGGGATTGACGACAAGGGTATGCCGATTGTGGTAACTATGGGGGCGAGTTCAGAGGCATTCCAGCTTCAATATTTACTATAGGCGGTATTAGCGTCCTGACACTCACATGAATTATTCAACAAACATCATTTTACGTCCTGTAAAAGTTTTCTCAGCAACAACAGCGTATCCCTAAATCTTGTACTCCCGGACAAGACCCCCTTAAGCATCTGACGGAGCAGTCGGAACCCTTTTTCTTCATCAGTCTCGCGCGTCAGAATTGCCGTCACCGCGTCAACGGTGTTTTTGTCAAACAGGCGTGCGATGTCCAGGCCGAGCAACCGGACAGAAGCGAGTCTGTTGTCGTATCCTTCTTCAACAAGCAGGTTGGCATGGGCCTCGTATAACTCGTCCTCGATGCCGGTCTTGAGATAGTTTTCCAGGATGAACAGGAGGTCTTGTGCGTCACGCTCGCGTTCGGGATAGGCGTCAGCCCAGGAGATAATCTTCAAGACCGTGAGCGCCGGGACGGACGGTACTAAAATGTCCAGCGGCGGCTCACCGTGGAGACGCACGTTCAGAGCATACCGATACGCCTCTTCAAACCCGAGCATGCTCATCACCATGTCATGCTCAGGCGGCCAACTGATCTGCTTGGCTTCTCCGGTAATTCCCCCATAGGGGATCATATCGACGATGACAGAGGCGTTAGCTATATAACGATGGGGCAGGCTGGTTTCCTTGAAGAGCCCGCGTTCGACCAAGGCGTCAATTAACCGGTGGAATTCTTCCCAGCCTGAGACTTCTACCCCGAGGTCTATGTCTCTCGTGCTGCGGGGAGCGGGAACCTGGTGAACATGTTCAAATACAACGTCACGGGCAAAGGCCCCAACCACGAAGAAGTGGATGCCGAGCGAGTCGGCGACTTCCTTGATGCTCCTCAGGACCGAAACCCTGTCCGGGTCAATCTTGCCTGAAATATCTATCGAGATATTGTTCATAGATTAGCTTGGCCGTCTCCATTGTCCGTTGTTCACCGACTGCCGCCAGATCCGCATATACAAGGATCGGGTGCACCGTATCCTTTTCAGCTAAATTCCGTTTCACCTGCCAGAACCGCCTGCATATCTCCACGTTGCCCTGCGGGTCTTTCTTCAACCTGTTGGCGATTATAAATTCAGGCAAGTGGTTTTCGTCAGTGTATAAAGTAACCGTGCCCGGTTTTAAATAGCCGGTAAGTTTCGCAGCGGCCACTTCACCGCCCCATTGAGCAAAGGCAGGGTCAAGATGGACATTCTTCCACCAGTCGCCGTCGCCCCGGAACCGGCCGAGAAAAAGCTTCGGTTTGAGATAGTCAGGATAAGCCGCCACCCACCGTTCAAATAGGGTCTTCCTTTCTATGAGCTTCTTCCCGTTCTTCCCCATGTCCAGGATAAAGCCCTTACGGACCATTTCGGCCATGATGCCGTTCACAGTCCCGACAGCTACATTCGCCATATCCGCAAGTTCACGGTATGGTCTGCCGACGAGCTCCGGTCGGCATAACAGCAGATAAACGAGCCTCAGACCGACGCCCGTAAAGAGGCGTCCCGTCTTAACTGCGGCCTCCACCTTCTCCGGCTTGTTGCCCTTCACAAAGATATAGAGCGGCGGCTGGTTAATGAAGACGTTCCCAACCGTATCTATGAACTGGACGCCATTATCGCGGAGCCTGGTTGCGGCTTCCGTGGTAACGTAATCAGTTAATAATAAGAAGGGATGGGGCGCCTTATCCCGTTCAAGCATTGCCAGAGTTTCATCCGCCTTGGTTAACCGCTTCTTAACCTGAACGCAAAAGCGTATCTCTTTGGTTAAGGCAGCTATCCGGACAACGTAATCACATCTCTGGTCACGCAAGACTTCCGTCTCATACTCAAAAGGCACAAACGCCTTCAACGCCGCCATAGCCTGATGAAGCTGGACGGCCTCTTTGCCGGTTTCAAAGTTATGCTCAACAGCTTCTCTGTTCATTTGTATTGAACATAGCATATTATTGAACACAGATCAACGATAAAATTACGGGCAGTCTGATTTAACTACGGAAAGATTGCATCAAAACTGCATAAGCATCGGCCCAAAGCAGGCTAACGCTCAATACGTTATTTAGAAATGTCCTGCTTATCTTGTGTGTACCCTATCGCACGAAAACCCCTGAGACGCTTCTCGAACATCCTTGCAAGCATTGGTACATCCTTGTCAAAATAGTCATAAATCCTGACCTCGCGTTTTTCCGGGTGTGTCCGGTGTAAACGTCCAGCGTATTGCAGCAAAGTGCCCTTCCATGAAAACGGCATGGCAAGGAACAGTGTGTCGAGCCTTGCGTCGTCAAAGCCTTCTCCAATATAACGCCCAGTAGCGATAATCAGCCGTTTCTCATCCTCTGGTATGTCGGACAGCTTCTCCATGACCTCCCTGCGGGACTTGGGAGTAAGTCCACCCTTGAGAATTACGAGGCGTTTGACAACGCCGCCCAGCCTTTCAGCGAGGATGTCCAGGTGGTCTTTGCGCTCGGTCAGGACAATAGGCGAACGTCCCTCATCCAACGCTGCCTTGATGTCTTGAACTATAAGCGAATTGCGTCCTTCGTCACCTGCAACTTTGGCATAGAGGCTCTGTATGCTTGGGCTTGGGCCGAGGTCGTCCTCCTTGAACCTCGTCTCACGGCAGATCAGCCTGCGTATCAACATGTCTGCGTCCGAGGATTTTTTGGACATGGAGTAGCGGATGGGGCCGCACTGCATCTGTATTATGGGCTGATGACCATCACGCCGGTATGGTGTAGCGGTTAGCCCCGTGACGTAGCGAGCCTTTGTCTCCGCAAGCGCCTGCTCGAACGATACAGAGGGTATGTGGTGGCATTCATCAATGATGACATGCCCGTATTCGGCCAGAACGTCATTGACGCTGCCCTTCCTGACTAGGCTCTGCACCATCGCCACGTCTATTTTGCCCGTAGGCTTGCGCTTTGAACCGCCTATTATGCCGATGGACTTTGTGTCAATACCAAGAAATGCAGATAACTGCGCCACCCATTGATCGAGCAGCGGTTTTCTATGGACAATCACGAGGGTGCTTCTTGCTCTCGCTGCCGCCAGGTATGCGCCTACCACGGTCTTGCCGGATCCGGGCGGGGCCACATAAACGCCGATATCGTGCTTGAGTAGTTCCAGTACCGCTTGTTCCTGAAGGTCGGATAACTGTCCTTTGAATGCAATATACAGTGGCTCACCTTCAAACCGCTTGTCTTCAAGTTCGAGATGAATTTTCGGTTCATCGAGCAAGGCATGAAGGTCGCCTAAACAGCCCCCTCGGCAAGGCTACATGCTTGTCGAGCTCTTCGAAGCAGGAGATAAGCCTCGGCGTCATGGCCGTGGACATGCGCATTTTCTGCTTCTTATAGAACTCAGGGTTCTGGAACACCGCTACTCTTTTTATCAGGTTGATCAGGGCTGGCGGCAGCCCTTCCTTCTCCACAAACAGTCGCTGAGCCACCACAACCCTGACTTCTTTTGGGAGAGGCCCTATGATTTTTCTCGATGCCTTCCTCTTTGACGGCAACTGTTCCCACGGCGCTGAATTCTCCTCATCATCTATACGAAGGCATGCCCCGACAACCTGACCGTTGCGTACGGCATCATCAGCAATTCGCCCAGCAGCTTCTGCGGATATTGTGTTTGCTGACACAAGGAAGGCCCATTGATCTTCGTAAGGCGTAAAATCCTCGTCCACAAAGACGGTATTACCTACTTGACGGGGGCCGTGCTGAAAGGGGAGTGCAATCAGATTTCCGAAGCCACCCTTAGGCATAGTGTCCTGGTTTGGGAATAGCCTGTCGTATGATTCCATGCTCAGTTGGTGTCGCCTCGACATGGTTTCTGTGATAAGGTAGGAACCTATCCTGCGTGCATCATCGGCGGGTACAGGCGAGGAAAAGAAGAACCATGCGTGCGCCCCGTTGCCTGACCGTGAGCGCTCTACCGCTACAGGCAGCCCGAGCACGAGGCAAGTCTCTCTGAAGGCCGATACGTCTTCCATCCATGTATTTTTGTCGAAATCCACTGCGAGAAAGTAGCATGTGTCGTCCGGCAACAGTGGATATACGCCCGCGACAAACTGCCCTTTCAGATGCTCCAATATCACCTGGTCGGAGACGGGGATGAACGCCTGGTTGAGGCAGCTACCGCATTTGACCGGCGGTTTGATTACCTTCCCGCATACCCCTCGCATCCAGTCGTTTGTGCAGGCAGGCGCGTACCCTTTTCTGCCGGTCTTGGTGTTTTCCCAAAGCTTAGGAAATACATCTTCGCGGCCACGGAACAGTCGCCTGAAAAGGGCCACCTTTTCGGCGTTTGATTTCGGACATGGGATATTGTGAGGTTGGTTCAGGTCATCGGGCCTGATTTCACGGATGGACTTCAGTTCAGCTTGTAAGGAATGGAGCCTACCGAGAGCCTCTTCTCTTTGTCGGTCATCTTCAATCCCATGGCCAGGTCATTGCGATATCCCTCAAGAACCCGATTCTCTACAGCCGCTCATCTGTTGTTATAATAACAGACTCCCGCCATGCGGCGTACTCCGACGGTCGTATACCAAACCGGGCTATGTTGCCCACGTGCAAATCCCTGCATTCCGCTAATACCAGACCGGTAAAACGCTCTCGGTCTTCCTCTAAAACCGTGGTGGGGATTATAGGCCGCACAATGGCTGCGACGGGCTTCATGCGGTCACGGACTAACCGGCGCATTGTTTCCGTAAGCTCCGACCGATACCTTATCCTGAACGGGTCGGGCGGTACCGTGCTCTGTTTAACCGCCGCGTACTGCTGGCATGAGCGCTCATATGCCCATACAAAAACATCCCGCAGCAATTCCACACGGTTCATCTCGTAGACGCCGAGTATCCCGTCGACGTATGCGCGCTCGGGGACGTCTATGAACGAAAGTGGGCACAGGTTGCGCTTTATCAGCGGTATGTTGGCCGCAAGACGCGAGACACGTTTGTTCACGTCCATGAAGGGCTGAAGATACGATATGTGGACCATCGCGAATAACGACTGCTCGAAGGGATCGTTTATGGCCTCTGCCTTTGCGAGCAACAGACGGAAATATCCCTCAAGGCGTTGCGGCATTGCAAGGGGGATATAGACGCTCCCGCCTATCTCAACCGGTCGCTGTCTCAGCCTCCCGCAGTCTTGCGGGTTGGCGAGCAGGCCGTCCGAGAGCATGGCGTGGAGGTTCAGGATTGTGAACGTGTTAAACCCGACGAGGTCCGCCTCGCCCACAAGCATTTCTATGGCGTTCTTGTGGTTTAGGATCATCTGCGTCTCGATGGCATCCTTGCCCTCGGCGGACTGTCCAAATTCAATGAGCCGCTGGGTGTCGAGCCTGCTGTACGTGTTCCCTTCAAGCCGCGACGATGCCCATGAGAGGTCTATCAGTAGGCGGTTCAGGATTTCCCGTGCAAACGTCCCGGCGGGCCTGTCCGTTCCCGATACTCTACCCAAGCTATGAAGCTGTGAGCGCAAAATCTCCGGCAAGTAGGCCGTTTCGTTGGGGATGTAGTCTTCCAAGAGCGCAGAGTTGTAACTGACCGGCTTTTTCAACTGCGGGGCCTGTCGCACGTAGTCCCTGACCTCTTGTCCCTCGCTGGATACAGGCACGTATGCCTCGCCCCAGCCAGTGTTTTGAATATTCAGGCCTGGGTAAGGGGCGGCCAGGTAGCGCAAGGCCCGCCCTTCACCCTTAGTGCTCAGACGACCGGCCGCGATTAGCCCGGACAGTCGGCGCTGCAACGTTCGTCTGCTCAGCCCAAGACGGGCGGAGTCGAATAACTCCTCAATACCCACCCCTTCAGGGTATCTGGAGACAGCCTGCACTATGGCTTCTATTTCTTTTGGGTCTATATTCTTTGACATGTATGTATTCCTTCTGGCGCGATAAGTCATTATCGCGCCACTTAATGTGGCGTGATTTGATTATAGCTCCAATCTATGTGGCGCGCAAGGAAATTTAATAGTATGATAAAATTATGGACAGTCCTAACCAGCCGCAGAAAGGCTTGCAGCAAAATCGCAGTAAATATGCAGCAGAATTCTGCCGGAATGACCTTACAGCTTGGAAAAGACGCAAGCATTGTAAGGGTAAAATAATCTTCTATATCAGGTAGTTGGCCAGATTTCTAAGGTCGGTAGCCAACTTACGATTTTTGTCCAAAGAATTCACACGGCAGGGGTCGCATGTTCGAAACCCGCATCGCCTACCATATTTCACAGAGGGTTACAGGTTTCCTGTAACCCTCTGTAACCCTTTTTCATTTGTAATGTGCGGAGAACACATGCAAATGCTTTTCGGATACGCTGCGAATGTATTTGCGTTGCAGTCTCCAACCCGCTATAATTTTCCGTGGAGGCTTCAGCCGGGACGACAGGTAATTATATGGGGGCTACCATATGAAATTCTTCAGGTGCGAGATATGCGGCGAGGTGTACATGGGGAAGTCAAGGCCGTCCAACTGTCCGCACTGCGGCGCGCTGGGCAAGTACCTGGTGCCTGCCGCCGACTGGACGGACGAGAACCTGAGCATCACGGAGCTGTCGGACGTGTCGAGGTCGAACCTCGAAAAGGCGCTCCAGCTCGAGGTCAACAACGCGCCGTTTTACCGGGACGCCTCGGCGAATGCGAAGACCGTCGAGCTTCAGGGCGTCTTCAAGGCGCTCGGAAAGGTCGAGGCGGAGCACGCGTCGCTGGTCAGAAAGATACTCGGATGCGAGTTCCCCAAGCCGGAGCCGGGCCGCGAGATGGCGACGAAGGACGACACCGAGAACCTGCGCATCGCACACGAGCGCGAGGTTTTCGCCGCCGGTTTTTACAAGCGCGCCTCGATGAACGCGGCCGAGCCGAGGGTCAAGAAGGTGTTCCTCGCGCTGTCCGAGATAGAGACCGACCATATAAATCTGGAAGAAGACTTCATGAACGGCGGCAAATGAAGAATATGGACACCCCCAGCCCCCTTCCCCCTCCCCCGCAGGTGGGGAGGGGAAGAAAGAATACAAATGAAGAAGCTCACCTGTTTTAAAGCGTACGACCTCCGGGGCCGTGTGCCGGACGAGATAAACGAGGACATCGCGTACCGGCTCGGGCGCGCGTACGCGGGCGTAGTCGGGCCGGGGCCGGTGGTCGTCGGGCGCGACATACGCCTCACAAGCGGGCCGCTCGCGGACGCGCTCGCGCGAGGGCTCAACGACTCCGGCCGGGACGTCATCGACATCGGCCTCTGCGGCACCGAGCAGGTCTACTTCTCGACGCAGTACCTTGGTGCCGCGGGCGGGATAATGGTCACCGCGAGCCACAACCCCAGGGACTACAACGGCATGAAGCTCGTCCGCGAGGACGCGCGCCCCATCAGCGGCGATACCGGCCTCAGGGACATCGAGGCCGCGGTCTCGGCAGACGGGCCGCCCCCGCCGCCGGTCGCAAAGCTAGGCACGATTACGAAGCGCGACACGATGTCCGAGTACATAGACCGCCTCCTGACGTTCATTGACTGGGCGAAGCCGCCGCGCTTCAAGGTCGTCGCCAATGCCGGCAACGGATGCGCCGGGCCTGTCATGGAAATGCTCGAAAAGCGCCTGCCGCTGGACTTTATAAAACTCCAGTACGAGCCGGACGGCGAGTTCCCGAACGGCGTGCCGAACCCGCTCCTGCCGGAGAACCGGGAGCCGACCGTGCGCGCCGTTCTGGAGTCCGGCGCGGACATAGGCCTCGCGTGGGACGGGGACTTCGACCGCTGCTTCTTCTTCGACGAGAAGGGCGGTTTTGTCGAGGGCTACTACATGGTCGGGCTGCTTGCTGAGGCCGCGCTCGCGCGCCACCCCGGCGCGGCGATAATACACGACCCGCGTCTGACATGGAACACCGTCGAGATGGTGGCGGAAGCCGGCGGCCGGCCGGTGATGTCCAAGACCGGCCACGCCTTCATCAAGGAACGTATGCGCGCCGAGGACGCGGTTTACGGCGGCGAAATGTCCGCGCACCACTACTTCCGTGAGTTCGCCTACTGCGACACAGGGATGGTGCCGTGGCTGCTCGTCCTTGAGCTTATGGCGAAGACAGGCAAGTCCCTCTCCTCGCTCATTGCGGAGCGCGCCGCGCGCTACCCGGTCAGCGGGGAGATTAACAGGAAGATTGCCGACCCGGCTTCCGCGATTCGCAAGGTCGAGGAACGTTACGCGCCGGGCGCGTTGTCCGTGGATTATACCGACGGCGTGAGCATAGAGTTTCCGAAATGGCGGTTCAACCTGCGGATGTCGAACACCGAGCCGCTCGTGCGGCTGAACGTCGAGGCGCGGGGGGACAGGGCGCTTATGGAGGAGAAGACTGGGGAGTTGCTGGGGATGCTGGATGGGGTGTAGGTGAGAGTAGCTAAAAATCAGAAGGATGCCACCGTCTCCTTCTACCAGTGGCCCACACTATATTTGCGCCATATTCGATGCCTCTAAAATCAATCAATTCGGGCCAATCTCTGTGCACGCTGTTTATTCGAGGGGTTATTAGATCTGTCTTCCACCAGCGGTTAAGCACGGTTACTGTTCTGTCAGGCGGGTTTGAGGTTTTTTTCTCGTTAATTTCCACGGGAAGGAAATATGCATGAGCCCATTCTGCATAATCTAATCGCGGGTCTGTAGTTTTTGTTTTCTTACCCGGCACTCCGTTGGTGACAACCTCACCTAACCAAATCTTTCTTTCACGCGTAACCAATTCGATGCACTCGTGCGACGAACAGACTCGTGAAGACAAATCATTGGCAATGCCGATATACTGTAACTTTGATTCGGACTTTTGGTTTTTCTTTTTACCGATAACCATATAAAGACCAGAATCAAACTGACCTTTTGCAGCTTTTGTTGCAGCTTCAAGCGTATATGGGCCAAACCAGTCGACAACAATTGCCAGATGTTTCTTCATGTAGTTCCTATTGTAGTTTTAGCGAATCTGAAAGCAATAAAGTCGTTGGATTTCCGCCTTCGCGGGAATGACGGAGTGCAATAATGTGCGGGCGCAGTTAACTGCGCCCCTACAATATCGTATACAGGCGGATTCTTCGTTTCACTCAGAATGACAACCTTATCCCGCGATGCGGGATACCTATTACTCCCCTCTCCTCCCGGGAGAGGGGCCGGGGGTGAGGGAGCGCCTTACCCCAGCCTCGCCTTCAGCTTGAGGAAAGGCCCGCCGTCCGTAACCTTCACCCACTCCTTGTGACCCTTGCCGCAGTAGCCGAGGCCGAATATGCTCGCGGTATCCCCGACCATGCTGATGGACTGGAGCAGCTCCGGGACGTAGCCGGTGACTATTACCGGCGTGTGCACCCTGCCGGTAAGCTTCCCGTCAAGTATCTCTTCCGCGATGTAGCCCTCCAACTGGATGCCCCAGCCCTTGGGGTCCTCCATGCCGTTCGACGGGTGCGTAAGCAGGTAGCCGGACTTTATGCTCGCCACCATCTCCTCGAAGCTGTTCGTGCCCGGCCCGAAGAATGTGTTCGTCATCCGGGCGTAGGCCTTCCTCTCGTAGGACTCGCGCCGCCCGTTGGCCGTGCGGACAAGGCCGAGGCGGGTCGCCGAGTTAAGCTCGGTGATTGGCGAGACGAGTATCCCGTCCTTGATTATCTGCGTGCGCGAGGCAAGCTGGCCCTCGTGGTCGAAGAAGAAGCTTGCCGCCTCGCCCGGCTCGGCGGGCGAGTCGAACATGTTGACGAGGTCTGATCCGACCCGCTTGCCCAAATACTCCGCGCCCCGGCAGCGGTCCTTGAGGAACATGTCGGACTCTGTGCCGTGGCCGAAGGCCTCGTGCGCGGTGATGCCAGCGAACTCCGGCGAGAATATGCAGTCGTAGTACCCCGGCGCGAGCCTCGGCGCGTTAAGGATGCGGCCGCAGTCGTGCACGAGTTCCGCGAACTTTGCAGCCGGGATGGTAGAGTTCTCGTACCCGCCCTGCTTCGAGTCGCCCGCGTGGAGCTGGGCGTTGTCGTCCCCGTCCCGCATCACCGCCTGTATCACCGCCTGCCCGCGCTTGAGGTCCTGGAACAGGGCCTTGTTCCGGTTGACGTAAAGCTCGCGGTTCCGCGTGTGCGCGTATATCGCGGCCGCGTTGACGATGCGGCTGTCCATGCCCTGAAGCTTCTCGCGGTATACCGAGCAGCGGTTGACCTTGTCCGAGAGCGATATGGATTCGTTGGGGATTACCTCAGGCACCTCGAAGTCCCGCTCGATTGCCGGGCCGGGGTCGATGGTCACGTCTCCGTCTATGCCGGAAAGCTCGGCCAACCGCACCAGCTCCTTAGCGGCCTTGCGCAGGCTGTCGGGTGTCAGGTCGCCGGTCGAGTACTCCAGAAAATGCCGGCCGGTGAAAGCGGTGAATACCACGCCCCTCGACGGGTCGAGCGGCTCGACACGGGACTCCTTCGTCATGACGACGACCCGCTCCCCGATCGTCTCCATGGCGAGCGCGCATGCGTACGGCACCTTTTTCTCCATTCCGGAGACTATCTCTTTAAGCGTGGATTTCAGTGTGTATATGTTCATGAAAGCAATTATGGCGGGTCAGAGGCCGGTTTGTCAAGCCATTTGGGCGGTGGTATACTAAATACAAGCATAGCAATGGAGGTAGGGACATGAAAGCGCTTATAATGGCCGCGGACGGGTTCGAGGACATGGAACTCCATTACCCGCTCTACAGGCTGAAGGAGGAGGGCTGGGACGTCACTATCGCTGGCCCGTACAAGGGCATAATGACCGGCAAGCACGGCTACACCACGCTCGCGGACACGACCTTCTCTAAGCTCGTACCAAAAGAGTACGACCTGCTCGTCATACCGGGCGGGAAGGCGCCGGAGGCGGTCCGGCTGGACATGGACGCGCTGAAGACGGTGAAGCGGTTCATGGGCGAGGACAGGCCGGTCGCGGCTATATGCCACGGCCTGCAGGTGCTTGTCTCGGCGGAGACGCTCGAGGGGCGGAAGGCGACCTGCTGGAAGGGCATCAGGGACGACATACTTGCGGCCGGAGCGATGTATACAGACTCCGAGGTGGTCGTGGACGGGAACCTCGTCACGTCGAGGATGCCGGACGACCTGCCCGCCTTCATGCGCGAGGTCTTCAGGCTCGCGGCGAAGGCCGGCATCAAGGCGACCGCCAAACTGAAAAAGGCGGCGTAGGCCAAGGTATTCGGCGAAATCTACTGGCCAGGGCGGGGATTCCCCGCCTTTTTTTGTTGCAAACGTGCCGGGGATGCGCTTAAATATCATAGTATCGGTTATCATTCCTGCGGCCTTGTTTGTCATTCCGAGCGAAGTCGAGGAATCTGCTTTTTTGTAGAGAGGCCTGCACCCCATGCGGGATGACAGTCCTCAAGACTGTCATTGCGAGGAGCCGCAGGCGACGCGGCAATCTCATCCTTTAAGAACTGAGATTGCCGCGCTTCGCTCGCAATGACAACGAGGGCCTGCACGCGCTTCGCTTGGTACGGCCCCTACCGTGAAAAACAACAAGCGTCGGCCGTAATCCGCGTATTTGCATTATCAGAGGTATCCTCTTGGACCAGAAAAGCAACATGTTCGCCGGCCGTGAACGGTACGGCCTCCTGGTGATGTCCGCGCTCGTGGTCGTGCTCGCCTTCTGGTCGCTCCGTGACAACGAGGAAAAGAACGGCTTTACCCCGGACGGCTTCGCGCCAGCGGACTTCAGCATGGTCGTGGAGCGCGTCCTGCCGTCTATGGTCGAGATTGACAACCTGAATCTCGCGGTCCACCCGGAGATCTCCGGCCTCGAAGGCATAGTCGAGGTGCCGCAGGCGAGCGCGGGTTCCGGCTTCTTCATCGGCAAGGACGGCCTGATACTGACAAACTACCACGTCGTGGACGGGGCGGAGGCTCTGAAGGTCACGACGTCGGAGCGCAAGATATATGACGCAGAGCTTGTCGGCGCGGACGCCTTCGCGGACATAGCCCTAATAAAGATAAAGCCCGACTTCAAGGTCGTCCCCGCGACGCTCGGCGACTCAGCCCGCCTGAAGGCCGGCCAGTGGGTGCTCGCCATGGGCAACCCGCTCGGGCTCCTGTTCTTCACCTCCGCCGGGATAGTCTCCGGATTCGGCCCGCCAGGACCTAACTACATCGGCTTCTTCGACTTCATCCAGACCGACGCGAACATAGAGCCGGGCAACTCCGGCGGCCCGCTTCTGGACACTCACGGCCGTGTCGTCGGGATAAACAACGCGTACATGGGGCCGGGCACCGGCATCGGCTTCGCCATCCCGATCAACCGTGCGAAGGACATAGTCGCCCAGCTCCAGAAGGACGGCAAGGTCACGCGCGGCTTTCTCGGCGTCGTCGGACAGCCGCTTACGCCCGGCCTCGCCGAACGGCTCGGGCTCCAGGACGTGAGCGGCGCGCTCATCAGCGACGTCCTCGCGGACAGCCCGGCCGGGAGCGCGGGCGGGCTGAAGGCGGGCGACGTCGTGCTGGACTGGAACGGGGAGCCGGTAAAGGACTACCGCGGCTTCCAGGAGAAGATATACACCACCGCGCCCGGCACGAAGGTGGACCTGCGTGTCGTGCGGGACAGGAAGTACGAAGGCGTTACCGTCACGCTCGGCGAGCTTGAGGCGCACTCCGTAATAAAGGAGCGCGTGATAAAGCAGTGCGGTATAACGTTGCAGGAGGTAGACTCGAAGGTCGCGGGCAGGTTCGGCGCGCCGCGTTCGACCGGAGGGTTGCTGGTGCTGAAGGTCACGCCCGGCTGTCCCGCATACGAAGGGGGCCTGCGCTTCGGCGACATTATAAAGAAGGTCGAGGGCATGCCTATCTCGACCATCGGCGAGTTCTACCGGCAGTATTCGAGCGTCAGGCGCGGCAGCCAGGTACTGATTCAGGTCCTGCGCGGGGGCAGGCCGGTGTTCATCACGATCGAGCAGGTGGCGGAAGGGTAGAGGAGTAACGGTTGAACTGTAATGCGAAATATGTCCGCGATTACGTCCGTCTACCCTTGTTCGGGCTGAACAGGCGAAAACTCCCTTGATGTGGCCTGTCCTGGCCCACCCAGGCCGGGGCAGGTTCAGGTTTTGCTTATTCTCTCGTCATGTGCCCGAGGTGCCACTGGCCGCAGAAGCCGCACCTGTACGGATGGACCTCGCCCATCTGCTCCCCGTACACCTGCTGGATGCCTATCATGGCCAGGGCATCCGCCTCCGACCTGTACCTCTTCTTGCCGGTGCAGGACCTGTCCCTGTGCGACGGGTCCTGAGGCCTGTTTTGTCGCCGCTTTTTTATGATGCCCGCCATATTGAAGGTCATGAACTCATAGCGCTTTCCCGGAAAGACATTGTAATACAACTTCGGATTTCGAGTCAACTCCCTTGTCCCCGCCGCGTCCCGATGAAATTTCTTGACATTGTAACCCGCGTGGGCCTATTATGTTAGTGTATACTAACATTGCGGGGCGCGGATGGCGAAGAAGGACACAAAGACCAGGCAGGCCGAGATAGCCGGAATGGCGATAGACATCATCGGAGAGATGGGCGTGAGCGGCCTGACAACGGCGAGGCTGGCCGAAAGGCTTTCCATGTCGGAGCCAAACCTGTACAGGCATTTCCGCGACAAGGAGGCCATCCTGTCCGCCGTCATAGACGAGCTTGGCGCGCTGCTCATGGACAGCGCGGGGCGGATAGCCGGCGAGGACTTGCCGCCGGACGAAAAGCTGCGGCTCATCATGGAGAACCATATGGAAGTGGTGGAGAAAAGGGCCGGCCTGCCGAGGCTGGTATTCTCCGAGGACATGCATGTCAGGTATCCCGCGCTCAGGGACAAGCTGACGGGACGCATAGGCGGCTATCTGCTGACTATCGAGAAGGTAATCGGCGAGGGAATCGAAGACGGGACGTTCCGCATGGAAACAAGCCCGAAGGAGACCGCGAGGACGTACCTGGGCATGGTCCAGTTCGCCGCGATGCGGTGGTCACTGTGTGGCTTCTCCTTCTCGCTCAAGGATGAGGGCGGGCGTCTTTGGGCAAACTTCCACCGGATGATAAGGGACGAGAGGAAGGCATGAGGATTTCAGGGAAGGTCATGACAGCCGGCGCGATAACGCTTCTGGCCGCGGCAGTTATATCAGTGAAGGTATTCAAGCCGGTCGAGGTAGTGTACGTCTCGCCCTTGGAGCGCCGGCTCGTCCAGGAGGTATTCGGCACGGGCACGGTCGAGGCCCGGGTGCTCGTCACGGCCGGCAGCAAGGTCACGGGCCGGGTAGTGAAGCTCTACGCCGACCAGGGAGACTTTGTAAAAAAGGGGCAGATCCTCGCCCGGTTAGAGGGCGGCGACCTTCAGGCTCTCGTGAGCCTGGCGGACGACAACCTGAGGAAGAGCGTGTCCATGGAGACCGCGACGGACAGCGACCTCGCGCGCGCCAGGGCGGCGACGAGGGCGGCGGATGCCGCGCTGCAAAAGTCGGACGCGTCACTGAAGCTTGCCAGGCAGACCTTCGAGCGTTACGAGGCGCTTTACGGCAAAGGAGCGGTCTCTCGGCAGGACCTCGACGAGAAACAGGCCGCGCTTGACGAAGCAGCGCGCCAGAGAGAGAACCTTGAGGCCGTAAAGGCGGCGGCCGGCGCCGATGCGGAAAGGGTGAGGAATACGCTCGAAGCGGCCAGGCACGAGACGGGCGCGGGCACGGCCTCCTCGGCATACGCCAGGGCGCGTCTCGAAGACACCGTAGTCCGCGCCTCGATGGACGGCGTGGTCGTCAGCCGGGACGCGGAGGAGGGAGACGCCGTCGTGCCGGGCAGCCCGATATTCCGCATCGCGGACCCGGCGACCGTATGGGTGAAGGCGAACGTCGACGAGGCACAGGCGGGCGGCGTCGCGCCGGGGAACGCGGCGACAGTGTACCTGAGGAGCGGCGGGAAGACGCCGATCGAGGGCAGAGTGGCGCGTGTAGCCCAGGAGTCCGACCGGGTGACGGAAGAGACGGAGGTCGACGTTGCGTTCCCGCTGGAGGACAAGGCCAGGCTCCATCTGGGTGAACGGGCGGACGTGTATATAAAGGGCGCCGAAAGCGACGGGTACGTTATCCCGGCAAAGGCCGTCACCTTGCGGGACGGGAAAGCGGGCGTGTTCGTGGACAGAGACGGCAGGGCCGTGTTCGTGCCGGTCAGGACAGGTATCTGGACTCCGGACTACGTGGGCATCGAGGACGGGCTCGACGGCTCCGACAGGGTGTTCCTGCTCGCGGACAGGCTTCAGGAAAGGCTGAAGGACGGGACCAGGGTGAAGTCGAGGCCGTCCGCGGAGGCGAACTGAGATGATGGACCTTGCCGTAAGAGACCTGGGCCGCCAGCCGAGGAAGTTCGCGCTTACCTGCCTGGGGGTAGGGATGCTCATAATGGTCGTCATGAGCATGGGGGCCATTTACAGGGGCAACGTGGACGACGCGACGTCCGTCATACTGAACACCGGCGCGGACGTATGGGTCGTGCAGCGTTACACCAACGGGCCTTTCGCGGAGAGCTCGAGGGTCCCGGAAGACCTGAAGCACACCCTGCGGGGCCTGTCCGGCGTCGTGGACGCGGGCGCGCTGTCGTTCCAGAATATACAGGTCGACTGGAAGGGCAGGCCGCTGAGGCTTTTCGCCATAGGCTACGACAAGGACCTCGGCCTCGGAGGCCCGCCGAACATCGTCTCTGGGCGGCCCATACTCAACCGCCATTACGAGATGGTGGCCGGGGTGAAGTCCGGCCTGAAGCTTGGCGATGCGCTCAAGCTGGGGCTCGACGACTACAAGGTCGTGGGCCTTGTCAGGGACGTCGTCTCGACTTCGGGAGACCAGGTCATTTATCTCAACCTGCCGGACGCCCAGAAAATCCAGTTCAAAAAGGACAACGACGCCATACGGAACGACCGTGTCCGGCTCAAGGAGACACTCGCGGCGGCAGGGACCAACCCGGACGACAGGCTGGTGGAGGGTTTGTCCGGTGAGACGCACATCGTGAACGCCGTCGTCCTCAAGGTACGCAAGGGCTACCCCGCCGATGACGTGGTCAGAGAGGTCAACCGCTGGAAGCACTACCGTGCCATGCCGGCCGCCGGCCAGCTGGATATAATGACGATGGGCGTGATAAGGAAGGCGACGATGCAGCTCGGACTTTTCAGGGCCATACTCCTCGCCGTGTCCATGGCGGTCATCGCGCTGATAATCTACACCCAGACCATGGACAAAATAAGGGATATAGCGACGCTGAAACTGATCGGCGCGCCAGACAGGACCATCGTCCGGCTTATCATGGAGCAGTCCCTGCTGATGGGCTTCACGGCGTACTGGATTGGCCTCGCGGTCTTCATGGCGACATACAGGTACTTCCCCAAAAGGATGATAGTCTATGCGATAGACCTGAAGATGCTGTTCGTGGCCGTCATGTTCATCTGCGTCCTGGCAAGCCTGGCCGGAATACGCGCGGCCCTTAAGGTCGAGCCTTCGCGGGCACTGGGAGGCTGACATGACCGAAGTTGTGCGCCTTGAAAACCTCAGGAAGGTCTACGGCTCCGGTGAGACCGAGGTCGTGGCCCTCGCGGACGCGAATTTGACGCTGCACGAGGGAGAGGTCTCCGCCGTCCTCGGGCCTTCGGGCTCCGGAAAGACAACGATGCTGATGTGCCTTGGCTGCATCACCGAGCCGACCTCTGGGACGATGTCCATAGGCGGCGAGGAGGTCTATGGAGACGGCGGCTGGAAGAGGCGCGACCTGAGGCGCCTGAGGCGCGAGAAGATGGGCTTCATATTCCAGGCCCACAACCTCATACCGTTTCTGAACATCCTCGATAATGTCGTCATAGCGGCCGAGCTTGTCGGGACGCCCCGTAAGGAGTCGGCGAAAAAGGCGATGGAGCTTCTGGAATACCTCGAGGTCGCCCACCGCGCGGACAAATTCCCCGCGACGCTGTCCGGAGGCGAGAGACAGCGGGTCGCCATCGCGCGCGCCCTCGTCCACGGCCCGAGCCTGATACTCGCGGACGAGCCGACCGCGGCGCTCGACACGGACCGAGGCAGGAAGGTCGTTACGCTCCTCAAAGACCTTGCCAGAAAGCGGGGCGTGGGCGTGATCGTCGTCACCCACGACGTGAGGATGGTCGAGGGTTTCGACAGTGTCTACCACATGAAGGACGGGGCCATACTGGACAGCGAGTGAAACGGGTGTTCGATACCCGCGATGCGGGTTTCGAACCTGCGACCCCTGCCTGGACAAGATTCGCAAGTTGGCCGCCGTCCTGATAAATCTGGCCAGCTATCGGATATCCAAGGCTATTTCTGCACTACAATGTTTGCATATTTTCCAGGCCTTTATATCTCTTCGGGCGGCTGAGAATTACCAGTCCTTCTCGACATACGGCGCGCCGGGCTTGGGCCTGCCTGAGAGCCCCGGCAGGCCGAAGCCCCGGAGCATCTGGTCTATCTCGTCCTCCCGGGTCCGCTCGTCCTTCTTGCCCGGACGGAAGTAGTTCCTGAGCCGCTTCTCCTCTCTCGCCTGCCGGTCGAGGAGCGCCTGGACCGCGTCGCTCGACATCCGCTGCTGTCCGCCCTGGCCGCCGGAGCCGCCGGTTCGGCCCTGTTTCTGTTCCTGCCCCTGCTGGCCGCCGGAGGGGTTCTGGCCCTTGCTGCTCTGGTTGGTCTGCTGTCCGCCCTTTTGCGCCTGCTTATTCTTTTCTTCCTGCTCCTTCTTTATCTTCTTCTGAGTGACGATTATATTGTACTTCGTGTCCTCGTCTTTTCTGAGCCCGTCTGCCTTGCCGTAGGCCTTCAGCGCATCCTCGTACCTGCCAAGCCGGTAAAGCGCGTCGCCCGAGTTGTAGTATGCGTCCGCCATCTTCGGGTCGAGTTCGAGCGCCTTGCCGTACTCGGAGAGCGCCCTGTCGTACTCGCCCTTCTTGTAATACGCCCCGCCGAGGTTGTAATAGGCCTCGGCCTTATCCGGGTCGTCCTCTGCCGCCTTCCGGTAGCCTCCGAGCGCGTCGTCGTACCGGCCCGCGGCAAAGGCCTCGTTGGCCCTGTCCGTCGGGCCGGACGACGGCGAGAAGCCCGCGATAAGCGGCAGGGTCAGGAGAATGGACAGGAGCCTCTTCAACGGTCCTCCATGTATCGTGGATATCATGACGGCTTCATGGTACTGGTTGGTCCGCTAACACTCCGCAGCCAACCAGGCCGGTCATACGCAACCCGTGTATTATATCACGACCCGCCTGCCTGGTCGAGCATCATAATTATCTCGTGCTGAAACACCGTCCTGCTTCATGGTGGTTGCCGCAACCGGGGAGATGCAAACGGCTACCCCATAAACGCCGAAGGCCCCTGCTGTCGCAGGGGCCTTCTTGCGTGTTGTATCTTATTGCTCGCGGTGGGACCGGTTACGTTAAAACCGTACAGCGTGTTCCAGATAGTACCCGCACTTGCTGCAGTGGACTATCTTTTCAACCCTGCTCGCCTTCTCCTGCTTGCCGCCGTCGCATTTAGTGCCTGTCACCTTCCAGCATTCGCGCCCTTTCTCGGGGTAGGCGGGACAGCCGCCGTTAGCCCCCGGGTCGCACTTCATGAAGTCCCAGCAGTCCATCTTAAGTCTCCACGTCGGTTAAAGATGTGTTGCGGCCCATGCTGGTGATATTTAACTGTTTATGACAGGAAATGTCAACATCTATTTTTGAATGCAAGGGATATGGTAATTGCAGGTTCACAACAATACCCGTGCAGGCTATTATTAGCCCGGTAGCTAAATAGGCAAACTTCCTGGACCCCGTGTCAAGCACGGGGCGACGAACAAGCACACGTCATTCCCGCCCCGGCTTTAGGCATACCGGGGTAAACTCCAGCGGGAATCCAGGGACTTTTCTTACTTATTAATCCGGCGACTAAATATGCATATAGCTTCGACCAAAACAAAGTCACTGGATTCCCGCTTTCGCGGGAATGACGGTAGTATTGTGTCTCCCCGTGCTTGACACGGGGTCCAGGAAGTTCGCATATTTATCCACCGT
>JACRHJ010000014.1 GCA_016212105.1 Nitrospirota bacterium
CGCGACCGGATATGGTGAACACGTCCTCGACAGGCATCAGGTAAGGCTTGTCTATCGCGCGCTCGGGCGTCGGGATGTAGCTGTCTACCGCATCCATAAGGTCCCAGATGCACTTGTACTCGTCGGCGTTCGCGTCCTTCGAGGCGGACTCAAGCGCCTTCAGGCCGGAACCCTTCACGATTGGGATGTCGTCGCCCGGGAAGTCGTACTTCGAAAGAAGCTCACGAAGCTCAAGCTCGACAAGCTCGAGGAGCTCCGGGTCGTCCACCATGTCAACCTTGTTCATGAACACGACGATGTAAGGCACGCCGACCTGACGCGCGAGAAGGATGTGCTCCCTCGTCTGCGGCATCGGGCCGTCAGCCGCCGAGACGACCAGTATCGCGCCGTCCATCTGTGCCGCGCCCGTGATCATGTTCTTGACGTAGTCCGCGTGGCCCGGGCAGTCGACGTGCGCGTAATGCCTCGCGGTCGTCTGGTACTCCACGTGGGCAGTCGCTATCGTGATGCCCCGCTCGCGCTCCTCAGGGGCCTTGTCTATCATGTCGAACGCAGTGAACGTGGCCTGACCCTTCAGGGACAAAACCTTCGTTATTGCCGCGGTCAAGGTCGTCTTGCCGTGGTCGACGTGGCCTATCGTGCCGACGTTGACGTGGGGTTTCGTACGCTCAAACTTTGCCTTTGCCATCTTAAAGTGCCTCCTTTTTTATAAAAGGAAAAAGGCGGTAAGGGTGCGTACCGCCCCAGCGCGCCCGGGCCGTTTTGGCCGGTCGCTGGGGTTGACGTCCCCCGCCATTAAAATGGAGCCCACGACCAGGATCGAACTGGTGACCTCATCCTTACCAAGGATGTGCTCTACCGACTGAGCTACGTGGGCATATCTGACTTCAACTTCAAAACCCCGCCTTTTTGGAAAAAGGCGGCCCAAAAACTTTTATACGGGTAGAACCTCGGAGCATCGGACAAGAACCGGACTACCTGCCCAGGTTCACGCGCCAGGAATACTCAAAGGAAGCAAGCGAGCTGCCGGTTACATCCTGAAACGCGTCCTCGATGCCTTTACCCTCGCCCAGACCGCCGAGGAGTTCCGACAGGCTGTACATCCCATACCTGCTTATGTAGAACTCGACCACGGACAGCGACTGGGCGTATGCCAGGCCGACCTGATCCCCGCCGTCCATCCCGAGGAAGGAGCCGTTCAGGGACGAAAGCGGGACGGGCTTGTTGTAGCCCAGGTCCGATTCCTGCTCGCGCACCCAGCGCTCTTCGTACTGGGCGATCCCTTCGTTCAGCCAGGTCGGGACTCCGGAGCCAGCCATCATATGCACAACGGCATGGGTGTATTCATGGTGGAGCACAAGCGCCAGGGCGTCTCTGTTTATATGCGTGCCACCGACCGGTATGCGGACCGTGCCGTCGTAAATGCCGCCGGACCAGTCGGGCGCCTGCGTAACGTCGTTGAACTGCTGGCGGGTGTAGAGTATCACGGTTACCGACTCCCTCGGGTAATACCCGAGGTCGCCTCCGACATTGGAGGATGCCTCCTCCAGTATCCGCATGACCTCGTCGCCGAGTTCCCTCTTTTCCTCGCCTTCGTACTTTATGTTGAAGGAAAAGGACTGGCGGTTCGTGAACCCGCCCTCTACGCCAAGCTCCTTCTTCGCCTTGGCCAGCCGCGCACGAAGCCCTTCGTCGTCCGGGAGGGCCTTCAGCGCGTCCTCCCACTCGCGGACCGCGTCGTCGAGCCTGCCGCGCTGATAATATATCTCGCCCTTCAGCTGGTGTCCCCTGCCGTCGTCCGGGTCGAGGTATCCCGCCTCGTCGAGGTAGTAAAGGGCGTCGTCGTATTTCCTGAGCCTGAATGCCGAATAACCGAGCCCGAGGTATGTGTTGGCGTCCTTCTCGGTCTCGACCAGCTTTGCCATCCTGAAGTCCGAGTAGGCGGCCTCGAAGTCTTCCCTGGAGACGCCCGCCCAGCCCCTGGACCTATACGCGAAGGCCAGCAGTTCCTTGGCCTCCGTGTCGAACCTGTCGTCGGAAGTCGCCTTCTCGAGGATAGCGACGCCCGCGTCATAGTCCCCGGAGTTCAGCGCCTTGACCGCACTGGACTTGACGTCGTCCCTGAGTGCGTACAACACGCCGCCACTGCCGTCCCCGGCCCACGCGACGGCTTGCCATAACACGGCCAGGGCAAAGACAATCGGGGCCATGAGCAAGTGCTTCAACTCAACCTCCGGGCGGCCGTCAGCCCCGCACATGCCCCCCTTACACAAGGCAGCCCCAAAAGGCTGCCCCCACAGGGATGGAGCGGGCAACGGGGCTCGAACCCGCGACCCCCAGCTTGGAAGGCTGGCGCTCTACCAACTGAGCTATACCCGCATATCATAAATGGTGGGGAGGGGAGGGTTCGAACCTCCGTAGGTGCAAGACCGGCAGATTTACAGTCTGCTGCCATTAACCACTCGGCCACCTCCCCCGGCTACAACTGCGGGAGCCTTCAGAGCGGACATTTTATACATTAATAGCCGTCCGTTGTCAACATCAAAATGCAAAAACGCCTATTTTGATGCACAATAACGCGGCACCCGGACTACCGTCCGCATAAACCGCCAAGACAGGCCCATTAATGTCACATCCACGCGGCTTTCGCCGATTATGCCCGGACTGACAGGCCGCCTGAACTGGAGCTGGCGATGGGATTCGAACCCGCGGCCTGCTGATTACAAGTCAGCTGCTCTACCAACTGAGCTACGCCAGCCGATTGTTTATTCAAGCGAATTTTCTATTTTATTCAAATTAGTCCGAATAGTCAACGAATTTCTGCAAAATTCGGAAATATTGTATAATCCCCCTCTCCTCGCGGGAGAGGGGGTTGGGGGTGAGGGGTTTCCACCGGGCTTGGGCATGGCCCCTTATTTTTTCGCGGCACGCTGCCGTAGCGCCTCGAAAAGCACGATTCCCGCCGTTACCGAGACGTTGAGAGACGATATCTTGCCCAGCACCGGGAGCGATACGAGCGCGTCGCAGACCTTCTTTACGCCCGGCCTTACGCCGCCTCCCTCGCTGCCGAGGACGACCGCGAGCGGGACGTCCATGCCGAAGCTGGTGTAGTCCGTGCCGGTCCCGGCCTCGAAACCGACGACCCAGAACCCCTTTTCCTTGAGCGCGCCGAGGAAGCCGGTCAGGCTCGTCACCTTGGCCACCGGCATGTGCTCCAGCGCCCCGGCCGAGGCCCTGGCGACAGAAGCGGTCAGGTGCGCCGCCCTGTGTTCGGGTATTATCACGCCGTCCGCGCCCGCCGTCTCCGCCGTGCGGATGATCGAGCCCAGGTTCTGCGGGTCCTCGACGCCGTCCAGCACCACGATGAGCGCCGGGCGGTCCTTTTTGAGCGACGACGCGACTATGTCGTCCGCGTCGGCATACGCCTTGGGCGCAACCGAAGCTATCGCGCCCTGGTGCCTGAAACCGAGCGACAGCTTGTCGAGCGCCTCGCGGGGGACAACCTTTACCGTGATGCCCGCCTGCCGGGCGAGCGTTATCATCTGGGCGAACTGCGGCCCGCCCTTGTCCTTGTCTATGTATACCGTATCGACGGCACGGGCCCCGGAGCGGAGCATCTCCAGTACCGGATTCACACCCATGACCTTGTCGTCAGGGCCTTCCGGCATCGCATAGGCATCGCGTTCGGGTTCAGTTGGCCTTGCGGGCCTTGCCGGTGCCGAGGGACGCCTGTAAGGCTCCTTGCCGCGCTCGAAGCCCTCGTTGGGACGTCTGGCGTAGCTTTTGCCACCGCCCGCACCCGGCCCCTTGTCATAACCGCCCCTCGTGTCACCGCCAGCGGTACGCCCCTTGGGGGCATCGCGCCTGTCGTCGCGGCTGTCGCGGGAGAAACCCTGGCCCGCAGGTTTTCCATAAGCACGCCCGGACTCGGCTCTGCCGGGACCTGCCGGCCCCCTGTCGGAGTAGCCCCTGCCGGGGCCCGACGGCCCTCTGTCCGGCCCCTTGCCGAAACCGCGACCGGCGCCGCCGGTATCGTCGTCCCGGCCCGCACTCCGGCCCTTAGGGGCCTCGCGCAGGTCGGCGTACTCGCTGGAGTAGCCCTTGCCGGGCGCCTTATTAAAGCCGCCGGTATCACGGCCGGGGCCCTTGGCCGGGCTTTTGTCTACAAATCCACCCCTGGTGCCTTTGAACTCGGGGATGTCGCGCCACTGCGGCCGTGCCGCATCGCGCCCGCCTGGTGCCTCGCGCCTGTCGCCGGTACCCTGCCCGGGTTTCCTGTCGTAGCCTCCACCCGCACTCTGTCCAGACTTGGGCGGGCCATATGATTTACCGCCGGTCTTGGGGCCGGACGGCTTCCTCGGGCCGGACGTCTTGAAACCGGGCCCGGACGAAGGACGCGACGCGCCCGCGCCGCCCTCGCGTCTCGATGCCGGCTGCCTCGGGCCTTGTGACTGCCCGCCGCTCCTGCCGCCGCCCTTGCCCGCCGAACCCCTGCCCCCGCCTACTTTAAACGCCATTTTGTACCTTCCGCCCCGTCAAGGAGTTCTATGCCTTTAGCATCGAGAATATCTCTTATTTCATCTGCCCGCTTCCAGTTCTTCCCGGCGCGGGCCTGTTTCCGCTCTTCTATGAGCGCCTTTATCTCGTCGTCGGACGGCATGCCGGATGCGTCCGCCCCGGCCGCCTGCCTGTTGAACCAGTCCGCCGGCGTCTTCTGGAACAGGTTCAGTATGCCGGACGCCTCTGACAGCGCGTCACGCGAAGCAGACAAGACATCCTTAAGGACCTGGTCGCCGTCAGAAAGTACCTTGTCCACCGTCACGCGGTTGACCTCCCTGACCAGCTCGTATACCGCGCCGAGCGCGCCCGCCGTGTTGAAGTCGTCGTCCATCGCCTCGTAGAACTTCGACCTGAACGCGGCGGTTGCCTTATGCAGCTTGCGCGCGACGCCCGTAAGCTTGTCGGCATCGTACGCGCCGCCCTTGTAATCGCCCAGCGCCTCCGTCAACGCCTCGACCATGGAATAATACCTGCCGAGCGCGGCGCGCGCGTCTTTCAGCGACTGGTCGGAGAAGTCTATCGGGTTCCTGTAATGCGTGGACAGCAGGAACAGGCGTATCGCCTCCGGCTCGTACTTCGCGAGTATTTCCTTAATCGTAAAGAAGTTGCCGAGCGACTTGGACATCTTCTCGCGGTTGACGTTGACGAAGCCGTTGTGCATCCAGTACTTCACGAACGGCTTGCCTGTCGCGGCCTCGGCCTGGGCAATCTCGTTTTCGTGGTGAGGGAACTGGAGGTCCATCCCGCCGCCGTGTATGTCGAAGGTCTCACCCAGGTGCTTGAACGACATCGCGGAGCACTCGATGTGCCAGCCAGGCCTGCCCGGCCCCCACGGGGAATCCCACGCGGGCTCGCCGGGTTTTGAAGACTTCCAAAGGACAAAATCCATCGGGTCTTCCTTGCGCCCGTCCACGTCCACGCGGCTGCCCGCGACCATGTCGTCGAGCGACTTGCCGGAGAGTTTTCCGTAGCCTTTGAACTTCCGGACGGAGAAGAAGACGTCGCCTCCGGACTCGTAGCCGTAGCCGTTCCCGACGATCCGCTTTACCAGGTCTATTATCTCGGGTATGTGCTCGGTCGCCTTGGGCTCCACGTCCGGACGGCCGACGCCGAGCGCGTCCATGTCTTTTATGTATTCCTGCGTATATTTCTCCGCGACCGCCTGCCAGGTCATATCCGTCTCGGCCGCGCGCTTTATTATCTTGTCGTCCACGTCCGTGAAGTTCCTGGCGTACTTGACCTTGTAGCCCCTGTGGCGGAGGTAGCTGACGACGACGTCGAACACGACCGCGCCGCGTGCGTGTCCGATGTGGCTGTGGTCGTATACCGTGACGCCGCAGGCGTACATGCGGACCGCGTCGTCGCTTATCGGGCGGAACTCCTCTTTCTGGCCGGAGAGGGTGTTGTATATGCGTATCATCTGGTTGCCGGAATGCCTTTCGTGGTTATAAATGCAGGGGCGGCCCCCTGTGGCCGCCCTTTAAATGCATGTCATTGCGAGGAGCGAAGCGACGCGGCAATCTCAACATTGCCCGTCATTCCCGCGAAGGCGGGAATCCAGGAAGTGAAAATTCCTGGACCCCGTGTCAAGCACGGGGCGACAAGAAAAAACAGTACTATTCTTCCCCGCCCGAAGGCGCGGCCTGCGCGCTCATCTGCTCGCGCGGCTCGGCCTCACGCTCATGATGCTCCTCATGATGGCCCTCGTGACGGCCTTCGCCGCCGGACGTTTCGCCGCCGCCGAACTCGCCGGAGCCGCCGCCTTCATTCTGGCCGCCTTCAGACTGCCCGCCGCCAGCCTGGCCGCCCTCGCCGCCCTGCCCGCCGGACTTCTTGCGCCTCCTGCGCGGCCGCTTCTTGGGCGGTGCGTCGGACGGGGCCTGCTCGCCTTCCGGGCCGGGCTGCGCCTGCGGCTCGCGGAGCTTCCTGGCTATGGCGATAGCCTTCATGCGCTCTTCCTTCTCCATCCGTGCCATGCGGGCCTGACGCTCCTGGACGGTCTCGACGGGGAGCTGCTCGACGACCACGGCAGGGCCGCCGCCGTCGTGTCCGCCGCGCGGAGACCGCTGGCGCTTGGCCTTCCTGGACGGCTGTCCCGTACCCTGGGCCTGCTGCGCGGGTTCGCCGGGCACCGGCTTGACGCCGAGCTGCTGCTCCAGCCGGGTTATCTGCTTCTGCATCTTGGTCAGCGTCTCGTTCAGCGGGTCGGGCATGTGGACGTGGTCGAGCATCGCTGAGTCGGCGGTCTTCTCGCCGTGCACGCGGACTATCCTGCCCGGCACTCCGACCACGGTCGAGTGGGGAGGGACGGACCTGAGCACGACCGCGTTCGCGCCGACCTTTACGTGGTCGCCGATGGTTATCCCGCCCAGCACCTTCGAGCCCGCGCCGATGACGACATGGCTGCCGATGGTCGGGTGGCGCTTGCCGCGCTCCTTGCCGGTGCCGCCGAGGGTCGCGCCCTGAAATATCAGGACATGCTCGCCTATCTCCGTCGTCTCGCCTATGACTACGCCCATGCCGTGGTCTATGACGAAGCTGCCGCCGATGCGCGCGGCAGGGTGTATCTCTATGCCCGTGAGGAACCTGGCAACCTGTGAGATAAGCCTTGCGAAGAACGGCATGCCCATCCTGTAAATCCAGTGGGCAAGTCGGTGCATCACCACCGCGTGGAAGGAGGAATACGTGAATATGACCGCCAGCGCGCTGTTTGCGGCCGGGTCCATCTCGAACACGGCCCTGTAGTCTGTCTTGAGTTTATCGAACATCTGGTTTGTCTTTTTCCTTTACACTGGTTGTTCTTCGGACAGCGTGCACGTGGCGAACGAGGCGATGCCCTCGCCCCTGCCCTCGGGGCCGAGCCCCTCGGTGGTGGTCGCCTTCACGTTCACCCTGTCTTCGGGTATGTTCAAGTCTTCGGCGATGTTTAACCTCATCGCGGGTATGAAACTTGCGAGCTTTGGCCTCTGGGCGACTATGACACAGTCGCAGTTGTTGACCCGGAACCCGGCCTGGCCCGCCCTGACCGCGACCTCGACGAGGAGCTTCCGGCTGGACGCCCCCTTGTACGCCGGGTCCGTGTCCGGGAAGTGCCGGCCTATGTCGCCAAGCCCCGCGGCCCCGAGTATGGCGTCCATGAGCGCGTGGAGCAGCACGTCCGCGTCGGAGTGGCCGAGGAGCCCCAGCTCGTACGGGACGTCCACCCCGCCGAGGACGAGCTTCCTGCCCTCCACCAGACGGTGGACGTCATAGCCTATCCCTGCCCTCATCCGCACGTCCTCATGGCAGTCCTCATCAGGCCTTGGCCCTCTTCCTGGATGCGGCCGCCTTGTCGTGCGCGTCCTTCCTGAGGAGCGCCTCGGCGAGTATCATGTCCTCGGGCGTGGTGATCTTGATGTTCACGTAGGAGCCCATGACCACCTTCACCTTGCCTCCGTACTTCTCGACGAGCGACGCCTCGTCCGTGCCGTAGTACCCGTCGGCGTAGGCCTTCCGGAACGCGTCCATCAGCAACTTGTACCGGAACACCTGCGGCGTCTGGACCATGTAGCAACTCTTCCTGTCGATGGTCTTCCTCACCACGAGGTCGCGGCCGACCTCCTTGACGGTGTCCTTGGACGGCACCGCGAGTATCGCACCGTCGCAGCCGTCCAGAGAACAGAGCAGACCGCCTATGAGGTCCGGCGTGACGAACGGGCGGACGCCGTCGTGCACCATGACGTAGTCCGTGCCGGGGTCCACCGCCTTCAGGCCGTTGTAGACCGAGTCCTGCCTCTGCTGGCCGCCAGGCACGACCCGTCTGACCTTCTTCAGGCCGCTCCCCTCGACGCACTTCGTGAGACAGTGCTCCATCTCGTCCTCCGGGACGACCGGTATGATCTCGGTGACCTCCGGCACGTCCTCGAACCGCCTCAGTGTGTGCGCGAGTATCGGGAGGCCATCGAGCAACAGGAACTGCTTCTTCGTACCCTTGCCCATCCGTGTCCCGGACCCGGCGGCAGGTATCAGGACGGTTACCTTCATGACGGCCTCCATTGTTTACCCCACGTGCACGGCGTGCAGGTCCTCGGGCACCTGCTCGTCCTTCAGGCGGGTGAATATCATCCGCCCCGCGGTCGTCTGGAGGACGGACGTGACCGACACGTCCACGTTCCTGCCTATCTGCTTCCTGCCGTTCTCCACGACGATCATGGTACCGTCGTCGAGGTAGCCCACGCCCTGGCCGAACTCCTTGCCCTCCTTCAGGACGAAGACCCGCATCGCCTCGCCCGGCAGGACGACCGGCTTGACCGCGTTCGAGAGGTCGTTGATGTTAAGCACCGTCACGCCCTGGAGCGCGGCCACCTTGTTCAGGTTGAAGTCGTTGGTGACGACCTTTCCGCCCTTCGCCTTGGCGAGCGCGACAAGCTTCGCGTCCACTTCCCTAATCTTGGGGAAGTCGTCGTCCACCACCCGGACGTCGAGCCCGGAAATCTTCTGTATCCGGTGCAGGATGTCGAGTCCGCGCCTGCCGCGCGCCCTCTTCATCGGGTCGGAGGAGTCCGCGATATGCTGCAGTTCGTGCAGGATGAACTGCGGTATCATGAACACGCCCTCGATGAAGCCGGTCTCGCAGATGTCCGCGATGCGTCCGTCTATTATGACGCTCGTGTCGAGGAGCTTTATGTTTTCCTGCGACTCGGCCGCCTTGAAGGCGTCCATGGTACGCTTCAGGTCGAACTCACTCCCCTTCCTTGCCCCGAACGCAAGGCCCAGGTATCCGAGGACGGCGAAGACGAGGAACCTCGAGGCGCCTATGAAGTCCGGGTGGATGTGCAGCCCCTTTATCGGCAACGTGACGAGCGCGGCGAGCAGTATCCCGGACGCGAGGCCGATTATCGCCCCGGTGAGAGACCTGACCGGGACCCGGCGGACGTAGTTCTCGAATACGATGGCAAGCAGGCCCACCGCGAGTCCTACGACGGCCCCAGGCACCCACTGCCCCTGTAACAACTCCATGTCCGAGAAAATCACCTGCCCGGACACGGCCGCTACTATAAGAAAGATGACGCGTATTGCTGTTATCATATTCCGACCTCCGGAAAAACAAGGATGATAGCAGACGCGGCCCCCCGTGTCAACGAATGGATTGGGGCCGGCCAGCCCACCGAGGCTGCGCCGTCCGTCATCCCGCCTGTCAGCCAGTTACAACAGACCCGTCCACGCCGCCGGTTATCAGTCGGCCGTGGTGATGATCACCCAGAGCTGGGAACCCTGACGGTTGATCAGCAGCAGGACCGAGTCTCCCTTGCCGAGCCCGGAGACCAGGCGGTTGTACTCCTTGACGTCCCTTACCTGCTGCCTGTCTATGGACTGTATGACGTCGCCACGCACGAGGCCCGCCTCCTCGGCCGCGCTTCCCTGCTCGACCGAGACCACCACGACGCCCTCGACGTCCTTCCCGACGCTGAGCTTGTCCCGCATCTCAGGCGCAAGGTCCTGCACCTTGACGCCCGCGAGTGCGCTTTCGGTCTCGACAGACTGGCCCTCGACCACTTCCTCGGCGCCCTTGGGCAGCTCGCCCACCTTGACCTCGAGCTGGAGCTTCTTCCTGTCGCGGACGACCTCTACCTTGACGCCTGAGCCGACCGGCGTCTGCGCGACCGTGTTCCTCAGGTGTGACGAGTCCGTAACCGGCCTGCCGTTGAGCGCCGTTATGACGTCTCCGGATTTCAGCCCGGCCTTCTCCGCTGGGCTGTCCTTCACGACGTCGGCGACCAGCGCCCCGACGTTGCCAACTACGCCGAACGTCTTTGCGAACTCGGGCGTCAGGTCCTGCACGGATACGCCGAGCCAGCCCCGGACGACTTTGCCGGTCTTGACCAGGCTGTCCATCACCTGCCGAACCATGTTGGACGGCACGGCGAAACCGATGCCCTGGTAGCCGCCGCTCCGCGAGAATATCGCCGTGTTTATGCCGACCAGCTCGGCCTTCATATTGACCAGCGCGCCTCCGGAGTTGCCCGGGTTTATCGCCGCGTCCGTCTGTATGAAGTCCTCGTAGTCCGTGATGCCGACGTTGGCGCGTCCGACCGCGGAAATAATGCCCACCGTCGTGGTCTGCGAAAGCCCGAACGGGCTGCCGATGGCCATGACCATCTCGCCCGGCCTGAGTTTATCGGAGTCGGCCCAGGCCGTCGCCGGGAGCCCCGTGGCGTCTATCCTGATGACCGCGATGTCGCTCCTCGGGTCGGTGCCTATGACCTTGCCCTTGAACTCGCGCTTGTCGGAAAGCGTGACCTTTATCTCGTCCGCGCCGTCCACGACATGGTTGTTCGTTACGATGTAGCCGTCGTCCGATACTATGACGCCGGAGCCGAGGCTGTTCTCCTTGAACTCCCTGTACTTTCCATTGCCTTGGCCACCGCCCTGGCCGCCCGGGTCTCCGAAGAACCTGCGGAACAGCGGGTCGTCGAAGAACGGGCTGAGCGGGTTTTCCTGCCTCACCGTCTTGCTGGTGGAGATGTTCACGACGGACGGGATGACCGCCCCGGCTACCTCCGCCAGGCCGTCGCTTATCTGGCCGAGCGCGGCGGCGTTCTTGAGGGCGGGCGGCTTGACGTCCGCTATCCCGTTGTTCATGAGGTCGAAACGCGATGATACCGCGAGGCCGATAAGCATGCCGGCCGCGACCAGGACGACAGCCCATATCGCAGCCAGCCTCTTGTTCCTGACTGACATGCTCACGGATAACCTCCTTGAGGATATGATTGGACTATGGATAATTATACCACCCCGCGCACGGGAAGTAAATGGTTTTTAAGGGTTTACACCTTTACCGGGGGCGGCTTCACCAGCTCGTACAACCCCTTGAGGTTCCTGTACCGCTCCGCGCAGTCGAGGCCGTACCCGACCAGGAACCTGTCCTCGACCGTGACGCCGACATAATCCACGTGGCAGTCCACCATGCGCCGTGACGGCTTGTCGAGGAGGGTGCAGACCCTGAGCGACGCCGGCCCCTTGGCGAGCAGGTGTCCCGCAATGTACTGGACGGTCAGGCCTGTGTCGATTATGTCCTCGACGATTATCACGTCGCGGCCAAAGACCTGGTGCTCTATGTCGCTGGTAATCCTGACGGTGCCCGATGACTCCGTGCCGCATCCGTAGCTCGCCGCACGCACGAAGTCCACCTCGACCGGCGGCTTTATTTTGCGCATGAGGTCGGCCATGAAGACGAACGAGCCCTTCAGGACCCCTACCATTATGGGGCGCTTCCCTTTGTAGTCGCGGTTGATGTTCGCGGCGAGCCTGCTCACTATCGCGGTGATCTCGGCGGGCGTGATGACCTGCCTTATGTCCGGCTCTTTTGTCGCTGCTTCATTCATCATGTCAACCCGTCCCGCATGATTGAGGATAATCGTTATAAGAATTCATAGTTTAACAGATTTCCGGGATTTTGTCCAAGAAAAGAGGGCGTACGGGGTTGTGCCGTATAACGGGCCGCTCAGGCGGTCGCGGCCTTAATCGACTTGTGCGTCACATCCACCAGCTTTTTCAGCTCTCCCTCGCTTATGGACAGCGGCGGCATAAGCACGATGACATTTCCGAGCGGGCGGATTATCACGCCACGCTTCCGTGCCTCCACCGTCACGCGGATGCCGCGCTTCTCCGGCAGGGGATACGGCTCCTTAGTCCTTTTATCGCGCACAAGCTCAATCCCCACCATAAAACCCTTCTGGCGCACCTGGCCGACGTGCGGAAGGTCTTCGACCTTCATAAGCTCGTGCCTTAGATGCCGGATTTTGGGTTTAAGGGTTGCAAGCGTATTCTCGTTACCGAATACGTCGAGGTTTGCCAAGGCGGCGGCACATGCGAGCGGGTTTGCCGTGTATGTATGGCCGTGGAAGAACGTACGAAAGTCCGCGTACTCGCCCTTGAACCCCTCGTACACCCTGTCCGTCGCGAGCGTAGCGGCGAGCGGCAGGTAGCCCCCCGTTATCCCCTTCGCGAGGCACATGAAGTCGGGCGTCACGCCCTCCTGCTCGCATGCGAACATCGTCCCCGTGCGGCCGAACCCGGTCGCGACCTCGTCGGCGATCATGAACACCCCGTGGTTGTCGCAGAGTTCCCGCACGCGCCGGAGATAACCCGGGGGCTGGACGAGCATGCCCGCCGCCCCTTGCACCAGCGGCTCAATTACCATGCCCGCGAGGCAGGCCGCGTTCTTCCGCATAAGCTCGCCAAGCTCCTCGGCGCATGCGAGTCCGCAGTCCGGGTGCGTCAGGCCAAGCTCGCAGCGGTAGCAGTACGGCGCGGGGGCCTTGATGGTCTCGAAGAGGAGCGGCTGGAATATATCGTGGAACAAATCCATGCCGCCGACGCTGACGGAGCCGATGGTGTCGCCGTGGTACGCCTCTTTCAGGGACAGGAATTTTGTGCGGCCCTCCTCGCCGTTCTGACGCCAGAACTGGAAGGCCATCTTGAGCGCGATCTCGACCGCGGTCGAGCCGGAGTCGGAGTAGAACACCCGCTCCAGGCCGGGCGGGGCAATATGCACCAGCCGCTTCGCCAGCTCTATCGCGGCCGGGTGCGTCAGGCCGAGGAACGTCGAGTGCGCGAGCGTCTTCACCTGCCTTATTACCGCGTCGTCTATCTCCTTCTTCCTGTGGCCGTGCACGTTCACCCAGAGCGACGAGACTCCGTCCAAGTATTTCTTGCCCAGCGCGTCAAAGAGGTAGCTCCCCTTCCCGCGTACGATCACGAGCGGGTCGTCCGTCTCCCAGTCGCGCATCTGCGTGAACGGGTGCCAGAGGTAGCGTTTGTCGTCGGACGCCAGGCGGCGGTTGGTTTCTTTTTTGTCGTTTGTCATAAGGATTCGCGTGTTAGATTTCGTAGGGGCCGGTCTCCGAACGGCCATTTCTGTTTCGGTTGGTACGGAGCACGGGTTACGGAAGTCGATGATTTTGCATTTCAATCAATCATGCCCTGTTCTTATCTTGTTAAATAGCAACAGCACGCCTATCATAATTAAAAATACACCTATCACAACAACAAAAAATGTCAATACCTTGACTCCGGTATCGCTAAACCCCTTCCCATCAATCTTTTTCTGCGTCGCATTGAAACTTCGAGCTGTTTTCTTAGGATGCAACACAGCATCCACCCCAAGGAGTATGAAGAAGATGCCAAATAGTTTATCAAGCATAATATCCCCCCTCACTTACTTCACCGCCTCCACCACCACCGACCTCTCATGCACCCTGCGCGCCTTTATGCCCTTGAACCCCGCCTCCCGAAGCCACGCCGAAAGCTCCTTAGGCGTGTACACCCGCCCCTCTGTGCCGACCAGCATGTTGACCGCGAAAACCATCGGGGGCGTCGGCCCCATGCGGTCGTCGTCCATCGCGTTCTCGTTCACGACGATCCTGCCGCCGGGCTTGAGAATGTCGTACGTCTTTTTCAGAAGACCTTTGGCCTTCTCGTCGCTCGCGGCGTGCAGCACCTGAGACAGGAGCGCGAGGTCGTAATCGTCCCCGATGCCAAGCTCGGCCACGTCGAAGAACGCGCAGTCAACAGCCTTTATGCGCTTCGACATCCCGTACTTCTTTATGTACTCGCGCGCGACCTTCACCGTGTTCGGGTAGTCAGCCACGACGAACGTGGCGTCCGGGGCCTTCTCCGCGAAAACTATCGGGTACTGCGCCGGCCCGCCGCCGATGTCCGCCACCTTCCTTACGCCGGTAAGGTCTATCACCTCCGCGAGCTTCTTCGCGGAACCGTAGCCTATCTCGAACATCCCGCAGATGAAGTCACGGTTGTGCTTCCTGTCGTGGAGTATCTTCGACGGCTGGCGTTTCTTGGGGCGGCCCTTTTTCACGATGGAGTCGAGTCCGGCCCAGCCGTCGTACATGTGGTTCATGTGGCGGATGATGCAGGAGAGGCTCTGCTCCGGGTCGTCCGAGGCGAGGTACTTAGCCGACTCCGGCGAGTTTGCGTACCGCCCGGCCTTCATGGTCAGAAGCCCCAGCCCGACCAGCGCGGTCATGAGCATACCCGTCGCCTCTGTGTCGAGCATCAGTGCCTTCGCGACGTCGGCCGGCGTCCTGGACTTGTCGCCGATATACTTGAATATTCCCAACTCGTTCGCGACCATCAGTATCTTGGAGTTCTGGAATGCTCCGGCCATCATCATCAGCCTGTCGGGCGTTATCTCGGGCATTGCATCACCTCTTGCGATTGATTTTGTGTAGGGGCCGACCTGCGTGTCGGCCCTTGCCTTTTTATTTCACGGTGTCATTCTGAGCAACGCGAAGAATCCGCCAGTATATAATTCCACAAAGTTCATCAACGAATCTCCCGCCCCCTTCAAGGGGGAGGGCTGGGGTGGGGGTTGGTTTACCATGTCACCCGCAAGAAAACTAAAGTCACTGGATTCCCGCCTTCGCGGGAATGACAATCAAATGCGCCCGATGAATCGGGCAGCTACACCTCTATAACCATCCCGTCATACGCCAGCTCGACGCCGGACGGCAGCCCGGCCATCACCGCCTTGTAATCGAACTGGTGCGCCATGTGCGTGAAGATGGCCCGCTTCGGCCGGAGCCTCTCGACCACGGCCAACGCTTCTTCAAGCGTAACATGCGCCGGGTGCGGCTCGTACCGGAGCGCTTCGAGCACCATGACATCGAGGCCTGCCAGCAGGTCGTAGGACTTCTCCGGTATGACGCTGAAGTCCGTGACGTATGCGAAGGCCCCGAACCTGTACCCGAGTATCGGGAGCGAGCCGTGCATGACCTCCACCGGGACGACGCGCATGCCGAACAGGTCGAACGGCCCGTCCACCTCGTGCGTCGTGAGGTTCGGCTGCCAGCCGGGGAGGCCGGGGTTCGTGAATATGTACTCGAACGTCCGGCGTATCCGCGCGAGCGTGTCGGCATTCCCGTAGCAGGGGATGGAGGTGCCCTGCAGCCAGTTGAAACGGCGCATCTCGTCTATGCCGTGTATGTGCTCGGCGTGCGGGTGCGTGTACAGCACCGCGTCGACGTGGTCAATGCTATTTGCAATGGCCTGGGCGCGCAGGTCGGTTGTCGTGTCCACGAGGACGTTCCTGCCCTCGTGCGTGACCAGTATGGACGAGCGGCTCCGGACGTTCTTCGGGTCGCCCGACGCGCAGACCGGGCATGTGCACGCAATCATCGGGACCCCGAACGACGTCCCGCATCCGAGTATGGTTACCTTCATGTGTCCCCCTGTCTCCGAGCGTCTACTATACCACAAACTCCCCCGCATAAAAAAGCCGGAAATTTTACCCGCCGTCCCGGCATCCTGACTTTTTTGGTATATTTAATATAGGGGGTGATGAACATGGCGACCCTTGCGACTATGGAAACATACAGGAACTATATTGACGGACGCTGGGTGGACGCGGAGGGCGGCGAGGTATTCGAGAGTACAAACCCCGCCGACAGGCGCGACATCGTAGGCGTCGTGGCGAAGTCCTCGAAGGAGGACGTGGACAGGGCTGTCGAGGCCGCGCGCGCGGCGTACAATACCTGGCGGCTCGTCCCGGCGCCCAAGCGAGGCGAGATACTGTTCCGCGCGGCGGAGGCCCTGGTTAAGCACAAACAGCGGCTCGGCGAGCTTGTCACGCGGGAGATGGGGAAGGTGATAGCCGAGGGCCTGGGCGACGTGCAGGAGGCCATAGACATGGCCTATTACATGGCGGGCGAGGGCAGGAGGCTTGCAGGCGAAACAGTGCCGTCGGAACTTCCAGACAAGGACGCAAAATCGTTCCGGGTGCCGATAGGCGTGTTCGCTCTGGTCACGCCCTGGAACTTCCCGACCGCGATACCGGCGTGGAAGATATTCCCTGCAATCATGGCGGGCAACACTGTCGTCTTCAAGCCGAGCAGCCTGACGGCCGTATGCGCCACTGAGCTGGTCAGGATACTCGCGGACTCCGGGCTCCCCAAGGGAGTGGTAAACCTCGTCAACGGGCCCGGCGGCGAGGTCGGCGAGTACCTCGTCTCCCATCCGGGGATCGACGGGGTCTCGTTCACCGGCTCGTCGGCGGTAGGGATGAAGGTCGCGCGGAACTGCTCGCTCCACGGCAAGGAGTTCAGTTGCGAGATGGGCGGGAAGAACGCGATAATCGTGATGGACGACGCGGACATCGGCCTCGCGCTCTCCGGAGTGCTCTGGGGCGCGTTCGGGACGACCGGCCAGCGCTGCACCGCGGCCTCGCGGCTCATCCTGCACAGGGACATTCACGACGGTTTTGTCGACAGGCTCGTGACGATGACGAAGGCGCTGAAACTCGGTGACGGCCTTAAAGCCGGAACGGACGTCGGCCCGCTTGTCAGCGACGAGCAGCTCCGCAAGGTCCAGCACTATGTCCAGATAGGCAAGTCCGACGGCGCGACGCTCCTCCTCGGCGGCCAGCACGCGAACCACGGAGACCTTGCATACGGCAACTTCATGGAGATGACGATATTCGTGGACGTGAGGCCCGCGATGCGCATAGCGCAGGAGGAGATATTCGGGCCGGTGTTGTCCGTGCTCAAGGCCAGGGACTTCGACGACGCGATCGCGATTGCCAACGGCGTCAACTACGGCCTGTCGGCCTCGATATACACACGCGACGTGAACATGAGCGCGCAGGCGGAAAAGGAACTCGACACCGGCATCGTGTACATAAACGCAAGCACGATAGGCGCTGAGATACAGCTCCCGTTCGGAGGGATGAAGCGTAGCGGCTACGGCAACAAGAAGGATGCAGGAGGGCGCGGCGGCGCGCTCGACCTGTACACCCGCTGGAAGGTCGTCTACCGCGATTACAGCGGCAGGCTCCAGAGGGCGCAGATAGATTGAACGGCCGTGGGACGTGTTCGTGTTTCGTGTTCGTCTAATTATGTAGGGTGGGCTGCGCCCACCACGCCTTCATGTAGGGGCCGTACAAAGCGAAGCGCGTGTCGGCCCTGCATTTGGCATTTCGCGTAGGGGCGTGTCCCCGTGCCCGCCCTGCTTTGTCGCATGATTTGTCGCCCCGTGCTTGACACGGGGTCCAGGAAGTAAGAAATTCCTGGATTCCCGCCTTCGCGGGAATGACGGACAAAGGATGAGATTGCCGCGTCGCTTCGCCCCTCGCAAAGACAGACAAAGAAGGGCCGACACGCGCTTCGCTTGGTACGGCCCCTACGATAAACCGACTGTTATCTAACCAAGAGATAATCACATGACCGACCACCTGAAGAGACACATCTCCAACGCATGGGGCTTCGCTACCGACATGACCGTCACCCGCGCCCAGGGCGTGTACGTCTTCGACGACGCGGGCCGCAAATACATGGACTTCACCTCCGGACACGCGGTCTGCAACATCGGCCACAACCACCCGGCGGTCGTCGAGGCAATCAAGGAGCAGGCGGACAGGCTCATACACGCGGGCTCTATATTCTATTACGAGCCGCTCCTGAGGCTCATGGAATCGCTCACCTCCATCACCCCGCCGGGCCTTGACAGGTTCTTCCTGTCCAACTCCGGCGCGGAGGCGGTCGAGGGCGCGGTAAAGCTCGCGCGTTATCACACCCGCAGGCAGGGGATAATATCCTTCACCGGCGCGTTCCACGGCAGGACGCTCGGCGCGACGTCGCTCACCTCGTCGGCCGTAAAGTACAGGGCGCGCTACCACCCCTTGCTGCCGTCGGTGTACCGCGCATTCTACCCGTACTGCTACCGCTGCATGCTTGGCAAGCACCCGTCCACATGTGACATAGACTGCCTGGGGTACCTCGACTACCTCTTCACGCACGAGATTGCGCCGGAAGAGGTTGCGGCGATAATAATTGAGCCCGTGCTCGGCGAGGGCGGGTATGCGCCCGCGCCCGCCGCGTTCCTGGAACGGCTCCGGTGCCTATGCACCGACCACGGGATACTTCTCATATTCGACGAGGTGCAGTCGGGCTTTGGCCGGACGTGCAAGTGGTTCGCTCTTGAGCATTACGGCGTGAAGCCCGACATCATGACGCTCGCGAAGGGCATCGCGTCCGGGATGCCGCTGTCCGCGGTCGTCTCCGCGGCCGAGTTAATGGACGGATGGGAGACCGGGTCGCACGGGACGACGTTCGGAGGCAACCCGCTCTCATGCGCCGCCTCAGTGGCGACTGTCGAGGCGATAAAGCGGGAGGGGCTTCTGGAGAAGTCCGACCGCCTGGCGTCCGGGGTGATGACACGCCTGTTCGCGCTCAAGCGCGACTGCGACGTGGTAGGAGACGTGCGCGGCCTCGGGTACATGATAGGCGTCGAGTTCGTGAGGAACGGCGATACGCCGAATACCGGCGCGGTCGCAAGGCTCAAGTCGCGCTGCCTTGAGCGAGGCCTGATAATCATCGAGTGCGGGACACACAGAAACGTCATCCGTTTCATCCCGCCTCTCGTGACAACGGTAGACCAGATGGACGAGGCGCTGGGTATTTTCGAGGAAGAGGTGCGGAAATTATAAAACGTCGCCGCATAATCATAATGGGCGCGGGCGGCCGCGACTTCCACAATTTCAACGTCCGCTTCAGGGGCGACAGGTCGTTCGAGGTAGTCGCGTTCACCTCCGCGCAGATACCCTACTTTGCGAGCAGGCTGTACCCGCCCTCGCTCTCGGGGAAGCTGTACTCGCAGGGCATACCGATCCACCCTGAAGAAGGCCTGGCGCGCCTCATCGACACACTCGCCGTGGACGAGGTGGTGTTCGCCTACAGCGACGTATCGCACGAGTACGTCATGCACAAGGCTTCGGAGGTGCTCGCGGCGGGTGCGGACTTTTCGCTGTTGGGGCCAGACAGCACGATGCTGAGGTCCACGCTGCCGGTCATATCCGTCTGCGCCGTGCGTACTGGCTGCGGGAAGAGCCCTGTCACGCGCATGATATTGGACACGCTGAAGGGTCTCGGCAGGAGGCCAGTCGCCATAAGACACCCGATGGCCTACTGCGACCTGGAAAAACAGAGGGCGCAGAGGTTCGCGGTTATCTCCGACCTGGACAGCGAGCTTTGCACCGTAGAGGAGCGCGAGGAGTACGAGCCGCTTGTCGAGAAGGGGTTCACTGTTTTCGCGGGCGTGGACTATGCGGACGTCCTCGACATGGCCGAGGCCGAGGGCGACGTCATCGTCTGGGACGGCGGGAACAACGACTTCCCGTTCATCCGGCCCGACCTCGAAATCGTCGTCGCGGACGCGCTCCGGCCGGGACAGTGCGACACACACCACCCAGGCGAGACCAACTTCCGCCGTGCGGAGGTCATAATCGTTAACAAGGCGGGCGAGGACAGCATGGACGCGGTCGAGGCCATCAGTGAGACGCTCGCCGGACTGAACCCCAATGCCCATCTGATACCTGTGAAGTCGCATGTCGAGATGTACCCGGCCACCGGCTCGCCGCTGACTTCCCTGATAGGCCGCAAGGTACTTGTCGTCGAGGACGGGCCGACCATCACGCACGGCGGCATGCCATACGGGGCCGGCCTCGTCGCGGCGCAGGAGCACGGCTGCACAGTGGTATCCCCCTGGCCGCATGCACGGGGCAGCCTGAAAGCCTTGCGCACAAAATACCCGCACATAGGCGACGTCCTGCCCGCAGTCGGCTACGGTCCGGAGCAGTTGAGAGACCTGGAGGCGACCATCGGCGCGACCCCGTGCGACGCGGTGGTGTTCGCTACGCCGGTGGACCTTGTGAAGCTAATAAAGATAAAGAAGCCGGCCTACCGCGTCAGGTACGAGATCAGGGAGCTGCACGGAGACGCGCTCGCCTCTCTCGTGACCGGTTTCGTGAAGGATATATGATACCGCCCGTCGTCATAGCCATAGGCGGTAACGCGCTCATCAGGCTCGGCGAGCGCGGCACGCTCGCCGAGCAGGCCGCGCACGTGGACGACTGCATGGGACGCATCGCGAAGCTCGCGGCCAAAGGCTGGCCGCTTGTCATCACGCACGGCAACGGCCCGGCAGTCGGCAATATCCTGATACAGATGGAGTGCGCCCGTGATACCGTCCCGCCGATGCCGCTCTACATAGCGGACGCCGACTCCGAGGGCGCGATAGGCTTTCTTCTCCAGCAGTCGCTTTACAACCACCTTCTTGGGCACATTCGCGGGCATGTTCATTGGAACCAGCCAAGGTTGCCAAGCGGGAGCATTTCAGATGCGTGCGTCCTGTCGGTCGTGACGCAGGTAGTCGTGGACAGGGACGACCCCGCCTTCGGCAGCCCCACGAAGCCGGTCGGCCCGTTTTATACCGAGGCAGAGGCGGCAATTCTCGGCATGGAGCGGGGTTGGACTATTGCCGGTGACGCCGGGCGAGGCTGGCGCAGGGTGGTGCCGTCTCCCAGGCCGATTCGGGTCGTAGAGGCGGCAGCGATAAAACGCCTGGCCGAAGGCGGCGACATCGTCATCGCCGCCGGAGGCGGTGGCGTCCCCGTCGTGGAGGCGGCCGACGGCCGCCTGTCCGGGGTAGACGCCGTAATCGACAAGGACATGGCCTCCGCCGTGCTTGCACTACAGCTCGGTGCGAAGATGCTCGTTATCCTGACATCGGTAGACTGCGTCTACCTCGATTACGGCACGGAGCGCCAGAGGCGCGTGCCAAGGATGGACGCTTGCGAGGCCAGGGCGTATCTCGATGCCGGCCAGTTCGCGCCGGGCAGCATGGGGCCGAAGGTAGAGGCGGCGGCGCTGTTCATCGAGGGCGGCGGCGAGTACGCGCTTATCACGTCGCCGGAAGCTCTCGACGACGCGCTGTCGGGCAAGGCGGGGACCCGCATCGCCGACCAGGTTCGAGGTCAATGACGGGGTCCCGGTTGCCTGCCGTGGAGACCGACCCGTACATCAGGACGCCCGGAGCCAGGCCGGACATAACCGCAAGGGACTTTTTGAAATGCGGTTCAGCCTTGAAGCCAGGCTGCGAAATCTGTCTTGGAATATTCGGCGTCGTTCAGTATCTTTCGCAGGATGCCATGTCCAAGGTCTTCACCCTTATGAAATGGCACAACACATGTCCTGCCATCGGGATGCCTGAAAAACTTGTGGCTTCCTTTCTGCCTTGTTTCCCGGAAACCTTGCTCGTGAAGGAATTTGATAATAAGGTCAGCTCTAACGGTGGGGAAAGTGGTCATCTAACCACTTCTACCTGCTGTATTCCAACGAACCTGAGACGCTCCGGTTCCTCCTCTTCGAGGCACAGTTCGATCACCTCTTTAATACGAGGAATAAGCTCGTCCATGGACCTGGCCTGTGTATAGCAGCTCTTAAGCGCGGGTACGGTTGCGACGTAATAACCGTCCTCGTCCTGCTCTATAATCACAGAGAAGTTATACACTTCCATTCCAATACCCCCTGATAAATCAAGGCTATCGGTTTTTCGGGCCATTGTCAAGGGATTTCTCCCGCGCGCGGGAGCACCCGTATTATACCGGTATATTCACTTAGGCACGGTAAAGTAGAACGTGCTGCCCGCTCCCTTGTCGGAGTATACCCATATGCGCCCGCCATGCTTCTCGACGATCTTCCGGCAGATGGACAGGCCGAGCCCGGTGCCGGGGACTGCCTTCGCGCCCTGCGTCCGGAAGAACGGTTCGAAGACCTTGTCCACCTCGTGCGGCTCCATGCCCATGCCGTTGTCCGAGACCGCTAACTGGTAGAACGTGTCCTTCACCTCGCACGAGATCTCCACGGCGGGGGCCTCCGACGCTGCGGAGAATTTTACCGCGTTCGACACGAGGTTCGTCAGTATACGCTTCAGGCTGACGGCCGGGTACCGGAGCTTGGGCATGACGCCGCTCACGGACACCCTCGCGCCGCCCTGCTCCGAGAGCCCCATGTCCTCCACCAGGGAGTCGAGGAACGTGTCGAGGTATATGTCGGTCATCTGTGTCGAGGCGGGGTCGTCCGACCGGGCGAAGGCCGTGAGGCCGGAGACAAGCTCTTCCATATAGTCCGCGTTCCTCGATATGCTGCCGAGCATGTCCGCCACCTCGGGTTTCATGCAGGAATCGTATTTCATCGGCATCAGTTCGGCGAACATCTTCGTGGACGTAATCGGGCTCCTCAGGTCGTGCGCGATGCGCATGGCAAGAGACGAGAACTCCGCCTCCTTCGTGCGGCTCACCTCCACTCCGTGCATGTACAGGCCGAGCTGGCCCGCGACGTTCTCCACAAACCCGACCATGTCCGGCGGGAATGCATCCTTCCCGCCGTCCACCGCGTGTATCAGGCCGAAGTACTTGTGGCCGAAACGCACCGGCGCGACGAGGAGCGACTCCCAGCCCATCCGGACGCACTCGCCTCTGAAGCTGCCGTCCTTCATGCCAAGACGGAGCACCTCCAAGTCCTGGACCTCACCGGAATGAAACGAGCCCCACTTCGTGAAAAAAGGCAGTTCCGGGTCGTACTCGCCCCTGCTGGCCAGCGTGCATGCGCACCTGTCGCGCCGCGTGCAGAGGTGGCCCTCTTTCTCGATAAAGCCGTCGGTGAAGCCCACAGTGCTCTCGTAGGGTATGTTGCCGAGGCTGTCCATGACCCTTATGCCGAGCGCCTCGCAGCCCAGGTGTCCAGCGACAAGGCTCGCCGTCCTGTCGAGCACGCGCCTAAGTTCGCCGCCCTCGTTGAAGAGCCTGATTATCTCGGAATTGACCTTGAGCCCGTCACACCTTACGTCGATTTCCAGAATTCCGGACATATCACCTCATACGGTAATTGCATCGATGTAACTTGAATCCAACATGGTGAAATGAAGTGCCGGGGGGCTTCTTAGTAATTGTTATTATAGTAATGCATTGGCGTCCGGTCAAGATAATTCAACAGGCATCCGCTAAAAAACCGCATCTTCGCAGGACAGGCCGAAGGCCTCCGCGACCGGCCTGTTGACAAGCCTTCCGCGCCAGCAGTTCAGGCCCTTCATGAACGCGGGGTCGGACGAAAGCGCGGCCTCGACGCCGTTGTCTGCTATCTTCATCACGTACGGGAGGGTAACGTTCGTAAGGCCGAACGTGGACGTCCTCGGCACCGCGCCGGGCATGTTCGTCACGCAGTAGTGTATCACGCCGTCCACCATGTAGACGGGGTCTGAGTGGCTGGTCGGGCGGGAGGTCTCGAAGCAGCCGCCCTGGTCGATTGCGACGTCCACGACGACCGAGCCCCTTCTCATCCTCGACACCATCTCGCGCGTGATGAGTTTCGGGGCCTTCGCGCCCGGGACGAGCACCGCGCCGATGACAAGGTCGGCGGATGTCACCGCCTCCTCCACAACCCTGCGGTTCGATACAAGCGTCCTGATGCTGCCGTGGAAGATGTCCTCTATGTAGTCCAGCCTGTCCACGTTCAGGTCGAGTAGCGTAACCTCGGCGCCCATGCCGTGCGCGATCTTCGCGGCGTTCGCCCCGACCGTGCCCGCGCCTATGACCACGACGCGCGCGGGCTCGACGCCGGGCACTCCGGAGAGCAGGACGCCGCGTCCGCCGTTGTTCTCCTGGAGGTAGTAGGCGCCCACCTGCACGGACAGCCGGCCCGCCACCTGGCTCATCGGCATAAGGAGCGGGAGTGAACCGTCCGCCCTCTGGATGGTCTCGTACGCGACCGCCACGACCTTGCGGTCCAGAAGCTCCAGCGTGAGCCCCCTGTCCGCAGCGAGGTGGAGGTATGTGAATATTATCTGGCCCTCCCTAAGCAGTTCATATTCCTCAGGGCGCGGCTCCTTGACCTTTACGATAAGCTCCGCGCGCCTGAAGAGCGACTCCCTGGACTGCGCGACCTTCGCGCCGGCCCTTATGTACTCGCGGTCCGGTATGCCGCTGCCCTCGCCCGCGCCGGCCTCGACCAGCACGGTGTGGCCGGCATGCACAAGCTCGGCCGCGCCCGCGGGCGTCATACCGACCCTGAACTCCTTGTCCTTTATCTCCTTCGGCACGCCGATTATCATGGGGCTCCCTTCCTTGATTTCGATTGAAGTTGCAGCTGCCCGATTCATCAGGCGAATTTAAAGACGCCCCATAAATGGGGCAGCTACAACTAAAGCAAGAAATCCTTCATTATCCGGCAATAGTATGTGGTTCGCTTGAATCGAGTATACCAGAACCCCGGCCCGGCACAAACGTATTTTGGCCGGTCGGCCTGATTTTTCTTTTGTAATCTCAGTTTTACGTGGTATAATTTCCCGCATGATTCAGGACATCCGCCTCCATGGCCAGATAAACGAAAAGGTCGAATACTACGTCACGGTAGCGGGCAGGAACATCTCAAACCGCTACTTCCACGAGATCGGCGAGAAGAAGGGCGACCCCTTCGTCCGTCTGTTCTCGTCGGGGAACGAGTACAAGATCACCCCGTCCGGGATATCCTACCGCGCATTCGGCGGCAGCTTCTGCGAGTACATGTTCGGCATCGACCTCCCGAAGAAGGACCTCGTCAAGAAGGACGTCCTGAACCGCCTCGTCATGTACGGCGCGGTATACTCCGCCGAGACGGAGCGTATATCCTTCACCGAGGACCTCTACGGCGAGGAGGGCTTCGACCATGTCTTCTTCAACGGCCACGCGGTCGGCAACTACCACTTCTTCGTCCATACCGACGCGCCGGTCGCATCCCGCAGGAAGCGGCAGGAGTCTGTCCTCCGCGCGGTAGGAAAGTACCTGAAGCACACGGACAAGGTCGGCAAGGCGGACGACTCCGGGCTCATCCGCGACCTGTTCCTGGAGCTGAAGGAGGAGGACAGCATCCTCTTCCTGATACGCCTCGTCCACAGATACCACGACGAGTATTACCGCCTGTTCAGGGAGCTTTACTGGAAGACTCGCTCAGTGGACGAGGAGGGCTCGCTCAAGCTCGCCAAGATGGCCGAACTGTACGAGATCGACCGCTACCAGCAGGAGCGCATCAGGATAGACGTGATGTACAAGCACCCCGAGAACAAGCGCATCGTGGACGAGTACAAGGGTATCCTCATCGACTGCTCCTACAAGAAGGAGCTCGACCACCAGGACATGGCCAAGCTTACTAGGCTCCGGACGCTCAGCATCCGGAACAGGATCTCGCTGAACCTCTTCGACACGCTTGACGAGCTGCTTCTGAAGGGCAAGAAGATAAAGGAGTACAACGAGCCCGAGCACATCATGGAGACGCGCGCCATATTCGAGGGCTTGTTCCTGAAGGGCCACACCGGCGGCCACATGAACGACGAGGACCTCGTGAAGCTCCTGCACGCGAAGCACCAGTCGATAATGCACCGGGACAACGCCTTCGAGGAGATACTCCTCGAGACCTGCCGCCTGACGGACGAGAAGGCGGCCGAGTCGAACGACATGTCGCTGTTCGAGAGCTTCGGCTACATCGTCACGTTCTTCGACCGGTTCGACACGACCTACGCGACCATAAGCAAGATATCGTTCATGGAGGACGCCGAGGTGCGGGAGGACCAGGTGAGGAGCCTCCTCGGCAACAAGAAGGCCTTCGACGAGGTCTCGCCAGGTCTCTTCCACGAGCTGTTCATACAGAGCGCGCTCCAGAACAAGTACATGACCAACTACGGCCGCCTGAAGGTCGCCACGCTCTACCGTGGCGTGCTGGACATCGAGGAGGGCAACGCCTCGATCAAGGAGGTCCTGGAGCGGCTGAACGAGATAATAAGGGAGGAGCGTTACTACGCCGACGTCCACTCCTTCATGAAGGAGAAGATAAAGAAGTTCTACAGCGACCTCTCGGACAAAGAGTCGCAGGACCAGTTCATCGCGGAGTCATGGAAGGAGATGCTGGATAAGCGGCTCATACCCGGCGACGCCCCGGAGAAGGTTTTCCGGAACGCGGTCATAAACATCCGCAAGGAGGCGTTCTACCTCAACAACATGCTGCCGCTCGTAATCGCCGGCAGCAACTCGAAGCTCCGTGAGGACTTCCTCGAAAACTCCGGCCTCGACCGCTTCTATGTAGAGGACCTCGAACGCGAATACTTCGAGAAGAACAACCTCAACACGATGCTCCTCGACAGGATACGCAAGGACCAGCAGGCCGCCTGCCAGGCCTGACCGCTATACGTGCCGGGCCGGCACATTGGTCGGCCCATTCATATTAATCCAGCGACTAACTATGCATATGTATCCGACAAAAACAAAGTCGCTGGATTCCCGCTGGAGTTTACCCCGGTTCGCATAAAGCCGGGGCGGGAATGACTTTTAGTTGCGTGTCTCCCCGTGCTTGACACGGGGCCCAGGAAGTTCTCATATATTCACCGGGTCAACAATTACCTTTTCGAGACACGAACACGCCTCACGGCCCCTATCCCGACAGCTTCTCCCTGACAAACCTCAGCGCGTCCGCCCTGTCACTTATCACGCCTTCGGCCCTCATCTCGTCCACGCCTTCGAGCAGTTCCCTGAACACCGGACCAGGCTCCAGGCCGAACACGTCTATCAGGTCCCGGCCCGTGACAAGCGGCTCAACCCGCGCCCTGGCGTACTCGCCGTAGTAGTACTCCGCAATTACCGGCACCAGCCCCTCGACGTCCGTCGCCGTCTCCTCGGCCCTCTCCCTCGTCGCCATAGCGTCAGCGAGCGCGACTATCAGCGACGCCGGGAGTTCCTCTCCCATGTCCCTGACGTACCGGTATACCGCACGCCTCGACGGTGCTCCGTGTGTAAGGTGGAGCGGCCTCATATGCCCCCTCGTTACAGCCGCAAGCGCGCGTGACGCCCTCTCGGACATCTTCAGGCGGGAGGCTATGGCCTCGCACATCAGAGCGCCCGCCTCTTCGTGGCCAGTATACCTCAACCTGCCTTCCTCGCGCCTCAGGCATGAAGGCTTGCCCACGTCGTGCAGGAACGCGCACAGCTTGACCAGGCCGCGCGCCGAGAGGCCGCCGTCCAGCCTGGCGTCGAGATAGCCTGACACCTCGGCGGCGCGCCCGCCGAACCATCGGCCAGGGTCGGACGAGACCTCCTCAGCATACTCCATCGCCTTCAGGGAGTGCTCCAGCAGACCGTACGCGTGCGGCTCGCCCTGCGGCACGCCTTCCATGCCGCCCGCCTCTGGCATGACCTCACAGAGAACCCCGGCTCCGAACATGGCCCGGAACGCAGCCACCGCGCGTCCCCCCTCGATGACGGCGTACAGCTCGTCACGCACGCGTTCCGCCGAAACCTTTGTAATGGATGGCGCATGTTCCCGGATACAAGATAGCGTCTCTCTGTCTATACTGAACCCGAGCTGGCCCGCGAACCGGAACGCCCGCATGGCCCTCAGAGGGTCCGCCTCGAACACCGTACTGCCGAGCGCGCGGATGACCCCAGCCTGAATGTCCCCGCGCCCGCCGTAAGGGTCAATTATCGCGCCGTCATTCTCCCCTCTCCTCCCGGGAGAGGGGCCGGGGGTGAGGGAGGGCCTTTGCTCCTTCAGCTCGATGGCCATCGCGTTGACCGTGAAGTCACGCCCGGCGAGGTCCGCCTCTATGCCGCCCTTCAAAGGCGATATGTCCACCTGCGCCAGCCTGCCGTCCTTCACCGTCACACGCCATACGTCGCGCTCCGGGTCCATCAGGAAGGCGGTGCCGCCAAGTACTTCAGCGAGCTCCTCCACGACCGGGCGCACGTCTCCGCCTACCACGAGGTCGATGTCGCCAACCGTCCGTCCCGTCAGCATGTCCCTTACCGTCCCGCCCACGACGTATGCAGGCATCCCGGGGAACGACTCCGCGAAGGTTTCGCTTATTGTATTCAGTATATCCAACGTTTGTCTCATGTAGATATTATAGCGCAAAACAAAAAAACCGGCCCCGCTTTCGCGGGGCCGGCCCTTTACACTTGCATCAAGCGGAAAGACTTGCTTAGAACTTCACGGTCAGCTTCGCCGTGGCGCCCCAGGCGTCGTCGGTCTTCAGCTTGCCGGACGAGGTGCCGTCCTGCGTGATGGTGCTGGCAAAGGAATTCTCATGGCCTTCGAACTCATAGTAGTCGCCGGTGAAGAGGTAGCCACCGTTGAGGTCGAACTTCAGGTTCGAGTAGAGTTCGTAGCCGACGTGGCCGTCGATCTCCCAGCCGAGGTCGTGGGACTGCGCATGGGTCATGGTCTTCGCGGCGCTCAGGTAGAGCACGTCCATGTCGACCTTGACCTTCTCGGTGACGGGCATGCCGCCGGAGAGCTTGACATAGAAGGTGTTGGCAAGGCCGATGCCGCCGAAGCCGTCGCCGAAGCCCAGGCCGCCGCCGGAGCCGAGCGGGCCCTGGCCGATCTTGTCATTGTAGAGGTACGCGTAGTTGTACGAGGTGCTGTTGTACGGGGTGTAGTACGCGTGGTCCATGTCGGCGGCATTGCCGGCCGTGTTGAGGGTGGTCGCGACGACACTGCCGGAACCCGGGTTGTAGAACAGGTTGACGTCGGACCTGTTGTTACCGGAGCCGTACGCGGTCTCGAGGCCGACAGTAACGTTGGAGAACTTCATGCTGCCACCGAGCATGGCGGCGTAGGCGTCGATCTGGTAGTCCTTCGTGTTGGCAAGGATGGACTCGACGTTGACGTGCAGCCAGTCGAACTCGCCCTTGTAGGTGATGCCGGAGAGGACGCCGTCGAAGACGAGCGCGGTGTTGGTGGCCGTGATGTCGCCGTCGCGGGTGGCGGTGGCGGAGCCCGGCGCGCCTATCGTCGCGTTGTCACTGACGAACGTGAAGTTGACGCCGACGGTGTTGTTCTCACACCAGGTGTAGTTCGCGAGGGCGGCATAGAAGTCCGCGTCGCTGGTGGACCTGGAACCCGCACCCGGGGTGCTGCCGGTCGGGGTCTGGCCGGGGGCAACGAACGCGCCGCCGCCGTACCTGTTGGCGATGTTGGCGCGAGCCGGGGCGAAGCCGAAGGCCTCGGCGCCCTTGACAAACGCGGCCGCGAGGAGGAGCTCAGGCATCGGCTTGCTGTAGAGCAGGATGGCGTCAGAGCCGTAGCGGCTCGTGTCCAGCCATATGCCGTGGCCGAGGGCCAGCGGCTGGTGGCCGACCTTCATGCCTATCGGGAGGCCCGGTATCATGAAGTTCATCCACGCCTGGCGGATGCTGAGCGACTTGTCGTTGTGGTTCAGGTAGGTCGCGAGGTTGGTGGTGTACTGCGGGTCAAGGCCCCACCTGTCGGTGGCGCCGTCGAGCTCGATAAGGGCCTCGACGCCGTCCGCCAGCTTGGCGTTGACGTTCAGGAGCACCCTGTTGGCAAAGAAGTTCTGGTTTGTGTAGCTGTCGGCGCCTTCCTGAAGGTTCAGGTTGCTCCAGGTCTCGTAACGTGTAACCATCTTGCCGCCGACGGTAACCTCGGCGACCGCTATGGAAGCGGTGGCCACGGTCATGATGCCGACGAGCAGTGCCAATACGAATTTCTTCATCTTTATTCTCCTCCTTGTGTACCCTGCCATAAATGAGTCATCTAAACTACTTGTGAATTGCCGTTTACTGCGAACTTCGGATGTGTTTAGACTATCACCCTCCTTTCGATGGTAGCTGAACATTGAGTCAGAAATTCCTTGTACGTCACCCCTTTGAAGGCTGTTAAAACAGGCACGATTAAACGCCATTAATGCCAATAGTTGCGGAACTATAGCATCGGCTATCTTTTTTGTCAAGATATTTTTGCCGATTCAAGCCGCCCTATCTGCTCTGATAATATTGCAATATCAGTGCCAAACGCACGGTTCTGTCATCAACTGCTCAAATCGTCCGGAAATGCAGCCGTTATCGGCCTCACGGGCATACGTAGGTACGAAATCCCGTGTACGCCGGGATGCGGCATGTGTCCTATTCGCAACACCGGACCGGCCGCGTGTGTTGCATCAGCGCCACATTTCGGTGATTTGCATTCCCTGTTAAGCCTTCCGCGCGTCCCGGGAATCCGGTTTTTTCCTCAGCTTCCTGAAGTCCACCCATGTGTCGAACAGGCCGACCGCCCACATCGTCAGGAACAGGTACGGCTGGAGCAGCACCATCGCCCAGAGCAGTATCCGGAAACCGCGCGGCATCTTCAGCCGGCCTATCAGGTATGATACAATCCCGATGCCCTGGAAGAGGTAGACCAGCGCGAAGACCGCGAGTACGTTGCCCGCCGCGACCCTGAGGACATGCACGTCCGGAATCATCAGGAAGCCCGGTATTATCACGCCCCAGACAGCGTGGTCCGGCGCGACCCAGTTGGCGAGCCCCTCGCCCTCCGCGCGGGCTTTTACCAGCCCGGCCTTTACCGCGTACCGCCTGAGCAGGGCATGGGACATCACGCACGTCGCGGTCATAGTGTAAAACGCGACCGCCACAAGGCCGTCCGTCATGACGCGCATCCAGAGCTTCACCGTAGGGAGCGCCGCGTCTATATCCGCCTGCGACATGCCGAGCCGTTTGTACATCCCGACCGCGCGGCTGACCGATGCGTCCATGTCCTTCGCCGCGATTGCCCACGGGTCCACGCCGTTAGCGAGGAAGTACACGGCCAGCACCGCCCCGACGGACAGCGCGGGTATCAGCGTGCCCCGCAGGAGCGTCCTGTCGTCCGGCTCGCCCGCGGACATCGAGACGCCGAGCGCGTTGCCGCAGATGACCAGCGCCGCGACCACGGCGAACAGCCCCACCGAGCCGCCACCGGCAAGGGCGAGCGCGGCGCAGACAGACGCGGCTACGGCGAAGTTCCCCACGCCGTACCTGAGACGCGCGTAAGCGAGAGGCGCGGGGAGCACGGCCAGCAGCAGCGGCATGAACGGCGACGCCGCCATGATGGCGAGCGCGACCATCCCCGGCGCGGAGCGGCCGAACTTGCTTTCAGTTGGGTTCGATGAGGGAAGGTTCATAAAATGCCAAGTCCCGCCCTTTTGGAAAAGGGCGGCCCGAAAACTTTTGTGAGGTTAAAAAAAGACGGCCCCGTCCCGCGCCTTTAATCGCGTTACGGGGCCGGTCATGACTGATGGCGCGTGGTGCCGCCTTTAGAACCTCTCGCCGACAAACGGCAGCAGGGCGATGTTCCTCGACCTCTTTACAGCGGTCGTTATCTCCCTCTGGTGCTTGGCGCAGTTGCCGGTGATCCTGCGGGGTATAAGCTTGCCCCTGTCGGTCACGTAGCCCCTGAGGGTCTTGGTGTCCTTGTAGTCTATGTAGGGTATCTTGTCCGCGCAGAAGTGGCAGACCTTCTTCCTCTGGAAACGCCTTCTCTTTTCGGGCTGCATTGTGCCTCCAAAATTTTATTGAGGGACAGCCGTGACTCTCGTCAGGCAGCCCCGGTTTGTGTTAGAACGGGATGTCCCCTTCGTCTATCATCTCGTCCGGCGCGTCCGAACCGCCGCCGCCCTGCCTCTTGGGCATGAACTGGACGGTGTTCGCGACCACCTCGACCTTGCTCCTCTTCTGGCCGTCGTCCGTCTCCCAGCGCCTCTGCTGGAGCCGGCCCTCGACGAGTATGCCGCTGCCCTTGTTCAGGTACTGGCCGCAGTTCTCGGCGGTCTTGCCGAAGACGACTATGTCGAAGTAGCCGACCTCCTCGCGGTTCTCCTCGCCCTGCTTGTAACGCCTGTTGACGGCGATGGAGAGGTTGGCCACCGCGGTGCCGCTCGGGTTGTACCGGAGCTCCGGGTCGCGCGTGAGGTTGCCTATCAGGATGACCTTGTTGAAGTTGACCATGTCTTCTCCTAAGGTGTCTATTCCCCGGTCTCGGAAGTCTCTTCGGCCGGGGCTTCACCAGCCTCCGCCGCCGCCTCGCCGGCCGCCTCTGCCGCCGCGGCTTCCGCCGCGCGCGACTCGGCCAATGCCTGCTGCACGAGCGCTTCCTTCTCGAGCCTTATCGTCATGTACTTGATGACCGACTCTGTCAGCTTGTAGTTACGCTCGAGTTCCGCGACCGTCTCCGGCCCGCCCTTGAACTGGAACAGTATGTACTCGCCCTTCTTGTGCTTGCCTACCTCGTAGGCCAGCTTCCTCTTTCCCCACTTCTCCACCTTCACGAACTCACCGCCGTGGCTGGTGACGACGTCCTGCATGCGCGTCGACACCTTCTCGGATTCGGCCTCGTCAAGGGTGGGGGCAAGGATGAAAATCGACTCGTAATCCCTCACCGTTACTACCTCCTCTTGGATAATAAAGCCCCCGCGCCAGTGGCGGGAGCAAGGAGCCTGGCCCCCATGGGCCAAACAGAAGTTAAGATTAATAGCATAAAGGGGGGGAGAATGCAAGAAGTTTATGTGGGGCTGGTACTTTGCGGCTACCTAATAATAACGGTTTATCTATTCAAACCCGTTTACCAAATAACGTCCCCACTTCTCCCGAAGCTGCTTTTCGGTTAATTCCTCTTCTACCTTGCCACTTGGCACCCTGACAACATACCCATTATTTTCCCCATGTCTGGGCATGTTGAATGATTTGGAACTTCCGCGATAAGCAAAAGTTGCCTCGAACCATCAATCCAATTAACGGCGCCTATGTTCGAGTAGTCGTAGACTTCATCGCATTTTCTGACATGCTTCTTGAACAAACCCACCGCATTCTTACCGATGTTATGAATAACTTTGACCTTCCCGTTTTCCAACACATAGACAGTGACAACCCATTCGCCAACCGACCCGCCCTCGCTTTCGTTTATGAAAAAAGCATTAGAGTCCGGCGACCATCCTAACTCGGCAAGCGAGATGACACCAACATCCTCGACACCTGGAATATCTTTGCCATTACACATTACCTTGATGTAAACACCATCGACAACGACAACATTCTTTCCGTTTGGAGACACGATCACCATGTGCCGTGGATAGTTGTCACCGACTAGGCTTATTGACTCGGTTGTCCATTCTCCAGTTGCTGACAATGCTACATTGATAGACACAAGAGGCACGATAAACACTATCAGCAGCGTCAGTTTGAGCATGATACCCCCTCAATCAAACAACACCAACTCCACCTCTCCTCGCCTTTGGAGAGGCCAAGCCTGGCGAGCGTCCGCCTACGGGAGATTACCAAGCAGCTTCGATCCGTGAGATATCGCGGCAACCTCGACGGTCTTCCCCTTGAGCCTGTACACTATCCGGTAGTTCTCGTAAATCTTCTCTCTGATATTTTCGTCATTGTATTCGGGAACGACCCTGCCTGATTTTGGAAACTGCGGTATGGCTTCGATGAGGGTGATTATTTTCTTGGCGAAGATGACCGCGTAGTATTCCGAGTCCTTCGCGATATGGCTGGTGATTTCTTCGAGGTTGGAGGCGGCACGCGGCGACCAGATTATTTTGTAAGCCATCTGGACATCCGGCTCTTGACCTCATCGTGGGGTATGCCCCTGCCCTCGTCCAGCTCCTTGAGGCCAGCGTCCACCTGCATCTTGAAGTAAAGCTCCGCCATGATGTCGTCCACCGTCACCTCTTCAGGGAGAGACTCTATCATATTAAGAACCTGCCGCTTTACACCTTCCATGACCACCTCCTTGCATATGGTCAATTATATCATTAACATAATCGCGGTCAACTGAATTATTACCCTCTCCCTTCAATGGGAGAGGGTGGCCCGAAGGGCCGGGTGAGGGTTGGTTCGCAGCCCCATCAATCAAACAACTCCACCTCCACCGCCTCGCCCTTCGAAAGTCCAAGCTTCGCAAGCGGTATAACGACCGTACCGTGCGCCCACACGAGCGTCGAGATGAGCCCGGACTTCCCGAGCACAGGCCTCGCCCAAAGTGTATCGTCCGCGAGTTCGAGAGAGACCCGCAGGTGGTCCTCGCGGCCCGGCGCGGAGGAGTAGTTCCTGGCCATCAGCGCGCGCACGACGCGCACGGGCGGGATGCCCGCGATACCGAGCGGGTCCACCTCTCCGGACAGCCGCTTTATAAGCGAACGCATGAACAGCATAAAACTGACGGAGACCGCGACCGGGTGTCCGGGCAGGCCGAAGACAGGTTTGCCGGAGACGATACCTATGATGATAGGCTTCCCCGGCTTGACGGACACACCGTGAACGAGTACGCCGCCCTCGCCGCCGGACGACCTGCCGAGTTCGTCTATCACTCCGGAGGTGAGGTCGCGCGTCCCGACGGAACTCCCGCCTGTTATGGCGACGATGTCCGCCGACTCAAGCCCCCTGACGACCGCATCGCGTATCGCACCGTACTCGTCCGGGAAGATGCCGAGCCGGAGCGGCACGCCGCCCGCCTGTTCGACGAGACCCGCTAGGTTGTACGAGTTCACGTCCCGCACCTGCCCGAGCTTGGGCGCGGCGGATGCCTCGACGATCTCGTTGCCCGTGTTAATGATGGCTACCACCGGATTACTGTAGACCGCGACAGCGGTAACTCCGATGCCCGCGAGCGCGCCCAGGTCCTGCGGCCGGAGCCGGTGGCCTGCAGTCAGGAGCGTATCGCCCTCCCGGACGTCGTCGCCTGGCTGGACGACGTTCTCGCCCGGCGAGACCGCGCGAAGTACCTCAAGCGTCCCGTCGTCAAGGAGCTGCGCGTGCTCGTACATGACGACCGAGTCCGCGCCCGGAGGCAGCATCCCGCCGGTGGACAGCCGCACCGCCTGCCCCTTGCCGACCGGTTCGGCCGCCTCCTCGCCCATCAGGACCTCGCCTGAAAGAGTCAGGTACGCAGGCATGGACTCCGTCGCACCGTAGGTATCCCGAGCCGACACGGCGTAACCGTCCATGGAAGAACGCGCGAACGCGGGCAGCGTGACGGATGACACTATATCATCCGCCAGTACGCGGCCGAGCGCGTCCGTAATGTCCGCCCTCTCTACGCGCAACTCCGGCAACCGGAACGCGGCGTCGAACTTCCCGCGCGCCTCGTCTACCGTGATGACGACGTCCCTGCCGCGCATGTCCTTCATTACCGCACCCCGAATACAAATACCGGTGCCTTCGCGGAGCCGTACGCTAAGAGCCTTGTCACGCGGCCGCCGGACAGGAAATCCCGGATGTACCTGTTGTCTTTCGCCGGGTAGGCGATGTACCCGAGCTTCTGAAGCCTCGCCATCTCGGCGGGGTTGTACACGATATGCGTTACGCCCTCGGACTTGAGCCAGGCATATACGGCCTCCTGGTCTCCGGCCTTCTCCCGGAATATGTCGTAAGGGGCACGGGCTGAAAGGTAGGTGTACATGTGCCTGCGGTCTATGTACAGGTGCTGTGCGTCCCCGATGACGAGCACCCGCGCGTCCCTGTCCGAGTTCTCGTTTATGTACTTGTATGCCGGGAAGCTTGTCAGGACGACGTTGCCCTTGGGCACGGAGCGCCGGAGCAGGTATGCGTCGTCCGTCTCGGACACACCCGCGAGCCCGGACGAGGCGGTCCAGTCGTTGACCAGGAAAAATCCCAGCGATAGCTGCACGGCGAGGATGAATACGGCTCCGGTGGTTAAGGCCGTCATCTCGTAGCGGCCAAGAATGCCGCCCAGCCTGCTTGTTGCGTACGCCGCGATGATCAGGAGCATCGCTACCGCCGGGTACAGGTACCTTGTCAGCGGGAACGCCGCGTCCCACAGGATGAACAGGGCGAGCGAGACGAGGCACAGCCTCTTGACTGCCGGAGAGATGTCCCTGACCATCAGGAGCGGCGGAGTCAGTGCGAGCGCCAGCGGGCCGAGGTACGAGGCGGCGTGGTACCTGAGCGTCGCCTCGGCCGGGCCCGCCATGAACAGCTTCCAGGGGTGTTCCCAGAGCCCGGTCAGCGCGGCCTTCAAGCCGGGTTTGTTAATCGCCGCCACCCTGTACTGGAGGTCGGTTATGTCCGCGCCTCCGAGCAGGCCGTGGAAGGCCGGATAGAACGGGTTGCCGGTGTACACGAGGTTCTTGACGACCCAGGGCGCGTAGACCAGAATGGCGGGCACGGCGAAATAAGCCGCGACCCTGACAACATCACCCGCCCCCCTGCCTCTTTGCCTGTATGCCGCGTATGCGACGGCCGCGACGGCCGGGATGAGGATCGACGCAAGCGCGACGTACTTCGTCCCCAGGCAGACACCGGTAAAGACGCCCATTAGCGCGAGGAGGCGCGGGTCACCGTCCCTCTCGTACAGGAAGAAGCAGTATACGGCAAGCAGTGTGTAGTACGTCAGGTGGAGGTCGCAGGTGTACAGTACCGAGTTTTCGAGGAATGCCGGGGTCAGCAGGATGAATATCGCCGGGAGCGCGGGGTTGACTTCTTTTACGAACGTCCGTGTGAAATCGTATACTGCCAGCGCGGTCAGCAGGAAGACGAGCACGCTCGATGCCTGCGCGAGCTTCAGCCCCGAAAGCAGCATCCCGAGCGTGTACAGCATCTCGGCCATGAACGGGAAGTTCGAGAAGGAGTCGGACGGTATGTACCCGATTCCGCCCTCCCGCAGGTAGTAGTTGGGGACGCCCAGGTGGTAGGTTATGGTGTCGTAGAAGACGGCCGGCCGCATCGCCTTTGCGAAGAGATATACGCCGAGTACGGCAAACAGCGCCAGGAATACGAGCTTCAGCCCGCCCGGCCTCCGGACAGGCGGCATCGCCTTGACCGCCGTCCATGCCCGACGCGCCCCGGCCGCGGCGAGCAGCAGCATGACTACAGAAAGCGCGCCGGCGACGGTATCGTTGAACCCGCCCATCAGGCCTATGAAAAGCGTCGCAAGAGAGAACGCGCCGAGGCCGAGCGCGGCCGAAAACGTCAGCCCCTGCGCTGCGTCGAGGTCGAGCCTGAACAGACGCAGTATGGCATGTCCCGCGCCGAGAGCGGCAAGGAGCCCGGCAATAAGCATCAGGAGCGTCTTGACGCCGTCCGCGGACGACAGCCTTATGGCGGCGGCAAGGATGTCCCGCGGGACTTCGGGCAGCTGGTTTTCGAGCAGGGACAGCGGGCGCCATGCCGGGAAATAGAAAAGGCCGATGAAGACCATCCAGGAGAGCGCGACAGCGAAAGTCGCGCGCGGAGACATGCGGCCACGGCCTTCGGAGGTCATGTTATCTCGCCCCTGCGGGAGAAGAAGTCGGACAGCGCGAGCCTGACGACGGCGCCCCTGCTCCAGCGCTGGCCCAGAAGCTTGCTGTACTCCCCGGCTGCCCTGTCGAGCGCGTATATGTGGTCGTCCTCTAGGTAGAGCGTTACCTTCACGAGCTTCTCGTGCCCGTGCCCGTCGTCGTGTCCGTGGTCGTGGTGTTCAGACATGGTGTCCTCGCCTACCTAAAAAAACAGGGCACCCGCGCGGATGCCCTGCCATAATAATAAATCCATCATACATGCCCACGGGCTTTAGCTGTCTACCAGTTCCTTCAGCTCCTTGCCCGCCTTGAAGAACGGTACCTTCTTGGCCGGGACGGAGACGGGCGAGCCGGTCTTGGGGTTCCTGCCTTCGCGCTGGCGCCTCTCCCTTATCTTGAAGCTTCCGAACCCGCGTATCTCGATCTTGTCGCCGACGGCGAGCGCGTCCTTGATACCGTCGAATATGGTATTTATGATGATTTCCGTCTGTTTCTTGGTAAGGCCGTCCACCTTCTCGGAGACCTTCTCCACAAGCTCAGCTTTCGTCATATCCCCCCCGAGACTCTGCTTTTGAAATATATGATACCGCCGGCCGCGGTAAAGTCTGTACGCGCCAACCAGTCCCTGGCGGGCGAAATAAAACGCTAAGGTCCACGCCGGCCCAGGTTATATGAGCAACATTCTTAACATATCTATAACCCCTTGTCAAGGTTAAAGATATACAGGTATTTCAGTACATCGAAGGCGCGGCGTAAAGGTACATCAGGCTCTGGAAGTTCTTGTTGAAGAACCCCTTGAATATGTTCCCCATGTCCTCGCCCTTCAGCATGTCCCAGACGGAGTACTTCTTCTCCTCCGTTATTATCTTGGGCTCGCCCTCAATGCCTCCGAGTTTCCCGGCAAGCTTTACCGCGTCGTCCAGGTCGCCCAGCTCGTCCACGAGGCCGACTTCCTTGGCCTTCCTGCCAGTGAAGATACCGCCGTCCGCGAGCAGGGCAACGTCTTCCTTCTTCATCCTGCGTCCCTTGGCCACTGCCTCGACGAACTGGTCGTGGACGTCGTCTATGACCGCCTGGAGGTACGCCCTGTCCTCCGGGGTCATACTCCTCATGAAGTTGCCGACGTCCTTCCTCGCCCCGGACTTGATGACCTCCTCCTTGAGGCCTATCTTGTTCATCAGCTCCTCGGCGGTGGCGAACTCCATGATTACGCCGATGCTTCCGGTAAGGCTGCCCGGGTTGGCCATTATCCTGTCGGACGCGGCGGCGATGTAGTACCCGCCGGAGGCCGCGACCGAGCCCATGGACGTTACGACCTTCTGTCCGGACTTGGCCTTGAGCTTCCTGACCTCGGCATATATCTCCTGGGAGGGCACCACGGCGCCTCCGGGGCTGTCTATGCGGAGGACGATCGCCTTGACCGAATCGTTCTCGGAATACTCCTTGAGCTGCTTTATGACGTCCTCGGAGTCTAGGATAACACCCTCGATCTTGACGAGCGCGACCTTGTCCGAGACGGCAACCGGCGCCGCCCCGCCCAGGAAGAGCGAGGCGGCGGCGGCGAACGCCATGAGCACTACGAGGGCCACTATGGAGCCTATAACGATAACGGCGACTGGGCGTTTCATTTTGTCTCCAATAGCGATGACGATAAACTAATCTTAGCTTGCAGGCACAGCAACAAGGTTGTCGTTGCGAGCGAAGCGCGGCAACCTCAGTTCTTAAAGGCTGAGATTGCCGCGTCGTCCCGCGAAACGCGGGACTCCTCGCAATGACACACCTGCCCGGTAACTACTCGCCCTCTTTCTCCGCGTCCTTCATGCGGGCGCCGAGGGAGCTGTCGAACTTCTCCTGGGTGCCCTTGTAGGCGTCCTGGGAGGCCTTCTCGCCCTCTTTCTTGAACGCCTTGATGGAGAGGCCAATCTTCCTGTCGCCTGTGTCCACCTTGATAATCTTGGCGGCGACCTCGTCGTCCAGCTTCAGAAGGTCCTCGACCCTCGCCTGCTGGTCCTTGTCTATCTCGGAGATGTGGATCAGTCCCTCGACCCCGCCCTCGAGCTCGACAAACACGCCGAAGTCGGTTATCTTGATCACCTTGCAGGTGACGTTGTCGCCGACACGGTACTTGCCAGGGATCTCCCTGTCCCACGGGTCGTCGCCCAACTGCTTGAGGCCAAGCGAGAGGCGCTCCTTATCCTTGTCCACGGAGAGGACGACCGCGTCTACCTTCTGGCCCTTCTTGAGGACCTCGGACGGGTGCTTGAGGTGCTTCGTCCAGGATATGTCGGAGATGTGGATGAGGCCGTCTATGCCCTCGTCCAGGCCGACGAACGCGCCGAAGTCGGTCAGGTTTCTGACGCGGCCCTCTATGCGGGAGCCTATCGGGTACTTCTCGGCTATCACGTCCCACGGGTTCGGCTCTATCTGCTTCATGCCGAGGGATATGCGCTTGTTGTTCTTGTCTATCGAAAGGACGACCGCGTCGATGATGTCGCCCATGGCGACGACCTTCGACGGGTGGCGCACCTTCTGCGTCCAGGACATCTCGGAGACGTGGACCAGGCCCTCTATGCCCTGCTCCAGCTCGACGAACGCGCCGTAGTCGGTGAGCGAAACGACCTTGCCGCGCACCCTCGCGCCGACCGGGTACCTCTCGTCGGCCGCGGCCCACGGGTCGGAGAAGAGCTGCTTGTGCCCGAGGGAGACCTTCTCGTTCTCCTTGTCGTAACGGAGCACCATGACCTTGACCTTGTCGCCGACCATGAACATCTCGCTCGGGTGGCTTACGCGGCCCCAGGACATGTCGGTGATGTGGAGCAGTCCGTCTATGCCGCCCAGGTCGATGAAGGCGCCGTACTCCGTGATGTTCTTCACGATGCCTTCTATCACCGAACCCTCGGCGAGGCTGGACAGCGTCTCGGCCTTCTTCTTGTCCCTGACCTCTTCGAGGAGCGCCCTGCGGGAGAGGACGATGTTGCCGCGCCTCTGGTTGACCTTGAGGACGCGGAGTTCGAAGGTCTGGCCGATGAGCGAGTCGAGGTTACGGACCGGACGCAGGTCGACCTGCGAGCCGGGCAGGAAGCCCTTGACGCCGTTGACGTCAACTGTCATGCCGCCCTTGATGCGGGCTATGACCTTGCCCATGACGGTCATCTCGTTGTTGCAGGCCTCTTCGATCTGCTCCCATATCTTTATCTTGTCGGCCTTCTCCTTGGACAGGACGAGGTTGCCGTCGCTGTCCTCGCGCTCCTCGAGGTAGACCTCGATGTCGTCGCCGACCTTTATCGTCTTGAGGACGTCTTCCTGTATCTCGTCGATGGGGATAATGCCCTCGGACTTGTAGCCCACGTCGACCACTATCCCGTCCTGCCTGACCTGGATGACGCGCCCTATGACGACGGTGCCTTCCTCCACGCTCTTGAAGGACTCGTCGTACAGACGCGCCATTTCGTCCTGGCCTTCATCCTCGTCCCCGTCCATCATGTCTTCCTCGTCCGGGCCGTAGTACTTGGTCGCCAGTTCCTTTTCTTCGTTGCTCATCAGCTTGCATACCTCCTGAGTGGGATTATTTAAAGCTTCCGGAGAAGCCTTAAAGCCTTGAAACAGCATCTTTTAATCTATCACAAACCGTGCGTATTATCCAGCAAATACTTAGGCGTGCTCCCTTTTCAGATCCGCTATCGCCGCCATGATCTCGTCGGTTATCCTCTGGTACCTGTCCCTGCTCTGCTCTCCCTCGACCTCCGGGAACTCCATCGGCTTGCCGTATATCACGGTTATCTGCACGAACAGGTGCAGCTTCCTGTGCACCTTGCCGAGCGAGCGGTAGCTGCCCTTTACATACACCGGCACCACCGGGCATTTCGCCATCGAGACCAGCATGCCCGTGCCGGGCTTCGCCGGCAGCAGTTCCCCGTCGGGGCCGCGTGTGCCCTCGGGGAATATGACCAGCGCCTTGCCCGCCTTTATGCACTCCATGATCCTTTTGAGCGAGGCCTTGTCGAACTTGTCCCGGTTTATCGGGATGCCGCCCCAGAGGGTTAGGATAAACCTCTTCCAGGGCCGGTTGAAAAGCTCCTCCTTCGCGACGTAGTTTAGGCGCCTGAGCGTCCCGTTGCCGATGAGTGGCGGGTCAAGGTAGCTCGCGTGGTTGCTCGCGAGTATGACCGCGCCCTTCTTCGGTACGTTTCTCCAGCCTATGGTCCTGAAGCTGAAAAATATCTTAAAAAGTATCCAGTATATGACGTGGCTGATGTCGTAGTGCAGGTACATAATTAACCCGGCGAATAATTACTTCAATACATAACTTCCTGGATTCCCGCTGGAGTTTACCCCGGTATGCATAAAGCCGGGGCGGGAATGACGTACTTTATGTGTCGCCCCGTGCTTGATACGGGGCACAGGAAGTTCAACTGTCAGCCACCATACTTTTACGGCTTCGCGGCTTCTTCGACCCGCTCCTTCATGAAGGCCACCACCTCGTCGATTGTCATCTTCGTGGTATCCACGACGAGCGCGTCGTCCGCCTTGACGAGCGGGGCGATGCCCCTGCTGCTGTCGTCGTAGTCCCGCTTCTCGACCTCTTCGAGCGTCTTCGCGAGGTCAACGTCTACGCCCTTGGCCTTCAGCTCCTCGTACCGCCGCCTGGCCCGCTCGGCCACGTCCGCGACGAGGAAGAATTTAATGCCGGCGTCCGGGAACACGACGGTGCCGATGTCCCGACCCTCCAGCACCACTCCCCCGCCCCTGCCCATATCGCGCTGGAGTTCGAGGAGCCGCGCGCGCACAGAAGGCTGGGCGGATACCGCCGAGGCCGTCATGGACATCTCCGGAGTCCGGATGAGGCCGGTAACGTCCTCGCCGTCCACATACACCTTGGGCTCGCCGTCCACGAGCCCAAGCCTTACCTCGGTGTTCGCGCAGAGCGCGGCAAGCTCAGGCCCTTCCTTGGGCAGGACGCCGAGCTTCACGGCCTTCCAGCCGATAGCCCGGTACATCGCGCCTGTGTCTATGTAGACGTAGCCAAGTTCGTCCGCGAGCCTCTTGCTGACCGTGCTCTTGCCCGCGCCCGATGGGCCGTCTATCGCTACTATTATCTTGCCGGGCATACGTTCCGTCTTGTCATTATGTAGGGGCCGACGCATGTGCCGGCCATGCATTTGAGTTAGTGTTGTCATTGCGAGGAGCCGAAGGCGACGCGGCAATCCCAGCCTTTGACTGTCACCCCCGTGAAAACGGGGGTCCATTTTGACTTTCATGCTCACAATGGGTTCCCGCTTTCGCGGGAATGACAAACAGTGGTGCGGACGCAGTAAACTGCGCCCCTACAATTAATCAGATACAGGCGGATTCTTCGCGTTGCTCAGAATGACACCTTTATTTCCTGTCGCCCCGTGCTTGACACGGGGGCCAGGAAGTTATCCCCTCACGCTCTCCAGCATCCCTTCGAATCCGGGGAACGAAGTCCCTATGCATTCGGTGTCCTCGACAACCATCCCGTCCTCGTCGCCGTCTTCCGCGACCAGGCCCGCGACCGTCATCGACATGGCGACCCTGTGGTCGCCGTGGCTGTCCACGCGCGCGGCACGGAATGCCATGCCGCCCTCGATGGACATGCCGTCCGGGAACTCCTTGACCGGCACGCCTATCTTCGCAAGCTCGGACGCCATCGCGGCTATCCTGTCGGACTCCTTTACACGGAGTTCGGCCGCGTCCCTGATTACCGTCTCGCCCTCGGCGGCCGCGGCCGCTATGCAGACTATCGGGAACTCGTCTATCGCGCGCAGGAACAGCTCGCCGCCGATCTCTATGCCGCGCAGGCCGGAGTACTCGACCCTTATGTCCGCGACAGGCTCCGGGCCGTCCGTCCTCGGCTCCTCTATCGTTATGGCCGCGTTCATCAGCCTCAGTATGTCTATGATTCCTGTGCGCGTCGGGTTGATGCCGACGTCGCGTATGAGCAAATCCGAGCCCGGCGTTATCGCCGCCGCGACCATGAAGAAGGCCGCGGACGATATATCGCCCGGCACCATGAAGTCGGATGCCTTCAGCCGGCCGCCGCCCGTGACCGTCACCGTCAGGCCGTCCTCCACAACGTCCACGCCCATGTGCCGGAGCATCCGCTCGGTGTGGTCGCGTGACTTCATCGGCTCGGTGACGGACGTCCTGCCCTTCGCGTACAGCCCCGCGAGGAGCACGGCCGACTTCACCTGCGCGCTCGCTATCGGGGACTGGTAGCTTATCCCGTTCAAGGTACCCTTGATGACCGGCTCAATCTTCAGCGGCGGCATGCTGCGCTCGCCGTTGCCCGTCACCTTCGCGCCCATAGCCGTAAGCGGTTTGACCACGCGCGCCATCGGGCGCTTGCACAGGTACTCGTCGCCGGTCAGGGTGCATCCGAAGCCCTGGCCCGAGAGGAGCCCGGCCAGAAGCCGCATGCTCGTCCCGGAGTTGCCGAGGTCGAGGTCGCCCGCCGGGGCCTTCAGGCCGTCAAGCCCAACGCCCTTGATGGTCAGTTCCGTCCCGCCCATGCCGTCTATCTCGACACCCATTTTTGCGAACGCGCGCGCGGTGTTGACAGAGTCCTCGCCGGTCAGGAAGCCGCTGACGCGGCTCACCCCGTCCGCGAGAGAGCCGAGCATCACCGCCCTGTGGGATATGGACTTGTCGCCTGGCACCCTGATTTCGCCCTTGAGCGGCCCGCCGGATTTTATATTGATGGATGACATGTTATATTATTCACCACAGAGTCACAGAGACACAGAGAAAAAATCAATCACTTGTAGGGGCGCAATTCATTGCGCCCGCGCCTTATTGTCTGTCGCCCCGTGCTTGACACGGGGCCCAGGAACTTCGTGAAAGGGCCGACACGCGCTTCGCTTGGTACGGCCCCTACATGAACCCCTGGATTCCCGTTTTCACAGGAATGACAAGCTAGGTTTTCGCGCCTTCCCCCGTGTCTCTGTGCCTCTGTGGTGAAAATTCCTATCCTATCTTCTTCCGTATAGTCCTCGCCCGGTCGAAGACCGCCGCGAGGTTCTCCCCATCGCCCTTGTCTATCAGGTCCCGGAGCTTCCAGAGGCTCTCCTGGTAACTGTCCAAAGCCTTCAGGATGTTCGGGCCGTTCAAGAGGCATATGTCGCGCCACATGTCCGGATGCGACGCGGCGATCCGCGTAAAGTCCTTGAACCCGCCGGCCGCGTAGTTAATCGCCTTCTGCCCGCCGTCCATGTCAGCGAGCGCGTCCACCATCGCGTAGGCCGCGACGTGCGGCAGGTGCGACACCAGCGCGAACACCTTGTCGTGGTCGTCCGGGTCCATACGTTCGACACGCGCCCCGGTCGCCTCCCAGATGTCTGATATGGCATCGAGCGCTTCGAGGTCCGTCTTCCGGGTCGGCGTTATAATGCAGCGCGCGCCCTGGAAAAGATCCAGCCTCGCGGCCTCGGCCCCGGACTTCTCGCCGCCCGCGATGGGGTGCGCCCCGACGAACCGCGCCTTGAGGTAGAAAATCTCGTCGAGCTTCCCGACGAGGCTGCCCTTTACGCTGCCGACGTCGGTCACGATGGCCCGGTCGTCGAGGTACGGCTTTATATCACGCGCCACCGACTCGAACAGCCCGACAGGGCAGCACAGCACGACCAGGTCGGAGCCCGCGACGCCCTTCCTCTGGTCGTGCGTATAGCGGTCTATATAACCCGCCTTCAGCGCGACCTCGAGGTTGTCCTTGCTCCGGCCGACTCCGACGACGGAGTCGACCATACCCTTCGACTTCATGAAGCCTGCGAGCGACGCCCCGATGAGCCCGACGCCTATTATCGTCGCCTGTCTGAAGTGAGGCCCCATCGTATGCTATATCGTCCTGCCGACCGCCTTGGCGATGGGCTTCAATGCCTTCATAAGCTCGGCGAACGCGGCCGGGTTCAGCGTCTGCTCACCGTCGCTCCAGGCCTTCTCCGGGTCCATGTGGACCTCTATCATAAGGCCGTCCGCGCCCGCGGCCACCGCGGCCATCGCCATCGGCGCGACCAGGTCGCGCCTGCCGACCGCGTGCGACGGGTCGATTATGACGGGGAGGTGCGACTCCTTCTTGAGGATTGGCACCGCCGAGAGGTCGAGCGTGTTCCGCGTGTACGTCTCGAACGTCCTGATGCCGCGCTCGCAGAAGATGACCTGGTGGTTGCCCTCGGACATGATGTACTCGGCCGACATCAGGAACTCCTTGATGGTCGCAGCAAGGCCGCGCTTCAGGAGCACCGGCTTCCTCGTCTTGCCGACCTCTTTGAGCAGGCTGAAGTTCTGCATGTTCCTCGTGCCTATCTGTATCACGTCGGCGTAGCGCTCGACGACCTCGGTGTCGCGCGGGTCCATAAGCTCGGTGACGATGGGCATGCCCGTCGCGCTCCTGACCTCGTCGAGAAATTTTAAACCTTCTTCCCCGTGCCCTTGAAACGCGTATGGGGATGTCCTGGGCTTGTACGCGCCGCCCCTGAGGAACTTCGCGCCTGTCTTCTTTATCTCTTTCGCTACATCCAGAAGGCTCTGCACGCTCTCGACCGAGCACGGCCCGGCCATGACGCATATCTTGTCGCCGCCGATGACCTCCTTGCCTACCTTGATGAGCGTCGGTTCCTTCGTGGTCTCGCGTGCGACGAGCTTGTACGGCTTCTGTATGCGCTCTACCTTCTCGACTCCGGGGAACGCCATAACCCACGCCTCGTCTATCTTCGCCGTGTCGCCGACCGCGGCGATGACGGTGCGCATCATCCCCGGCAGGTCGTGCGGGGTCAGCTTCTTCGCCTTCAGTTCAGCCTTGATGTGCTTGATTTCCTTTGCCGTCGCTTCCGGCTTGAGTACTATTATCATCTCGTCCATTCCTCCTGCTTATATTATGGTTTCAAGCGCGTTGATGAAACGTCTGTTCTCGTCCATTAGTCCTATCGTGACACGTAGCTGCGTCGGCCCCATCGGCCTGACGATAACGCCCTTCTTCAGAAGCGCGTCGTAGAGCGGCCCGGCCGCCCGGTCCATCTCCATGTATATGAAGTTCGCGTGAGTCGGGATGTACTTTATGCCGAGCCTGCCGAGTTCGGCGTACAGGTACTTTTTCCCTTCTTCGTTAACCCTGACCGAGTTCTCTATGTGCGCCGAATCACCGAGCGCGGCGAGAGCGGCCGCCTGCGCGAGCATGTTCGTGTTGAACGGCTGGCGCACCCGGTTCATCAAATCCACAAGCTCCGGCGTCGAAAGCCCGTACCCTATACGGAGCCCCGCGAGGCCGTAGGCCTTCGAGAACGTCCTTAGTATGACCAGCCGCCGCCCCGCCTTCAGGTGCTTTAAGGAGTCCGCATACTCCGGGTCGGTCGCGTACTCAAAGTACGCCTCGTCCATCACGACGATTACGTCCTCCGGCACCCGCGCCATGAAGGCGTCGAACTCGGCCGCCGTGTTCATCGTCCCTGTCGGGTTGTTCGGGTTGGCGATGAAGACGAGCTTCGTATTTGCGTTTATCGCGTCCGCCATCGCGGCGAGGTCGTGCTTCCCATCGACACACGGCACGACGACAGACTTCCTCGACGACGCCTGCGCGGCCATCTTGTACACGACGAACGAGGGCGCGGCCATCACCGCCTCCTCGCCTTCGAGCAGGAACGTGCGGACTATTATCTCAAGCAGCTCGTTGCTGCCGTTGCCGAGGATTATGCCCTCTATGGGGTGCGCGTACTTCTTAGAGAGCGCGGCCCGGAGGTAATGCCCCGCGCCGTCGGGGTAGCGGTTTACGCCAGTGAGCATGCCGCGCATCGCCTCGACCGCCTTCGGCGATGGCCCGAGCGGGTTCTCGTTGGACGCGAGCTTCACAGAGCCTGTAATGCCCAACTCCCTCTCAAGCTCCTCGACAGGCTTGCCGGGGACGTAGGGCGAGAGCGTGCGTATGTCTTCGGTCGTCAGGTTCTTCATTATGATGCTTTTCTTGTAGGGGCGCAGTTTACTGCGTCCGACTTTATTGTAGGGGCCGACCGTCGTGTCGGCCCTTGCCTTTGCCCGTCATTCCCGCCCCGGCTTTAAGCATACCGGGGTAAACTCCAGCGGGAATCCAGGAAGTGAAGGTGCGGACGCAATAAATTGCGCCCCTACAATATCAGATACAGGCAGATTCTTCGCGGAGTTTATCCTGAGCGCAGCCGAAGGGCTCAGAATGACAAGCTAAGAATGCTCCGCCATCGGGTACGAGCCCAGGTTCTTCAGGAAGACGCAGTTTGCATCGAGTTCGTCTATTGCGGCGCTCACGTCCATGTCCTCGACGTGCCCCTCCATGTCCACGAAGAAGTGGTACTCCCACGCCTTCCTGCGGGACGGGCGGGACTCTATCTTGGTCAGGTTGATGCCCCGGTCCGCGAACGGCTTGAGCATCCCGAGGAGCGCGCCTGGCGCGTCCTTCACCGCGAAGAGTATCGAGGTCTTGTCGTGGCCCGTCCTGGGCGGGGACTTCCTCGCTATCACCAGGAACCGCGTGCAGTTGTTCGCGCTGTCCTGTATGTGTTCCTTGATTATCTTGAGGCCATAGATGTCCGCCGCGAGCTTGCTTGCAATCGCCGCGACCGACGGGTCGGACGCCGCCATCTCGGCCGCCTTTGTCGTGGACGAGACCTCGGACGCCGGCACGGACTTCATGTTGCTCTCCAGCCAGAACCTGCACTGGGCGAGCGGCTGCGGGTGCGAGAGTATGTGCATGATGTCCTCGCGGCGGCCCGAGCGGTTCATCAGGTTTTGCGTGACCTCGAGCATTATCTCGCCCGCGATCTTCAGGTCGGAGTCCATGAACATGTCTATGGTGTAGCCGATGACTCCCTCGGTCGAGTTCTCGATGGGGACGACGCCGTACTTGGCGAGGCCTTTTTCGACCTCGCCGAAGACCTCGCGAATGGAGTTGACCGGCGTGAACTCGGCGGAGCCTCCGAAGTGCTGGAGGCATGCGAGGTGCGAGAACGTGGCCTGCGGGCCGAGGTACGCGACCTTCATCGGCTGCTCGAGTGAGAGCGAGGCCGAGAATATCTCCTTCAGCACCGCGCGCAGTGATTCGTTGGGGAATGGGCCTTCGTTTTTGGACGTGAGACGGTCTATAATCGCCTTCTCACGGTTGGGGACGTGGTACTCGGAGTTTTCTTCTTTTTTGACCCTGCCGACTTCGAGTACTACTTCTGCGCGCTGGTTCAGCAGTTCGAGGATCCGGTCGTCGATATCGTCTATCGACTTCCTCAGCTCATCGATTTTTGACATTAGGCTATGGTGCCCGTCCTTTGCTTGGAATATCCAGAATTTATATACTATTTACGGCTGGTTTGCAAGTGAAAACGTGAGGGGCGGGGAAATGACCTGCGAGGCTACTCCATTACTTTCTTCACCGCATCAAGAAACTCTCGCGCAGACATTACGCCCTCCTCGGCCTCATTAGCCGAAGGGGACGCGAGTTCCCGGTAGTCCGCCTGCTGTCTTGCATCGAACATCCTGTGCAGGAGCTTGGACTGACGCACTTCCAGCTTGCCTGAATGCACGAACTCCTTGTCGAATATTGATATGATACCGGAGTGTTTGGAGGTCTTCGGGTTTATATCGGCGTGTATGAACAGGGCAAGCACACCGTAGAACATGGCGTAATACGCCCTGTTGATGACGGACCTCGGGCTTATGCCTTCCGTCAGCATCTTTCCGGCATCGGACAGCGTCTCATCCGCCTGGGAGAGTCGGTACGCAAGCAGTGACTGCTTGTCCGTCATATCCTGACCCCCTCTTCCGCAATGTTCGCGACAATCGGAGAGGAACGGAGAGGCGTGTTCTCAATCTCGTCCCTCGTCACTATGAAGGGCGAGATTACCAAGTAGTTCTCGAAGCCTACCTCCCAGATGATGTCCTCCATCCGGGCCTTGCCTTCCCTGTCGAGCGACTCGACCTCGATGAAGACGTCGAGGTCGGAATACTCGTCGGCCTCATCCCGCGCGCGGGAGCCGAAGACCCGGAAGTCCACCAGACGAACGACTCGTGATAGCCGCTCCTTTAATTCACCGGCAACCTTCAAATCGGTTTCTTTCATTTCGCGCCTCGGGGATGGTCGGCCAAATGTTTGCCAATACTATATTTATATATCCATGCTGACGCAGAGTCAAGAAACTTTAACAATACCGGAGGGCAGTGCTTGTGTTGCCTTGCTATAAATTCCCCTCTCCTCGCGGGAGAGGGGATACAGGGGTGAGGGGGTTCCACTTGCAGGGGCCGACCAACTCACTGAACTTGTGTCGGCGGTGGGAACATAACGAAAGGCATAATTTGAAAATCAACGTTTAAATCATCATTGAAGCCATGCACGATTGTTGACTGCTTATGGTCCACATACCAGTAATATTTCAAATTGAGATTAGCCCTTGTTGTTCGCTTGGCGTCTACCCAGCTGGCTTTGAGCTGCTCTACATCCGGCTCCCCCTCTATTGTTCCATCAATAAAGGAGCCCCACGTTCGATCCGCATACTTGTAGTAGTCTTCAACGAACGGCTTATACCCAAGCTGCTGCATTTTCGAATCGTAGAATTCTAATATATCCGTTGTAACATCAGGCCCATATGGTAGCCTAACCTTGTAAGAAACACCACGTACTACATCCTCATGGTTGTAGAATTTTACGTTTTGTGCGAAGTCATAAACTGGAAGGTTTAATTCTTTAGGTTTCACCGCTATTTCTTCTTTGGTCAGCGCGCGTTCCTTGCATGCAAATAATCCAGCAATGGATAGGCATATTAGCCCGGCTAAAATTATGGCCGCCGTTATTCTCGTTTCCATGCGTCCTCCCTTAATATAAATTACAGCCGCAAACTCACCTCTACTCCCCCCGCCCCACCAGATAATAAAGCCGCCCGAACTGCTTCATGTACCCGGCGCGGCGACGCGCCTCTTCCCCGAAACCGAAGTATATGTCCACGCGCCCCGGCCCCTTGATCGCCCCGCCGGTATCCTGGTCGAGCACGAACCGCGAGTACGCCTCAAGCCCCGTAACCTCGCCCGCATCATTAAACGACGGCAAGTCGGTCTCGATGAACGCCAGCCCGCCCGGCGGGAAGACCGCCTTGTCCGTCGCGATGGAGCGCTCGCCCGTAACGGGCAGCCCGAGACTCCCGAACGGACCATCGTCCGCGAGCGTAAAGAAGACGTAGCTCTCGTTGTAGTTGAGTATGTCCATAGCCTCGTCCGGATGCGCACGCAGGTACGCTTTGAGGAAGTCGAGCGACATCTCGTCCAGGCTCGCCTTCCCCTGTTCGACGAGGAACTTCCCGATGCTTCTGTATGCGCGCCCGTTCGCCCCGGCATAGTTGACGTGCTTTATACCACCGTCCGGAAAGCGCAGCACTCCGGAGCCCTGCACCTGAAGGAAGAATATCTCGACCGGGTCGGACAGCCAGGCGATCTCAAGCCCGCGCCCGGACAGCGCGAATGCGTTGTCTATATCGCGCCTCGTGTGGTACGGGACGAACGAGCCTCCCTCCACGCGGCCGACTATCTTTTCACCCTTGTATTTCTCCCGGAACAGCCCTAAATCAACCGACACGAGGTCGTCAGGCAGCCTGTACAGCGGATACTGGTATACGTCGTCCGGCTCGGCATGCGCGTCCAGCTCCGGGGTGTAGTACCCGGTGAACAGCACGGTGCCGTAACCGTCCGAGCCGACGGACTCGTACACGTCGAAATGCTCGGCTACATATTCACTAAGCGCATCGGGCGCAGGGTTCGTCAGCAGGAAGTCGCGCAGCGCCGTAAGCGAGCGCGCCATCTTGGGAGCGGTGTAGCTCGTGTCGTCGAACGTGAACGCGCGTTCCGGCGGCAGCTTTTCGAGGTATGCTATGGACTGTGAAACGGAAGCGGAAAGTGAGGAGAGGTCGCCCTCGTCGGTGAAGTCCGGGTGGTCGAACGAGGAGACGCGCACAAGCGCCGGGGCCTGCGCCTCGGGACCCGCCTGCGGGCCCGCGCATGCGGAGAGGAACATCGCCGCTATCAACAACGGCAGGAGGAACCGCTTTATACCTTAAACCTCCCCATCTCGTCCCGGAGCGCCTCCGCCTGGGTCAGAAGCTCCGAGACGGCGGCCTCCATCTCGGTCGAGACCTCGGTGTTCTTCTGGGCTATGTCGAGGAACTTCTCCATCGAACCGATGAGGCCGGATGACTCCTCGCTCTGGTTCTTCGTCGCGTCGGCAATCGTGCCGACCATCTCCTTGGTGTCGTCGAGGCTCCGGGCGAACTCCTTGATGGCGCGCGCCTGCTCGGTCATCGCCTTCCTGACCTCCTTGGCGACGTCGTTTATCTTGTCGGCGGCGGCGGCTATCAGCTCGCTGCCCTTGCTCTGCTCCTGCGTCGCGCGCTCGATATACTGTATGCGCTGGTTGACGTTGCCCACCGCCTCCGCGACCTGCTTCACGGCCTCGACCTGCTTTGTCGTGGCGCGCTCTATGGACATCGCGGTCTCCATCGAACGGTTGGAGGACTCCAGTATCTTCTTGAGCGCCTCGCCCGCGCCGTAGGCCATCTGCGTGCCTTCGAGTACCCGCTCCTTGCCGGTACGCATCGACTCGACCGCGGCTACGGACTCCTTCTGTACCGCCTTGATGAGGCGGGCTATCTCGCCGGTGGAGGACGACGTCCTCTCGGCCAGGTCCTTTATCTCGTCCGCGACGACCGCGAAGCCCTTGCCGTGCTCGCCGGCCTGGGCGGCAAGGATGGCCGCGTTCAGGGCGAGGAGCGACGTCTGGTTCGTGACCTCGTCTATGACCTTAACTATCTGGCCTATCTCGACCGAGCGCTTGCCGAGGTTCTCGATTACCGCCGATGTCTCGTCCACCGTCTCCTTGATCCGCTCCATGCCCTCGATGGTGCGGACAATGGCCTCGTTTCCGAGCGTGTCCGCGTCGTCCGAGACCTCCAGTGACAGCCTGGCGGACTCCTTGGCCTTGGCCTCGACGTCCCTTATCGATACCTCGATGCGGCTGACGTCGGACGTGGTCTTCGCTGTCAGGTCGGCGAGCACCCTGACGTTTTCGGCGACCTCCTTGATGGAGTTGGTCATCTCGGAGATCGAGGACGACGCCTCCTCGACGTGTCCGGAGAGGTCCATCGTGCTGTCCGCGACGACGTCCACCTGGGCCGCCATCTCGGTCACGGTCGCGGAGCTGTCCACGGCGGTGATGCTGAGGCTCTCCGCGCTCCCGGCGACGTCCTGCACCGAGCGGTCCATCCTCTCCAGGACCCTGAAGTTCTCATTTGTCGAGTCGGCCTGCTCCTGCGCGGTAGCGAGGAAGTTCTTGGACTTGGAGCCTATGCGGTCCGAGATACTGAGCACGCGGAACGTGGACTCGTGGGCCTTTACTACCATTTCGCGGAGCGTACCGAGGAAGGTGTTGAAGTTCTTGGCGAGGTCGCCTATCTCGTCGGTAGTGTTGACGTCGAGCCTCTGTGTCAGGTCGCCGCCGCCCGCGGCCATGCCCTTGAGGATGCTGTTCATCCGGTCGAGCGGCATCAGCACCATCTTGTTGAAGCTGCTGACGAGAGCGTAAAGGCTGATGAGCCCCAGGAGCACCACGGCCAGGCCCTGCAGGAAAAGCTCCTTCCTCATCGACGCCTTGTGTTCGGCCGTGGATATGGAGACCGTGACCTTGCCGATCTCCATGCCGTCGGCCGTCACGGGCTGCGTCACCGTGACAAGGCCCTTCTCGCCGTTTGCGGAGCCAGCCTCCTTGGCGACCATGCCGGCCGCGTCCTCTATCTTGATATAGGCGATGTCGCTGTCCTTGGTAAGCGACTCGACGACCTGGTCGAACTCCATGTAGTTCGACGCGGCCATGTCCTGGGCGACGGCCGCCGCGACCGCGCGCGCGACGATATCGCCGTCCTTCCGGACCTCGCCCCCCGTCATGGAACCGTAGCGGTAGATGTTGATATAGGCTCCGAGCGCGACCCAGAGCAGGAACAGTACCGCTATGATCACGCTGAACTTTAGCTTCAGGCCTTTTATCATTTCGAGTGTTACCCTGTTGGTTGGACTGCCGACATGTCCCGGCGCAGCCGGGGCTAAACCTTCATCCTTACCGCGCCCAGGTCCACCTTCTTGTACCCGAGCTTCCTGATGTCGCGCGGGTGAAACGCGCCTTTTTCGGTGATTATCGAGGTTATGTACCTCGCCGGGGTAACGTCGAAGGCGGGGTTCGCCACCTTGACCCCGCCCGGCGCGATGCAGACCTTTCCGAAGACCTCCGTCACCTCGTGGCTGCCCCTCTCCTCGATGGGGATGAGGTCGCCCGACGCCATGCCGAGGTCTATCGTGGAGGTCGGCGCGGCGACGTAGAACGGGATGCCGTGCTCCTTGCAGAGGACCGCGACCGAGTACGTCCCTATCTTGTTCGCTACGTCGCCGTTACGCACCGTCCTGTCCGTGCCAACAATGGCAAGGTCTATCTCGCCCTTCTTCATGAAGTAGCCGGCCATGTTGTCCGTGATGAGCGTCACGTCTATGCCGTCCTGCATCAGCTCCCACGCGGTCAGGCGCGCGCCCTGGAGCACCGGCCTCGTCTCGTCGGCGAAGACCTTTATGCGTTTGCCCTGCTCTATGGCCACGCGCATCGGCGCGGTCGCAGTGCCGTACCCGCCGGTAGCGAGCGAGCCCGCGTTGCAGTGCGTGAGGATCGTGTCCCCGTCCCGGATGAACTGCGCCCCGTACTCGCCTATCGCGCGGTTCACCGCTATGTCCTCGGTGAGCACGCGCTCCGCCTCTTCGATGAGCATCTCCTTGAGGCGGGCTATCTTCTCGCCCTTGTGCGCGAGGGCGAACGTCTTCATCCTCTCTATAGCCCAGAAGAGGTTGACAGCGGTCGGCCGCTGCGCGGCCAGGTGCTCGCACGCGGGAATCAGCCTCTTGTAGAACGTCTCGAAGTCCTTCGCCTTTATGTCCTGCGCGGCGAGAGCGACGCCCATCGCGGCCGCAATGCCTATCGCCGGCGCCCCCCTTATCCAGAGTTCTTTTATTCCCTTCGCCACGGTCTTGTAGTCCAGGCAGTCGACGTATACGACCTCGGTCGGCAGCTTCGTCTGGTCCAGCATGCAGACCGCGCCGCCCTTCCACGCAATGGTAGGTATCATTTCGCAAGACCTCGTAAAGTAACAGGCTGATGGATTCTCGATATTTTAAACCCGGCTTACTCTATTGTCAACGATAAATGCTCAATATTATTAGCGCCGCCCACAAACCATCCCTCACCCGGCGCTCCGCGCCACCCTCTCCCATTGAAGGGAGAGGGTACATTTTTATATTGTCCCCCTCGCCCCTTGTGGGAGAGGGGGTTGGGGGTGAGGGCTTCCGCAAGTGTTTTTTGCAGTTGTCTTCCCCCTCCCCGCCTGCGGGGGAGGGTGCGGGGGAGTTGGGGGGCTCTTCCCGATTCGGATTGACTTTACACCTCTCCGGAGTTTATAATCGTTCAATGCAGAAGACAGGCTTCACCACCACCGTGCCGGTGGAAGTAATACTCGCGGCCGGGCGCACGCCGCTCGACCTGAACAACGCGTTCATCACCTCTGCCGACCCGTCCGGGATGGTGGACAGGGCCGAGGCCGAGGGGCTGCCGCGCACGACCTGCGGCTGGATAAAGGGGCTTTACCTCGCCGCGCGCGAGGCGGGCCTGTCCGAGGTCGTGGCCGTCACCCAGGGCGACTGTTCCAACACCCACGCCCTTATGGAGCTGTGGCAGACAGAGGGCGTACTGACCGTCCCGTTCGCCTACCCGTATGACCGCGACGCGGACCTCCTGAGGCTCCAGATACGGAAGCTGATGGACGCACTGGGGACTACCGAGGAAGCAACCGATAATGCGCTCCAGCGTCTGAAACCCATCCGCGACGGGCTGAGGAGGCTTGACGAACTGACCTGGCGTGAAGGCAAGGTGTCCGGTGGCGAGAACCACCTCTGGCTCGTCTCGTCCAGCGATTTTAACGGCGACCCGGACCGGTTCGAGACGGAACTCGGCGGGTTCATTACCGAGGCCGAGAGGCGCGAGCCAAACGGAGACGCGGACACGGTCAGGCTGGGCTTTATAGGCGTCCCGCCGATTTTCGGAGACCTGTACGAAACACTCGAATCAGCGGGCGCGTCGGTGGTGTTCAACGAGACGCAGAGGCAGTTCTCGATGCCGTACGACACGGCCGACATATACGGGCAGTACGCGCGGTACACATACCCATACGACGTCTTCGGCCGCATCGCGGACATAAAGGAACAGGCGGCCTTACGCCGTCTCGACGGCATAATACACTACTGCCAGAGCTTCTGCTTCCGTGCGATAGAGGACCTTATTATAAGACGCGCGGTGGGGTTGCCGATACTTACGCTGGAGGGCGACAGGCCGGGGCCGGTGGACGCGAGGAGCCGCATAAGGCTTGAAGGGTTCGTCGAGATGCTGAAGGGGAGGAAGTAACAATGCCTTGCGGGATGGACCTGGGCAGCCGTGTAGTCAAGATCATCGACTACAGGGAAGGCGAGATACACTGCATGATCGGCTACGACACGGCGCAGTTCTACCGCGACTTTGGCCGCATGGACGGCACGGAGCTTGCGGTGTCCTTCGAGAAGCTCGGGCTGTCCCCGGAGCTTACCCGCCTGACCGTCACAGGCTACGGCAGGAACACCGTGCGGGTGCAGGGCATAAGGCGCATAACGGAGCTTAAGGCCCACATGATTGGTGCGATGCACCAGTCCGGGTTGACCGACTTCACGCTCCTCGACATAGGCGGGCAGGACACCAAGGTCATAAAGGTTACGGGCGGGCAGATGGACGACTTCGTGATGAACGACAAGTGCGCCGCGTCCTCCGGCCGTTACGTCGAGAACATGGCCCGCGTCCTGGGGCTCGGACTGGAGGACGTCGCGGAATACATCCGCAACCCGGCGCCGCTTTCGGCCACCTGCGCCATATTTGGCGAGAGCGAGATAATCCAGAAGCTGACCGAGGGGATACCTGTCGAGGAGATAGCGGCGGGCGTGAACCTTACCATAGTCAGGCGGGTGCTGCCGATGCTCACGCGTTTCGACAAGGGGCCGATAGTATTCTCCGGCGGGGTGGCCAAGAACCGCGCGGTAGCCGCGCTCCTGAAGCTCCACACCGGCCGGGACATAATCCCGCTCGCGGAGCCGACGTTCAACGGGGCGCTTGGCTGCGCGATAAGCTCCATGCTGTAACGTCTATGCATCCGCCATCGGGCAACGCACTGTGCGGTCATTAACTCCATTTTCAGGCCTTGTACAATATCGGTGGTTATGTACTACTGTTTGAGACGATGAAGGTTGAACGTCTTTGGCCTCTTCGTCCAGTCCGTAGCGCAACAGAAGCCAATGAATAATCGTTGCCGACAATACAGCATTCTGCGAATGCTTGTGTATTTTATGCACACCCGCAATACCCAGTAGTAGCAGCGACTCGCCCCATAGCCATGACGAAATAGAAGTATATTGACCAATTGTGAAGAGATTCAGCGCAAAGAGTAACGACCACCCAACAATCAATACTCTGCACATGTGTTCTTCCGCCCTTATTTTGGCAATCCTCGCTCCCGCGTTTGGGTCTTTTAACCTGATGTAATCGCTCATGAGGGCACGCATTGGGAATTCTTTGAAATGCCTTCGCTTGGCGGTTTCATAGGCTTCCAACACCTCACTGCTCATCTCTTCGGCATCTACGTAATCGACTAACCTTTTCTGTTTTTGGAGCTTATGGGGGTTATCGGCATGTGGTTTTGTAGTTTTTGTTGACATCTGGCTTGATGTTTTGTCTATTAATTTTCTTAAAGGAGGTTTGCAACACAGCCACAACCCATTGAGCACATGCGAGAGAGTAAATGCAAGTAATGTTATCACAAGAAACACCCCGACAGAAGCAAACGAAAACACCACTGCACTTGCAGCAGCCGTAGAGGCGTTTGCTGTTGACGGGGTTATTATACTATCAAGAACAGTTGAGATAACCGGCCCCTTCCAGACCAGGTATGCTGTCACCAAAACAGCGAGTCCCGGCACAATTCTTCCGATTAAATCATAAAAGAGTTGCGGTATGGACTGCCCCACGGTAATACCCTGACTCGTTGGAGCGGACGCATTATCATCGGTCATTATAATCTCCTGTTATGGCTTGGAATAGGATAACTGTTGTCTCGTTCGATTATCATCATAACACACCGCTTGGCATAGAAGCCAGCCCTTTGGTCTACACCGCCCCATCCCCGTAAATCAGATCGTACAGCTTCACCGCCTTCGCTATGTCCATCTCGCTCAGCACCTTGTACTCGGCGAGCGCGCAGTCGGTATCACCCAGCTTCAGGCAGACCGTCGCCAGCATGTAATGCGCGTCGGGGTAGTCCGACTTGATTGACAGCCCGTTGCCATACGCGTCCCTCGCGCCCTCGTAATCGCCCGTCTTCGTCATCACCTCGGCCATGTTGAAATGCGCCTCGACCATCTCCGGGTCGAGCCTGACCGCCTCCCGGAACGAAGCTATGCTCTCCGGGTATTTCTCAAGCGCGTCATACGCGATGCCGAGGCCGAAATGGGCCTTCGCATATCCGGGCCTCAGCTCGATACACTTGTCGTACGCCTCTACAGAGTCCCCGTATTTACCCAGCTCGATATACACCACGCCGAGGTTGTGCCAGGCGAGCGCGTAGTCCGGCTTCGCCCGTAGCGCGGACTTGTAAGCGACGACCTCTTCCTCGAACATCCCAAGCCCGTCATATGCGACGCCCAGGCCGAAGTTCGCCTCGGCGAACCTGGGGTCTATCGCCAGGGCCGACGCGTACGCCTCGGCCGCGTCCCTGTACATCCTGATGCCGAGGTACGACTCGCCGAGGTCATAGTATGCGAGGGCATAGTCTGGCTTAACCTCGACCGCCTTCCTGAACGAGTCCGCGCCTTCCTTGTACTGCCCGGCCCTGAAGCACGCCCCGCCCAGAAGCCTGAGCGCCTCGGGGTCGTCCGGGACGGCGTTCAGCGCCTGCCGGAAGGCATCGACGGACTCCTCGTGCTTCCCGATGTTCCCGAAAGCGATGCCCAGGCTCACGAGCGCGTCGAAGTAGTTCGGCTCTATATTCAGGGCCTCCATGTAGGACTCTATCGCCCCCTCATAGTCTCCAGACATGGACAGGAACAGACCGTGGTTGTATATCTCGCGCGCGCCACCGCCGGAGAGGCATGGGGCGGGCATGGCAAGGGTAAGGGCGAATGCGGATATTGTGAAGAGAAGGGCAAGAGGGCTATTGGAATTCTGTTTCATTAGAGCCACCAAGAGAAGAAGGGCCGACGCGATGGTCGGCCCCTACAATGCGATGTTGCCCTTATTTTATCCCCAGCTTCATCTTGAAGTAGTCGAGCGTCCGGGCGAGGCCCTCTTCGAGCCCGACCTTCGGCTCCCAGCCGAGTATCGCCCTGGCCTTCGTGATGTCCGGCTGGCGCACCTTGGGGTCGTCCTCCGGCAGGGGCTTGAAGACTATCCTGCTCTTGGAGCCCGTGACCTTTATGATGGCCTCGGCCATGCCGAGCACGGTCATCTCCGCCGGGTTGCCGATGTTGACCGGGGTGTCGACGTCCGAGAACAGCAGCCTCGATATGCCGTCCACCTCGTCCGAGACGTAGCAGAAGCTCCGGGTCTGGGAGCCGTCTCCGTACACCGTGAGGTCCTCGCCCTTCAGCGCCTGGCACATGAAGTTCGGCACCGCGCGTCCGTCCCGGATGCGCATCCGCTCGCCGTATGTATTGAATATGCGGACGATGCGAGTCTCCACGCCGTGGTACCTGTGGTAGGCCATCGTCATCGCCTCCGAGAACCGCTTCGCCTCGTCGTACACGCCGCGCGGGCCGATGGGGTTGACGTTTCCCCAGTAGTCCTCCGTCTGCGGGTGGATGAGCGGGTCGCCGTACACCTCGGACGTGGAGGCGAGCAGGAAACGGGCGCCCTTGGCCTTCGCAAGTCCTAACGCCTTGTGCGTCCCCAGCGAGCCGACCTTGAGCGTCTGTATCGGCAGCTCCAGGTAGTCTATCGGCGAGGCGGGGCTTGCGAAGTGCAGTATGCAGTCGAGCGGCCCGTCCACGTACAGGAAGTTCGTCACGTCGTAGTCGATGAACGTGAACCGCTTGTCCTTGATGTGGGCAATGTTCGCCACGTCCCCGGTTATGAGGTTGTCCACGCATATGACCTCGTGGCCGTCCGCCAGGAACCTGTCGGCGAGGTGCGAACCGATAAAGCCCGCGCCGCCAGTGATGAGTATCCTCGACATGTGTCTCCTTTACGGCCTGCCGACGCAGGTGTATGTGAACCCCTCGGCCCGCATCCTCGCGGGCTCGTAGACGTTCCTGAGGTCAGCGACCACCGGGTTTTTCATGAGGTCCTTGAGCCTCTTGAGGTCGAGTATGAGGAACTGGTTCCACTCGGTCATTATGACGAGCGCGTCCGCGCCGTCCGAGCATTCGTAAGGTCCTTCGCTGAACGTTATTTCCGGCAGGAACTTCTTCGCCTCCTCCATGGCGACCGGGTCGTGGGCGCGCACCTTCGCGCCTTTGGCCTGCAAGGCCTTTATTATGGGCACCGACGGGGCGTCACGCATGTCGTCGGTGTTTGGCTTGAAGGAAAGGCCGAGCACTGCGATGGTCTTGCCGCTTACGTCTCCGCCCATGATGTCCACGATCTTGCCCACCATCCGCTCCTTCTGCCTCTCGTTGACGTCGAGCACCGCGCCCACTATGCTGAAGTCGTAACCGTGCTCCTTGGCTATCCTGACTATCGCCTGGGTGTCCTTGGGGAAGCAGGAGCCGCCGAAGCCGGGGCCGGGGTGCAGGAACTTCCCGCCTATGCGGTTGTCCAGCCCCATGCCGACCGCGACCTTGTGCACGTCCGCGCCTACCAGTTCGCAGATATTGGCGACCTCGTTGATGAACGATATCTTCGTGGCGAGGAAGGCGTTGGAGGCGTACTTTATCATCTCGGCCGTCTCGACGTTGGTCAGGACGAACGGCGTCTCTATGAGGTAGAGCGGGCTGTAGAGGTCCTTCATGATGGCCATCGCCTGCTCGGAGTTCGCGCCTATGACGACCCTGTTCGGGTGCATGAAGTCGCCTATAGCCGAGCCCTCCCGCAGGAACTCCGGGTTCGAGACGATGTCGAAGTCGTTCTTCTCGAGCTGGCTCCCGCTGACTATCGCCCTTATCCTCTCGCCGGTGCCGACGGGCACGGTGGACTTCGTGACGATTACCTTGTAGCCGTTCATGTTCTCGGCTATGCTCTTCGCTACCTCCTCGACGTAGGAGAGGTCTGCGGAGCCGTCCGGCTTCGGCGGGGTGCCTACCGCGATGAATATGACGAGCGCGCGGCTGACCGCGTCCGAGAGGTCGGTGCTGAAGGAGATGTTCCCGTCCCTCATGTTCTTCTTGACCATCTCCTCGAGGCCGGGCTCGTATATCGGGATGACGCCGGAGTTGAGCGCGTCAATCTTCTTCTTGTCGTTGTCGACGCAGGTGACCTTCAGCCCGAACTCGGCGAAGCACGCCCCGGTGACCAGGCCGACGTACCCGCTACCTACCACGCAGATGTTCATTTCGGTTTCCTCTTTTTATAAGGTGTGGGCGCAATGAATTGCGCCCCTACAATATCTGATACAGGCGGATCCTTCGCTTCACTCAGGATGACACCGTTAGATTACAAGGCAGGGCCGACACGCGCTTCGCTTGGTACGGCCCCTACATAAAAGGCATGGTGTGCAGTGCCCACCCTACTACTTGCTCGTCATTCCCGCGAAAGCGGGAATCCAGCGACTTTCGATACGCGAGGAACTTCTAAACCCAAAGTCACTGGCCCCCCGCTTTCGCGGGGGTGACGTTCTTATTAATGCCTGGTGTGCAGTGCCCACCCTACTAAGTCAAGAACAGCACGGGCTTTTCCTGCTAGCCCCTAGCCCCTAATCCCTGCCTTTACCCCCGCTGCCTTATATACTCGGCAAGAGCCTCGCGCCAGTCGCGCAGGCGGTGGCCGGTGACGGCGAAGTACCTGTCCTTGGACAGGACGGAATATTTCGGCCTGACGGCCGGGCGGCCGAGCTGCTCGGTAGTTATCGGCTTCACGGATATTCCCGTGACGCCGGCAAGCTCGAATATCTTGTTGGCGTAGTCGAACCAGGAGCACGTACCCTCGTTCGAGAGGTGCACGACGCCCGGCGCGCCTGACTCGACCAGCCTGACGATGCCGTCCGCGAGGTCCGGCGTGTATGTCGGGCTGCCTACCTGGTCGTCCACGACCGTAAGCTCGTCGCGTTTTCCCACCTGGCCGAGTATCGCCTCGACGAAGTTCGGGCCGCGCCTGCCGAACAGCCACGACGTCCGGATGATAAGCGCGTCTGGCAGGACTTTCAGGACCTCGGCCTCGCCCATCAGTTTGGACCTGCCGTAGACGTTCAGCGGGGCGACCGGGTCGGTCTCGACGTAAGGCTCACCCTTCGTCCCGTCATAGACGTAGTCCGTGCTGACGTACGCCATACGAGCGCCGACGTGCCAGCATGCGCGCGCGACAGAACCCGGCCCCTCGCCGTTGACGCGGTACGCCTTGTCCGGCTCCTTCTCGCAGCCGTCCACGTTCGTGAACGCGGCCGAGTGGATTACCCAGTCCGGCTTCTCCTGCAGCAGGTAGCCGCGCACCATCAGCTCGTCCAGTATGTCGAAGTCGTGACGGGTGACGCCGACGACCTCGTGGCGCCCTTTAAGCCTGTCGACGATGTCGCTGCCCAGCATGCCCGCCGCGCCGGTGACGAGTATCTTCATCTCCCGGACACCTTCCGGCACCAGTCCTGGTTTTCCTTGTACCAGTTTATTGTATCAACAATGCCCTGCTCGAAGCTGTGCACCGGGGCCCAGCCGAGTTCGGCCTGGAGCTTGGTCGAGTCTATCGCATAACGCCTGTCGTGGCCGAGCCGGTCCTTGACGTATGATATGAGCGACTCCGGTTTGCCGAGGTCCTTGAGTATAAGCCTCGTTATCTCTATGTTCGCCTTCTCGTTGTTTCCGCCTATGTTGTACACCTCCCCGGGTCGGCCCTTCCTCATCACGAGGTCAACCGCGCGGCAGTGGTCCTCCACGTGCAGCCAGTCGCGGACGTTCAACCCGTCGCCGTACAGCGGCACGGGCTTGTCGGCAAGCAGGTTGTTTATGAACAGTGGGATAAGCTTCTCCGGGAACTGGTACGGGCCGTAGTTGTTCGAGCAGCGGGTAACGACTACCGGCAGGCCGAATGTGTGCATGTACGCGAGCGCGAGGAGGTCCGCCCCTGCCTTGCTCGCGGAGTACGGCGAGTTGGGCGAGAGCGGCGTGGTCTCGGTGAAGAGCCCGGTCGGCCCGAGCGAGCCGTACACCTCGTCGGTCGAGATCTGGACGTATATGGACGGGCGAAACTTTACGGCCGCGTCGAGCATCGTCTGGGTGCCCATCACGTTCGTCCTGATGAACTCGGCAGGGCCCTCGATACTCCTGTCCACGTGCGACTCGGCGGCGAAATGCACCACCGCGTCCGCACCCGCCATCGCCGCGGCAACGGCTTCGGGGTCGCAGACGTCGCCCTTGACGAACCTGTAACGCGGGTTATCCTCCACGTCCCGCAGGCTCTCCAGGCTGCCCGCGTAGGTCAAGGCGTCGAGGTTGACCACCTCCGCCTCCGGGTATGTACTGAGCATCAGCCGGACGAAGTTGGAGCCTATAAAGCCGGCCCCGCCGGTTACCAGTATTCGTTTCGGCATGCGCATCCTACCCGTCCTTCCTCGACCAGTCGTAGGGGATGTCGTTGTCGTGGGGGTCGAGCCTGTACTCGTCCGGGTTTTTGTAGTCGTACATCTCGGTGCAGCAGTTGATGATGAGCGCTTCGGTCTCGCTTATGCACTTGAACCCGTGGTAGACCATAGGCGGTATCTGGAGCATCATGTGGTTGTGGTCGCCCATGAAGAACTCGTTGACCTCGCCCTTCGTGGCCGAGCCCTCGCGGGAGTCGTACAGCACGACCTTCATCATGCCCTTTATGCAGCAGAAGTTGTCGTACTGGAGCTTGTGGTAGTGCCATGCCTTTGTCACGCCGGGGTATGCCGCGGTCACGTACACCTGGCCGAACTTGACGAACTCCGGGTCATCCGCGCGGATTATCTCCATCAGGCGGCCCCGCTCGTCGGGGAACATCCTGAGCTTTTTTACTTTTACGCCGTCGATCATTTTGCGGCCTCCTTTATGATTCTATGTAGGGGCCGACCCGCGTGTCGGCCCTTGATTTTGTTTTCATGGTGTCATTCTGAGAGTAGCGAAGAATCTGCCTGTGTCCTGTGCGTTGTCGGGCGCGGAATCCGCGCTACAACTTCCTGGATTCCCGCCTTCGCGGGAATGACGTTGTAAGGAGGAGATTGCTTCACTGCGTTCGCAAAGACATTCGGTGGGCGTAGCCCACCCTACAAAAGCCCCACCTTGCTGTTATCCCCCAGCATGAACCTGTACGCCGTCGGCTTGAGCGGCGACTTGCCGACCTCGACGTTCCGGCCTATGAGGCTGTCCTCGATGCGCCTGTCCACCTCTGTGATGACCGAGCCCTCGAGAATTATGCTGTGCTCGACCTCCGAGCCCAGCACCTGGACGTTCTTGTCTATGGAGGTGAACGGGCCGATGAACGAGTTTACTATCCTCGCGCCGGGCCCGATGATGGCCGGGCCGCGCACGGTGCTGTTTATCACCTCCGCGCCCTTCTCTATCACGACCTTGAACTCGACCTTCGAGATGGAGTCCACATGCCCGTCAATCCTGTGCTCCAGGCTGTCCAGCACCATCCTGTTCGCCTCGAGCATATCGTCCAGCTTGCCGGTGTCTTTCCACCATCCGTTGACCATGTGCGGGTGGACCTTGTACCCGTGGTCTATAAGGTACTGTATCGCGTCGGTAATCTCAAGCTCTCCGCGCGCGGAAGGCTTAATGTTCTTCACCGCCTCGAATATGTTGTGGTCGAACATGTACACGCCGACGAGGGCCAGGTCGCTCATAGGCTTCTCTGGCTTCTCCACCAGACGCACTACCTTTCCGTGCTCAAGCTCGGCCACGCCAAACTGGTTCGGGTTCGGCACCTTCGCTAGGAGTATCTGCGCGTTCGGTTTGTCGCGTTTAAACTCCTTGGCAAGCTCCTTCACGCCTCCCAGTATCAGGTTGTCGCCCAGGTACATGACGAAGCAGTCTTTTCCCAGGAACTCCTCGGAAATGAGCACCGCGTGGGCGAGTCCGAGAGGGGCCTCCTGCTCGATGTACGTCACACGGACGCCGAAGGCCGAGCCGTCTCCTAACGCGGCCTTGACCTCCTCCCTGGTATCTCCGACGACGACGCCGATGTCCTTTATGCCGGCGTCCCTTATCGCCTCGATGCCGTAGTACAGCACCGGCTTGTTCGCCACCGGGACGAGCTGCTTGGCTGACGTGAACGTAATCGGACGAAGCCTCGTCCCCTTGCCTCCGGATAGTATAAGGCCCTTCATTGATACCCTCCAGTTATACCTTTACGTTGCCAAGTCCCTTCAGGTTGATGGTGAACATGACCTGCCTCTCACCCGGCCTGTTGACGTAACCCGTGGTGAAACCCCAGCACTGGGACGAGTATGTCACCGATACGCCGGTCTCCCTGAACGTCTCGGTATGGACGTCGTACCATGCGCGGCCCGCGACCTGCCAGTACTTGCTTACCCTGACCGAGCCGTCGACGGTGAGGAAGTTCAGCCTCTCCCCCTCCTGGCGGGACGCGACGACGAAGTCCGACATGAAGTCCGTGGTCGGCGTGAAGAAGTCGAACCTGGACGGGGCAATGAACGTCTCCTCGGCGTCCGTGGAGAACCTCTGCCCGAGCGTCAGGCTCCACCTGCCTTCCGAGTCGTCGAAGGTTATATCGGTATTGACCGACCTGAACGACCCGCCGTAGAAGTCAAATCTGAAGTCGTTGTTGAGCGTCATGAAGCCGCCGGCCTTGTACACAGTCTCGCCATAGAGCGTCGAGAACGCGCGCTTCACGCCGGAGAGGGTGTGGTCGCCGTGCATGTCGTGGAACTGGCTCAGCTTTACCGTCAGGTAGTCCACCCTCGGCGTCTCGCCGCCGTCCCTGTACTTCAGGACGAAACGGTTGACTACCGAGTACGAGACGAGGTTTCGCCTTCCGAGCGTGTCGACGCCGTCGAACTTGGCGAACTCGGTCCCGCCTCTCCGTGCCACGTAGTTGTATGCGAGCACCGGCTCCACCGTGTGCCGGACGCCCTCGAACAGGCCTTCATCGAACGTGAACAGCCTGTAGAAGCCGGTCTGAAGCGTCGCGCCCAAGCCGATAAGACCGCGCTCCTCGTCGAGGCCCGCCTTCTCGTTCCCTGAGAGGCTGTACACCGTCTCGCGGTAGCCTATCCTCGGCGAGAAGTTGACGCCGCCGATATTGAACGCGCCGGATACCTTCGGGAACAGGTCGAGCCGTCCGCCGGACACGCCGTTCTTCTTGTGGAAATACGCCCCCGCGGCGTCCATGTCGAAGTAGAGAGGCGTACCGCCTATCCGCTGCTTGACGACGTTGACGCCCGCCTCCGGCAGCCGCTGGACTATGACGTCGTTGTTCTGGTCCAGGCCGAGGGTGTACTGGCCGAACAGGTACGCGCGCCCCCAGTCCCAGCGGTTCGTGGCGAATACGTTGGAGTCGATGCTCCTCTGCGTCCTCTCGCGCGCGGTCTCCGTCAGGTCGCGGTAGAACTGTCTGTCGCTCAGGTTCACGTCCACGCGTCCGGACAGTGTGTCGTTTATGACCTGCTGGTGCTTGAGCGACAGGTTGTAGCGCTCCTTCTTGTCCTTCCTGTCGTCGAGGAAGTACGCCCTTGCGTTTGTGCCGGTGTCCTTGTCGTGCGCGTACCTGAGTTCCGCGCTTGCGCCGACGCCGCGCCGTGCGCGCACGTCCGCGCCTATGGTCAGGTCGAGGTTGTCGGACGCAGCCCAGTAGAAGTTGTCCGCGAAACGGAAGCCCTCCGTCGAGCTGTAGCCCATGCTTGGCAGAAGGAACCCGGTAGTCCTGGGCTTGAGCAGCGGGAACCATGCATACGGCGTATAGAACACCGGGACTCCCTTGAGCCGCATCACGACGCCTTTGGCCCGCACGTCCCTGTCCATGCGCACGTCGAGTTCGTCCGCCGTAACGCGCCAGAACGGGTTGTCCGCGTCGCAGGTGGTGAGCCCGCCCCCGGTAACCCTGTACTCCTCCTCGGAGACCCTTTCCAGGCTCTCGCCGGTAACATGGAAGTTCTGCTGTTCGATGAACAGGCTGCCCTTCTCGATCACTCCGAGGCTGGTGTTGAAGTTGACCTTGAGAGACTCGGCGAACAGGACGTTCCGGCCCGTCACGAGCCGCGCGCCTCCGGCAGCCTCGGCGTCTCCGGTAAGCTCGTCCAGCTTCACACTGTCGGCCGTGAGCGCCGACCCGCCCTGCGAGATGGTGACGTTGCCCGTCGCGGTGTACGTCCTGGACTTCCTGTCGTACTCGACCTTGTCGGCCTGTATGGAGACCGGCTCGCGCGTACCGGCCAACCGGGCCATGCGGCCCGTAACCGGAGAGCCGGCCGTCTCCTCAGCGGCCCGGCACTGGGCGCCGCCAAGCGCGACGACGGCAATTATCACCGTCAGGGACGTGGACGCCACCCTCGCAACCGCCGTATTTCTCAGCCAGTTTATCATGCTTTAAGGAACTGCTCCCTTTCCTCCAGCCAGGCCTTGGCCTCGCCGACAACGTAAAGCGAACCGGTGACAAGCACCATGTCCTCCGGCCCGGCATTCGCAAGCGCCCATGCGAGCGCGTCAGATACAGGGGTCTTCATTATAACTTCCCAGCCGCCGCCGAGCGCGTCCCGAAGTTCAGACTCCGGCACCGCGCGCTCGTAGTCCGCCTTGGTAAGCACGACTGTGTCGGCGAACGGCGTTAGCAGACCGAGCATCTTTTTAAAATCCTTGTCGGCGAGGACGCCGACGACGAGTATCAGCCTCTTGTACCGTCCCGCGAACGGCCCGGCAAGCGCCTCGGCCAGACGCTCCGCGGACGCTGTATTGTGCGCGCCGTCGAGGACGAGCATGGGCCGCTCCGATACGACCTCAAGCCTGCCCTCCCAGCGGGTAGCGGCGAAGCCCGTCCTTATCGCGTCCGCGCCGACTGCCGTGCTGCGCTCCGACATTACCGACAGCGCGCATGCCGCAGTCGCGGCGTTCTCCAACTGGTGGTCGCCGATGAGCTGTATCTCCAGCCCGTCGATTCCGCCGCCGGGGCCTTTGTAGTCGAGCTTTTGGAAATAACGCCCGTCCCGCCAGCCGGACTCGCGCCTCGTGAAGCCGAAGTCGCGGCCGAGCAGGTACATCGGTGAGTTCAGGTCGCGGCAGACGTCCTCAAGATATTTTATGACGCCCGGCTTCTTCTCGGACGTTACCAGCGGAACGCCGGGCTTTATGATGCCCGCCTTCTCGCGTGCGATTTCCTCTATCGTGTCGCCCAGGTACTCCCTGTGCTCAAGCTCGACGTTGGTTATAACCGAGCATTCCGGCGTGACTACGTTCGTCGAGTCCAGCCGCCCGCCCATGCCGACCTCCAGCACCACCACGTCCGCATCCTCTTTCGCGAACCAGTCGAAAGCCATTGCCGTCGTGAACTCGAAGAAGGTCGGCTTCAGCTCCGGGGCATTCTCCGCGAGGAGCGCCTTCAGGCGCTCGGCGAGCGCGACTATCTCGTCTTCCGTAACCTCGGCACCGTCCACCTTCATCCGCTCGGTGAAGCTGACCAGATGCGGAGAGGTGTAAAGCCCCGTCCTGTGGCCTGCCTTTATCAGCGCGGATGCCGAGAGCGCCGAGACCGAGCCCTTGCCGTTCGTGCCGGTGACGTGCAGGAATTTTCTGCCTTTGTCCGGGCCGCCGAGCAGCTCCGTCAGCGCGCGCGTGTTCTCCAGGCCCAGCTTCGTGCCGAACTTCTGGAGGTCGTAGAGGTACTGTACGGTTTCGGCAAAACTCATATAACTTCAAAACCTATGTTTCTTAAATACTCAAATGTTGGGTTATAGAAATCTGGCCTACGAGTCTGGTCTTCAGTATCGCCAGGTGGAACTACTATAACCATTCCTTGCCTGGCACGTGTGAGTAAAACTCGGTATGCATTTTTTAAGTAAGTCTGTCGTTCAAGTTTTCTAATATAGTTCCATCTATTCCCTCTGAAAGAACGATAATCCCATCCATCATCAGTATATTTGAAATCAGCATCCCACATTACGCAAGCCCAATCTAATTCGAGTCCTTGCACGTGGAATTCTGTGGCAACATCTTCAAGATAATATGAAGAACGAACGTCATCCTTATTATCCAAGAACCAATGTATAGGATCCATTGGAGACTTCACATCTATCGCGTGAGGTTTCAATCTTTCAGCTTGCGACGAAACGACAATACCGTATCTTTCCGAGCCACGAGCCTGCTTCTTCAGCCACTGCTTTGCTTTTGAAAGATCTCTTGTTACAACGATTGGATATTTACTGCTTATGTCCGATAATGTGACTCGTGCCGTATCTACATCTAAATCCAGTAGTTGTTTTATCAATAAAGAAACATTTTCTGCGCGAAATGACCGCATTGATACTGACAAGTGCAAATCATCTTTTTGGGATACGTTATTACGAGCTTCTATTTGTTCTAAAATCTTTCCGGCTCCATACTCACTATCGGTGAGCCTTGATGATATATAAATATTCCATTCTGGAAATGAGCGATTTAGACACTCAATCCATTCGCTAATCCCAGCTTCTCCGGTATTAATTTCTTGACCACCGCCGACCAGGCAAACAACCACTGCCCAATCAGGATGACGTTCAAGACATGAAATTAGAAACTCTGGCTCAGACTGATTGAAATTTGGCATCCCTTTTTTTCGATGCATGAAATTCACAGTTTGCTGTAAGTCCCAAGCTCGTTGCGCCTCATCAAATAGCGCAACATGTTCTATCGGTGGCTTTTTATCTTCAAGACAATCATCTCGGAAGTTATGGACATTTTGTATAAACATCTTAACTTCGCTCATTGCTTCATGCTTTTTAATTCTGTGTCCATTTTCTTTTTCATGACGTACTTTATCACGAGCCAAGGCTTCTCTTAAAATGGCAACAAGCGGGCCATTGCCAGAAAGGAAAACACTATATAAATCGTTGTCCTTATCAATATGTTTAGTCGCGATGTTAAGCCCGACCAATGTTTTACCTGCACCTGGAACGCCGGTCACAAAACAGATAGACTTCTTAGATTCGTTTCTTGAATATTCAATGATTTCTGAAATAGCTTCAGATGTCTTAGTTAGATTAATGGCGCCCGCATCACTCCGTGAAATATTTTCTACGGAATGTCCATTGTACAGCGCCATTGCTGCCTCAATGATCGTAGGTGTAGGACAATATCTTCCTTGTTCCCATTCATTCGCATCAATATCAACACCATCAACAAATGATAGAACCTTGGCAATTACATTTTCCAGCACTTCTAAATTAGACTTGATAGGAAATAGCAATTTGTCGTCATGTGCGGTTACAGCAATGACTGCCGCAACGTGCTTTGCTTTAGTTGCAATCAATATTGGGGCAATATAATGCTCATGACTTGAGCTATGAAAATTCTTCAAGTCTAATGCATAATCCCAAACCTGATCTACTGCACTTGCAGTGAACTCATTATCTCCAACTTTGAATTCAAGAACGAAAATTGCAGGCCCTATAATTAATAAAGCGTCGATTCGTTTTCCCATTCTCGGAATGGAATATTCAAAGTAGATTTCTCCGGAATAAGGAGCTACGACTCTTCGCAAGATATGGATTTCTTCAATCCACGCTTCGCGTTGATTTTGTCCTATGTCAAAATCACTATTTCGCGTAAGTATACCGAGTATTTCATCTACCTCGGATTTTACGAAATTAGCAATTGAATTTGAATAGTACTCTCTTTTCATTTGCTTTTATCGTCTAATAAAGATTCGATAACTTCCCACCCGCGCTCAGTAGAACTTTCGCTGATATGTCCCTCGTGCTCGGCGAGCCATTCCTCGCACTTCTTAAGAGACCATTTTGGCCTCAGTTCTTTTATGTCAGTTGGGTGCCACATGACATGGGCATAATATCCTTCACTATCCTTGCTCATAGGCCCCCTTTACCCCCGCCCAAAAAACTCCAGTATCTTCGCCAGCGTATCCTTCATATGCTTCCTGTCGACAATCATGTCGACCTGGCCGTGCTCCATCTGGAACTCGGCCCTCTGGAAGCCTTCGGGGAGCTGGGCCTTTATCGTCTGCTCTATGACCCTCGGCCCGGCGAACCCGATGAGCGAGCGCGGCTCGGCGATTATCAGGTCGCCGAGCGACGAGAAGCTCGCGGAGACGCCTCCGAACGTCGGGTCGGTCAGGACGGATATGAACGGCACGCCCTTCTTCCCGAGCCTTGCGAGCGCGGCCGAGGTCTTGGCCATCTGCATCAGAGACAGCACGCCCTCCTGCATCCTCGCGCCGCCGGAAGACGAGAATATGATGAGCGGCACGCCTGACTCGGCGGAGCGCTCCGCCGCGCGTGAGATCTTTTCGCCGACGACCGAGCCCATGCTCCCGCCCATGAACCCGAAGTCCATCACGACGAGGTTCGCCGGGAGCCCGCCTATCGCGGCCGTGCAGGATATGACCGCGTCCTTCTGGCCGGTCTTCGCCTGGTAGGTCTTCAGCTTGTCCTTGTACTTCGCCGTGTCCTTGAAGTCGAGGAAGTCTACAGGGGCCACGTCCGCGTCGTGCTCGACGAAGCTGCCCTCGTCCACGACGAGGTCGAGCCGCTCCTTCGCGGATATCCGGAAGTGGTAGTCGCACTTGGGGCATACCTTGAGGTTCCGGTCTATCTCCTTCTTGTAGACTATCTCCTTGCAGTTGTCGCACTTGACCCACAGACCCTCGGGTATCTTGACCTTCTTCTCCGGGGCCGGGGCCTTGGGCGTCTTGTCTCTCTTGAACCACATATCCTATGCACGCCCTTCCGTGAGGTCGCCGTAATGCTCGGGCCTCCTGTCGGCCATGAAGTTCCATACCTCGCGCGCCTCGCCCACCTCGTCCGTGTCCAGCTCGGCGAGCACGACCGCGTCCGACTTGCCCGTAGGCTCGATGGTTATCTCGCCGAACGGGTTGACCAGGAAGCTCTTGCCGTAGAAACGCTGGCGTTCCGGCCCGCCGACGCGGTTAATCCGGAAGACGTACAGGCCGTTCGCGATTGCCGAGGATGTAATCATCCTCTCCCACCGAAGGGCCGAGGCAAACGCGGACGCGGTCGGGGCGACGATAATCTCCGCGCCGTTCAGCGCGAGGGCGCGCGCGCCCTCCGGGAAGAATACGTCCCAGCAAAGCTGGACGCCTATCTTCGCGTACTTCGTCTGGATTACCGGGAAGCCCAAATCTCCGTGCGAGAAGTAGAACTTCTCGCGCCAGAGCGGTATGTCCGGGACGTGCACCTTCCTGTACTTCCCGGCGATGCTGCCGTCCGCGTCAATTACGAACGCCGTGTTGTAGTAGTTGTCGCCGTCGCGCTCGAAGATGGGGCAGACCATCGCGGCCCCGCCCTTCGCGGCGACCTCCCGCATCCGGGAGATGGCCGGGCCGTCCGCGTCCTCGGCGAGGGCGAACCGCGCCTCGTCCGTGTCCGCGGGAAACCACGGCAGGTGGAAGAGCTGCTGGAAGGCGATTATCTTCGCGCCGTTCTCAAGCGCGTACTCGGCCATCTCGGCCGCCTTCTTGAGGTTCCGGTCCTTCTCCTCGGAGCAGGACATCTGGATTCCGGCTATTTTTATGAACATATAAACCTCATGCTATTCATCAAGCACATTGTTAATGAGACATCGTCAGACAAAAGATTGTCATTGCGAGGAGCCGAAGGCGACGCGGCAATCTCAGTTCTTCATGTTGATGCTATTTTAATATTTCGTCGTACAAATCCTTCCATTGACCGTTAAACCCGTCTATTAAACAAACCTTGTCATCACGGGAGCCAGCCTTGATTTGTTTTTCGCGCATTATAGCATTCTCGATGTCCCGGAATACTTCATAGTAGACCAGCTTGTCAATCCGGTATTTCTTCGTGAAGCCTTCAACCAGTTTATTCTTGTGTTCGAATACTCTCCTTCTAATATCGCTGGTCACACCAGTATATAGAACCGAGTTGTTCTTGTTCGCTAATATGTAGACGTAGAACAGTTTATCCATGACTTAAAGGCTGAGATTGCCGCGTCGCTTCGCTCCTCGCAATGACAAGCAAGAGAGTGCCAGCGTTATTTCAGGGCCGACACGCGCTTCGCTTGGTACGGCCCCTACATAAATCCCCTCTCCTCACGGGAGAGGGGGCTGGGGGTGAGGGGCAAGCTTATTGCCTTACTTCCCGCAGCACTTCTTGTACTTCTTCCCCGACCCGCACGGGCACGGGTCGTTTCTCCCGGCGGTCTTCTCGGACTTGACCGGCTGCTGTACGCCCGCGTCGTCGCCCCGGTTCAGGATAAGCCGCTGCGGCCGGGGCGCGACCTTCTTCTCCATCGCCTCCTGCCGGACGAGCTGGACGAGGAACAGCCTTTCGAGCGTGTCGGTCTTAATGCTGTCCACCATGTGCATGAACATGTCGAACCCCTCGCGCTTGTACTCGACGAGCGGGTCCTTCTGGCCGTAGCCCCGGAGGCCGATGCCGTCCTTCAGGTGGTCCATGTTCTGGAGGTGGTTCTTCCAGTGCGAGTCTATCATGTCGAGCAGGACGCGTTTTTCGAGCCAGCGCAGGAACTCCGTCCCGACCTCTTTCTCCTTGTTCTCGTAAGCCTCCCTGAGCGTCATGGAAAGGCTCTCGGAGAGCGACTCGATGCTCGGCTGCGTCTTCAGTGCCTCGACGTCGAGGTCCACGCCGAACTGCTTCTTGACGACGACCGCGAGGCCTTCGTGGTCCCACTCCTCAGCGTGCTTGCCCTGCTCGCAGAACGTGTTCACGATCTGCGGCGCGGTGTCCGCGACCATGTCGAGGACGTCGTCCTTGAGGTCTTCGCTGCCCAGCACCTGACGCCTCTGCTCGTAGATGACGGTCCTCTGCTTGTTCATCACGTCGTCGTACTCGATGAGCTGCTTCCTGATGTCGAAGTTGTGGGCCTCGACCTTCTTCTGGGCGTTCTCGATGGCCTTCGACACCATGCCGTGCTCGATGGGTACGCCCTCTTCCATTCCGAGCTTGTTCATGATGCCGGCTATCCTGTCCGAGCCGAATATGCGCATCAGGTCGTCCTCGAGCGAGAGGTAGAACCTGGTCGAGCCGGGGTCGCCCTGACGGCCCGCGCGGCCCCTGAGCTGGTTGTCGATGCGCCTCGACTCGTGCCGCTCGGTGCCGATGATGTGCAGGCCTCCGGCCTCGACGACCGTCTTGTGGCCGGCCTCGGTCTCGGACTTCATCGCGGCCATCGCCTCCTCCCACTGCTCGGGCGTGGCCTCCTCCGGGTCGATGTCGCGCCTTACGAGCACCTCGCGTGCGAGCAGCTTGGGGTTGCCGCCGAGGAGGATGTCCGTGCCTCGGCCAGCCATGTTGGTCGCTATCGTGACTGCGGCGGCCCGGCCGGCCTGGGCGACTATCTCGGCCTCGCGCTCGTGGTACTTCGCGTTAAGGACGTTGTGTTTCACGCCCTTCTTTTTGAGGAGCGACGAGATTAGCTCCGACTTCTCTATCGAGATGGTGCCGACGAGGACCGGCTGCTGCCTCTCGTGGCACGCGATGATGTCGTCCACGACCGCGTTGTACTTCTCGCGCATCGTCTTGTAGACCTGGTCGGCGTTGTCCTTCCTTACCATCGGCATGTTGGTCGGGATAACGAGGACGTCGAGGTTGTAGATCTTGGCGAACTCCGGGGCCTCGGTGTCGGCGGTGCCGGTCATGCCCGCGAGCTTGTTGTACATCCTGAAGTAGTTCTGGAAGGTGATGGTCGCGAGCGTCTGGTTCTCGGCGGCGATCTTGACGCCTTCCTTGGCCTCGACCGCCTGGTGCAGCCCGTCGCTCCAGCGGCGGCCCGGCATGAGCCGGCCCGTGAAGTCGTCGACTATGATGACCTCGCCGTCCTTCACGACGTAGTCCACGTCCAGCCTGTAGAGCGTGTGCGCCCGGAGCGCCTGGTTGACGTGGTGGAGCGTCTCGATGTTCTCCGGGTCGTAGAGGTTGTTTATGTTCAGGAGCTTTTCGACCAGCGCGTTGCCCTCTTCGGTCAGCGCGGCGGTCTTGGTCTTCTCCTCGATGGTGTAGTGTTCCTCTGGCCGGAGCCTCGGGATTATCTGGTTGATGTTGTAGTAGAGGTCGGTGGACTCCTCGGACGGGCCGGATATGATGAGCGGCGTCCTCGCCTCGTCTATGAGTATGCTGTCCACCTCGTCGACGATGGCGTAGTTCAGCTCCCTCTGGACGTAGTTGGCGAGGTCGAACTTCATGTTGTCCCGGAGGTAGTCGAACCCGAACTCGTTGTTCGTGCCGTATGTAACGTCGCAGCGGTACGCCTCCTGGCGCTGCCTGTCGTCCAGCTCGTGGACGACGACGCCGACCGTAAGCCCCAGGAAGCGGTATATCTCGCCCATCCACTGCGAGTCGCGCTTTGCAAGGTAGTCGTTGACAGTGACGACGTGCACGCCCTTGCCGGTCAGCGCGTTCAGGTACACCGGCAGGGTTGCCACGAGCGTCTTGCCCTCGCCGGTCCTCATCTCGGCGATGTTGCCCTCGTGGAGGACAACTCCGCCGATGAGCTGGACGTCGAAGTGGCGCATCCCGAGGACACGGCGGCCCGCCTCGCGGGCTACGGCGAACGCCTCGGGCATCAGGCCGTCGAGCGTCTCGCCCTTCGCCAGCCTGCCCTTGAACTCGTCGGTCTTTCCCCGGAGAGCCTCGTCCGATAGCGCCCTGAGGGCGGGCTCGAACGCGGCCACCTTCCCGACGATGGGTTGGATGCGTTTAATCTCGCGGTCGTTCTTGGTGCCTATTATCTTGCTGAGTAACGAGGTAATCATCTTGTATTTACTCTTCCCCTGCGAGTGTGGTTTTCGTTTACATTATTATGCCCGGCGGCGGGCATTCCTGAAACGGTTTATTATACATAATCGGGCGGGAAATCTCCATACTTAATTTCAATAAAAAACCCCGGCTCGGGGACTCCCGGCCGGGGCATATATATAATTTATAAACGCTTGTCAGACCTTCATCACGTTCCTGGCCTGGAGGCCCTTGTCGCCCGTGGCTATCTCGAACTCGACAGCCTGGCCCTCGTTGAGGCTCTTGAAGCCTTCCTCGTTGATCTGCGAGAAATGCACGAACACGTCTTCGCCGTTGTCCTGCTCGATGAACCCGTAACCCTTGGCGGCGTTAAACCACTTGACTTTTCCAGTCGCCATACTAACTACCCCCTTCACTTGAAACTTGATACATGAGGGAGAACCTTTCTCCCTCCCCCTGCTGCCTGAGACTAAACTCTACAGATAGTTCTTCGGGTTCCTCGGAACGCCGTTGACCCTTACTTCGTAATGGAGGTGCGGGCCGGTCGAGCTGCCCGTATTGCCGACCTTCCCGATGACGTCGCCCTTCTTGACGCGCTCCCCGGGCCTGACGTCCGCCTTCGAGAGGTGCCCGTATATCGTGGCTACGCCGTAGCCGTGCTGAAGCTTTATATACCTGCCGTAGCCGGTCTGGTAGCCTACCTCGGCGACAGTGCCGTTCGCGGGCGCGTGTATGGGTGTACCTATGTTGTTTGCGATGTCGAGGCCTTCGTGGAACTGGCGCGTGCCGTAGATGGGAGACCTGCGGTAGCCGAACGAGGATGTGATGAAGCCCCTGACGGGCCAGATGTTGGGAGTCGCGGCCATGACGGAGTTCCTGTGCTCAAGGTAGCCGGCCAGCTTCCTCATGCCGGCCTCCTGCTCCGCGGCCGCGGCCTTGAGGCCATCGAGCTCCTGGGACATCTGCTCCATCAGCTCTTTCTGGTTCTTCTTGCCGAGCTCGTCGAGGTTGAGCGAGGACATCTCGGCCGTGCCGCCGATGCCGAGCCTCTGCTGGCTCTTCTCGCGGCCGCCGACCCTGGCGAGCGACTTTATCTTGTCGCTCATCTCCTGGAGCTGGGCCATCTGGCCCTTCATGTCGACTATGTTCGAGGCGAATACCTTTATCTGCTCCCTCTGCTCCGTAGTCTCGGCGCGCAGGGTGTCGAGTTCCCATACCTGTCCGCGCATGTGGAAGTATTCTCCCATCATGAGCGTGGACAGGCCTACGGCAACCAGAACCGCAATACCGAGGTTTCTTAAGAAGGTCTTCTCTATGCTGAACTTGCGGACCTTCGAATTCGGCCCGGGCAAGATCATTACGGTGAAGTACTCTTTCTTCTTTTTCCTGGCATGCGGAGCCTTTTTACGCAGACCTCCGAGCAAACAGTCTCCCCCTTTCGAAAACAGTCGCAACTTTTCTAACACACGCGGTCAGGCTTGTCAAGGCTTTTTTGCCCGGACGAGCCGACAACGGGTGATTATGGCATCTTAATGAGAACCCCTCGCTATAGACTCCATAACTTTCCGGAAGAACCCGGCGTAAGGTTCTGGCAGGGGTTTTGCCGGGCCAGCGTTGCCTTCTATCAGGCCGGTCATCGCAAGGAGCAGGCCGCGCGGGCCGGCCGCATCCTTGGGCATGCCGCCGTGGACTTCGCGGAGTCTTGCAGCGAGTTCCGCCTTGTCCTTTGGTTCGCCGGTCCGCATTATCATCACGACGGACGCTGCAATCTGCGTCAGGAACTCGCGCATCTCCTTGTCGGCGGCATCCCCGGCGTCCCCGGCGTCGCCGGGTTTCCTCTTGTCAGGCGACAATGCCCTGGTGACGATGCGGTCGTATATGCCCTTGTACGGCTCACCCATGCCTTCGGACGACGGCGGGTTGCCTTCCAAGAGGCCCACGAGCGCGCGTATGAACTCCTTCGCGTCGGCTGTGTCCTCGGACACGGCCGGCATCTGCGCGTCCATGCCGTTCAGGGTCACGACGAGGCGCGCCCGGTCGTCCGGCGTGCCCTTGAGCGCGCCGAGCACCGAGCCCGCGAGCGAGGTAAGCATCCGGACCATCTTTTCGTTGTCGGTCGGCAATTGGTTCACCTGTTGATATTGCATGGCTGTTGACCCATGCATGATAACCGGCGGGGCGGGATATGTCAAGGTTTACGTGAGGCGCGTGGTACGTCATTCCCGCGAAGGCGGGAATCCAGGAAGTTGTAGTTGCTCGATTCATCGGGCGGTTTTGTAGGGCGCGACGCCCTCGGCGCGCCGGATATTCCGGGCCGTTCGGAGACCGGCCCCTACGGGTGGAACGCCCTCACCCCAACCCCTCTCCCGGGAGGAGAGGGGATTTGATAAAGGATAATAAGAGGGCGGGCATCCCGCACAAATTGCGGGACCCATGCAAAAAAACAAAGAAGGGCCGACACACGGGTCGGCCCCTGCATAAAATCATCTCGGTCAGGTTTGCGCGGCGTCCGGCTTCATGGCCGAGTTCTTCATTCCTTATGCCACACGCCGAAATAATAAGCACCGAATATTGCTAATGCAAGGAACGCAGCCATAAAGGTATTTTTCAAGTCACCAAAATCATGGCCTTTCGTTAAGAACCTGTTGAGGAAATAAACCATACCGGCTAAATCAAAAATTATAGCAAAGATAACTAATGCATTATTCGGTTTTTTCGATTGAACACCTCCCGGCCGCCATCGACAGGAAACAAATCCTACCCCTTCGCCAGCATCTTCAAGGCGTCCTCGACGAGCCTGTCCACGGACAATTTTTCATCGTCGCGTAAATCGTCTCTCTGTTGCCACCTCGCGTCCTCCACAGCCGCAGCGGCTTCATCATAATCATGGCCATTGCGTAAAAGTATCTCTACCGCCGCCTCGGCCGCCTCGTCGTCGTCGATAACCAGAAGACTCTCGACAAGTTCATCGGGGTAATCGACCCCGGCTGCCAGACCCGTCCTCAAAATCGTGCGTGCCTTATCCCGGTCCAGCGGGGTCCTGTAAAATTCGTCACAAAAAATATCAGACCACGCTACATAACCGGATGCCCATCCCGTGTAGTCGCGGACAACCGCCTCGTACAAGGCTTCCGCCGTGTCCGTATCACCCATCGCCGCATATGCCTCCGCCTCGGTAACCCGCATGTTCTGGACTATGGACAGGCCGCTATCTGGCAAAACCTCCACGAATTCACGCGCATATTCAGCCAACGTCACGCCATAGGGGCCAGTAAAGGACGCGACCTTCAGCGCATTTCCCAGGTCATCGCTCCACTTGCTCGCAGTCGCTATTTCCGCGAACTCGTTGTCGATGGAAGCGATGTCCCGAAGGCCCTTTTCTTTTGCGGCTGAAGCTACGGCTCGCCAGATTTCCAGCCACTTGTCGCACGCGCCCGCGTAGTCACGCTTCCAGTACAAACCGTATCCGAGGCGCATCTGGTGAGTCAGGGACTTCCGTGCCTCCGCCGGAAACAATACCCCGTCCTCTCCCTTGTCGATGCAGCATTTCTTGAACTTCTTCCCGCTGCCGCACGGGCACGGGTCATTCCTTCCAACTTTCATCCGTCGCTCCTGCTCTCTACCAGCCAAATCGCTACCCCTTCGCCAGCATCTTCAGCGTATCCCGGATAAGCGCCTCGATGGAGGTCTCCTCGCCGTCTGCGGCGCAGACGCGCTTGACGGCTTCTTCCGCGACGCCCCGGTTGTACCCGAGGTTGACGAGCGCGGAGACCGCCTCCTCCTTCTGGCGGTTGACGCCGGGGCCGACCCGGCAAGGGCCGGAAACCTCCTCGTATCCCATCGCGGCTACCTTCTCCTTCAGCTCAAGCACGAGACGCGCGGCGGTCTTCTTGCCGACGCCCGGCACGGTGGCGAGCATCCTGTCGTCGCCGCGCGCTATCGCGTCCACGAGCTTGTCCATAGCGAGGCCGGAGATGATGTTCAGCGCGAGCTTGGGGCCGATGCCGGTGACGCCCATCAGCGCGAGGAAGAGTTCCTTCTCTTTTACGGTAAGGAAGCCGAACAGGGTTATCGCGTCTTCCCGGACGTGGGTGTGTATGTGGAGCCTGACGGGGCCGCCCTCGTCCGGCATCTCGTAGAAGGACGACAGCGGGATGTGCACCTCGTATCCGACGCCGGATACGTCCACTACGACCGTGCCGGGGGTCTTGGAGGCGAGCTTGCCTGTTATGAGGGCGATCATTTGCCCCTGCCCTTCACGGCGTCCTTCATCCGCGCCGAGTGTATGTGGCAAATCGCGGCCGCGAGCGCGTCCGTCGTGTCGAGCTTGGCCGGCATGGCGTCCATCTTCAGGAGAGTCATGACCATCTTCTGGACCTGCGGCTTCTCGGCCGCGCCGTAACCGACCACAGCCTGCTTTATCTCGGTCGGGGAGTACTCGTACACCGGCAGGCCGTCCATCACGGCGGCGAGGACCGCGACGCCCCTCGCGTGCCCGAGCTTGAGCGCGGACTGTACGTTCTTGGCGAAGAACAGGCTCTCGACCGCGACCATGTCTGGGTGGTGCTCCGCGATGACCGCCTGAAGGCCCTCGTATATCTTCTTGAGGCGCTCCGGGAAGGCCTGCTTCGCGGACGTGGCGATGCCCCCGGCCCCGACGAAGGTTATGCGGCCGCCGTCTTCGTCCACCACGCCGTAACCGGTAGTGACCGTGCCGGGGTCTATGCCTAATACTCGCATTGCAACCCTGCGGATTGAATATCAGTTACTCCGGTGTCACCCCCGTGAAAACGGGGGTCCATTTTGAATATGCGCATGACAATGGATTCCCGCTTTCGCGGGAATGACAACAAAAGGTGCGGGCGCAGTAAACTGCGCCCCTACAATATTTGATACAGGCAGATTCTTCGCTTCGCTCAGAATGACACCGTTAAGTCAAATGCAGGGCCGACACGCGGGTCGGCCCCTACATAAAATCATTCACGAACACGAGACACGAACACGAAACACGGCTTTTCCTGCCAGCCCCTAGCCCCTCGTCCCTAGCCCCTGCTTTTACCCCATCCTCTCCATCTCTTCGTCCGAGATGTCGAAGTTCGCGTAGACGTCCTGGACGTCGTCGTTGTCTTCGAGCGCGTCCATCAGCCGTATCATCTGCTCAGCCTCCTTGCCTTCGAGCTTGACGTAGGTCTGCGGTATCATCGTGACCTCGGCGACCTCGGGCTTGATGCCCATGCCGGTGACGGCGGTCTTCACAGACTCGAAGTCAGTTGCCGCGGTGAATATCTCGTAGTTAGGCTCGCCGGGCTCGGAGACCACATCCTCCGCACCGGCCTCGAGCGCGGCGTTCATCAGCTCGTCCTCGCCGACCGCCTTCTTGTCGACGACTATGTAGCCCTTCTGGTTGAACATCCAGGAGACGCAGCCGGCCTCGCCCATGCTGCCGTTGTTCTTGCTGAGTATGAAGCGCACCTCGGCGACCGAGCGGTTCTTGTTGTCGGTCAGGCAGGCGATGAGGAGCGCGACGCCGCCGGGGCCGTAGCCCTCGTACGTCACCTCGTCGTAGGACACGCCCGGCAGCTCGCCGGTGCCCTTCTGTATGGCGCGCTTGACGTTGTCCGCGGGCATGTTGGCTTCCTTGGCCTTCTCTATAGCGGTGCGAAGCCTGGCGTTTCCGTCCGGGTCGCCGCCTCCGAGCTTGGCCGCGACGGTAAGCTCCTTGGTGACCTTCGTGAATATCTTGCCCCTCTTCTGGTCGGCGGCCGCCTTCTTGTGCTTCGTGGTTGCCCACTTGGAATGTCCTGACATGTCTCCTCCGTGTTTGTATTAATGAGAATAAGGATGTCGAACGAAAAACAGGCAGACTACTTCATGCCCAGGATCTTCTGGAGAACGCTGAACTTCTTGTCCTCGGCCTTCGGCATGAGTATCGGCGCGGGTGTGCGCACGGGGCGCGGCGTGTCCGGGGGTTTAAGCCTGGCCTCGTCGGCAGGCTTGACGGAGGGAGACGGGTCGGCCTTGGGATAAGGCTGGAGCACCTCCACCTTCGTTATAGAGTCGAGCCCCGCCCCCTCTATCTCGACATCCACGCTGACCTTCAGCGTGACCTCCCTGAAGCCGTCGGTGGTTGTGATGCGTACCGGGATGGTGAAGACCTGCCTGGAACCCATTACGGGCAGCTCGGCGGTCTCCGGCCTTTCGGATGTCATGCCCGGAGATGCCGCGAGGATACCACTGTCGTCGTCCGAGAACTCATGGGACAGCTCGCTGTCGAGTTCCTCGACGGTCATGGACGGCTTGCCGGCCTTCCTGCCGAAGTATACGTCGAAGAGGTCCTTGCCGCCCGCTGGTTCCCCGGCCGGGGACGCCTCTTCGACCGCATGGGACTCCTCGACGAACTCCTCGGCGTCGTGGATGGCGGCCTCCCATGCTATGGGAGAGTCCTCGCCCCCCGCCGTTATGACCACGGCCGCGTCGCTGACCACGGGCTCATCCGGGACGGGCTGCATGGGCGGCATGCCCTGCGACATCTCGGCGAACTTCGCAAAGACGTCCTGCCCTTCGTCAGCCACAGGCTCGGCCTCGTGCACCGCGTCGTGCACCGCCTCTGCCGGCTCGGCATGGATGTCGTCGGCAAGCTCCGAGAATATCGCGCGCTCCCGCTCGTCGAACGCGATGGGCGCTCCGGCGTACTGGGAGGCGTATCCCTCGTCCGCGCCGGCAAGGTCTGCCATCGGAAGCGAGACGTCGTCCTTTATGGCGTCTCCAAGCTCGTCCGGCACCTCGACCGCCTCGTATATCTCCTCATGCTCGGCCTCGTCAGTCGCGCCGAACAGGTCCGGGACCACCGGCGGGAAGTTCAGGACGGTACCCGCTGATCCCAGGTCCGGGATATCGGGTATACCTGGCACCGCCTCCATCACGCCCGAAGGCAGGCTTATGTTCCCGCTAAGCTCGGACGAGACCTCGGCCGGGACGGAAAACGGCAGTGCATCCGGGCCCGCCGCCAGCATGGACGGCGCCTCGAAGTATGTGTCGCCGGCCGCTCTCTCCTGGACGGCTTCGGTACCCTCCGCCTCGACAGCCGCGTCCGTGCTCCATCCGGCAGGCATGTGCAGCGTCTCGGTTATCTCGTCAGTGCGGGCGGACTCGATTGCCGCGACCGCCTGGGGTGCGGTACCCGTTGCGGCGGGGACTGGCTCCGGGGCGGTCGGCACCTCGTCGGCCCAGACGGACTCCCTGGAAACAGGTGCCGGCCCGGCGGATGCCCGCGACAGCTCCGGGGCAAGCTCCGGCGGCAGCGCCGCTTCGGCCTGCGCCTCACCGGCATCACGAAGTTCAGGCTCGTTCTCCCTGAAGACCTCGACGTTGACGTCGTGGCCCTCGGGGTCCTGCTTCAGGTCGTGCATGATGAACTTGACGATGGCCGTCATCGTCTTCAGCACGCCCTCGCCAGTAACGGCGGATGCCTCGAAGTACGGCAGGCCGAGCGGGTTCAGGTACTCGTCCATCTCCTCGACCGGGGCCGCGTTCGGGAGGTCTCGCTTGTTGTACTGTATGACCACCGGGAACTTGTCGAGCTTGAGGCCCATGTCGGCGAGGTTGGCCTTGAGGTTTTCCATCGACTGGAGGTTCTCCTCCATCATCATCTTCTGGGAGTCGGCGACGAAAACGACGCCATCCGCGCCCTTCAGGACGAGTTTTCTGGTGGAGTTGTAGAATACCTGGCCTGGTACGGTATAGAGGTGGAACCGGGTCTTGAAGCCCCTGATGCTGCCGAGCTCGACAGGCAGGAAGTCGAAGAACAGCGTCCTGTCTCCCTGGGTCGCCAGCGAGATGAGCTTGCCCTTGTTCTTGGACTTCACCCGGTCGAAGATGTGGTGTATGTTGGTGGTCTTTCCGGACAGGCCGGGACCGTAATACACTATCTTCGCGTTGATCTCGCGCGTTGCGTAGTTTACAAGGGCCATCGAAGACCTCGGTTAATACAAGAACATATAAACCCAACTTAATTCATAACATAAAAGGCGAGGCGGTGTCAACTTATTTGCAGATATGGCGGGGATTTATGGGAGAGGCGTAAAGAAGGTTTACGCAGCCCGCACTCTTAGCCTGTCATTCCGAGCGAAGTCGAGGAATCTGTTTGTAATTGATATTGCAGGGGCGCAATTAATTGCGTCCGCACCGCTACTCCCTCTCCCCTTGCGGGAGAGGGGCCGGGGGGGGGTGAGGGGGATTAAAGGCAGGGCCGACACACGGGTCGGCCCCTACATTAAAAACAACTTCCTGGATTCCCGCCTTCGCGGGAATGACGGACGGTGTGCGGTGCCCACCCTACAATAATCCATTCCCGCGATGCGGGAAGACCCTGTTACTCCCCTCTCCTCCCGGGAGAGGGGCCGGGGGTGAGGGGGATTAAAGGCAGGGCCGACACACGGGTCGGCCCATACATTAATAACAACTTCCTGGATTCCCGCCTTCGCGGGAATGACGGACGAAGGCTTATTCCGGCGGCCCCTGCTTCGCCCGGTGCCTGGCCATGAACTCCTCGACGATGGCGACGCCGGACGACGTGCCTATCCGCTCCGCCCCGGCCTGCACCATGTGCACGAGCGTGTCCAAATCCTTTATGCCGCCCGCGGCCTTTACCCTGGACTTGCCGATGGCCGCCTCTTTCATCAGGGCGACGTCGCCCGACTTCGCCCCGCCAGGCCCGAAGCCGGTGGAGGTCTTGACGAACTCCGCCCCGACCTCGGCCGCGAGGCGGGCGGCGCCCGCCTTCTCCGCGTCGGTCAGGTAGCAGGTCTCTATTATAACCTTGTGCACCACGCCTGGCGTCAGCACAATGAAGTCCTTGATGTCGCGCGCGACCGCCTCGTACTCCCCGGCCTTGAACAGGCCGACGTTCATAACGACGTCAAGCTCGGCCGCGCCGTTTCGGACCGCCTCCACGCCCTCCATCACCTTCATCGGGGTCGTGCCGCATCCAAGCGGGAAGGCGACGACCGAGCAGACCTTTATGCCGGTGTCCTTCAACCGCCCGGCGGCGCGCGCTACGTAGCAGGGGTTCACGCAGACAGACCAGAACGAGTACTGCCGGGCCTCGTCGCAGAGCCGGTCTATGTCGGCCGGCGTCGCCGTGGACTTCAGCAGCGTGTGGTCTATGACCCGCGCCAGGTCTATCGCGTTTTCAAACAACGGGCCACCTCCTCGCGGTACGCGGCGCGCAGCCTCCTGGCGGCATCGCCGGCCTTGCCTCCCCCGACCACGTGTCCGTCCACGTCCGTCACGGGCATGACCTCCATCGTGGTGTTGGTTATGAATGCCTCGTCCGCGGCCCACATCCGGGCCTCGGTGAAAGGCTCCTCGAATACCGTCATGCCCATGCCCTCCGCGAGCTTAATCACCAGGTTGCGTGTAACGCCGTCAAGTATGCCCGCAATCAGCGGAGGCGTCACCAGCGAGCCGTTTTCCACGATGAAGACGTTGGAAATCGTACCTTCCGCGACATGGCCCGCGTGGTTCAGCATTATGCCCTCGTACGCGCCCGCCCTCTTCGCCTCCATCTTGGCGAATATGTTGTTCAGGAAGTTCGTGGACTTGATGGCCGGGTCGAGGCATTCCGGGTGGTTCCTGCGGGTCTTCACGACGGACACCTTTATGCCGTCCTCGTACATGGACTCGGGGTATTTATTGAACTCCTTGGCGATTATCACGACGGTCGGCACGGGGCATAACGCCGGGTCGAGGCCTATCTCGCCCGGCCCGCGCGACACGCTCACGCGGATGTAGGCCTCCGACAGCCCGTTCTCCCGGACAGTGCGGTCTATCGCATCCAGGAACCCGTCCCCGTCCATCGGGAGCGACATCTCCACCAGGCGCGCCGAGTGCATCAGCCGGGCCATGTGCTCGCCGGGCTTGAAGACCTGCCCTGAATACGCGCGCAGCGTCTCGTAGATGCCGTCCCCGTACAGGTAGCCGTGGTCGAACACCGAGACCTTCGCCTCGTCCTTGGGGTAGAACGTGCCGTTGATGTACACCTTCATGGTTTTCCTCCGGGGTTAGCGGGGCGGCGGCAGCGGCTTGACCGCCCTCATCGTGTATACTATGCAGCTCGCCTGAAGGATGAACGCCAGGTGCCTCTCGTAGAAGTGGTCGCACCTGTTCATCAGCCACTCGACGCCGGTCGCCCGGAAGAGGTCGTGTATGTATATGTGCTTGTTGACCATCTTTAGCGCGGTCTTGTAATGGGAGTTGCCCGGCTTGAAGTAGTCGAGCGACGCGTTCGTGAAGAAGTGCTTGTGCTGCCAGTGGCGGTACGCCTCCGGGTGGGTGAAGTGCGGGACCTCGACCATGACGATGCCGCCCGGCTTCGCTATCCGGTAGAACTCCTCGAGCGTCCCCGGCACGTTGTCCACGTGCTCCAGGACGTGGCGGCACATAACTATGTCGTACGTGTCGTCCTGCAGCGGGTACGGGAAGACGTTCAAGTCGTGGTGTACGTCCGCGAGCGAGTTCGTCCGCTCGTCCATGCCGGTCGAGCCCCGGAACTTCTTCCGGCCGCAGCCGACGTCTATAGTGACGAGCCTGTTCGCCTCGGCAAAGTCTTCGAGATTCCTGTAGAGTTTGCTTGGCGTCCAGAAGTTGTGAGTGTACGGGAACTCGGTGGGCATATTGTGTCCTTGTTGTTTGGTTTAAGCAGGGGCCGGCCGTCGTGCCGGATCTGGTTTGTTCTTGTGTAGGGGCGGGTCCCCGTGCCCGCCCTCTTCGCCTTTGCGTTTGCCTGTCATTGCGAGCGAAGCGTGGCAATCTCGGTTCTTTAAGTGCTGAGATTGCCGCGTCGTCCCGCGAAGCGCGTGACTCCTCGCAATGACAACCACTTCGTATTTACAACCAGGGCAGGCACGGGGCCTGCCCCTGCATTAAGAAAATGGCTGACGAAGGCAAATCCCCCCTTTTATCCCCCCTTTTTCAAAGTGGGGAAAGGACTTTACCTCCCCCTTTGACAAAGGGGGAATGAGGGGGATTTAAAGAGGCCGGGCAAGATGACAGGCCACAACAAATGGAACCCCCTCACCCCAACCCCTCTCCCGCGAGGAGAGGGGATAATATACAGGCAGATTCTTCGCTTCGCTCAGAATGACAAGCAAAGGCGGAGATTGCCGCGTCGCTTCGCTCCTCTCAATGACAGGCGGTACGAGGGCCAACACGCGCTCCGCTTGGAACGGCTCCTGTATAAAATCCTTCACGAACACGAAACACGAACACGCATCACGTCTTTACAAACGTTCCAGCGTCCTTACCAGCGCCTCGGCCTTGTGAAGCGTCTCGTAGTACTCGCGCTCCGGGTCGGAGTCCGCGACGATGCCCGCGCCGGCCTGCACGTATGCGCGGCCGTCCTTTATCACGAAAGTGCGTATCACTATGTTCAGGTCCATGTCGCCGGTATGGCTTATATACCCGGCGGAGCCGGTATACGGCCCGCGCGCGACAGGCTCCAGCTCGTCTATTATCTCCATGCACCGGACCTTGGGCACGCCGGTTATCGTACCGCCGGGAAAGGTGGCCTTTATCAGGTCGAAGGCGTCCCTGCCCGGCGCAAGCCTGCCCGTGACGTTCGATACGATATGAATGACGTGCGAGTAGTCCTCTGTGACCATCAGTTCGTCGACGTGTACGCTGCCGTAGTCGCAGACGCGGCCGAGGTCGTTACGCTCAAGGTCTATCAGCATGATGTGTTCGGCGCGCTCCTTTTCGTTCAGGAGCAGCTCGGAGCGCATGGCGTCGTCCCCCGACCTGTCCTTGCCGCGCGGGCGGGTGCCGGCGATGGGCCGCGTGTCGGCGACGCCGTCCGCGAGCCTCACAAGCCGCTCCGGGGACGAGCTTACTATCTTCACGTCGGGGAAGTCCATGAACGATGCGAACGGGGAGGGGTTTACCTCGCGCAGGACCTTGTATATCTCCCACGGGTCAACGCCGTCCACGTCCGCGGACAGCCTCTGGGAGAGGTTCGCCTGGAATATGTCGCCGGCGGCGATGTACTCCTTGGCGCGGCTGACCATCTCCATGTACCGTTCCTTGGGGATGAGGGGCGAAGCCTTAATTCCGCCGGACGCCGCGCCCGGCCTCTTTATGGGCTGAGATGCGGCGGACGCGAGCCTCGCCTCCATGTCGCGCAGCTTGTCTACCGCCTTGTCGTAGGCGTCCGCCCAGCCGTCGCCCTCCGGCAGCGTATAACCGAGGCCGCGCCCGGACGCGCCGGGGCTGGCGATGAGCCAGAGCTTACCGTCCACGTGGTCGAATGCCGCCACGGCGTCGACGAAGACGAAGTACGCATCCGGTATGCCGAGGTCGTCCGAGGCCAGCCGCGAAAGCTTTTCGAAGTTGTGCACGAAGTCGTAGGAGAAGAAACCTGCGCAGCCGCCCGCGAACGGGGGCATGCCCGGCACCCGGACGGTCCTGTAGTTCTCCATCAGCTCGCGGAGCTTGACCAGCGGTGGCCGGTTGAGCGCGGCGCGCGTCTCGCCCCTGACGACCTCTATGGCCCGGCCCCTGGAGCGGAACACCATGTACGGCTCGGAGCCGACGAAGGAGTACCGCCCGATCCTGGGGTCCGGCCTGACGGATTCGAGCAGAAAGGAGTACGGTCCCCTCCGGAGGGCCTGGTACGCCTCCGCGGGTCCGCAGGGCGGGTCTGCCGGCCCGATATAAACAGGGCTTATGACGCCTTTTTGGGCAAGCTCGACAAAATCAGCCTTCGCCGGTAGTACGGCCCTGGTCATTTGGCGAGGTTTCTGCTGCCGGGCTTCACGGCCGGAATGCCCTTCTGGCAGAGCGGGCAGTCTTTTGGCTGGAAGGACTTGATGGAGAGCGTGACGAGCGACTTGTACTGGACGCCGAGTTCTGCCGTGCCGCCGCTCCTGTCGATTATCGAGCCCGCGCCGACCACGACGCCGCCCGCCTCCGTTACGACGCGCATCGTCTCCACCGTCGAGCCGCCGGTGGTGACGACGTCCTCGACGACGAGCGCGCGCTCGCCCGGGGCGATGGTGAAGCCCCGGCGGAGCGTTAGCTTGCCGTCCACCCGCTCCGCGAAGAGCGCCCTGACGCCGAGCGCCTTGGCCACCTCGTGCGCGACGATTATGCCGCCGAGCGCGGGCGCGATTACGAAGTCTATCTTCTCGCCCCTGAACATACCGCCGAGCTTGAAGCACATCTCGGTCGCCATGTCCGGGTTCTGGAGCACTAGCGCGCACTGGAGGTACGTCTCGCTGTGAAGCCCCGATGACAGCAGGAAGTGGCCTTCCAGAAGCGCGCCCTGCTGCCTGAATATATTAAGTATCTCTCCCTCGTTCTGCATGGGGCTCAACCCTCCGTGACCTTATGAACAAGCTCGTCCACCAGCGCGAGCATCTCCTTTATCTTTACCGGCTTGGGAAGCAGACGGCTTACTCCGCTGCCCCGGTACTCATCGCCGGACTCATCCACGTCCCAGCCCGACAGGAGCACTATCGGTATGTCCGGGTCCTTCTTCCTTATCGCCCTGGCGACGTCCCAGCCGGATTTGCCCGGCAGGCTCAGGTCGGTCATGACAATCTGGAAGCCGACCTCGGCCTCGTATACCGCCAGGGCCGCCTCACCGTCCTCGGCGCCGACCACCGTGTGGCCGTAGCTTGCGAGTATCCTCATGAGAGCGTCCCTGACGCTGCCCTCGTCCTCGACGACCAGCACCTTCGCCTTGGCCCTGACAGAAGCAACAGTCTCGCTCAATATCCCCTCCAGTGCGGCCTTATAAACCGTGCAACTCCTCCGCTATCCTGCCCGCGGCTTCGACCGGGTCGTTAGACGCGAGTATCGGCCTGCCAATCACAAGGTAGTCCGAGCCGGCCTTTACCGCCTCCCCGGGGGTGGCTACCCTGTTCTGGTCGTCCCTCGACGCCCACGCTGGCCTGACGCCGGGCGTCACTATCACCATATCTTTACCTACCGCGTTCCGGATCGCGGCCGCCTCGCGCGGAGACGCGACCACTCCTCCCATTCCGGACGACTTCGCAAGGACGGCAAGGTGGAGCACCTGTTCGAGCGGCGTCCTCGCGACGCCTACCTCTTCGCGCAACTCCCGCTCGCCCATGCTGGTCAGCACGGTCACAGCGAGGCAGACCGGAAGGGGCATCCCGAGCTTCTCCGACTCGTCCCTTGCCGCATCGGACGCCACCGCCATCATCTTATGGCCGCCGGACGCGTGCACGTCCACGAAGGTCACGCCCATCCTGACCGCGGCCCGGACGGCCTTTGCGACGGTGTTTGGGATGTCGTGGTACTTGAGGTCGAGGAAGACCTTCCCCCCGCCTCCGATTACCGCATCCACGATGGACGGCCCGGCCGAGGTGAACAGCTCGAACCCCACCTTGAACGCCCCGACATGGTCCTTCAGAAGCCGGACCGCGTCTTCCGCGGCCTTCACGGAGTCCACGTCGAGCGCGAGTATTATCCTGTCCTTGGGCTGCATATCAGAAGAGCTTCCCGCTGTCGAGCAGCATCGTTACCGGTCCGTCGTTGACGAGCGAGACCTCCATGTGGGCGCCGAACCGGCCCTCACCGACCTTCAGCCCCATGTCCTTCGCCATGTATACCATATATTCATAAAGCTCTTCGGCCTGCTTGCCCTTCTCGGCGTCCGTAAAGGACGGCCTTCTGCCCTTTCGCGCATCCCCGCATATAGTGAACTGCGAGATTATCATAATCTCTCCGCCGACGTCAGTAAGGCAGTGGTTGAACTTGCCGTCCGCGTCCGAGAATATCCTGAGCTCGACTATCTTTTTCAGGAGGTAGTCGGCGTCGGCCTCCTTGTCGTACTTCTCCACGCCGAGCAGGACGAGAAGGCCGTGCCCGATCTCTGACACCGCCGCGCCGTCCACCGTCACGCGCGCGTTCTTTACCCTCTGGACTACTGCCCGCAAGTCAACCTCCTGAAGACCGCACCAACCGCGTGTTTTTATGTAGGGGCGGGTCTCCGTGCCCGCCCTCTTGCATTCTAAAGTTGTAGCTGCCCCATTTATGGGGCGCTTTTAAAATCGCCCGATGAATCGGGCAACTACAACTGCTTGAAATCCAAATCCCCCTCATTCCCCCTTTTTCAAAGGGGGAAGTCAATGCATTGTCCCCCCTTTGTAAAAGGGGGGACTACAGGGGGGATTTGGCTTTTGCTTGTCAACCCCGCGCTCGACACGGGGGCCAGGAATTACGAACTTCCTGGATTCCCGCTGGAGTTTACCCCGGTATGCCTAAAGCCGGGGCGGGAATGACGGGCAAAGGAGGAGATTGCCGCGTCGCTATCGCTCCTCACAATGACAATCAGCGGCGGAAATGACGGGCATGGAGGTGATTGCCGCGTCGTCCCGCGAAACGCGGGACTCCTCGCAATGACATATACTGCTTCTCTATAGCCGCCTGTCAATAAAACCGCTTGTCCATCAGATATTTCGGCTTAATATTCCCCAGCGCTGCGAGCAGGCTGTCCTTTATGCCGGGGTCCTCGGACTCAAGCTTGTTAAGCAGGGCCTTGACCTTGTGCCGTTTCATCGCGGAGCCGCCGCAGACCGGGCATCCGCAGTTAATCACGGGGAAACCATTCGCGCGCGCGAACTCGGCCGTCTCGGCCTCCGAGACGTAGCAGAGCGGCCGGATGACCACGTTCCTGCCGTCCTCGGCAAGGAGCTTGGGCGGCATCGAGCGGAGTTCGCCGTTGTACAGCGCGCTCATCAGGAGCGTCTCTATGAGGTCGTCGGCGTGGTGTCCGAGCGCGACCTTCGTGCAGGACAGCTCGCCCGCGAGGCGGTAGAGTATACCCCGCCTGAGCCTTGCGCAGAACGAGCACCAGCCGCCCTCTTCCGGCCCCATCTTTTCGGCTATGACGCCGTACATATTGGAGCGCTCTATATGGTATTCAAAACCGTGCTCCCTGAGCCAGTCCTCGACATCGTCCGACCTGAAGCCTGGAAAGCCCGGGTGTACCGTCACCGCGACGATGCCGAACCTGACGGGCGCCTTTCGCCTGAGGGCCTCCAGGACGTGCAGCAGAGTCCAGGAGTCCTTGCCGCCGGAGAGGGCGACCATCACGCGGTCGCCGTCCTCGATAAGGCCGAAGTCCCCTATGGCCCTGCCGGCCTTCCTAACAATGTTCCGTTCAAGGGACTTCATTTTTTCTTCACGGCCCTGCGACACTCGATGTAGTCACGTAAGTTATCATTAATGGGGCTGCGATGTCAAGCAAGATGCGTTTGACCAGTGCGCCGGAATGAGATATACTTTATTTTTATTCACCCATAATTCACGGGAATACGTTTGACATCCAGAAGTCCGTACTATACTATTAAATACCCGCGCAAATAATATGACCGAGGTGCTTCATGAACGACAACAAAGGCTTGCAGTCCGACGGGTCTGTCCCGGACGTCCTGACATCCCAAGCCGGCGGCGGCAACGCCACATATGCAGGCGCCCTGTGCAGGCTGATGTCCGAGAACCTCTGGCACACCCTGTGGGTAGCCTTTATCCTCGCGGAGATACTCGCCGCGCTCACGAACACCGTCATGTCCTATGTCTGGTGGGGCAGGTTCTCGCTCGACCTCGTCCTGATAGGCTCGGTGGACGTGCTCGTCGTCGCGCCGATAGTCGCGTCGGTCATAGTCCTCCTTATCGCCACGGTGAGGAAGGGCGACCAGGCGATGTTCGAGACGGCCACGATGGAGGTCTCCGAGCTTGAGAGGCGCGTCGAGGAAAGGACGGAGAAACTCCGGGAGAGCGAGGCAAGGTACCGTACGCTAATGGAGCAGGCGTCCGACGCCATAGTCATCCACGACAGGCATGCGAAGATTGTCGAGGTCAACACGCGGGCCTGTGAGCTGAGCGGGTATACGCCGGATGAACTCATCGGCATGAGCATCGCGGAACTTACCCCGTCCGATATGCACGACCTGGTTTCGGAAGGCATGCGGATAGTACTCGAAGGCAATACGTTCACAGGGAGCGTCGATACCATCCGGAAGGACGGTGTCAGGATACCGTCCGACATCAGTTCCAGGATGCTGGAAGACGGCCGGATAATGGCCATAGTCCGGGACGCGACGGAGAGGAGGCGCACGGAGGACGCGCTCAGGGAGTCCGAGGCGCGGTTCAGGAGCCTGGTCGAGCGGAACCACGTCGGCGTGTATATATTAATCGACGGCTGCATCGTATACGCCAACCCCAGGCTCGCCGAAATATTCGCCTGCACACAGGACGAGCTTATCGGGGTGAACGTCCTGCAGCTCATACACCCCGAGGACCAGCAGAAGGCTGTCGAGCGGATGCAGGCCATGATTGCCGGCGGCAGCCCCGGCGAGGACGAGGGCTTGCGCACCTTCACAAAGGACGGGCGCATGATATACATACACGTCATGGGGACACCGCACGTCTATGAAGGCAAGCCCGCGATATTCGGGACGTTGATGGACATCACCGCGAGGAAGCTCGCGGAGGACGCAAGGGAGCAGATGCGCGACCAGTTGTTCCACTCCAGGAAGATGGAGGCGGTCGGCACGCTCGCCGGCGGCATAGCCCACGACTTCAACAACCTGCTGACGGTCATAAAGGGCGAGAGCGAGCAGGCAATGGAGGACATCGGCGAAGGCTCCACGACATACATGAACCTGAGACAGATAAACGTGGCCGCGGAAAGGGCCGCAAACCTGACCAGGAAGCTGTTGCTGTTCAGCAGGCAGAAACCGGGCGCGCCCGTGCCGATGGACTTGAACAGGACTCTCGACGAGTTCATGGGGATGCTCCGGAGGCTGATAGGCGAGGACGTCGTCGTCCGCATGGAGCTGGGACATGAAGTCATGGCCGTGCGCGCGGACCCCGGCAACCTGGAACAGGTGGCGATGAACCTCGCGGTGAACGCAAGAGACGCGATGCCCGGAGGCGGGACACTAAGCTTCAGGACCGAGAAGGCCGAGTTCGACGAGGAGGCCTGCAAGCCGGTGCCGGGCGCTCGCCCGGGCAGGTTCGTATGCATGACGGTATCGGACACGGGCGTCGGCATGGACTCCGAGACGCTCCGGCACATCTTCGACCCGTTCTACAGCACAAAGGACGAGAAGAAGGGCACAGGGCTCGGCCTGTCCGTGGTCTACGGCATCGTCGAGGAGCAGGGCGGATGGATAAACGTGTTCAGCGAGCCGGGGCGCGGCACGACGTTCAAGGTTTACCTGAAGGCATGCGACGACCGGCCGGAGGACTTCCATGCGACAGCCGAAACCAGGACGAAGAGGCCGTGCGGGAAGGGCGAGAAGGTGCTGCTCGTCGAGGACGAGGAGGGCGTCGTGATGCTCATCACCAAGGTGCTCTCCAGGCAGGGCTATACCGTATACGTCGCCGAGACCGCGAAGGAAGCGCTGGATACGTTCGAGAGGGAGGGCGGCGAGTTTCACCTTGTCTTCAGCGACGTCGTGCTCCCGGACATGAGCGGCATAGACATGGTGAAAAAGATGATGGAGCGGCAGCCCGGCATCAGGGTGCTCCTCTCCAGCGGGTACACCGACCACAAGTCGCAGTGGCCGCTGATACAGGAGATGGGACTCAACTTCATAGAGAAGCCTTACGACCTGCCCGACCTGCTCGAAGCGGTAAGGGACGCGATGGGGCCGTGCGAATAGACTTAATTCAGGACCTGATTCCAGATAGCAGTATGGGCCGCGATAACTCGCGGCCCATACTGCTGACAAAGTCCCGGATCACTTGGATGACGTTTATGAAAGCCTGACGTCGTCCCACCCCCTTCGGCGGAGTTTACCCCGGTATGCATAAAGCCGGGGCTCAGGGCAGGCTCCGTGGAGGGACCTGCTTTTGACAGCAGATTCCTCGACTCCGCTCGGAACGACAAGCAAGAGGGCGGGCACGGGGACCCGCCCCTACAAAAATACAAGAAGGGCCGACACGCGCTTCGTTTGGTAAGGCCCCTGCAATATGAAAATGGCGGGTGAACCCCGCCATGACCCTTACAAATACCTCTTCACCCTCTCCAAACTAACCATCGCATCCTCCGCCGAATGCGCCTCAAGCGTATAGACCGGGTCTATCCCAAGCCGGGCAACCTCCTCGAACAGCCCGTCGAAGTCTATCACTCCCTCGCCTATCGGCATGTGGTCGTCCGCCGCGCCGAGGTTGTCGTGCAGGTGCAGCTCAAAGATATGCCTCCCAAAGCCACGCGCCCATTCGACGACCGACAGCTCGGAGAAAATCTCCCTGTGTCCGACGTCGAGGCAGAGGCCGAAGAGCGGGTGGTTTACCTCGTCCGCGAGCTGGGACAGGTGGTCCGGCTCCGCGTCCACAATGTTCTCTACCGCGACCTTCACGCCTATTTTCTCGGTATGCTCCATAACCTTGCGCCAAGTCCTGACGCTCGGCTCCATCCATAGCCCGACCTTGCCCGCGTATTTCCAGGCCTCGTAGCCGGAATGGAAGACGACGACGTCCGGCCTGAGTATCTCCGCGAAGGATATGACCTGGAGGTATCGCTCAAGGGTTGCCGCGCCGATCTTGGGGTCGAGCGCGCCGGGCGAGAGGTCCATGAACGGGCTGTGGATGGACATGGTCCCGCCCCAGTCGAACCTGGCGGCGAGGTCGTGCAGGTCGTTCTCCGTGACGCCGTCTATGACCTGGGAGCCGATGTAAAGCTCCATGCCGACGCCGAGCGAACGCAGGGTGTTCTCGAACTTCGGGAACTCCGGGAGCGGGACGTGCACGTGGACCCTGGGGGCCTTGCGGTGGGTGGACATGCCGGGTTACTTTTCGCCGCAGCCCTTGGCCGAGCATGCGCAGGCGGGCGCGCCGGAAAGCTCGGACGATGACCCGGACGCGGCAGGCGCGCACGCTGGAGCGGAATCGCCGCCGGAGCCGCCTTCGGACGAACCGCCGCCCGCCTGTCCGGGGGCCGGGGTCTTTCCGGCGTAGTCGGTGATGTACCAGCCGCTCCCCTTGAACTGGAGCGCGGGCGTGCCGAGGAGTTTTCTTACCGCCCCCTTGCAGAGCCTGCACTCGGTCAGGGGCTCGTCGGACAGCTTCTGGAGGGCGTCGAAACGCCCGCCGCATGAAAGACATTCGTACTCGTAGATCGGCAAAACAGACACCTCCTTGTGATGCATGAAACAGTCTATAATTGTATTGGAAATCAGCGCGATTTGCAAGAAAAATGTATGACCAGCCCCGTTACTCCAGCCGATGGCGCGCCATATATTTCCCAAATATGACAGTAAATTCCAAATCGTCTTTTACAGTTGCCCAGCCCGCCCCGTCTGTGATATATTACCCAGATATAACCTCAACAGTTTCAATGCAGGAGTCCCTGATGAAGATGGAATTCGTACCCAAATGGATAGCGTGGGAAGTGACGAGACGGTGCAACCTGAGCTGCGTGCACTGCCGTTCGGCCTCCACGACGAACTCGTTCGATACCGCCTTCAACACCGAAGAGGCCAAGTCGCTGATCGATGACATATCATCTTTCTCGTCCCCGGTCATTGTCCTTTCCGGCGGCGAGCCGCTGCTAAGGGCTGACCTGTTCGAGATAGCGGGCTACGGCACGGGCAAGGGCCTGCGGATGTGCATCGCTACCAACGGCAGCCTCGTCACCGACGAGATATGCCTGAAGATGAAGGCCGCCGGCATAAGGATGGTCTCTATGTCGCTCGACGGCGCGAACCCGGAGACGCACGACGACTTCAGGGGCCAGCCGGGCGCGTTCGACGGCGTGGTGCGCGCGGCGGGCCTGTTCAACAAGCACGGAATCGAGTTCCTGATTAACTCGTCCTTCACGAAGAGGAACCAGAAGCAGATACCCGAGGTGATGAAGGTCGCCAAGGGGCTGGGCGCGAAGGCCTGGTACATGTTCATGATAGTACCGACCGGCCGTGGCGAGGAGATCATGGCCGAGCTTATCACCAAGGAAGACTACGAAGATATACTCAAGTGGCACTACGAGACGGAGAAGGACGAGGACGAGATGCTGATGCGTCCGACCTGCGCGCCGCACTACTACCGCATCGTGCCGCAGATGAACAAGCTGGCCGAGGAGGGCGACAAGCTGGAGCGGAGGACTCTCAAGTTCTCGACCGGCGGCTCGAAAGGCTGCCTCGCCGGACAGGTGATATGCCTCATCACGGCCGAGGGCGACGTCTTCCCGTGCAGCTACTTCCCGCGCTCCGCGGGCAACGTCAAGGAGACCCCGTTCAAGGACATCTGGGAGAAGTCCCAGCTCTTCGAGGAACTCAGGGACTTCAAGAAGTACAAGGGCAAGTGCGGCCAGTGCGAGTACATAAACGTCTGCGGCGGCTGCCGCGCGAGGGCCGACGCCGTGTACGGCGACTACCTCGAAGAAGAGCCGTTCTGCAACTACACTCCGATTAAGATGCAGAAGAAGGCGAAGTAGAGGGCTGCTCGCCTTTAATCCAATAGTTGTAGGGGCGCAGTTAATCTGCGCCCGCACCTTATAAAATGGACAACCACCCCGTAAGGAAGAAACTGCGACTCGACGCTTACGACTACTCTTCCAACGGATACTACTTCATTACATTATGTGCAAAGGATGCTCAGGCGTTTCATAGGCACCGACAAATAATCGTCGAGGCGCTTGATTCACTGCCGGCGAAGTTCCCCGGCCTGACTCTTGATTACAGCGTAGTCATGGACGACCACCTGCACATAATACTGGTCCTCGATGGGGTGGACAAAGTTATTGGCGAGATCGTCCGGCAGTACAAGTCGGTAGTGACGCATGTTGCCAACGAGAAGAATATCTGGCAGAAGGGCTATTACGAACACGTTATAAGAAATGAAAAGGCTCTTTACAAGATAAGGAAATACATTCATAATAACCCACTGGTTAAAGAGTTGTCAGTTGAACAGTTTTATTAAAGGTTGCGGGCGCAGATAAACTGCGCCCCTACAATGATTTTGAGACAGGCATGAAAATCATCTATGACCCTGAAAACGACATCATAGACCTGATACTGGGGGCCGGAGAGGTCGCGGAAAGCGACGAGATCCGGGAGGGCGTCATCGTGGACTACGACAGCGACGGCAAGGTCGTCTCCATAGAGATACTTGACGCGTCCGAGAAGGTGTCCGACCCGATGGGCATCCAGTACGAGGTCAAGGCCCGGAGCGCGGCATGAATTAGGTGTGTTATTGGTCTGAGTATGTTGGGGCCGACCTTTGTGTCGGCCCGAATTATAAGATGTTTTATAACCCGTATTCTTACTAATTATCATGAAGTTATTAAAGCCACAGCGTTGTTTCGTTGCACATTTTGATATGTTAGGTTTCAAGAGTGCGGTTTGTAACAATACTATAGAAGCATGTAATGCGTTAGAAGCGTTAAGAGTGAAAATGCAGGGGATTACCGATTCTTATTTGGAAATTGTTACGGAAGAAAGAACCATATCTGGCTATATCAGTCCTCATATGTTTTCAGACAGTGTTCTAATATATACAAGAGGTGATACTCCAGATGATCTTCTATCTATATTGATATTATCAGCTAAGCTATTTTGTGACTCGTTACTTTGCGGCGTCCCTTTAAGAGGCGGCATATCTTCCGGAGATTTTTACGTAAATGAAGAGTATCAACTGTTCTGCGGTGTACCGTTTGTTAAGGCATATGTAATAGGCGAAGAGGTTCAATGGCTTGGTGTAGTAATTGACGATGTCGTAAAAACACGTTTTGATGAGCAAACGCTATTGTCTAAAGATAATGCCGATAAAATTGTAAAATGGGACGTGCCTTTAAAAAATAACGGGGGAAAAAGTGCTTGGGTATTAAATTGGTGCATGTTTATGGGTTACAAGAAACAACCGCCATTCAAAGGTATAGATTTATATTCGGTATTTGAACGGATTTATGGATATAGTTACGATCATCTGAGTCCAGATGTAAAATCAAAATATAAGAACACAGCCGATTTCTTAAATCAGTTCTATCCCAAACAACAATAAAACTGGAGATTATTAATGACCACCGACTACAGATTCCTGAAGGCCTGCCGCAACGAGCCCGTCGACACCACACCCGTATGGCTGATGCGCCAGGCGGGCCGGTACATGCCCGAGTACAACGCGGTGAGGAAGAACGTCAGCTTCCTGGAGCTTTGCCACTCGCCGGAGCTTTGCACCGAGGTCACGCTCCAGCCGATAGACATACTTGGCGTGGACGCGGCGATACTCTTCTCGGACATACTCGTGCCGATAGAGCCGATGGGCATGAAGCTCGACTTCGTGCCCGCGCCGGTCTTCGCCAACCCTATCAAGTCTCAGGCCGATGTCGACAGGCTCCGGGTTATCGAGCCGGAGGCGGACGTCCCGTATGTCATCGAGACGATAAAGATGCTCCGCAAGGAGCTTGTCAGCCGCAACGTGCCGCTGATCGGCTTTGCCGGGTCGCCGTTCACGCTCGCGTCTTACATGGTCGAGGGCGGCGGCAGCAAGAACTACATAAAGCTCAAGTCGATGATGTGGAACGCGCCGGAGGTATACCGCTCGCTGATGGAGAAGGTCTCCGAGACGGTCATCCGCTACCTGAAGGCGCAGATAGCCGCCGGGGCCCAGGCGGTGCAGCTCTTCGACTCCTGGGGCGGGGTGCTTGCGCCCGCGGACTACCTGAACTACGTCATGCCGTACACCATGCGCGTGATACAGGCGATAAAGACGCCGGGTATCCCCATCATAAACTTCGTCGGGAACAGCCAGGGTATCATGCCGCTGGTCGCGCAGTCCGGCGGCGACGTCATAGGCGTGGACTGGCGCATCGACATCGCCGAGGCGCGGCGTCAGGTCGGCATGAACAAGGCCGTGCAGGGGAACCTCGACCCGATAGCCCTCTTCGCGCCGATACCGGAGATTGACCGGAAGGTCAAGGAGATAATCGTCGCGGCGGGCGACACCGGGCTGGTCTTCAACCTCGGACATGGCATCGTGCCGGAGACGCCGGTGGACCATGTCAAGGCACTGGTCGATTCGGTGCACAGGCATGGGGAGTCGCATCGGGTGAAGTAGAGGCCGGTTGGTGGAACCCCCAGCCCCCCTGCCCCCCTCCCCCGGAACGAGGGAGGGGGAAGAAATTGTAGGGTGGGCTACGCCCACCATGACTTTATGTAGGGGCCGACCCGTGTGTCGGCCCTTGCTTTTAAAGGCTCTCCCTCACCCCCGGCCCCTCTCCCGGGAGGAGAGGGGAGAATAAGGTGGAGACGCCCCCAGCCCCCCTGCCCCGCAGGTGGGGAGGGGTAAGAACTCTTAATTACCAAGTTATTGTCGGGATAGGGCTTTTAGGAGCGATAAATGAATCTAAAAGTTATTGGAATGCTGATATCCCTCTCAGGCGCTGCACTTATGAGTATCAACGATTCAATTTTCAGCTTTATAGGCATGATATGTTTAATAGTAGGCATATACACCGCTAATAAAGGAAACGACAGTCAGACCTTAAAGATAGATAAATGGAAAGCAGTAGCGTTTATAATTTCCGCATGTATTGTTTCTGCGCTAGTATACAAATTCTGGAATGTTAATAACCGGATATTAATGTTTATTCTTCAAATCTTATGTTTGTCGTTGTTATTCTCAAAAGATAGAAATAATGGAGAAAAGGAGCTGTTTATCGCTCAACGCTGGAATGTATATCATGTCGCCACAATTATCCTGATATTCAATGTTATGACTTATGTTATGGTCTATATCGCCAAAGCAGTCAAAAATGAAACAGTTAACTTAGACGTTGCAATGTTTATGTGGACTGTTTACGCGATATTGATGGCTGTTCTTGTACTTGTCGTTTTTAAGTTTGCATTTAAAGTTGATATTGGCCTTGAAATATTAGGGTTTAATAGAAATGGCCTTTCTAAAAAAGCCATACTCATGGGCGCTATTCCGAGTATCCTTCTTAGCGCACCCTTCATTGCGTACAGTATAATCTCTGGCGAAACCTTTCGGATTCAGCAGGTAACGCGCTATGATTTTCTTATACTCTTGGCGTTTCTTGTTGTTGTAATTATTCCCGTTATGGAATCATGTTTCTGGAGAGGTATTTGCTATTCTCCATTTAGAAAAAAGTTCGGCCCCGCAATGGCCATAACAATAAATGCCATTCTTTATGCTTCCGTTAGTGCCATAAATGGCGGGGAGTTCTTGGTGTACTTATTTCCCGGCTTGCTATTCTGTTATCTTTACGAGAGGACGGAAAACATGTACACAAATATATCAGCCAGTTGTATCTATAGCCTTATTGCGTTAGTGTTTAGATAACAAGATGCCAACCACCGCACCCAAAACCGCAGTAATCCTAATGACCATGGGCGACGCCCCAACCGTCCCCGGCGTTCTGCCGTTCCTCCTGCGTCTGTTCTCGGACCCGGCGATAATACGCGCCCCGTGGTACGTGCGCTTCCCGCTCTCCGTCGTCATCACGATGAAGAAGCTCGGCACGATGCGCAAGAGATACGCGGCCATCGGCGGCGGCTCGCCGATGAACGCCATCACGTTCCGGCAGGCGGACGCGCTTGAGAGGGCGCTCGGCCCCGGCTACAAATGCTACGTCGCGAACCGCTACTGCGCCCCGGACACCGCCGACGCGTACCGCCGCGCCAAGGCGGACGGTGCGGGCAGGATAATCGCGCTCCCGCTGTACCCGCACTACTCGACCGCGACGACAGGCTCCAACTTCGACGCGCTCAAGGAGCTTGTGGCGAAGGACGCCTCCGCCCCGCCCGTGGTATGGATACGCAGCTTCGCGGATGAGCCGGGCTTCGTGGCCGCGTTCTCGCGCAAGGTTCTCGAAGCCTTAGCGGAGTTCCAGGAAGACGACAGGAGCGACGTGCAGGTGCTTTTCTCGGCCCACTCGCTCCCGCACGAGTTCATAGCAAGCGGCGACCCGTACCTGGAGGAGATACAGAAGCACCTCGCGGGCGCGCTCAGGCTCGTGAAGCCTGTGTACTTCCACCTCTGCTTCCAGAGCAAGGGCGGCGGCAGGCGCGAATGGCTCAAGCCCGAGACGGACACGGTCCTCCGTGAACTGGCCGCGAAGGGGCGGGACAAGGTGGTGCTGGTGCCGATAAGCTTCGTCGCCGAGAACATAGAGACGCTTTACGACGTCGAGATAGGCTACCGCGCGCTGGCTAACTCACTGGGAATAAAGAAGTTCGTCCGGGCGAGGTGCCTCGACGACGACCCGGAGTTCATAGCGGTCCTCGCGGGTCTGGTGAGGAAGAATATGTAGGGTGGGCTGCGCCCACCATGTAGAACACCCTCACCCCCGGCCCCTCTCCCATAAAGGGCGAGGGGAGATTTGTTGATGATATATATTAGGTATACCCTCTCCCTTCAATGGGAGAGGGTGGCGCGAAGCGCCGGGTGAGGGTCGGTTCATCCACGACGCGGCCAATAGAAGTCGCTGGATTCCCGCTTTCGCGGGAATGACGGGTTTGGTTTTTCCAGTCGTTTCCGCTATACTAACAACGCGGTTCAGATTTCTCTTGACAAAGCCCCCCGAATATTTTATAGTTTCACGTTCATTGAGGGCAATAAATCAATCAAAGGTGTGAAAATATGAGCACAGTATCCGCAAAGAAGGAAACCGTTGAGAGGAAGTGGTTGCTGGTTGACGCCACCGACCTCGTTCTGGGCAGGCTTTCGGCCCAGGTAGCCGCGATACTCCGCGGCAAGCACAAGCCCATCTATACCCCGCACGTCGACACGGGCGACTTCGTCGTCATCGTCAACGCGGACAAGGTGCGCCTCACCGGCAACAAGCTCCAGGAGAAGGTTTACTACCACCACTCCAACTACCCCGGCGGCCTCAAGTCCATCACCGCGGGCAAGCTGATGCAGGAGAAGCCGGAGGACGTGATCAAGTTTGCCGTCAAGGGCATGCTCCCCAAGGGCCCGCTCGGCAGGGACATGATCCTGAAGTTGAAGGTATACGCAGGCAGCGCGCACCCGCACGAGGCCCAGCGCCCGGAAGTCTTGACAATCAAGGCATAAATTGCTCGAAGGGAGATTTTGATGGCAGAGACCGCTTATTACGCCACCGGCAAGAGGAAGAACTCGATTGCCAGGGTGTGGATGAAGCCCGGCGAGGGCAAGATAGTCATTAACGGGCGCGCTATAGAGGACTACTTCGGCCGCGAGGTCCTGAGGATGATAGTCAACCAGCCGCTCGAGATATCGAACATGCTCGGCAAGTTCGACATAAACGTAATCGCCACCGGCGGCGGTACCTCCGGACAGGCCGGCGCGCTCAGGCACGGCATATCCAAGGCCCTGACCGTGGTGGACCCGGAGCTGCGTCCCGCGCTCAAGAAGGCGGGCCTCATCACCCGCGACCCCAGGGTCGTCGAGCGCAAGAAGTACGGCCAGCCGGGCGCGAGGAAGAAGTTCCAGTTCTCCAAGAGGTAAAAGGGGGACGACAGAGTGTTATTTCGAAGCGGGAGCGAAAGCTCCCGCTTTTTTTTGTGCGAGTATACCGAGAGCAGAAGGGCGGGCATCCCGCACGGCATGCGGGACCCCATATGATTCCCTCTCCCCTCGCGGGTGAGGAGCTGGGTGAGGGGGAAAGGCGGGCCGACACACGGGTCGGCCTCATTTAATTCCATATCAAAAAATACTTGACAGCGCCGCTTTGGTTTGCTAAGATTTCACTACTCTTAATACCCCTTATCGAGAGCTGGCGGAGGGTAAGGCCCTGCGAAGCCCGGCAACCTGGCGTAACCGTCAAGGTGCCAAATCCTGCTCTCGGGACAACATCCCGCTGAGCGAGATAAGGAGAGGTAATGGTGAACGTTACCCCTTCCCCGTCTCGCCGGGCAAGGGGTTTTTCTTTTGGAGGTGGCCTCTATGTTATGGATAATGCGCCGCTCGGGCCAATGAGGCGGCCCGCAGGCATTTGTGATAGGGCTAACCAATCCCGCCCGCTCCCGATGTTGTCACCCCGTGCTTGACACGGGGTCCATTTTGACTTTCCGAACTACAATGGATTCCCGCTGGAGCCTGCCCTGAACGAAGCCGAATGGGCGGGAATGACATAAATACTTTCACGAACACGAAACACGAACACGTGTCTTTCACGGAGGTAAGATGAAGAGCTACGAAGAGATTAACGAAAAGATACGGTCCGGCAAGGCCGTTGTCCTGACCGCCGAGGAGGTGGTCGCGCTCGGCAGGGAGAAGGGCGTAAAACACGTTGCCGAAACCGTGGACGTCGTCACGACAGGCACCTTCGGCCCGATGTGCTCTTCGGGCGCGTTCCTGAACTTCGGCCATTCCGACCCGCCCATCAAGATGCAGAAGGTGTGGCTTAACGACGTGCCTGTATTCGCGGGACTCGCCGCGGTGGACGCATACGTCGGCGCGACAGAGCTGTCCGAGAACGTCGGGTTCGACTACGGCGGCGGGCACGTTATCGAGGACCTCATCGCGGGCAAGCCGGTCGTGCTGAGGGCCATATCATACGGCACCGACTGCTACCCGCGCAGGGAGATAGAGACCGAGATAACCCTCGCGGACCTGAACCAGGCGTACCTGTTCAACCCGCGTAACGCGTACCAGAACTACAACATCGCGGTAAACTCCTGCGCACGGACGCTGAACACCTACATGGGCATCCTGCTCCCGAACATGGGTAACGCGACCTACTCGACCTCCGGCGAGCTGTCCCCGCTCCTGAACGACCCTCACTACCGCACAATCGGCATCGGGACGCGCATATTCATGGGCGGCACGGAGGGCTACGTCGCCTGGGAGGGCACGCAGCACAACCCGATGCAGGCGAGGGGCGACAACGGCGAGCCTCTGGCCCCGTCCGGCACGCTCGCGCTCATCGGCGACATGAAGAAGATGTCCACCCGTTACATACGCGGCTCGTACTACTACAAGTACGGCATATCGCTGTTCGTCGGCGTGGGCATACCCATCCCCATACTCGACGAGGAGATGGCCCGGTGCGTCTGCATCGGCAACGAGGACATATACGCCACCGCTCTCGACTACAGCGTAGAGAACCGCGCGAAACCCAACTTCGGCCGGTTCAGCTACAAGGAGCTTCGTGGCGGCAGCATCACCATCAACGGCAAGTCCATACCGACCGCGCCTCTCAGCTCTCTGAAGCGCGCGCGCGAGATAGCCGACCTGCTGAAAACGTGGGTTAAAGATGAAAAATTCACGCTGACCGCGCCGGTCAAGCCGCTCCCGACCGACCACGGGTTCAAGCCGCTCAACATAGTGCCGCCCACGGGCGCGATGGTTTAAATGTAGGGGCGGGTCCCCGTGCCCGCCCAAAGATTGTCATTCCCGCCCATTCGGCTTCGCTCAGGGCAGGCTCCAGCGGGAATCCATTGCAGTGTAAATTCAAAATGGACCCCCGTTTTCACGGGGGTGACAACAACAGGTATTATAATACCCGCCCGACGGCGGCACTGGATACAAGGAGATTAAAATGGCTGAACAAAGGGTTGTCCTGACCTTCCACCGCTGGCAGCTCGACAAGCCGGTGACATACCACCTCGTGAAGGACTACGACCTCGTCCTGAACATACTCCAGGCGAAGGTCACGACAGAGGAGGGCAAGCTCGTCCTCGGGCTGTCCGGCCTGGAGCAGAACGTAGAGAAGGGCATCGAGTGGCTTAAAGAGCAGCAGGTCATCGTCGAGCCGCTCGCCACCGGCCTGTCGGTCAACAAGGACTCGTGCGTGGACTGCGGCGCGTGCACCGCCGTCTGCCCGACCGGCGCGCTGTCGTTTTCGGACGACTGGACGCTCGGCTACGACGAGGAGAAGTGCATACTCTGCCTCGCCTGCGAGACCGCATGCCCGGTGAGGGCGATAGAGGAGAAGTTCTAAGAGTGGCGCGGCCCTCGCGCCAGACACATTCGAGGGGCCGGCCGTCGTGCCGGCCCTTTTTTCTTTTCGGTGTCATTCTGAGCGGAGCGAAGAATCTGCATATATACAATAGAGGTGCGGGCGCGGAATCCGCGCCCCTACAACTTCTACATATACAGGCGGATTCTTCACTTCGTTCAGAATGACACCTCAATTCCTGGATTCCCGCCTGCGCGGGAATGACGGTCAATAACAATTCGCACCGGTTGTTAATTAACCCCTGCCAAATTCCCCCCTTATTCCCTGACATTAGTCATGGTTTTTTTCACGGCCTGTGGTATAACTTAGAGCATGAACAGTACACTAAGAAAATACAGGCTTGCGGTGCAGGGAGGCTTCTTCCTGTTTATCGCATTCCTCGGCTTCAGGTTCTGGCAGTTCGTCCAGCACTTCGAGACCCGCGGAAAGACTCCCTTCGTGCCGCACCCGGACGGCGTCGAGGGCTTCCTGCCGATCGGCGGGCTGACCAGCCTCAAATACTGGCTGGTAACCGGCGACATCCACCCGGCACATCCGGCGGCGCTCTTCATATTCCTCGGCGCGGTCGCGGTCTCGGTCGCCCTCAAGAAGGGCTTCTGCGGCTGGATATGCCCGGTCGGGTTCCTGTCCGAGCACATGTACAAGCCGTGGCAGAAACTTTTCAAGAAGAACGTCAAGCCGCCCAGGTGGATAGACTATCCCCTTCGCTCGCTCAAGTACCTGATATTCGCCTTCTTCTTCTGGGCGATAATCATCACGATGGACGTGCCCGGCCTGCACAACTTCCTGGACGGCGACTACTGGAAGGTCGCGGACGTGAAGATGCTCAAGTTCTTCACGAACATCTCACCGTTCGCGCTCCAGATAATCGTCATACTCGTGCTGTTGTCGATACCCATACGAAACTTCTGGTGCCGGTACCTCTGCCCGTACGGCGCGCTCCTGGGCATTGCCGCGGTCGTCTCGCCGTTCGAGATAACCCGCCACGACGACAAGTGCGTCCACTGCAAAAAGTGCACGAGGAACTGCCCGGCGTACCTGGCGGTCGAGGAGAAGGGAAAGGTCGTATCGCCGGAGTGCACGTCGTGCATGACATGCCTGTCCGGCTGCCCGAAATCCGCGATAACGTACTCCACACCCGGCGGCGGCAGGAGCCTGACCGGCTGGCAGTTCCCGGCCATCCTGATAGGGATATTCCTTTCCGTCTACCTCGTGGCGCTCGCCACCGGCCACTGGCACTCCTACGTCCCGATGGAGGACCTGAAACGTCTCGTCCCCATAGCCGGGTCTCTCCAGCACCCGTAGCCACTGAATACTGTTTACAAAGCATTTGCGCCCCGGTATAATATCCGGGGCGTTTTTGTTTCCGTATTGCCTTACGTTGTAGTTGCCCGATTCATCGGGCGCTGTTGCCTTAAACTCTTACTCTTAATTACCGACATGAAATCTATAAAAAACGTCCGTCTGCCCGCATACGATTACTCAAGCATCGGTTACTATTTTGTGACCATTTGCGCTGACCAGCGACACCCGATTCTTCCGGCATTAACGTCAACTATTGAGAATGCTATCTGCACCATAAAGGACGATGGCGCATCCGTTGATTTCCATGTTATAATGCCCGACCATATCCACTTGATAGTCGTCCTCGATGATATAGGGGTTACGCTTGGAGAAATTGTCCGGCGTTTCAAGGCGAGGTCGAGCAGAGAGGCTGGCAGAAGATTGTGGCAGCCCAATTATTACGAGCATGTTATTAGAACTGAGAAGGCGCTGGAAAAGATAAGAGAGTATATCCAGAACAATCCCCAAGCGCTGGAGATAGAGCTGGAAGAGTTTTATAGATAAAGGCGCCCGATGAATCGGGCAACTACAACCAGTCTATAGACCAACCTGGTTGTGAACCTGTTGTAGTTGCCCAATTTATTGGGCGGGGTTGATTGTTCCGTAAAGGCAAATATCCATGACCACTGAAATATACGACATAGAAGAACTCATTAATATCTTGCAATCCAAGCAACTTGGTGTAGTTGCTATACACGGGGCTCCAAGCGCCGGCAAAACAACTTTGGCAACAATACTTGGGAAACGATTAGGTGGCTCTGTTATCATTGTTGATCAATATATAAAGAAGAATCCATCCGGCCGCTACCCAGATTTCTTAGATTATCAGCGTCTTGGAATTGCCTTGGATAATGTAACTAGTCCAACCATTATAGAAGGGGTTTGTTTGCTCGAAGTATTAGATAGAATATTACTAAAGCCTGACATTACGATATATGCAAGGAACCCTAACGACCACGATTGGGTAAATTACGACATAAACGACATTGAATACGAGAGCCAATTGTCAGAAATTGAATCAAACATACAGATTGCAAGAAGATGTTACCCTGACTCTTACCATGATGACGAATGTCTCGAAAAAGACAACGCTATCTACCACAATAAATACAAGCCGGTGGAATTGTCGGATTTCCTGTATATTAGAAACAGATAACTTCGCCCGATGAATCGGGCAACTACAACTATAGGCGAGAGCGCCCGATGAATCGGGCAACTACAACTAAAGGCGAAGACATGACACCCGACTTGAAGGAACTCTCGGCAGAGATAGCCCGGCACAGCGCGGTGCTCGGCCGCATACGCGCCGAGGTGAAGAAGACGATCATCGGCCAGGACGTTATGCTCGACAGGCTTCTGGTCGGCCTCCTGACGCGCGGCCACATACTCCTCGAAGGCGTCCCCGGCCTGGCCAAGACGCTCTGCATCAAGACTCTCGCGAAGGCGCTGAACACCGGCTTCTCGCGGATACAGTTCACGCCGGACCTGCTCCCGGCGGATTTGCTCGGCACCCGCGTATACAACCAGGCCACCGGCGAGTTCAGCACTAAGAAGGGCCCGATATTCACGAACCTGCTCCTCGCGGACGAGATAAACCGCGCCCCGGCGAAGGTGCAGTCCGCCCTGCTTGAGGTCATGCAGGAGCAGCAGGTGACGATAGGCCCGGACACGTTCCACCTGGAGCAGCCGTTCCTCGTCATGGCGACACAGAACCCGATCGAGAGCGAGGGCACGTACCGACTGCCCGAAGCGCAGGTGGACCGCTTCATGCTGAAGGTCGGCATCGGCTACCCGACGCGCGAGGAGGAGCTTGCCATCATCGACCTGACGACGAAGGGCTCGGAGGTGACGATTTCACCCGTGGCCGAGGTCTCGGAGATATTCACATGCCGGGAGCTGGTCAACCGCGTATACGCGGACGAGAAGGTCAAGCGGTACGTCGTGGACCTGATATTTGCGACGCGCGAGCCGGAAAAGTACGGCCTCGACATAAAGGGGCTGGTGGAGTTCGGCGCCTCGCCCCGCGCCTCTATATACCTGACGATGGCCGCGAAGGCTGAGGCGATGATGAACGGCCGCGCGTTCGTTACCCCCGAGGACGTGAAAGAGATGGCCCCGGACGTCCTCAGGCACCGTCTTACGCTGACATACGAGGCCGAGGCGGACGAGATAACAACTGACAATGTTATAGATAGGATACTTGGTAAGGTTCCGACGCCGTAGGGACGTGATTCGTGTTCGTGAAACGTGTTCGTGAAATTGCAATGGCCGCCCGGATGGGCGGCCATTTGTGCCTTGTTCCCCCCTCTTAATATAGGAGGGTGTTTATTTTGCCCACTCAAAATTTCATGCGCGTATTCGAGCATAATAATGACGGTATCCGCTCAGGGTCAAACGGCGTTCTGAAATTGCGGTTATCATGCTGTTTGATGGTGTATCGGCTGAAACGCTAATATGAGTGCGGATTTACTGTATTTTATGTCCATTTGAAATCTGGCACCGATCTTGCTATATAAAATAACAGGAGAAGTCGGGAAGTCGCGTTTGCCCTGGTCTTGGGGAGCAGGAGGCGTGCGATGGAGAGTAAGGGAGAGAGTCACGGCGCGGCCCTTGTGGTCGTGAGGCACCCGGCGGACGGCCGCACCGGTAACGGCAGAGACATCTGCGATACCATAAAGGCGAAGCTCCGGGGCCATCGCGGGAAGGTGTACATATTCCACGACGCGACGGACATGCAGGTCGCGGACATCGGCTACGCCAAGGCCTTCCAGTGCCTCGACAAGGACCTGCTCGGTTTTTCGGTGCATATCGTCTGCGTCATACCCTCGCTCGTGCCGCGCGTCATGGCCCTGACCGTCGTCAAGGCCTCCCCGCACGACTGGAGCATCTTCAAGACGTTCGGGGAGGCGGAGCGCCACCTCGCGGCGCGCGGGGTGAAACTGTCCGGCATGTGGAGCGGACGCGAGAACGTCGTCGTCAGGACGATTAATATGCCGCAGGCGGCGTGAGGTAACCGGGCGTGCGATAAAAACAGGGCGGGCACGGGGACCCGCCCCTGCACAAAAGCGTGAGGCGGACACTGTTGTCCGCCTCTTTTGCTATTGGATGCTACTCGAAGCCAGGCCGAGGAAGACCGGCCCCATCAGTCGGCCAGCCTCTTGAGCGCGCGTCCGTACCGCGTGTTCACCTTCCCGAGCGCGTCCTCGAACTGGCGTTTGCGCGCCTCGTCGCGTACCGGCGATACCATCAGTATCTTGCCGTCGGTCGAGATTTCGAGCGGGGTGTCCTCCCGGATGTCAAGGAGGTCCAAGACGCCCTTGTCTATCACGAGCGCCATGCTGTTGCCGTGCTTCGTCAGTTTCTTTATCATGGTCTGCGTCGCCTTTCATGGTGATTCAATGCATATACAATGTATCACCATGTTTGGGGCTTGTCAAGAGGTGGCGTGCAAGGTAGGCAAATTGCCTTGACCGGGCAAATATTTTGTGGTGTAATAAAACCATGAACATTCGCGTAGTCATAGAGAGAGACGAGGACGCCTTCGTCGCGTACTGCCCGGAGCTTCCCGGCTGCCAGAGCTTCGGCTATACCGAGGAAGAGGCGAGGCGGAACATCGAAGAGGCGATAAGGCTGTATCTGCGGCCATCGAAGCCTGTACCACAGGACGCGCACATCTACGAAATCGCGGTATGACGCCGCGCCTTCCGCAATAAATATCCTTGACGCAGGTTAACATATAGGTTAACATCGAGCTATGGGGAAAACCGTAATCTTCTACAAAACAGCGGACGGTAAATGCCCCATACAGGAGTTCCTGGACTCACTGCCCGGGAAGGCCGCGCAAAAGGTGGTTTGGGTGCTCGGCCTCTTGGAAGACATGGACGTACTGCCGGCTTCATATTTCAAGAAGCTTGTGGGTACGGATATATGGGAGTGCAGGATTACGCTTGGTTCGGATGCGTACCGGGTGCTGTGCTTCTTTGCCGGGAATTCCGTGGTCGTCCTTACGCACGGGTTCGTTAAGAAGACGCAGAAGACACCCGGCAACGAGATTGTAAGGGCTGAGACCTACAGAAAGGACTTTCTGAAAAGAAAGATTGAACCATGAGCGACCTCAAAAAATACATTGCCGATAGAAAGAAGAAGGACGCAAGCTTCGCGGAAGGCTTCGACGAGGGGTACGAGCAGTTCAAGGTCGGCGTGATGCTCCGGCAGGCGCGCGAGGAGGCCGGGCTGACTCAGGAGGAACTTGCCCGGCGGCTCAAGACGCAGAAGACCGCGATCTCGCGCATCGAGAACCATGCAGAGGACATAAAGCTGTCCACGCTGGAGCGGGTCGCGTCCGCGCTGGGGAAGAAGTTGGAGGTTAGGATTGCGTGAGGTTGAAATAACGTGGTAAATTTTTGCTTGCATAATATCCCAATATAGGATATAGTGGGGACATGAAAACAAAACAGCAACTAAACCTGCAATTGACTGACGTTCCAAGTAAAGACGCCAAGAAAAGAACACAGGGCGGTGAATCAACAACCGACGTCGTAATGTCCGCCTCTGTCTCCGGAAACGCGGATATATTCCCTGAGATACTAAAGCTCCATGTCCCTGTCGGTGCAAAAATAGCCGACGTTACCTACGGCAACGGCGTTTTCTGGAGAAACGTTGATTTAGAAAGCTACAGCCTGACAGGTACGGATATTGCCATGGGGGTGGACTGCCGGGACCTCCCGTATGAAGACAGTTCACTCGACGCGTTGGTGCTCGACCCGCCTTACATGGAAGGCCTGCTGAGAAACAACAAGGACCACAAGGCCGGGAGCGGGGCTTTGAGCGCGTTCAGGGCGTACTATTCCAACGGCGATGAGGTTTCGACAGGGCCAAAATGGCATGCTGCCGTGTCGGACCTGTATTTCAAGGCGGGCATGGAAGCGCATCGTGTCCTGAAGGACAACGGGGTCATGATCGTTAAATGCCAGGACGAGGTCTCGGCAAACCGTCAATGGCTGACGCACGTGGAAATAATCAACCATTATGCGCAGCTCGGCTTTTACGCGAAAGACCTCTTCGTGGTGGTCAGGACTAACAAGGCGGGGATCAGCCGGTTAATAAAACAGGTGCATGCCAGGAAGAACCATAGTTATTTTCTCGTTTTCGTCAAGATGCCTGTGAACAAGAACGGGAAGAATTATCGCTCGCGCTGATTGATATTATCGATTAACCTGTCAAGCAGCATGAATGGGTCATCGGAAAAAGGCGGCTGTGGTGGCCAGTGAATTTCCATTAAACTCGGCAGTAGGTGTTCTCTCTGGTACTCCGTGTATTTCTTGAAACTGTTTTGCGGCAGATCCTCGTTCAGGGCGAAGGCAAAGCGCCATTCGTCTCCAAATGCATAGCAGTTAACCGCCAACAGGTCGAACTCATTTCTCAATAAGCATGTGGTCTCAAGTTTCGAACCGTCAGGGAATGTTACCGTTCTGCGGTCACTGGCGTCTACCTGCGACTTGCCTACCCAGGCATCTTCTCCTGCCCTCTTGACGGTATTGGACTGTAGACTTTTTACCTCAATCTTGACGACGGTGTCTTTATAAACAATCCTGCGGTCGCCTTTTTTCTTCCTGTCGTGGTCGTCGTCTTTTGTTATATCGGTGACATCGGGATGCTTTAATATGAACTCCTGAAATTTTATCTCGGCGACATATCCGAACAGGATGCCCTTTAAGCTTGGGTTTTGTTTGATCAAGGCGCTTAACTCTTCTTCGCCCACCCCCCACTGGAATAGAATGGAATCTTTTAATTCTCCGCCATGAACAAGTTTGCTTAAAATGATTGCCGGAGCTACACTCAACGCGCCGCATATTTCAAGAAACTCGACAACGCTAAGCTTTCTTTCCCCTATTTCATATTTCGATACAAAGGACTGAGGCTTTTGCAGAACCGACGCCACCTCTATTTGGGTCAGGCCAGCTTCGCTCCGCGCCTCCTGAAGCAGAATGGAGAGCCTCTTTTGCATATCAATCGTTGTCATAAATTCATGATGCCATTGAGTGAAATCATACTATAGGAACCGGTATCGTTTTTTATATATTATCCAACCTCTAAAGTCAATTAATTTCGTCCCTCATTCCCCCCTTGCCTTTCCCTCAAAATATATTTATAATAAACCGCTTACGGTTCCGCGACGGGCGAAACCCGCCCGCGCGAATCCGCATCCGCATTCCATACCATTTAAAGGAGACAGACCAAGTTGACCGCAAGCGAAATCCGCCAGGCATTCATTGACTACTTCGTCGGAAAGGGGCACACGCACGTCAAGTCGTCGTCCCTCGTCCCGGAGAAGGACCCGACCCTGATATTCACGAACGCGGGCATGGTGCAGTTCAAGTCCGTGTTCCTCGGCGAGGAGAAGCGCGACTACATACGCGCCGTGACCTCGCAGAAATGCGTCCGGGCGGGCGGCAAGCACAACGACCTGGAGAACGTCGGCCGCACCGCGCGCCACCACACATTCTTCGAGATGCTCGGCAACTTCTCGTTCGGCGACTACTTCAAGGAGGACGCGGTAAAGTACGCGTGGGAACTCCTGACCGAGGTCTACAAGCTGCCGAAGGACAAACTCTGGGCGACGGTCTACAACACCGACGACGAGGCGTACGCGCTCTGGCGCGACGTCATAGGCGTGCCTGAGTCCCGCATCGTGCGGCTCGGCGAAAAGGACAACTTCTGGCAGATGGCGGACACAGGCCCGTGCGGCCCGTGCTCCGAGATAATGATAGACCAGGGCGAGGACATGTCCTGCGGCCCGGACTGCGGCATAGGGAAGTGCGACTGCGACAGGTTCCTGGAGGTCTGGAACCTCGTCTTCATGCAGTTCGACAGGGACGTCAAGGGCAACCTCAACCCGCTCCCCAAGCCGAGCATAGACACCGGCATGGGCCTTGAGCGCATCTCGGCGGTCGTGCAGGGCAGGCGCAACAACTACGACTCCGACCTGTTCACTCCCATCATACACGCGATAGCCGAGGCGGCAGGCGTGACGTACCTCGAAGACCCCGAGAAGGACGTCTCGCTCAGGGTCATTGCCGACCACCTGCGCGCGATGACCTTCCTGATATCCGAGGGCGTCATGCCGTCCAACGAGGGCCGGGGCTACGTGCTGAGGCGCATCATGCGCCGCGCCGCGCGCCACGGGAAGCTGCTCGGCCTCGACAAGCCGTTCCTGTACAGGCTGACCGGCAACGTCATCGACCACATGGGTGGAGCTTATCCGGAGCTGAAGGACGCGCGCGATTACGTCGCGCGTCTGGTGCTGGTCGAGGAGGAGCGTTTCATCGGTACGCTGGAGTACGGCACGCGCGTCCTGACCGAAATCATGGAATCCGCGAAGTCCAGAGGCTCCGCGACCCTGCCCGGCGACGAGCTGTTCAAGCTGTACGACACGTACGGCTTCCCGATGGATTTGGTGAACGACATCGCGGAGGAGCAGGGCTTTATGCTGGACATGGACGGCTACGCGTCCGCGATGGAGGCTCAGAAGACCAAGGCCAAGGCGGCGCAGGCGACGTTCGGCGAGGAGCGCGTGCGCGAGGTCTACCGTCGCGCGGTCGAAAAGGTCGGCAAGACGAAATTTACAGGATACGAGACGACCGAGGGCGCGGGCAAGGTCGTAGCCATCATAAAGGGCGACGACCTCATCGACGCTGTTGCCGAGGGCGACGAGGCCGAGCTGATACTGGATGCAACGCCGTTCTACGCGGAGTCAGGCGGCCAGGTCGGCGACAAGGGCGTACTCGGCTCGGACGGCGTGCGGTTCGAGGTCATGGACACGGTAAAGCCGGTGGCCGGTCTCTATGTGCACAAGGGCCGGATGCACAAGGGCGGCGTCAAGGTGGGCGACACGGTAAAGGCGGCGGTGGACGGGAACCTCAGGAAGGCGATTGCGAGGAACCATACCGCGACGCACCTGCTACACGCGGTGCTCCGGTACGTGCTCGGCGACCATGTAAAACAGGCGGGCTCGCTCGTCACGCCGGACAGGCTCCGGTTCGACTTCTCGCACTTCGCGCCGTTGACCCAGCACGAGCGGGAGCGGGTCGAGGAGCTTCTGAACGAGAAGGTTCTCGAAGGGGACCCGGTCGGCGTCGAGGAGATGGCGACCGAGAACGCGCTCAAGTCCGGCGCGATGGCGCTGTTCGGCGAGAAGTACGGAGACGTCGTGCGCGTCGTCAGGATGGGCGGGTTCTCGACCGAACTTTGCGGCGGGACGCACCTGGGCAGCACGTCCGACGTAGGGCTGTTCAAGCTGGTCTCCGAGGCTGGCGTCGCGGCCGGCGTCAGGCGCATAGAGGCGGTGACGGGCGGCGGCGCGTACAGGCTGGTGCGCGAGCAGGAGGACGAGCTGCGCGAGGTCGCGGCCGTGGTAAAGTCCACCGACCTCAAGGTCGCGGACAAGGTGGCGAAGCTGAACGACCAGATGAAGGCGCTCGAAAAGGAGCTTGAAAAACTCAAGGACAAGATGGCCGCGTCCGGCGCGGGGGATTTGCTGTCACAGGCGCGTGACATAAATGGCGTGAAGGTTCTGGCCTCCGTCGTGGACGGCCTTGAGGCGAAGGACCTGCGCACGATGGGCGACAACCTGCGGGAGAAGATGGGAAGCGGCATCCTCGCGCTCGGCAGTTCCAAAGACGGCCGCGTCTCGCTCCTGTGCATGGTAAGCAAGGATTTGCTGGACAGATACAAGGCCGGTGATATAATTAAAGTAGCGGCGGCCGCGGTAGGCGGGAGCGGCGGCGGCAGGCCGGACATGGCCCAGGCCGGCGGCAAGGACCCGGACAAGCTGCCGGAAAGCATGGCTGCGGTGTACAGGTTCGTGGAGGGGAAGTAGGGCGCACACCAACCCCTACCCCAGCCCTCCCCCTGTGAAGGGGGAGGGAGATTGGTCGAGGCCAAATAAGATGGCTTCAACATATCTTCCCCTCCCTTCATAGGGAGGGGATAAGAGGGAAGGGTTGGTTCAGGCAGGGTGGGCACTGCCTACCGGTTCTTAGTCTGTCATTCCCGCGAAGGCGGGAATCCAGGGACTTTCATTGCGTAAGCAAAAAGTCCAGACCAAAGTCACTGGACCCCCGTTTTCACGGGGGTGACGTCATGCTTATTGACGAACAGTACCACGAAGCACAAACCACAACCCGCGGAGGTGACCGATGGTATACGACATAGTCAGAAGGACGCTGATGGCCGGGCTCGGGATGCAGGACAAGGTCAAGGAGCTTGTGGACGACCTGGTAAAGAAGGGCGAACTCAACGAGTCCGAGGGCGCGAAGATAATGAAGGAGTGGATGACCAAGGCCAAGACCTCCTCCACCGACATGAACAGGATGGTCGTGGACACCGTCTCCAAGGGCTACGAGAAGGCGAACATAGCCACCAAGGAAGACATGGACAAGCTCGCCAAGAAGGTGCAGCAGTTGACCGTCCGGGTAAAGAAACTCGAAAACGAGCTTAAGGGAGAGAAAGCGGCGGAGGACTAAACCTGCCAATGCCCCTCACATCGTTTATCTTCGGCGGCAGGTACAGGAACATCGGGCGGTTTCGTCATATCGTCTCGGTGTTCCTCGGCCACGGCTTCGGCCACCTCATAACGCAGATGGGCCTCAAAAGGCTAATCCCGTTCCGGAAAAGGCTCGCCGAGCGATACCCCGCCCCGCTCCCGGAGACGGAGTTCGCGCATGTCCGGCTAAGGCGCGCGTTCGAGGAACTCGGCCCCACGTTCATCAAGCTCGGGCAGGTGCTTTCCGGCCGGCCAGACTTAGTCACCGGCACGTTCGCCGAGGAGTTCAAGAAGCTGCGCGACAAAGTGCCGCCGTTCGACTTCGAACACGCGAAACGCATCGTCGAGTTCGAGCTTAACGCCCCGCTCGAAACGCTGTTCAAGGAGTTCGACCCCAGGCCCATCGCCGCCGCGTCCATAGCCCAGGTGCACGAGGCCGTGCTCCACGACGGCACGCTGGTCGTCGTCAAGGTGCGCCGGCCCGGCATAGAGAAGGACCTGAACCAGGACATCTCGATCCTGATGTTCATCGCCCAGCTCCTCGAAAAACACGTACCAGAGTCCCGCATATTCAACCCGACCGCCATAGTCGAGGAGTTCTCCCGCACGATAAAACGCGAGCTGGACTTCATCATCGAGGCCGACAACGCCGCGCGTTTCGCCGAGAACTTCAAGGGCAGCGAGTACCTGTACATCCCCGCCGTCTATACCAACCTCACCAGCCGCAAGGTGCTGACGCTGGAGCGCATTACCGGAATCAGCATAAGCGACGTCATGAAGCTGGAGTCGGCCGGGTTCGACAGGGGGACTCTCGCCAAGAACGGCGCTCAGGCCTTCTTCAAGCAGGTGCTCGAAGACGGCTTCTTCCACGCCGACCCGCATTCCGGCAACATGTTCGTGATGGAGGACGGGAAGATAGGCCTTGTCGACTTCGGCATCATCGGCCGGCTGACCGAAGACAACATGGAGATAATCGCGGACACGTTCCTGGCGCTCGTCAAGAAGGACTTCGACGGCCTCGTCCGCTCGTACATCTCGATGGGCTTCGTCTCGGACGACGTGGACATCGACCGGTTCAAGCACGACTTCAAGAACGACCTGGTCGAGCTTATCGAGCCGCTCTACGGCAAGACAATCAGCCAGATAAGCCTGAGCGACTACATAGACCGCGTTACCAAGCTCGCCATGAAGCACCGGCTCAAGTTCCCGTCCGACCTTATCCTGATGAACAAGGCGCTGCTTACCGTGGAAGGCCTGGGCCGGGAGCTGGACCCGGACTTCGACTTCATCGAGGTCGCAAAGCCCTACGCCTCCAAGCTCGTCCGGAACAAGTACTCGCCCAGGCGGTACACCCACAAGATGAAGCGCGACATGCTGGAGTTCACGGACTTCGTGAGCGGGCTGCCGCGCCAGTTCCGGATCATCCTCAGGAAGGTCATCAAGGACGACATACACGTCAAGATGGAGCTGCAGGGGCTCGACCGCTTCATACGCGACTTCGACCGCTCGTCCAACCGCATCTCGTTCTCGCTCGTCATGGCGGCCATTATCGTCGGCTCGTCGATCATCATACATTCCGGCAAGGGGCGCATGCTGTTCGGGTACCCGTTCCTCGGGCTGTTCGGATTCCTCCTCGCCGCGTTCCTCGGCCTCTGGCTGGTATGGGGCATTATCCGCTCCGGCAGGCTGTGATGCGTTTCATGGGGCTCGACGTGGGCGAGAAGACCATCGGCGTCGCCGTGTCCGACGGCTTGGGCCTGACCGCGCAGGGGCTCGATACCATACGCCGCGTCTCGTTCGCCAAGGACTTCGCCGCGCTTTCCGCATACATCGAGGAGTACGAGGTCGGCACGATTGTCGTCGGCCTCCCCAAGAGCATGGACGGGAGCATCGGGACGCAGGCGGAGAAGGTGCTGGCCTTCGTCGAGAAGATGAAGTCCGTCATCGACCTGCCGGTCGTGATGTGGGACGAGCGGCTGACTACCGCGATGGCGCAGAGGGCGCTTATCGAGGGCGACGTCTCGCGCAAGGACCGGCGGAAGGTTATCGACAGGCTGGCGGCGCAGTTGATATTGCAGGGGTATATGGACAGGATGAGGGCGGGAGGGGCGTAGCCCCTTGCCCCCGAAAACCACGGTGGAGACCCCTCACCCCCAGCCCCCTCTCCCGCGAGGAGAGGGGGATTGAAGTATATACATAAAAATAGACC
>JACRHJ010000001.1 GCA_016212105.1 Nitrospirota bacterium
CACAATTCTACAGGTACTGAGCGTGTCAGTATTGGACAAAAGTCCAATATTCCAACTACTTACGGATACCGACTACAAATATGAAATACCGCATGACACTAACCAGTTGAATTTATTCAACTAAACAACCGGACACTTGTGAATTACGACGAAAAGGCAACAATACCGAAATCGTCATGCCAGACTATTTTTAGTAACCCCTTTTGTACTTCTCTGCATAGTAAGCAGCTACTATAAATACACACAACATTAACACAAGTATAAGTAAAATCCAGTTAGGCACCTTTTGCTTTTCCTCTGGTGTTAGAGGCCTATTAAAAAAGACCTTTAATCCCCTCACCACCTTATCCCTCATACTCATAGTCATCTCCCTCGGTTAATATGAAAAATATAAGCCAACAGAATGGCTGTCATTGGGAATAGCTTTGTAATAGCTACCCGACGGAGCATCATAATTGTAGCCATTTTGCTCAAAAGCCCTTTCGAAGTTTGGGTCCCAGAACCAGTCACTGATATCATTGCCGAGATCATTCCAAAAATCCGCTGCGTAAAAAGCATCGGCATAACCAGTATCATACCAGTACGTACCAATACCATAACCCATACCAAAGCTTGCCGTTCCTGCACCAATTACTCCTGCTGCAGTAACAGTACCCCCTGCTACAATGGTTTCAGAAACAGAATAGAACGCAGTTCCAAATCCTGTTACGTCTGAAGCCATGCCTATATATGCTGCAGTGTCCCCCTTGAATGCTGTTGTTGAAAATGACACTTTGTCCGCAAACAGTCCTAAAGTTGCAACTGCCGCAGATTTAGGATTTGTCACGGCGGCGGCCTCTGCCAAGAACGCAAATATACCTATGGTCGATGTTCCTCGCGAGATATGTGTCGCAATGTTATCACCCTCATTTAATCCCATCGGGTCGTAACGCCCAACTGGTCCATTGTATAAATATACATACAGGTTCAACCCGCCGTCCTCCCCCATCGGGTCCCTGTTAATCCACCTGCCGAGGCTCGGCGAGTAGAACCTGTACCCGAAGTAGTACAGCCCGAAGCCCGCGTAGTACCGCTTCGTCGAGAACATGTACGGCTGGTCGAAGCCGGACGTTACCGTCTGCGCGACGACGTTGCCGTAGGGGTCGTAGGAATAGGACGCCACCACAATCTGCGCGGAATCAATAACGGCCGAGACGTTGCCCTTGCCGTCGTAGAGATACGAGTACTTCTTCCACAACGAGCCTTCCTTGCGGTTAAGCTCCAGCAGGCCGCCTATGCCCCCGCCCGCTTGCCGACGCCCACCTCACTCCATCGTCAACACCATAAGTACCACCAGCGTGAACAGCGTGTAGAATATGTATATGTTCAACTGGCCGTGCTGGAGCCTGCGCACCGGCGCGGACTTGACGTAGAGGTAATCCAGAAACGGGATGTACAGCCGTTCGAGCACCGTCTCCGGGACGTGGCTTGAGAAGCTTGACGCATCCGGGAACGCGCCCTCGACCACCGGCCTGTGCGTCTCCGGCCGGAGAAAGCCGCGGAAGGCCCTGACAAGCATCTCCGCGAAGGAGGACGCGGTATACTGCATGCGCGGGGCGGGCCGCGCGTACCCGCAGCCCCAGGTGCGCGATACCGCATGCGGGAGGCCGGCCGTCCGGCGTGAAAGGGTATACGCGACGACTCCAACCAGCAGCGCAAGGCCGACGCCGAGCACCGACACCCAGACAAGCGGCGCAAGCTCCCCTACCCGCGCGCCACCGGCGGCGGGAAGCGGGTTCCAGGACGATACCGCGTTGTCCAGCGCGGACGAGAAAAGCCAGGGCGCAAACCCTATCAGTATACAGACGCCCGCGAGCACGCCCATAGGCGCGAGCATCGCGCGCGGCGACTCGTGCGCCGGTGTGTGTTCCGGCGAGCGCGGCGTGCCGAGGAACACCACGCCGTATACCTTTACGAAGCATGCGACCGCGAGTCCGCCGACGAGCGCGAGGGCCGGGGCCGCGAGCGCGGGCGTCACCCCGGCTATGTCGTTCGACGAGCCGATTGCGCTGAAGAAGCCGAGGTATACGAGCAGCTCGCTCACGAAACCGTTGAGCGGCGGCAGGCCGCAGATGGCTGCCGCGCCGACGAGGAAGGCCGCTGAAGACCACGGCATCCGCCGCATTACCCCGCCCATCAGGTCTATCTCCCGCGTCCCGCTTGCGTGTATAACGGAACCCGCGCCGAGGAACAGCAGCGCCTTGAAGACGGCGTGGTTGACGACGTGGAGCAGCGCGCCGGCCATGCCGAGCGCCATCATCGCCGTGTTGCCCGCCGACTGGCCGACCAGCGCAACGCCGATGCCCATGAGGATGATGCCGATGTTCTCTATGCTGTGGTATGCGAGGAGCCGCTTCAGGTCGTGCTGTCCGATGGCGAATGCCACGCCGATGACCCCGGATACCGCGCCCAGCGCAAGCACCACGCAGCCCCACCAGACCGGCACGTCCGAATAGAACGAGAGCACACGCATCAGGCCGTAGATGCCGGTCTTCAGGACGACGCCGGAGAGTATCGCGGATATGTGGCTCGGCGCGTTCGCGTGCGCGGACGGCAGCCAGACGTGGAGCGGCATCATGCCCGCCTTCAGCCCGAAGCCGAACAGCGCGACGGCGAAGATGCCTGCCGCGAGCGCGGTGTCCGCCGGGAGCGAGCCGGCGGCAGGGAACGCGTATGTCCCGCCCGGCCCGCCAAGGAGCGAGAACAGGGCGAACAGCGCGAGCGTGCCGAAGTGGGCGGTGATGAGGTACAATGTCCCGGCCTCGCGCACTTCCGGCTTGTCGTCCTCGGTTACGAGCGTGAAGTACGCCGAGAGCGCCATTATCTCCCATGCGAGGAGGAACAGGATGCCGTCCCGCGCCATGACTACGGTACACAGCGAGGCCGACAGAAGTCCGGTGAAGACGGTCAGCCTGCGTATGGTGCGCGGGTGCCGGGCTGCCGGCCAGTACGACACGGAATAGACGGCGGCGCAGCCGGTCACGGTGAACATCGCAACGAGGAAGACGGCGGAGAGCGGGTCTACTCCGGCGGCCGCCGGGCCGAAGGGAAGCCCCCAGTCGATGGTTAGCGTCTGGTCCACTGGGGTGTAGAGCGCGAGGAGCGAGCCGGCGACGCCGGCGATGGAGCCTGCCGCCATGAGAAAGGCGGCGAGCTTCTGGAATCCGGCAAGGCCGCGGCGCGCCGCCAGCATGGGGAGGCCGGATGCGGCCTGTACAGCGACCGCGAAAAACAGGAGGGCGACTGCGTTTGGTGCCTCTCCTGGAACATACATGACGCTACCTCCCTATCTCTTTTTCGACCTTCGCGGCGGCGGATATTATGCCGCCGGGGTCGCATACGAGTTTCAGCGACGACTTGAAGCCCTCGTCGCTGAGCGCGTACGCCAGCTTGGAGAGCAGGTGAAGGTGCACCTTTACCGTGGAGCTGGTAAGCAGGAAGAGTATCCGTACAGGCAGGCCGTCGAGCGCGCCGAAGTCGACCGGCCTCCTGAGGAAGCAGAGCATGATCGAGGACGGCAGCCTGTCGAGGAGTATCGGGTTTCTGACGTGGGGGATGGCGACGCCGTCACCTATGGCGGTGGTGCCGAGCGCCTCGCGTGCGAGGAGCACCTGGAGCAGGAACTCCGGGTCCACCTGCGGAGGCAGCTTGATGAGGCCGATGACGTTCTTCAGCACCGTGAGCTTGTCCTCGCCGGGGACGTTGCAATGGATGCCGCCCGCGCCGAGCGCCTCGGCCAGCGTCGGGAAGTATACGTCCGGCTCCGCCTCCGAGAACAGCTCGGGCGGCACCTTTATGCCGTGCTCCGTCGCCCACTCGAACAGGTCCATGCGGTTTATCTGGTAGTTGCCGTTCACCAGCGTCGCCGGGAGACCGTCCTTCCTGACCCAGCCCAGCACCGTCTTCTCTTCGACGCCGAGAAGCCCGGCGACGTCGCCAGCCTTAACCATCATGGACTATACTCCTGACAAAGAACCGGGCGGCGTACCGCCCCGGATGAAAAGAACCGCCGGATGCGACATAAACCCTTATCAATATACAATATTCCGCAAGTTTATGTCAAGGGTCTTTAACCGGCGGGGCCGCCCGTGCCCGGCACATGCGCAATCTTGAACAAGGCGGGTTTTTCCTCTTGACAAATGCCGCGCCCCGGTATAACATTACAGCCTGTTTTTACCCATGGGGCTGTAGCGCAGCTGGGAGCGCGCCTGACTGGCAGTCAGGAGGTCAGGGGTTCGATCCCCCTCAGCTCCACCAAGAATTACAAGGGCTTGCGGTTCATACCGCGGGCCCTTTTTAATTTAGCGTAACGTAGACGTAAACGCGCCCTTCCTCTTTGTCACGCACACTGTTCAATAATTAGGCATTCACCCTGTTCATGCGGTAATGTTGTTCATGCCAATGCCTCGAACGCAGGCACGTCCCGCCCACATCCGCCACACATAACTCTGCCTTGTCAATATGTTACATGCGAGAGCAAAAGAATTGACGGTTCTGGCACGATTCTTGTAATACATGGTGGCATGACTATTGAAACCGACAGAAAGATTCTCGAACTGACCACGCTGTACGAGGTGGCGAAGCTCGCGTCCTCCTCGCTCGACCTGGATACCACGCTGGGCTCGATACTCCACACCCTTTCGGTGTTCCTGGAGATGGGGCGCGGGACGCTGACGCTCCTCGACCCGGCGACCGGCGTGTTACAGGTGCGGGCGTCTTACGGCCTCACGGCGGGCGAGATGAGGCGCGGGACGTACAAGGTCGGCGAGGGAGTGACCGGCAAGGTCTTCGAGACCGGCAGGCCGTTCATCGTCCCGGACGTGAAGTCGGAGCCGCTCTTCCTGAACCGCACAGGCTCGCGCGGCGACATAAAGAAGGAGAACATCTCGTTCATCGGCGTACCGGTAAAGGTGAACAACCGTGTCATCGGCGTGTTGTCCGTGGACAGGCTGTTCTCGCTTAACGTCAACTACGAGGAGGACGTGCGGCTCCTGAACGTCGTCGCCTCGATAATCGGCCAGACGGTGATGCTCCACAGGATGATAAAGGCCGAGAAGGACAAGCTGGTGCGGGAGAACAGCCGGCTCAAGGACGAGCTGGGACGACGGTACTCGCTCCCCAACATCATAGGAAGCACCGACGTAATGCAGGAGGTATTCCGCACCGTCGGGGTCGTGAGCGGGAGCCAGTCCACCGCGCTGATAAGGGGCGAGAGCGGCACCGGCAAGGAGCTTGTAGCCAAGGCGATACACTACATGGGTAAACGGAGCAAAGGCCCGTTCATAAAGTTCAACTGCGCGGCAATACCGGAGGGGCTCCTGGAGTCCGAGCTTTTCGGCCACGAGAAGGGCGCGTTCACCGGGGCGGTCGCGGCCAAGAAGGGCCGCTTCGAAATGGCGCAGGGCGGGACGATATTCCTGGACGAGATAGGCGACCTCCCGCTCTCGCTCCAGCCCAAGATGCTGCGCGTCCTGCAGGAGCACGAGTTCGAGCGGGTCGGCGGCGAGAGGACGATGAAGGTGGACATCCGGGTAATCGCTGCGACGAGCCGCGACCTGGAGACGCTGATGTCGGCGGGCCAGTTCCGCGAGGACCTCTACTACAGGCTCAACGTCGTGCCGATATTCATCCCGCCGCTCCGGGACCGGGCCGGTGACATACCGGAGCTTGTAGACCACTTCGCCCGGAAGGTCGGCAGCCGCACGGACAGGAAGGTCAGGCTGACGCAGGACGCGGTGGTCGCGCTCGCGCGCTACCCCTGGCCGGGGAACGTCCGCGAGCTGGAGAACGTCGTCGAACGCACGATCGTCATGTCGGGCAAGGACGTGATAGACGTGACCGACCTGAAGCTCGTCCCGGTACAGTCAGGCGCGGCCGCCGGCAACCCGCGGCCAGCAGGCACGGAGGGGCTCCCCCAGGCGGTGCAGGAGGTCGAGCTTCGTTCGCTGAAGGACGCGCTCAGCCGCACGGGATGGAGACAGGCCGCCGCCGCCCGGCTCCTCGGGATAACGCCACGGCAGATCGGCTACCGGATAATCAAGTACGGGCTCACGCCGCCATCCGAAATGGCGTGACAGAAAGGCGGGACATGCCGGACGAAAACGCACTCATAACCGAGGACAGGGCGTACAAGCCGTCCTCTCCCGGGATGCCGGAGCGCCGGTTCTTAATCGAGACGGAGGGCTACCGCTGGGAGGTCATGGTCTGGCGGTACACCGTCCGGGAGACCGGCTCGGTGGTATTCCGCGCGGTCGCGGAGGGGGAGCACGCATCCTACGGCTTCACCGTGAACGAGGCGCTGAACGACCTGAAGGCTATCATGCTCCTGAGGCTCGCGGCAGGAGGCGGCAGGAAGAATACCGTATCGCTCGACGAGGTGCGGAGCTTCCTCGACCCGATGGACGCGGCGCGCGAGGACATCAAGCTCGCCGAGGCGCTGTCCCGGAAGCCGCTTATTGCGAGGGTGCTGGGGCTGTAGACAGCTCAACAGTTTTCTTGAGTTTGTTCATGTGGGTCCTGGGCAGGAGTTTCTCATGGTGCATCCTGCCGATAATTATGCCGGGCGCGAGCCCTAGCCTATCCGCAAAAGACTCCAGGTCTTTCGTGGACAGGTATGGTTTAATGGACAGCGCACTAAGCTCCCTGTACTCGCCTGCGGGAATAAGGCGGTCCTCCGCAAAAGAATTTGCCTCGTGCTCCTTCTGTCCTTCTTTTTTAAAATCGTCAAGGAAGATTTCCCGTTTGGGGTGGAGAAGTATGTGTCCGAGTTCATGGAACAGGCTGAACCAGAAATTGTCGTCAGTCTTGTATCTCAGGCTCAACTGTATGACAGCTTTTTCCGGGTTCAGCCAGTATGCCGCACCGTCCACGTAACTTTTAGGGAGATGGTGCACAATAACCAGCGCGACACCGCAGGATGCCAATATCCTGATAATTTCTGGCATGTAGATTTCAGGAGGCTTCGTCGAAAGCTTCCTGATGTCCGCTATAGCACTTTTCAATTTAAGAGCGTCAAAAGGTAACGTCTCAACCGCGGACGCCTCTATCTCCCCCTTTCTAATCCAGGCCGCAAGTGAACCTGGCGAGGTTTCTTTAAAGGTGGACCGTTTAAATGCTACAGCCTTGTTATCCTCAAGCGCCTCGAAAGACGCCACTCCAAAGAAATTAAGCAGCTCGACAAGCTGTTCGGACTTGTCCTTGTAACGTTTCAGCCAGCCACGCCTGGCCATTTCTGGCAAAGGAAATTCAACCAGCCTGAATGCCTGCTTCCTGAGTTCAGCCATCTCGTGAAGGCGTGCCTTGTTGAACTGATAATCCCTGTCAAGGTTGACCCATATGTAGGCAGGGGTCCCCAGCACACGCTCCAGTTCAAGGGCGGTCGCCTCGGTTATGGACTTGGCCCCGTTGATTATCTGGTTGATCTTGGCCTTCGGGCGACCCATCCGCTCGGCAAGCTCGGCTTGGCTTAGCCCGATTGCGTCAATGGTCTCCTGGAGGAACTCCCCGGGATGCAATGCGGTGTCTGGCCAGACCCTGTTGTCGTAATTAGTTGCCATAATGCTTGCTCACTTCCTCTATAGTAATTATTTGCACGGTCTCATCACTGAGCGTGAATATCAGCCGGTAAAATCCGTCCAGGTTTAGCGCATACTGGCCCTTCCTGTCGCCGGTTAAAGCATGGAAGCGAAACTGAGGGAACTTTTTCAGGTCTTCGATTTCATTAACCGCCATAAGGACGTTTATACGTTCAAGGTATCTACGCGCTATCGCATTGCCCCAGGCCTTTTGTGCCTCTTTATGTATTTCAAAACATTTACGCAGTTTGTTGCTGCGAAACTCTACTATCATTATAACCCGGCAGATAATTGGAGTCAATATATGTTTACTCTAAGGGTAAACCTTATTTAGGTTATAACGATATGGGGGACAATGTCAAGCAATTTAAGCAGGGGGCTCAAGTCGCCATAGTTGCACGCTACGCCCCCCTCCCTACACTTTTGTCGCACACCACACAATCCCGTCCTACACACCAGGCCCGCGGCATTAAGACAGACCGTGCAACACATGCCTAACTCGTTGACAATACGCGTGAATAAAATTCACATGGCATCTGGCACGCCGCTTGCTCTATATAAAGGCAACACGGGCACAACCCACAATATTCACGGAGGCTACGATGAGACAGGTTGCAATCTACGGCAAGGGCGGCATAGGCAAATCGACTACCACGCAGAACCTCGTGGCGGGCCTGGCCGAGGCGGGCAAGAAGATACTCATAGTCGGGTGCGACCCCAAGGCGGACTCGACAAGGCTGATGCTGCACGCGAAGGCGCAGACCACGGTCATGGACCTGGCGCGCGAGCGGGGCGGCGTCGAGGAGCTGGAACTATCCGACGTGCTCCTGACCGGCTACAGGGGCGTCAAGTGCACCGAGTCCGGCGGTCCGGAGCCGGGCGTCGGCTGCGCGGGCCGTGGCGTCATCACCGCGATCAACTTCCTGGAGGAAAACGGCGCATACACCCCGGACCTCGACTTCGTCTTCTACGACGTCCTGGGCGACGTGGTCTGCGGCGGCTTCGCCATGCCGATGCGCGAGAAGAAGGCGCAGGAGATATACATCGTCACCTCCGGCGAGATGATGGCGATGTACGCCGCGAACAACATCTGCAAGGGTATCGTGAAGTACGCGGTGTCCGGCGGCATACGGCTCGGCGGCCTGATATGCAACTCGCGCAAGGTGGACAAGGAGTTCGAGCTGATACAGGCTTTGGCCGACAAGCTCGGCACGAAGATGATCCATTTCGTACCGAGGGACAACGTCGTCCAGAGGGCGGAGCTGAAGAGGATGACGGTCATTGAGTACGAGCCGGAGGCGAACCAGGCGGACGAGTACAGGACGCTCGCGCGGAAGATTTCCGAGAACAAGAACATGGTGATACCTACCCCGCTCACGATGGAGGAGCTGGAGGAACTGCTCATCACATACGGCTTCATGGACGCCGAGGAAGAAGCGGCCGCCAGGGCATGAACCGAAACCCCCTCCCCCAACCCCTCCCGCGAGGGGAGGGGAGACGATTAGAAACGGAAGCCCTCACCCCCAACCCCCTCTCCCACAAGGGGAGAGGGGGGACTATATATAAAGTACCCTCTCCCTTCAATGGGAGAGGGTGGCGCGAAGCGCCGGGTGAGGGTTGGTTTCATACCAGGAGATAAATATGAAGACGACAGAAGTGAAGGGTTTCATCGACGAGCTGCTGAAGGCATACCCGGACAAGGCGAGGAAGAACCGGGCGTCGCACATTGCGGTCAAGGAGACGGCGCCGGAAACCGGCGGCGAGACGGCCGAACCATCGTGCAGCACATGCGCGATCAAGTCGAACGTCAAGTCCATACCCGGCGTCATGACCGCGCGCGGCTGCGCATACGCGGGCAGCAAGGGCGTGGTCTGGGGTCCGATACGTGACATGGTCCACCTCTCCCACGGCCCGGTCGGCTGCGGGTACTACTCGTGGAGCACGAGGAGGAACCTCGCGCAGGGCAAGCCCGGCGTGGACAATTTTGTCCCGTTCCAGTTCACTTCCGACTACCAGGAGAAGGACATAGTATACGGCGGCGCTCAGAAGCTCGAAGACATATGCCGCGAGATAAAGGTGCTGTTCCCGGAGGCGAAGGGGATTTCGGTGCAGTCCGAATGCCCGATAGGCCTCATCGGAGACGACATCGAGGCCTCGGCAAGGCTGATGCAGAAGGAGCTTGCGCTGCCCGTCATACCGGTCAGGTGCGAGGGCTTCAGGGGCGTGTCCCAGTCGCTCGGACACCACATAGCGAACGACGCTGTGCGCGACCACGTCCTCGGCAAGGGGAAGCTGCCCGACCCCGGCCCCTACGACGTCGCCATCATAGGCGACTACAACATAGGCGGCGACGCCTGGGCGTCACGCAAGATTATCGAAGAGTTAGGGCTACGGGTAGTGGCGATGTGGTCCGGTGACGGCCAGATTGAGACGATGAAGCTGACCCACATGGTGAAGTTGAACCTCATCCACTGCTACCGCTCGATGAACTACATCGCGCGCCACATGGAGGAGGAGTACAACATCCCCTGGATGGAGTACAACTTCTTCGGCCCGACGAAGATAGAGGCGTCCATACGCGCGATAGCGGCGCGGTTCGACAAGACCATACAGGACAACGCGGAGAAGGTGATAGCGAAGTACCGCCCGGCTATGGACGCGGTGCTTGCGAAGTACAAGTCACGCCTGGACGGCAGGAAGGTGATGCTCTACGTCGGTGGCCTCCGGCCCAGGCACGTCATAGGCGCCTACGAGGACCTCGGCATGGACATCATCGGCACCGGGTACGAGTTCGGACACGCGGACGACTACCAGAGGACCTTCCCGCAGGTGAAGGAGGGCACGGTCATATACGACGACGTGACCGAGTACGAGATGGAGGAGATGGTCAAGAAGCTCCGCCCGGACCTGGTCGCTTCCGGCATAAAGGAGAAGTACGTGTTCCAGAAGATGGGCTTCCCGTTCCGGCAGATGCACTCCTGGGACTACTCGGGCCCCTACCACGGCTACGACGGCTTCCCGATATTCGCCAGGGACATGGACATGGCGGTGAACTCGCCGACATGGAAGCTGGTAAAAGCGCCGTGGGCGTGACACCAAAAACAACACCCCACTTTCTTTTGGAAAAAAGAAAGTGGACAAAGAAAACCAGAAGTTAAAGACACGGCTTTCTTTTGGTACTTTTCTTTCACCTGAAAGAAAAGTACGGTCTACATCTTATAAGGGGCTATTGCCATGAACACAGCGGAATGGATCAACACGGTCGAATACAAGGAGCTGAACTTCGCGAGGAAGGCGCTGGTCGTCAACCCGACAAAGGCCTGCCAGCCGCTGGGCGCGTTCTTCTGCGCGTCCGGCTTTGAAGGCACGCTCCCATACGAGCATGGCTCCCAGGGCTGCACGGCGTACTTCAGGAACAACCTGGCCAGGCATTACCGCGAGCCGTTCCCGGCGGTCAGCGACTCGATGACGGAGGACGCGGCGGTCTTCGGCGGTCGCGCGAACATGATAGAGGGCCTGAAGAACGCGAACGACCTTTACAAGCCGAAGATGATAGCGATGTGCACGTCGTGCATGGCCGAGGTCATAGGAGACGACTTGAAGGCGTTCATATCCAACGCGCGCGATGCGGGCTCCATACCCGCATCGCTCCCGGTCGCGCCGGCGCACACGCCGAGCTTCATCGGCTCGCACATCACCGGCTACGACAACATGCTGCTCGCCATAGTCAAGACGCTGTCCGAGGGAAAGTACAAGGACGGGGATCGAAACGGGAAGCTGAACGTCATACCCGGCTTCGACGCGCACATAGAGAACATACGCGAGGTCAAGCGGTACATGTCCATGATGGGCGTGCCGGTCACGGTCCTCGCGGACAACACCGAGACGTTCGACTCGCCGCTCTCCGGGCATTACGAGATGTACCACGGCGGGACGACGCTCGCGGAGGCAGGTGATTCGGTCAACGCCATAGGCACAATCTCGATGCAGGCGTACGCATCGGCCAAGACCGTCAAGGAGTTCGGGGCCGAGTACGGCCAGAAGACCGCCGAGTTCAACTACCCGATGGGCATAGCGGCCTTCGACTCGTTTCTCATGAAGGTGTCCGAGATGACCGGCATGCCGATACCGGCTTCCATAACGGACGAGCGCGGCCGGGCGTTGGACGCCGCGACCGACGCGCACCAGTACTTTCACGGCAAGAGGTTTTCGATGTTCGGCGACCCGGATGTCATGCTGGGCCTGGCACGCTTCATCATGGAGATGGGAGGCGAGCCGGTTCACATCGTGTCCACGAACGGCACCAAGAAGTGGGAACGCGAGATGCAGGCGCTCCTCGCCTCCTCGCCTTACGGCTCGTCCGGCACTGCGTACCCGGGCAAGGACCTCTGGCACCTGCGCTCGCTACTCGTGACCGAGCCGGTGGACATGCTCATCGGCGACTCGCACGGCAAGTACGCCGCGAAGGACGCGGGCATCCCGCTCGTGCGCATCGGCTTCCCGATAACCGACCGCGTGAACCTGCACCGCTACGCGACTCTCGGGTACAAGGGCACGATGAACCTCATCACCTGGATTACGAACGCGTTCCTCGACGAGCTGGACAGGACCTGCGACGACGCGCATTTTGAGCTGCTGAGATAAGGTAGAGACGCCCCCAGCCCCCCTGCCCCGCAGGTGGGGAGGGGGATAAAACGGTCACCCCCGCGAAGGCGGGGGTCCAGTGACTTTGCTTCTGACTGTTTGCGCGCGCGATGAAAGTCCCTGGATTCCCGCCGGAGTTTACCCCGGTATGCCTAAAGCCGGGGCGGGAATGACGGACAATGTTGAAAGCAACAGAGGTGCGATTATGCTATCAACGCCTGACAGACTTTTCAAGCACTCCTGCAGCCCGACCTCGGCGGACGGCGTATGCAGGAGCCGGGGCGGCGAGTCATGCGCCTTCGACGGCGCGATGATAGTCCTCCAGTGCATCGCGGATGCGGCCCACCTGGTGCACGGGCCTATAGCATGCTCCGGCAACTCGTGGGAGTCGCGCGGGACGGTGTCCGACAAGGGCGTACTGCACAAGCGCGCATACACGACCGACCTGGGCGAGCTGGACATTGTCTACGGGGCCGAGGAGAAGCTGGTCGATGCTATTTGCGCAACTGCTAAAGACAGCGGCGCATCGGCGGTGTTCGTGTACTCGACATGCGTGACGGGCCTGACGGGCGAGGACATGGACGCGGCCTGCCGGGAGGCGGAGGCCTCTCTCGGCATAAGGGTCATACCCGTGCATGCGCCGGGCTTCGTCGGGCCCAAGAACCTCGGGAACCGGATAGCGGGCGACGTCCTCCTCGACCACGTAATAGGCACGGGGGTCCCGTCGGTAGTGACGGACACGGACGTGAACCTGATTGGCGAGTACAACATCGCGGGCGACCTGGCCCTCGTCCAGCCGGTGTTTGAGCGGGCGGGGCTGAACGTCATGTCCCGTATCACCGGCAACGCGACGCTTTGGGAGGTGGCCTGCGCGCACAGGGCGCGGCTTAATGCGGTCGTATGCGGACGCGCGCTCATAAACGTAGCCCGCGAGATGGAGAAGCGCTACGGCATACCATACGTCGAGGTCTCGTTCTTCGGGAAGACGGAGATGTCGCACGCGCTCAGGACGATCGCGCGTAACCTGCCGGACTCTGACGCGGGCATCGTGAAGTCTGTCGAGCGCGTCATCGCGGAAGAGGAGGCAAGCCTCGTGGCCCGGCTCGCGCCATACGCCTCGCTCAGGGGCAAGAAGGCGGTGCTGTATACCGGCGGGGTCAAGTCCTGGTCGTTCATATCCGCTCTGATGGACCTGGGTATCGAGGTCGTCGCGGTCGGGGCCAAGAAGGCCACCGCGGAGGACGAGGAGAAGATGAAGCGGCTGATGGGGCCGGACGCGCCTATACACGAGGACATGACACCTAAGCGTATACTCGGCCTGATGCGGGAGCACGAGGCGGACATCCTCATCGCGGGGGGGCGGAACCAGTACCTGGCGATAAAGGAGGGCTTCCCGTTCGTGGACGTCAACCAGGAGCGGCATACCGCGTACGCCGGCTACGACGGCCTGGTCAACCTCGCGCGCAGCATCAGGTCGGCGATCGACTTTTATGCGGGACACGGTTCGGCTATCCAGGCCAGACGGGATACCAAACCCGTTGTCAGTCGCGGGCCGGTATCCGTCAACCCCTTGAAGCATTCGGCTTCGATGGGAGCGGCGATGGCCCTGCAGGGGGTGGACAGGGCGGCGGTCGTACTGCACGGGGCGCAGGGCTGCAACTTCCTCGGCAAGGTGCTGCTGACGAAACACTTCCGCGAGCCCATAGCGATGGTCAGCACGAAGCTGTTCTCCGAGGACGTCGTGATGGGCAGCGAGGAGCGGCTGGAGAAGGCGCTGCGCGACACCGTGGAAAAGAACGCCCCTTCACTGGTCGGCGTCCTGACTACCGGCCTGGTGGAGGTCAAGGGCGAGAACGTGGAGATGGCGGTGAAGACGGTGGAGGACGGCGGCGCCGTCCTCCTGCATATCCCGACGCCCGACTACAAGGGCGGCCTGGAGGAGGGCTACGCGGCCGCGGTCGAGGCCCTTGCTGGCCTCGCCACGCCGGGCATACGGGTGGCCAGCAGGGTGAACGTCCTTGCCGGCGCAGGTCTGACACCGGCCGACGTGAACGAGCTGAGGAATATCGTCGAGGACTTCGGCCTGGAGCCGGTCGTCCTCCCGGACCTCTCCGCGCTCGACGGGAGCAGGGTGGGATTCTCCCCGCTCGCGTCCGGAGGCGTGACGGTAGACGGCATACGCTCGATGGGCACGGCTACGCTGACGCTTGTAACCGGGCCGTCGCTCGAAAAGGCGGGCATGGTCATAAGGGACAATTGCGGCGTGCCGTACGTGCTTCTCGACGGGCTGTCCGGCATAGCGGCGACCGACAAGCTAATGGACATACTCGCGGGGTTGTCCGGGCGCGGGATACCGGCACGGTACCGGAGGGAGCGCGCCGTGCTCGTCGACGGCATGCGGGACGCTATGGCAAGGGTATCTGGGGCACGCATCGCCGTCGCACAGGAGACGGACGCGGCGGCCGGGCTGTCCGCGCTTATCGCCGAGACGGGCGCGCGCGTGGGACTCGCGGTAATCCCCACGGACGGGCCGGGCTCAGGCAGTATATCTGCCGACGAGGTCATGGTCGGCGACTACGGGAGCATCAGGGGAGAATTCGACCTGCTCATCTCTGGCTCGCACGGGCGGCAGACGGCAGACGCCTTCGGCATACCGCTGCTCGAATACGGCTTTCCCGTCTTCGAGCGGCTCGGGCACGGCGCATCGCCCGGCATCGGATACAGGGGCAGCCTGGAAATGGTCAACCGGATGGGAAACACGATGATGGAGGCGCACGTATGAAAGTAGCATTCGCCACAACGGACGGGATACACGTTGACGAGCATTTCGGCAGGGCGGGCATGTTCCAGATATACGAGTTCACGAAGGACGAGTACGCCTCCCTCGGGGCGCGTGTATTCGCCGAGGGGCGGGACGAGGCGGTCGAGTCCACGAAGGGGCTCGGCGCGGCGCACGAGCTTGCGGTCGAGGACAAGGTCGAGAAACTGTCCGACTGCCGGATAGTGTACATGACGTCGATAGGCGGGCCGTCCGCCGCGCGTCTTTCTCGTAAGGGCATGATGCCGGTAAAGGCGGTTGACGGCTCGGTGATAGAGGAGCTTGCGATGGGGCTGATGGAGACGATACGGACGTCGCCTCCGCCCTGGCTGAGGAAGCTGGTGGTTTAACTAACGACACGACAACACGGGAGGTACGGAAGATGAAGATAGTAAGGGCGATAATAAGGCCGGAGAAGGAAGACGACGTAGTGCTGGCGCTCGAAGGCGCGGGCTTCCCCGCCATGACAAAGGCGCACGTATTCGGGCGCGGCAAGCAGAAGGGCCTCACCGTCGGGCCGATACACTACGACCTGCTGCCGAAGGTGCTGCTGCTGCTCGTCGTGAACGACGATGAGGTGGAGAAGGTGATGTCCGTCATCACGGACAACTCGAAGACCGGCTTCATAGGCGACGGCAAGATATTCATCTCCGACATCGAGCGCGCGTTCACCGTAAGGACGGGAGAAGGGCTATGAAAGAGATCATGGCGGTCATCAGGCAGTCGAAGGTCAAGCAGACGATGGAGGCGCTCGCGGACATCGGCGTCACCTCCGTCACCATACACAACCTCAACGGGCGCGGGAAGCAGGGCGGCAACATCATGGAATGCGTGGACCCGCTGATGAGCACCGACGTCGAGTGCGTCTCCAAGATCTACAAGTTCCCGACGCCGTCGTCCATGGCGGTCTACTCCAAGCTCACGAAGCCGGTCTTCTGGGTGCCCAAGTCGCTCCTCGACATCGTAATATCGGAGGTGCCGGAGGACCTGGTGGTCGAGGCGATAATGAAGGTCAACCGCACCGGCAACAAGGGAGACGGCAAGGTCTTCGTCATGCCGATCGCGGACGCGCTCAGGATAAGGACCGGCGAACGCGGCGACGCGGCTATAGTATAAGGCAAAGTCCCGCCCTTTTGTAAAAGGGCGGCCCGAAAACTTTTATGCTGCCGCCGTGCCGGCGGGGAAGATAGCGGGGGGCTGGTATGGGTGCTACAAAGGGTGGCAAGGACTGGACGCCTGAGTATGTGGTCTCGATAGACCACGGACGTTGCATCGGCTGCGGCCGGTGCTTCAAGGTATGCGGCAGGTCTGTGCTGGAGCTTGTCGAGAAGCCGTTCGACGGCGACGACGAGTTCGGCGACGACATGGGCAACAAGGTGATGTCCGTGAAAGACGCGGACGACTGCATCGGATGCGGGGCATGCGCCCGCACATGCACGAAGAAGTGCTACACACACGCCCCTGCATAGCCGGGGGCATGGACGGACGGTGTCTGGCATGGAAACACAAGGTATCATAAACGTCCCGGAGGCCCGCAGGGAGGAGTTCGAGGACCTGCGCGGCCTCCTTATGGACAACCTGAGCGTCCCGCCGGGCGAGGGGGAGGCGGTCGCCGAACTGGTGGCCGCCTCCTGCCTCGGCGGGAACCACCTCTGGCAGGACCTGAAGCTGCCGGACAGGGCGGCGCTGTCAGCGCTGATGAAGGCGTACTTCAGGCCTCTGTCCGACGCGAACGTGCACGACATGAAGTGGAAGAAGTTCTTCTACAAGAAGATATGCGAGCGCGAGGGGTTTATGCTCTGCAAGTCGCCGTCATGCGGGGACTGCGTGGACTATCACAAATGTTTCGGCCCTGAGGTGTAACTGTGGTCAGGATATGCGACACAACTCTAAGGGACGGCGAGCAGGCGGCCGGCGTGGCGTTCTCGGTGGACGAGAAGCTGGCCATTGCGAGGCTTCTCGACGAGGCCGGCGTGCACGAGATAGAGGCGGGCACGCCCGCGATGGGCGGGAGCGAGGCGGAAGCCGTCGCTGCCGTCGCTGCGCTGGGCCTCGGGGCCCGCGTCCTGGCATGGAACCGCGCGGTCATATCCGACATCGACGCCTCCATCGAGACAGGCGTATCGGCCGTGAGCATCTCGCTCCCGGTATCCGACATCATGATTAAGCTGAAGATTGGCCGTGACCGCGGCTGGGTGCTCGACCGGATTCGTGAGTCGGTTACATATGCGAAGTCACACGGACTGTACGTCTGCGTCGGCGCGGAGGACGCCTCACGCGCCGACGAGGGGTTCCTCGCGGCGTTCGCGCGGCACGCGGAACGCTCCGGCGCGGACCGTATCCGGTTCTCGGACACGGTGGGCGTCCTCGACCCGTTCACGATGCACGACAGGGTGTCACGGTTTGCGCGCGAGGTCTCGATCCCGGTCGAGGTGCATACGCACGACGACTTCGGCCTTGCGACCGCGAACACCCTCGCGGGCATCAGGGCGGGCGCGTCGTACGCAAGCACTACCGTCCTCGGTATCGGCGAGCGGGCGGGCAACGCCGCGCTGGAAGAGGTTGTGATGGCCGCGGCGCACCTCCTCGGAATGGATACGGGGGTAGACCGCTCGCACCTTGCCGGGCTCTGCGGGTATGTGTCTAAGGCGTCCGGCAGGCGGATACCGCCGGGCAAGGCGGTCGCGGGCGGCCTGATATTCCACCACGAGTCGGGCATACACGCGGACGGCGTGCTCAAATGCCCCGCCATGTACGAGGCCTACCCGCCGGATGAGGTCGGGCTCGCCAGGGAACTGCCGATAGGCAAGCATTCCGGACGCGCGTCCCTCGTACACAGGCTGAAGTCGCTCGGCGTGGAGCTGGACGGAAGCAAGGCAGCATCGCTTCTGTCCGAGGCCCGGCGCGCGAGCATGTCGCTAAAGCGTGCGCTCTCGGACAACGAGCTGCTCGGCCTCGCGGACGGCAGGCCGGCTGCCTGACAACGCCAGACGCTACAAGTTTGTAGCGGCCGCTACATTCACGTAACCCTTCCGTGGCATTCCTGCCAGCCTCTCCATGGCCAACCCCTTGTAAACCAACGCATCCCGTTTCTGGCACGGGAATTGTAATACAAATGGGTAACCAGGAGGTAACACATGGAACACGAGATATTACAGAGACACCCGTGCTTCTCGCGGGCGGCCCACCATAAGTTTGGCAGGCTGCACATGCCAATAGCGCCTGCCTGCAACATCCAGTGCAAATACTGCATCAGGAAGTTCGACTGCGCGAACGAGTCCAGGCCGGGGGTGTCGAGCAGGGTGCTGTCCCCGTACGAAGCGCTGGACAGGGTCGGGGCGCTGACAGGCCGCGACCAGCGGATTTCGGTCATCGGCATAGCCGGGCCGGGCGACCCGCTCGCAAACCGGGCCACGTTCGATTTCCTCCGCATGGCGAACAGGGAGTTCCCCGAGCTTATCCTGTGCCTCTCGACGAATGGACTCATGCTGCCGGAGAGCATCGACAGGCTGGTGGAGTCCGGCGTGAAGACGCTTACCGTCACCATCAACGCGGTAGACCCGGTGACCGCCGAGGGGATATACTCCTGGGTGCGGTACGGCGGAGAGACGCTGTCCGGGGCGGAGGCGGCGGAGCTGCTCGTCGGTAACCAGTGGAAGGGGCTCGCGATGGCGGTCGCCGCAGGGATGCACGTCAAGGTGAACACGATATTAATACCCGGCGTGAACGAGGCGGAGATACCCCTGATAGCGGAGCGGGCAGGGGTGCTCGGCGCGACGACCATGAACGTCATGTCGCTCATCCCGCAGGCGGAGTTCGCGGACGTCAGGAAACCTTCAACGCAGGAGATAGCCGCGATGCGCGCGGACTGCTCGCCTTACCTCGACATGATGAGCCATTGCCGCCAGTGCAGGGCGGACGCGGCGGGGCTCCTGGGCGAGGACAAGGACATGGAGATGGAGGCGCTCCTTGCGAAGATAGGCGAGGAGTACGAAGAGTCCGTGGTATGCTAAACCCCCGCCCGTGCGGGCCGTCCTACATCGCCACCCTCGTCACGACGCCGTGCAGCTTGTTGTATGGCAATTTGTAGAACTGGACGATGTTCGGCGTGAGCCGCTTGATGATGGAGAACACCTTCCAGGCGAGGTGCGAGGTATCGATGTCCTCGACCCCGTAGAATATCGTCTTCTCGTTGACGCCCGCCTCCCGGAGTATCTCCTCGACGTCCGGCACCTCCATGTACCCGAGCTGTATCTCGAAGACGCGGAGCCCCGGGGCGATGTCCGGCTTGAAGTAGCCGGTGGTGCCGAACGGGTCCCAGCGCTTGACTATGGACACGATGATATTGTCCTCGTAGACGATGTTGTTCATGAACATCGTATGCACAATGTACGGAGGTATCTCTTTTTCATCGCGTGCGAAGAACAGGGCGGTACCCTTTATCTTGTTCACGTTCTGGTATACCTCGTTGTAGCTCGGCAGGAAGGTCGCCAGGGGCAAAGGCCGCAGGGCATGGTAGAGCCTCCTCTGGCCGGCGCGGTAAAGCAGGATGGTAAAGAACGGGAGCGACGCTATGATGATGGACCAGTAGCCCCCGTGCGGTATCTTGTACATGTTCGAGACGAGGAACGAGCTGGACACGAACGTGACGAGCACGGACGCCGCCGCCCGTCCGTACTTCCCCCTGAGGTAGAATATCCAGGTCATCATGATGCCGGTCAGGGACATCGCCCCGGTGACGGCGAGTCCGTATGCGGCGGCCAGGTTGCTGGACTTCTTGAACTCGAAGATGACGAAGAGCACGGCAGCGAGGAGCGCCCAGTTGACGAAGCTCAGGTAAATCTGGGACTGGCGCTCCGCCGAGGTGTAGTCTATCTTGAACATCGGCATGATGCGCGTGGCTATGCCCTGGTACACGATGGAGAACATGCCGCTTATCATGGCCTGGGAGGCGATTATTGTCGCGGATATGCTGAGGACAAGGAACGGTATGTAGAGGAAGCTCGCCTGGTGGAACAGCATCTCGAACAGGATGTTCTTGGCGTCCGGATGGCCGAGGAGGAACGCGCCCTGCCCGAGGTAGTTTATGACAAGCGCGAAGAAGACGAAGTACCACGCGTGGACGATGGGCTCCCGGCCCAAGTGTCCCATGTCGGCGTAGAGTGCCTCGCCGCCGGTGGCGCAGAGTATTACCTCTGAGAGTACGAAGAAGCCCGCGATGCCGTTATGGTGGAGAAACACGGCGGCATGGTACGGGTTGACGGCCTTGACGACCTCCGGGACGTCCATGATTGCGCGGACCCCCGCGACCGTGAGCGCTGTGAACCAGAGGACCATCAACGGGCCGAAGGCCACCGATATCTTGTCGGTCCCGTGCCTCTGGACGGAGAACAGGATTATCGCTATCGAGCATGCGATGACGATGAGCGACATCTCGGTCATGCCCTCGGCGCCCGGGATGAGGAGTATGCCCTCGACGGCGGAGAGGATACTGATCGCGGGCGTGATGACGCCGTCGCCTATGATGAGCGATATGCCTATGTACGACAGTATCGTGACGAACGCGGCCGTCTTGCCGGACTTGAGGAGCGGGAGGAGTATCTCCCTGAGCACGATGGTCCCGCCCTCGCCGCGCTTTCCGAGGCTCATGGCGAGCCAGGCGTACTGCACCGTGACGAGGAGGATGAGCGTCCAGACGATGAGCGACAGGACGCCGATGACGTTGTCCTGCGTCGGTTCCAGCAGCAGGAAGATAACGGTGAGCGTGTATATCGGGCTGGTCCCGATGTCGCCGAACACGAGGCCGAGCGATTTTATTATACCCTTGAAGAAGCTGTCGTGCTTGTGCATTGTCATATCAGCCTTGTCTCCCTGACTCCGTCCCGCCTCGCATTCACCGGCGACGGCTGCGTAACCCGGCGCATTCCGACGGTGGCTCGTGCCTTCCGAATATTCCCGAAGTTATGCATTTTACTACCAATGGCGTTGTAGTCAACCCATTTCTTCATTTCCCCGGTTTTTCGCGCTGGATGCCGGACCTGGCCGGTTAGGCCATACTTATGCGAAGTCAACAACCAGGACGCGCATGGCGGCGACGCACACACCGCGTCCCGAGGTCCGTCCCGCGCCCTGAGCTACTCTCATCCCGCTTGATTATTAAGCGATTATAGTATAAGCTTTTCAGGAACAATACTGGGCCGGCGCCCTGCCGCTGGCTCCTGAGCCGTCTATTCCAGTATACAGCATCAAACCACAAGCCGGAGGGGATCCCAATGAGGACCAGGTCTTTAACTTCTGTCCTGCTGCTTTCGCTCGTCGTCCTGTACGCCGCTACGGCGGACGCCAAGTGGTGGATATTCGGCAAGTCGGACGAGGAGGTCTCGTTCGCCTACCTGTTCCTCAACAAGGTCTCCTACGAGGAGAGCGGCGACAAGGTCACATTGTACAGGGACCTGCTCCCGGACGGGCAGGTGCTGGTGAACGGCCGTGTGCGCGCGGGCTCCGGCAAGGTCGGGTCGGTGAAGGTCAGCACGGACGGCAAGGCGACCTGGGATAAGGCGAAGTTCACGCCGGACGGCGTGTTCGAGTACAGGTTCACGCCCGAGCCCGGCAAGACGTACACGCTGTACGTCGAGGCGATGGACACCACCGGCAGGAAGAACGACGTGGACGGGACGAAGAAGGAGGTCACGGTGCTCGGGGGCTTCAGCGCGGACGCGATAAACGATGCGCTGAGGGCCATGATGGCCGCATACATGGCCGAGGACCCGGCCGCGTTCATGGCCTTCGTCGGGGCGGACTTCGCCGGCGACGCGACGAACCTCGACCGGGCCGTAAGGCGCGACTTCTCCGCCTTCGACAACATATCCATCGGTTTCACGGTTAACAACATAGCCTCCGGGCCCGGCGGCAGGTCCTTCGTGTCCATCAGCTACAACAGGCAGGTCACGTCGTCCAGGAGCGGCAGGACGCTTACCGACCGGGGCGACACCGAGTTCGTGTTCAACGCCGGCGACGGCGGGCCGAGGCTTTACAGCATGAAGAACCCGCTCATCTTCGGGCTGTCCGACGCGTCCAATGTCGCCACCGGCGGCTCCAACACCGCCCAGCCCGGCCCGGTCATCATCGTGGACAACTCAGGCAATACGGCGGTGGTGCCCGCGGAACTGCAGTCCCAGCTCACCGAAGACGGGGACTTCACGATAACCGGCAACGACGACGGCACATCGACAATAACCACGACGGACGGGACGACTGTCGTCTCCCAGGACGGCACGGTCATAGCGACGGGCGCCGGCGTCGAGTCCGGTAACAATATCATACTCACCACGCCCGGCCATCCCCCGGCCGGCTTCAACTTCGTGGACGGCTCCGTGGTCGCGGGCTTCGGGGATATATCCATAACCGGCCACACCGACCCGCAGACCGCATACGGCTGGCTCGACCCGGCCGCGTGCATGCTCGACCTCGGCATAAACACCATAGGCGGCGTGACGTCGGTCCCGTCGGCGGGCTACACCTGCGCCGGGCCGATGGGATTTGACTTCGCCGAAGGCCACTGCTACGCGGTTAGGCTGGGGGACGGCACCTACGGCGTCGTCGAGATAGTCTCGGTGAGCGTCGTGCTTCCGGACATCACCGTCAGGATAAACTACAAGTACCAGCCGGACGGCACGACCAACTTCTGAAAAAGGCAGTAAGGTGAAACCATGCGCCCAGCCACGATAAAACTCGTATCGCTGTTCCTCGCCGCCGCGCTGACGGCGCAGGCGGCCGTCCCCGCGTCCGCGGGTCTCAGCGACCCGAACAACATGGGTAACACCGTAAAGCTCGGCCTCGGCCTGTCCACCGCCATGATGGATGAGAAGGACACGGTGAAAGGCGCCCAGAAGTTCGCCAAAGAGCAGTTCGACGACTGGATGTGGGAGTCGATAGGCGGTTACGAGAACCTCTGGAACGGCGTCCTCGAAGGTGAGGCGACGAGCGTCCAGGTGCGCAAGAAGTACAAAGAGTCGATAGAGATAATGGACAACATCGGCAAGTTCGCCGAGGCTGTCGGGGCCGGCAACTACGATGACGCGACCTTCGTCGCCATAGACCAAGCCGTCAGCAAGATAGGCCACCCGGTCGTATCGCTGCTGTGGTCATCCGTCAAGTTCACGTACGAGTCGCACAAGCAGGTACAGGCCACGGGCGCGGAACTTCAGATCGAGGCGCTTTACGGCGCGGTCGACTCCGACAGGAGGCTCCGTGGCGAGTCATCCGGCGAAGACGGCCCTAAGCTCATCAAGATAGACAGCGATACGGTGGACTACTTCTACGACAAGTACATTATAACAGACGCCGGGACGCGCGCGCTTGTCAAGTCTTACGTCACCACGAGGCTCGGCCAGGAATGGCCGGAGGTGTCCTGGAGCACATGGCTCGCCAACATCGGCTCCGGCACGGACACACAGAGGAGCGCGGAGCTGGAGGCGCTCGGCGGCGAGCTGCGGAACGTCGCGCGCGGCTGGATAAGGAGCCTGCTGGCCGACGTTAACCTCGAGGCGAAGACGAGGTGGGGACAGACCCGCGTCTGGCAGCAGAAGCAGGAGTTCGAGAAGTTCGTCAAGCGGTACAAGATGTTCGGCGGGAGCATGGAAGAGATGCTCGCCGACTTCAAGAAGCTCCAGGAGTACAAAAAGGAGTCGCTCAAGTACCCGGAGTTTATCGAGAAGTCGAAGACAGACAGGACGAAGGCCGAGTCCGACTTCGCGGCGGTCAAGATGTCCCAGGTCAGGGCAAGGCAGGCGCTCCGCGAGCTTGCCGAGAAGTACACGGACGACTGCTACAAATACTCGAGCAGGGCGAGCTACCTCAGGCTGTTTGCGCTGTCAAACGACCTGGACGCGGAATGGAACAAATGGCTGGAACTCAGAAACAAGATAACAAAGACCTTCGAGACGGACAGCGCCGCGGTCGCGCAGGAGGCCGCCATGGACATCAAGCCGGATTCCGGCGGCATGTACGGCGACCCGGTCGGGTTCTACAACTCCAGCTTCCAGCCGCTGATAGTCCCGTTTGCATGGACGGAGGAGCCGGATGCGATAAAGCAGAAGGTGCTGGACGCACTGAACGAAGGCGACTTCGAGACCGCCAGGAAAGCACTTGACGTCTGGGCCGAGGAAAACGCCGGAGGCATATCCGGCTGGGACAAGTCTCCGGGCTGGCCCGAAACGCCGAACAGGTCGTCGGGCCCGAGGCGCGACCACTACGAAAAGATAATCCCGCAGATAATACAGATAGTCAAGGACGACTACGACAGCCCGGAGAACTGGGCGGACAACGGGCTCGGCGGGAAGTACTTCAAGAGCTGCTCGGCGAGCCTCTATTTTACCGTACCAGGCTATACTTACGGCAACACGGGTATCCTGTCCACCTGCAAGGCGATGGAGGCGGCGCAGATGGCGGCCGCGGCCCTGTCGGCCCAGTCCATGCAGCAGGACGCGGTATACGGCGGGACTATCAAGTGGTGCTCGGACGCTATTACGGCCTTCGACCAGCTCAGGACGGCGCGCTGGAAACATTACCTGGAGCTTACGGCGGAGATGAACAGGCTCGGCGCCGCCATGGACTTCCCGGCCTCGCCGAACTACGAGCAGTGGTCGGGCATCAACTTCATCGACAGCTACGAGCCGATGGACGAGGTATTCAGGGAGCTGCCGGGTATGACGATAACGCTCGGAGGGCTGCCCGACACGCTCCGGTGGCGGAAGAAGTATCATATAGAGAGCACCGCCGATGCGCTTGTCGGCGTGATGGACTCATACGACAGCATGATAAAGGAGTACACCGGCGGACTGGGCAAGGCGGTCGGCGAGTGGCGGGAGTTCTGGGAAAAGAACAAGCCGCCGCAGGACGATATGGACCAGATATACGTCTTCTGCAACTCGAACTTCGACCGCGAATACCCGGACAGGCTCAACGAGCTGGCGCCCAGGGCGGAGGCGGAGATGTCGAGGGCAAACACTCAGCGCGCCGAGTACCTGAGGCGCGCCAGGACGTATCAGGCCAACCTCGACAACGACTCGGCGTTCCTTGCGGACCGCATAAAGGAACTCGACGGGATCATCAGGGCCGTCAAGGACACCGGCCTCGTGACTTTCGACGAAAAGGGCGAGCCGAGCCTGGGCTCCGGCAGAGGACAGGGCGGCATGATGTACCTGAGCAAGCCCTACCCGCATTACCTCTCCCGCGAAGAGCTGGACAGGGTCAGGTCTTCGTCCGGGCTGTCCGGCATTACAGGGTCAAATGCGTACAAGTTCCTCGGGACGCACTTCCCGGATATGCAGGAACAGTTGAGGCGGATACTGACCTTCGACGGCATAACCCCGGCCAGGGAGGACAACTTCGTCCAACCCGTTTCTGGCGCGCCGATATGGAAGAGCTCTCTTGAGAAGGCCCGGACACTGCTCGCAAAGGTAAAGGCCGGCGGCTCGCACAAGGACTACCACGAGCCCATGAAGGAGATAGGCGAGCTCCTGCCCGGCACGCTCAAGACCTCCGCGAATAACGAGTACCTCTTCGACATGACGGACGTCCGGGACGAGTCGCTCAGCTTCCCGCTCGGCCAGGAGTACGTGGCCATCAGGAAGGACCTGTCGAAGCTGGTCAAGGACCGGTTCGAGTACCTCTACCTGGGCGGCGACGGTTCCGTGGGCCAGCCCTCGGACCCGCGCTACCAGCGGCTGGCCCTGCTCATGCAGAACGTAAAAACGGATACCGCGAACGTCAGGGCAATGTCGTCGCCCACGCAGGAGGCGCTCGACACCTTCTCCGGCAGGATGGAGGGCTACCGGCACGACTACCTGAACAACGTCCGGCTCGAATCGTCTACTTTCGACGACGCCCTGTCCGCGCTCCAGCTTGCCATCGCCGAGGCCCGCTCACGGGTAGCCCCCGCCATAGACCTGAACATGGAAAAGGTACGGGACCTCTACGACGGCTTCCGCGAGGCCTACGAGTCGCGCGACGGCTCCCGCGTGATGTCCTTCATAGGCGACGAATGGGAGGCGGGCGACGGCACGACGCTCTCGGACCTGGAGAGGAACCTCTCCGGCACGTTCGGGATGTTCGACGAGGTGCGGTTCACCATATCCGGCCTTAACACGCAGACGATGCCGGACGGCGGATACGTCGTGAACTACGACGTCACCATCCGGAGCCGGAGTTACGAAAACGACATCACGCGCGAGGAGAAGTCATCGGTCAGCGAGAAGGTCGAGGTCGGCCCGGACGGAAGGGCAAGGATTACAAAGACACTGACCGGGCGGTTCTGGTACGTGGAGTAAAGCACAGGAAAAGGCGGCCCAAAAACTTCTTAACTATCGGCTTTCTTTTGTCTTACTTTTCTTTCACCTGAAAGAAAAGTAACGACTTGACCATTCCGCTATTTTGTCGTTGACTTTGTCTTGCAATGAAAAGGAGGTCTTAGTGAGACGATTTCTATTGTCGGTGTTGCTTTTGGCCGGGTTTGCCGTGACGTGCGCGGGCACCGCGGCGGCGGAGACGGAGCTGCACATGTCTAACGAGTTCGCCGCGACATACAACGACGTGCACGGGCCGGGCTCCGCCTCGTCGTCTTTGTCCGAGGGGCTTCGCTATTTGGACGTCCTGAACGTCTACGGGAGCGGGACGTCGGGCAGCGTGGAGTACCTGTTCAAGGCCGGCGGCAAGGCGACCGACGACCCGAGGAACGACGTCAGGCACTTCACGCTCACGAACCTGAACGGGCGCATCACGAACAAGATACACACGCTCACGCTCGGCGACACGTTCGAGTCGTTCTCCCAGTACGGCCTCGCGTCGGCGGTCAAGGGCGGCTCGTACAGGTACGCAGACCCGTCCTGGAACTCGCCGGAGGTGACGCTGGTCTACGGCATGGCATATCCCCGCTGGGGAAACTTCTGGGGCGAGGACGCAGTCGAGAGGCAGGTCATAGGCGGCAGGATAAAGCAGGGCATCGCGGACGGGCTGTGGGCGGGTTTCAGCGGCGTCAAGACTATCGACCACGTCCGGCTCGGCGGCTCGCCGCTTTACGACAACTCGAACTGGACTGCCGACTTCGAGTACAGGCCGATACCAGGCCTCACGCTGAACGGCGAGGCCTCGTTCTCCAACACGGACGAGTCCCAGGCGGGCGGTATCGACCTCGACTACAACGGCAACGCTGTGAAGTTCCTGGCCGTGGGCGACGGCGACCCGAGCCGGGTGACGCTCGAGTACGAGCGGGTATCGCCCACGTTCCTGACGCTCGCGGGCTCTGCCACGCCGGACCGGGAGAAGGTGAAGGCGAAGTGGCGCTACAAGTACGCCAAGGACACCACGCTGAACTTCGGGTTCCTCTGGTACAGGGACAACCTCGACGGCCAGAAGGCCTTTGCCACAAACCACTACAAGCCGGAGGCGGGCATCACCGTGAGCAAGCTCTGGGGCAGGCAGTACTCGTCATCCAGCCTTACGTACAAGCTGGACAACAGCCACAGCAGGATGAACGACACCTGGGACCATTTCGTGAACCTCAACTACCGCGACCGTTTCGGCGTATTCGACAGCGACACGAACCTCGGCTACACGCATTTCGACACGAAGAGCGCGAGGCGGGGGGGCGAGTTCACGTACAACACCTCGCTCAACACAAGGTATACGGCGGGCAGGTTCATATTCAAGCCATCGCTGTACCTCGGCGGCTGGTCCGCGCGTGACGAGCTTGCAAACAACAACGACCAGATTTACGAGTACTCGCTCGGGCTCGGCGCTGAGGTACCGGACATAAAGCTCACGGCGAATTTGAAGGGCGGTCAGAACCGCCTCGTGAAGGACGCGGGTACGGACTCGACAAAGACGTTCGCCAGCCTCAACGTCTTCTACCGTCCGAAGTTCCTCGAAAGGCTGAACCAGGGCATGCTGTTCCTCAAGGCGTCCGTAAACGACTTCGGATTCTCGACCTCCGGACGCGACTTCCGCGAGTCGAGCGTGTCCGCCGGTATAAACGTCCAGATATGACGGAGGTGGCTATGACGATAAAGAGGCTGGCTGCTGCGTGTGCCATGACGTTGATGGCCCTCGCGTTCGCGTCCTGCGCGTCAGTGAATGCCGGGGGCAAAGGCCCTGCTTCTCCATCGGCCGAACGGATGAGTATGGAGGAGGCGGTCAGGCGTGCCGTGGACGGGCTCGCGGACGCATACCAGAGGGAAGACATCGGCGGCTTCATGGCGCTCGTCTCGGAAAGGTTCACTGGAGACACGTCGATACTCGATTCATCCGTCCGGCGCGACTTCTCCGCATACACGGACATCGATATCCGGCTGAACGTGGACAGCGTCACGTTCGACGGGGTTGACAGGGCCTTCGTGTCCGTGACGTTCACCCGGTCCCATACGGATACCGGCACGGGCGCAAGGGCTAGCAGGTCCGGCTCCACGTTCTTCGTCTTCAGGCACGAGGACGGGGCGTGGCGGCTCTGGTCTGCCGGGGTTCCGCCGGTCTTCGGCGTGAGCGGGTAAGCCGGACGACATATCGCAATGCTCAGCACCGGCCACGGCGGAGCTGTTTTATTCTTGCCTGTCCAACAACAAGCGCGTCCGCGCATATAAGCTGTCCCTGTAGTTTCAGGTTGACATGCCCCGTGTTTTTGAATAACCTTGTAAGACCATGAAGACCATCGCGGCCGTAATGCTCATAGCCATCGTCGCGGGGATATCCTCCCCGCTTTGCATCAGGTCCCTGCCGTTCGGCAAGGACGACGGCATCCAGCGTCTCGTCACGCTCGACGTCTGCGGCGGGGGCCACGGCGGCGTGTCCCTCAGCACGCATGCCCCGTTCCTCGTCTGCTCCTACTGCCGGATGACCGCGCCGCCTCCCGTTGCCCTGCCGCGGGTCACGGTGCGTATTGTAAACCCGCCCATAGTAGTCATCCCAGAGTACAGGCCCCCTAAAGCCTGACCTCAGACCCTGACAGCCGAAGACTCGTCTTCAGGGCAACCTCCAGAACATAATAAACGCCAACGCTGCCCTTACCCCTGACGGCCGGGGTACGTCCGCGTCCGCACCTTTGCGCGGCCCGGATACCCGTCCATCACGGCGGTGGCGCGCATACTACCTGTTATCCTAACGGAGGTATCATGAGGTTTTTTGCAATACTTGTCGTGTTGATTGCGCTCGCCGTCCCTGCATATGCGGGAGACGTACCCGTCGATGCGGAGCCTGCCGTCCGGGCCCCGGAACGTCTCGACGCCCTGGTCGTGACCGCGACCCGTACTGGGAGGACGACTGAGGAGGTCCCGGCCGCCGTGACCGCCGTCACGAAGGAGGAGATAAAGGACAACCGTATGTTCGGGGTGTCCGAGGCGCTTACAGGGATCGCCGGGGTGCAGTCCGAGACGAAGAACGGCGGGTACGACTCCCGCCTCATCATCAGGGGCGCGGGGCTGAAGGCCCGTTACGGCGTCCGGGAGATAATGATACTCCTGGACGGCGTCCCCATCACGGACCCCGACGGCATGTCGAGGCTCGACTTCGTGGACACGAGCCAGGTCGAGAGCATAGACGTGGTAAAAGGCCCGAACTCGACGATGTACGGAGCCAACGCGGCCGGCGGCGTCATAAACATCATGACGAAGAGCCCGTTCGAGGAGACGAAGAGCGCGAAGGCGGCCTACGGCAGCGAGAATACCCAGATATACAACCTCAACTACGGCAACCGCATCGGCGGGACGTACATAAGCGCGTCCGGAAGCCGCCGCTCGACCGACTCCTGGCGCGAATGGAACAGGTTCAGCACCAACCAGGGCAGCCTGAAGGTGGGCCAGATGTTCGACGACGGCACGACGCTCGAGGCCGCGGCCAGCTACACCAGGGCGTACTTCCAGCTCCCGGGCTCGCTCACCAAGCAGCAGTTCGACGACGACATCTCGCAAAGGACCGAGGAGCCGTGGCGGCACTCTGTCAGGAACAGCGAGATAGTCCATGCAAGCGTCCGTCTCGACACGGAGTTGGGCCGGGTAAGGCTCAAGCCTATGGCGTACTTCGAGTCGTGGAGCCACTACCACCCCGTCACCGGCATCATCAACGACGGCGAGGCCAACGTATACGGCGCGGACGTCCAGGCGGACGTCTCGCACAGGCTGCTCGGCGGGGACGCGACCTTCTCCGTCGGGGGCGCGGCCCAGGTGGACGACTCAGAGGGGGAGAAATTCGCCTACAAGGACTACGTCACCGGCTTTGGCGGCAGGATAAAGTACACCACTTCCAACGTCAAGGGGACGCTGGCCGAGAAGGACAAGGACACCACGGCCAAGTGGGGCGTGTTCGTGCAGGAGTCTGTCAGGCCGACGGACAGGCTGATACTGGACGCAGGCGTCCGGTACGACCAGGTACGGTTCGACATAGACGACCAGATATTCCAGGAGTTCAATTATGCTACAGGAAAATACGCGGCAAAGCTCGCGACGGTAAAGCGCGGCAAGACCTACGACAACGTCAGCCCGAGGCTGGGCGTCGTATACAGGCTCGCGGACTTCCTGCACATGTACGGCAACATATCCACCGGCTTCCAGACGCCGCAGTCCTCCGAGCTGTCGCTTAACCCGGATCTGAAGCCGATGACGGTCATCAACTACGAGACCGGCCTGAAGGCCCGCTCGGGCTCCGGCCACTCGGCCGACCTGTCCGTCTTCTACATGACAAACAGCGACGAGGTCGTCCAGACCGTCGAGGCAGGCGGGCAGTCCACGTACAGCAACGCGGGCAAGACGGACAAGTTCGGCGTGGAGTTCTCCGGCAGCGCGACGGTCGCGTCCGGGCTGGTCCTGGGCGGGGCGTATACATACAGCGACTTCAAGTACAGGAAGTTCGAGGAGCCTGTCAGGGTGGGCGTGATTACCGTCCTCATGGACCGCGCCGGGAACCGCCTGCCGTACGTCCCGCCGCACCAGTACAGCGCGTACGTAAACTACAGGCACCCTTCCGGCTTCAAATGCCGCGTGGACTCATACACCTGGGGCCGCTACTTCGTGGACAACGCCAACACGGAGAAGTACCGGGGCTACTGCCTCCTGACCAACGCGCTCGTCGGGTACGAGCGGGCCGGCTTCGACCTGACGTTCAGCGTCAACAACATATTCGACAGGCGGTACGCGATGGAGGTCACGAAGGACACCGCGGGCAAGGTGCTGTACAAGCCCGGCGCGCCCATGACCTGGATGCTCATGGCGACATACAACTTCCCGGCGAGGTGACCATGAAGAAGGCAATATTTTTCCTGATGGCGGTTGCATTGTCGTTCGTCGCCGCCGGGTACAGGTGGGGCGACTCCGCCCACTCGATTGGCGTCATCAAGGCGGGAGGGGGGGAGGCAAGGCACCCCTCCACGCTCGACTCCGGCGAGGACGGCTACACCCTCATCTCGACCGCGACTGTGCTCCCTCCGTACTCGGGCGACGTGCGCGTCAGGCTCGACGGCGAGCCCAGGATACACTACCGGATCTACATGTCCGGCCCCGCGATAGACCTCGGCATAAGGCGCCTGCCGAAGCTCGAAGGCGACACTGTCTACGGGCTCAGGCCGGGCGACCGGCCCGCGCTATGGGTCGTGATGAAGCCGCCCGTGGTAGACCCGGTCTGCGGGATGGCGTGCGGAGAAAGCCCGCTTTCGACAGGATACCAGGGCAATGCGTACAAGTTCTGCTCGGAGGGGTGCATGGACGCCTTCAGGAAAGACCCGGAGCGCTTCAAGGACAACACCGGCGTCCGCGGGCGGTACACCCTGTCCTTCCTCGACACGAAGACCGAAAAACCCGTCCTGACCGTGCCCGTGATATTCAAGGGGTCGGGCGACAGGACGGGCGACAAGACGGGAGTCGGTCACGGGGAGCACAAGGGTAACGGGAAAGGGGGCGCGGATGACTGCGGACACTAAGGTAGAGAGAGGGTTCTGGGTCAGGAACCGTCTATGGATAATGCTCGCGGCGCTCGTGCTGTTCCTGCCGCCGCTTTCGTTCCTGTTCCAGTTCACCGGAGACAGCGCTTTCTGCGGCTCCTGGTGCCCTCGCATGTTCTTCGTCTGGAGGAAGGGTGAGACCATCGGCGAGTTCCTCGTCGGCTTCCTCCGGAGCTACATGGGCGTCGCGCTCGTCCTTGGGATACTCGTCAGCACGTTCTTCCTTGGGAGGTACTGGTGCAGCCACCTCTGCCCGGTCGGCGGCTCGATGGAGCTGGTGTCGAGGCTCCTGCCGAGGCGTCTGAAGATAAACTTCCGGACGGTGCCGGCCCCGTCGTTCCGGTACGGGTACCTCGCGGTCTACTTCATTGCGTCGGCCATAGGCGCCGGGAGCCTCTGCTGCAACTACTGCAACTTCGCCACCGTTCCGAGGATGTTCGGAGCCGCATACTCGATGGCCGACATGTCGTACTTCTTCAGGACGGCGGGGCTCATCAACCTGGGCCTCGTCGTGGCGCTCGGCTTCGCCGCGAAGGGCGGCCGGGCGTACTGCAACCTCATCTGCCCGGTGGGCGCGCTGGACGCCCTGTCGAACAGGCTCGGGATGCGCGCGGGCAGGCGCGTCCGCGTGGACGCGTCGAAGTGCGACGGCTGCGGGGCCTGCGCGAAGGTCTGCCCGGTCTGGGCGGTGGAGTCGGGGCGAAAGGAGACGGCCAGCATAGACGGCCTGTCGTGCATGCCGTGCCGCGAGTGCGAGAAGGTCTGCCACAAGGAGGCGATAAGCTATGGCAAGCACCATGCATAGTCTCGGGGACAGGCTCGCCTACTCCGCGGCGGGGGCCGCGTCGGGGCTGACCGGACTGCTGGCCCTGGCCCGGTGCGGGGGCGGGTGCCAGTCCTGCCTCGGCTGCGCGGCCGCCGGGCTCGGAGTGGTCGCGGTGGTTTTGGTTCAAAGGCTTCGGAGGCGCGGCAAGGACGCCGGGGAGGGTACATCGGATGGACTGGCTTAAACTTCTCATAGACTACGGGATAACAGGGCTCCTCGTGATGATGTCTGTCATAGCCGTCGGCATCGCGCTCGAACGCAGGCGTTTCTACATGGACGTCGACCTGGCGCGTTATACGGACAGGCGCGAGCTGGAGTTCGAGCTGACGCGGAAGCTCCACGTAATAGCGACCATCGGGAGCAACGCCCCGTACATCGGGCTGCTTGGGACGGTGCTCGGCATCATGTTCACGTTCAACTCCCTGGGCAGGGAGGGCATGATGAACAGCTGCATGATAATGGTCGGCCTCGCGCTCACGCTCAAGGTCACGGCCGCCGGGCTTGTCGTGGCGATACCGTCCGTCACGATGTACAACTTCCTGCTGAGGCGCGTCAGGGAACTGACCATGAGATGGGAGACCGGACATGGACGAGAAAAACTTTGACTACATAAACGTCGTGCCGTTCATCGACATAATGCTTGTGCTCCTGACGATAGTCCTGACCGCGTCCACGTTCATCGCGTCGGGCGGCATACCGCTCGACCTGCCTAAGGCATCGGCCGCACGGCAGGAGGTGCTGAAGACCGAGACTATAGAGGTCGGCGGTGACGGCTCGGTCTGGTTCAACTCAAGGCCGACTTCGGTCGAGCGGCTCCGCGCCTGCCTCGGGCCGCTCGACAGGGCCACGCCCATACTCATCCGGGCGGACAGGGCGGTCGCGCTCCAGGCATTCGTCGACGTCCTCGACATGGTCAAGAGGCAGGGGTTCAAGCGCGTCAGCCTCCAGACGGAAGACAGGACATGAGCGCCAGGTCCGGACAGACGGTACCGATGGCCCAGTCGTTCGCGCTCCACGCCGCGCTCGCGGCGGCCGTGTTCGCGCTCGGCGGCCTCGTGGCCCAGGACGACAGGCCCGTGGTTATAGACTTCAGCCTGGTGGAGCAGTGCGCCCTGACTGAGGCGCAGGCCCCCCAGCCGCCCGCGGACGAAAAAAGGGAGGTGCGTGCGCAGGCAGACGCGCGCCCTCCCGCGCCGGAGGTCCCCCAGCCTCCGGCGCCGGCCCGGGCGGCAGTTGACGAAGCCCAGCCTGCCCCTGCCCCGGAGCCGGACTCCGCGCCTCTGCCCGGCACGGCGCCCGCTCCCCCAAAACGCGCATACGCGCCTGTGCGGGCCATCGTTCGCACGAGGGCCGCGCCGGCGCATGCGGCGCGGGATGCCGGTGTCGCGGACTCCGGGGGACAGGCCATGGGCGGGCCCGCGTCGCCCGGAGAGGCGCGGGAGGGCTACCTCAAGCTCAACTTCGCGTGCATCAGGGAGCTTGTGAACAGGGGCTTCTCATACCCGCCGCTCGCGCGGAAGATGGGCTGGGAGGGAAAGGTGACGGTCAGCTTTGTTGTTTCGAGGGACGGGAGCGTACACGACGTCAGGGTAGTCCAGTCGTCCGGAAGGGACGTCCTCGACAGGAACGCCGCGGATACGGTGTCGAAGGCGTCGCCCTTCCCTGCCCCGCCGGTGGAGGCCGAGGTCGTCCTGCCCGTCGTATACAGGCTCAATTGAACCGTCGGGACGCCGAAATGCAGTTAAGTCCCAACGGCATCCAACGTCAGGTTATTATGGTTGCCAAATCCACCGTCAGTCAATATACTTACAGACAGGCGGCTGTTCACGCTCCGGAGCGATTGAGGGCACGGCATGAATGGTCTGGCGGCAAACATGCAGCGGTTCTGGGACCGGGTGGGGACGCGCCTGAAGGCGAGCTTCTACCTGTACCTCGCCGCCCTGTTCACTGTCGTGATAGTCGCCGACAGCTTCATCTTCAACGTCACTGCGAAGATGAGGCAGTCGTCATTCGACCTGATGATAAAGAACAGGCTCGTCGTCAGGCCCCCGGACCCGGACATCGTCATAGTGGACATTAACGAGGCGAGCCTCGCCGCCATGGCCGTGGACTACGGCCGGTGGCCCTGGCCGCGCCAGGTCATGGGCGAGTTCCTCGAACAGGTCGAGGGCCAGGGCCCGAAGGCCGTCGTATTCGACATACTGTTCTCGGACCCGGACGTGTACAACCCGGACAGCGACGCCTACTTCAACGAGGCGGTCGCGGCCACGGACAACACCTTCTTCCCGTACCTCCGGCTCGACCCCAAGGACGACCGGCTGAGCGAGGTGCTGCCCGGCCAGATTCCCGGCGTGGAACCCGCCCCGGGGCAGACCGGCTCCGGGAGCCCTGTAGCCGTCGTCCTGCCTTTCTTCGATGCGGCGATGACAAGCGGGCGGCTCGGCACGCACAACATATACCCCGACATGGACGGCGTGACCCGCAAGTACACCGTCCGCAGGGACGAGGGAGGCTGGCTGTTCCCGTCCCTGCCCGCGCGCGTCGTCGAATGGCTCGGCGTCCCGGTGCCTGAAAGGGAGGACGTCCTGCTAAACTGGCGCGGCAGGCCGTTCACCTACCACTACGTCAGCTTCTCGGACGTCTTCTTCGACCTGGGCAGGAAGGAACGCACCCGCCCCCAGGACGAGTTCACCGGCAAGATAGTGATTATCGGCTCGACCGCGGCGGGGCTTTTCGACGTTAAGCCGACTCCGATGGACAGGATGTTCCCCGGCGTCGAGATACTCGCGACCGCGACGGACAACCTGAAGAACGGCGACTACCTGCGCGAACCGGACATGAGGCTCGTGAACTTCGCCCTCGCACTCCTAATAGTCTGGGCGACCGCGTTCGCGTTTTACAGGAACGCCGGGCAGGAGACGCTCGACAGGCTGTTCGGCGCGTCCCAGTTCCTGCTCATAGGAGTGTCCTACGCGAGCATAAATCTAATGACCGCGTACGTCAACCTTACCGGCCCGGTGATGATAGGCGTCGCCTATTTCTCGGGCGCGAGGATATACGCCTCCGCGGCGCGCAAGATACTCGAGGAGAGCGCGGTCGCGTCTTCCGTCGCCTCCGAGGGCGACCTCTACGCCGCGCTTATGCTCGTAAGGCCGGGCGCGGGCCAGGACGCGGCGGGCGACAAGGCCGTGTCGAGGATGCGGCGGGGACTCGCAAAGCGCCTGACGCAGGCCAAGAGCGTCGAGACGCTGAAGGGCGCGCAGAAGGGCATATGGGGCCTGTTCGAGGGCGTCATTGTGGTCTCGTGGACCTGCCCGGCGGACGACGAGGCGGCAAGGGCGCGCATCTCCGATGAGGCGAAGGCTGTGGAGGAGGAGGCAGCGCGGCTCTGGCGCGCCGCCGGAGGCAGGGCGGACGCCTTGGCCTTTTCCTTCCACGAAAGCGGCATACACGGCGGGGACAGGGCAAGGGAAGGTTGGGCGTCGCTCTTCGGCGATGCGCTGAAGCATACCCGAGGCCCCGGCGGAACCTGTGGCAAGGGCGGGAGGACTTGATGAAAAACTTTACACGCATCCTTCTGGCGGGGCTGGCGTTGTGCCTTCTGCCGCACGCGGGCATGGCCGCCGAGGCCGGCTCCGCGCTCAAGGCCGACGACATAAAGGCAGAGCCGTTCCGGGACGCGAAGACGGTCGGTGGCCTCAAGGCAGGTGACAAGGTCGGCATCGAGAAACGCGAGGGCGGCTGGTTCAAGATCTCCAGCCCCAAGAAGGGCTGGGTACGGATGTTGAGCATCCGGAAGGGCTCGGCCCCGGCCGGGGTAAAGGCGTCCAGCGTCACTGCGCTCGCTTCGGGCAGGGCAGGCACCGGCACCGTGGTGTCGAGCAGCGGCGTGCGCGGCCTGAACGAGGAGGAGCTGAAGAAGGCGGACTTCGACGGTGCCGAGCTGAAGAAGGCCGAGTCCTACGCCGCCTCGAAGAAGGACGCGGAAGGCTTCGCCGGCAAGGCAAGGCTCAAGGCCCGCAAGGTCGATTACCTTCCCGAATAACCCGGACAGGAGGACGGACATGTACAGGTATATTCTACCCCTGATGCTGGCGGTCTCGCTCGCGGCGGCGCCTTCCGCGCACGCCGGTTTTGGGGACGGCCTGATCAAGGGAATCGGCTCCGCGGCCGGAGGCGGACAGAAACCGGCCGCGCCCGCACCGGCGGGAACTGCCCCGGCCGCCCCCGTCCCGGACGCGCTGTCGGCGGTAAAGGCCCTGACTGGTACGCAGGAAACCGGCGCCGAGGAGCTTGCGGTCGGCAGGCAGATTGCCGGGAACCTCCTCGGCGCGGCCCCTCTTGTCAGGGACGACAAGCTCCAGAGGTACGTCAACCTCGTGGGGAGGTGGGTGGCGGACCAGGGCGAACGGCCGGAACTTCAGTGGCATTTCGGTGTCCTGGACACGGACGACGTAAACGCATTCGCCGTGCCCGGAGGCTACATATTCGTTACGAAGGGCCTTTACAGGCTGCTCGACAGCGAGGCCCAGCTTGCGGGCGTGCTCGCCCACGAGGTCGGGCACGTCGTCAGGAAGCACCACTACAAGGTGATACAGCAGTCGCGTGTCCTCGACATGGGCAGCAGGTTCCTCGGCCAGAAGGTCGGCCAGGACAACGAGCTGGCGCAGAAGCTGATTGGCAGCGGGGCGGAGATTGTTGCACGGGGCTTGGACAAGGACGCAGAGTACGAGGCGGACAGGATGGGAGTGGTGCTCTCCGCGAGGGCGGGCTACGACCAGTACGCCCTGCCGGAGGTGCTCCAGAAGATGGGGCATTACGCGGCGGACAACGACTCCGTGAAGCTCCTGTTCAAGACGCACCCGCACCCGGACGACCGCATATCGCACCTCGACGCCTCGATGGCGGACAGGCTGGACGGCGTAAAGGGCGCGACCCTGTCGGACCATTTTTACAGGCTCAGGAAATAAGCCATGCCGGGCCCGCCGGGACAACCAGGCCGGGCCCCTCGGCCCTCGGGTCGTTGACCTCGGCGGACACCCCGAACATCTCCATCTCAGCGGACGGGTACGGGACGAGGAGCCCGAATACGGACTCCGGCCTGTGCCCGGAGACGTCGAGCCATGCGGCGTATCCGTCCGGCGGTATTATCGCCGGCATCCGGTCGTGTATTGCACCGACCAGCCCGTTCGACGCCGTCGTGATTATCGTGAAGGTCCGCACCTCTTCCGCCCCGTCTCGCCAGGAATCCCACAGGCCCGCGAACGCGAATGGCCGCCCGCCCGCAATCCTGATGTACATCGGGACCTTGCGGCCGGCCTCCTTCCGCCACTCGTAGAAACCGTCCGCGACGACGAGACACCTCCTGTCCCGGAACGGCGTCCTGAAGGACGGCTTCTCCGCGAGCGTCTCGGCACGGGCGTTTATCAGCGAGTGGCCGATTTTCCGGTCCTTCGCCCAGTGCGGTATCAACCCCCATACCATCGATACCGCTCTCGGCGATACCGCCCCCGGCCCGATGCCCTCCACGATTACAACGGCCGGCTGCGTGGGCGCGATGTTGTAGCGCGGGGCAGTCCCGTCCGGGAACTCCACGCCGGGAAACGCGGCCGCAAGCGTACTTACGTCAGCCGTCCGTGTGAACCGTCCGCACATGTCCGCCTCGATCTTATTAATCCGGCTGTTATTAAGCCGGCGGCTGAATATTTGGATTCATTGCCGATACTTCATAACGCCCCGGCCCCCGAATATCTTAAGAGGGGGAGTTAGAGGTGGGGGCCAAATTGTTATAAATCCGGCGGGCGAAGCTCGACATAATTTGGCTTCCATCCTAACAGGATCGAGGGGATGCAAGGGGGAACGTTTCCCCCTTGTTCGGGGCCATAATATTTAGTGGCGGGGGCCGCGCCCCCTTGAGGCCGCGATACCCAAGAGGATGTCCGGATATTTATCCGCCGCGTTAATAATCAGGCAAACTTCCTGGACCCCGTGTCAAGCACGGGGCGACGAACAAGCGCACTTAATTCCCCCGCACCATGCCTGACGCGAGGGCCGGGTATCTGCTCTACATTGCTGCCTGAGCAAGAGCACCTGCCTTACAAGCCCCGGTCGTCATGCCCTGCCTACTGGTGTGCGGGCTGCGGCATACCGCCTGGCGCGGCCGGCGTCCGCTGGACGTACTGTTCGAACTGCCTCTTGTCCACGGAGTAGCGGTACGCGTCCTGCGGGGAGATCTGCCTGGTCTTGAGCAGGTCCATCAGGTGCTGGTCGAGGAGTTGCATGCCCTCCTTCTTGGCGGTCTGGATGATGGACGTTATCATTACCGTCTTGCCCTCGCGGATAAGGTTGCCTATCGCCGGGGTGCCGAGCATTATCTCGAGCGCGGCGACGCGGCCCTTGCCGTCCGCCTTCTTTATGAGCTGCTGGCAGACGACGCCCTTCAGCGACTCGGACAGCATCATCCGCACCTGGCTCTGTGCGTCCTTGGGGAAGACGTCTATTATGCGGTCTATCGTCTTCGCGGCGGTGTTCGTGTGGAGCGTGCCGAAGACAAGGTGCCCCGTCTCGGCCGCGCTCATGGCCAGGCTGATGGTCTCCAGGTCGCGCATCTCGCCGACCAGTATGATGTCCGGGTCCTCCCTGAGCGCCGCACGGAGCGCGGAGGAGAAGCTCTCGGTATGCTCGCCTACCTGCCGCTGGTTCAGGAGCGCCTTCTTGTTCTCGTGTATGAACTCGAGCGGGTCCTCGAGCGTCAGGATGTGCTCGGCGCGCGTCGAGTTTATCAGGTCTATCATGGCAGCGAGGGTCGTGGACTTGCCGGAGCCGGTCGGGCCGGTGACGAGCACAAGGCCCTTGTTGAACTTCGTCATCCTGAGGACGCCTTCCGGCAGCCCAAGCTCCTGCGCCGAGAGTATCCTTGTGGGTATGATGCGGAATACAGCCGCTATGCCCCGGTGCTGCATCAGCATGTTGCCGCGGAAGCGGGCGATGCCCGGCACCTCGTACGCGAAGTCGAGGTCGTGCTTCTCCTCGAAGTGCTCCTTCTGTTTCTCCGTCAGTATCTCGAAGAGAAGGGCCTTCAGCTCGTCATGTCCGAACGGGGGGAAGTCCTGCCTGACCATCTCCCCGTGCAGGCGGAAGATGGGCTGGCAGCCGCTCGACAGGTGGAGGTCGGACGCGCCCTGTTCCTTCAGCATCCGGAAGAACTCGTCTATCCTTGCCACGGCGTACCCCCGCACCCGGTTGTAATCGAGACGAACTCCTCCGCCGAAATCTCTCCGGCGTAAAGCATGTCGCGTGCCTCGTCCTCGATGCCCCTGAACCCGTCTCCCGTCAGCCGCGCGAGCAGAAGGGCGGCGCCTTGTCCTCCCGTGCCGCCCGCCGTCCTTCCGCCGGAAACCGCCGCTTCGACAAGCCAGCGCGTCCCGGCATACCCGGTCCCCCGGCATGCGTGACAGCCCTTCGCCCTGGAAAACACGGACGGCCCCCCGCCGCACATCCGGACAACCTCGTCCGAAGGGGAGTGCTCTTCCCGGCACGCCGGGCAGAGCGTCCGCACCGCGCGGCACGCGGCCGCGCCCCGGAGCATAGGCCCAAGGAGCGGGAACCTTTCTTCCATGTTCGCGAGAAGTTTAAGCGCGGATACGACTCCCGGTGCGCGCAGCCCGCCGAACACGAGCCTGCCGCCGAGCGCGCCGTCTATCGCCGAGACGAAGTCTGCGGCTGTGTACAGTTCCTCGGCCGCGATTACCCTAACCGGATGGCCGCAGGCCGCCCGGACCGCCTCGGACATCCCGTCCGCGCCGCGCACCGCCGGAACGACCGTCAGCCGGTCCGTCATCGGAATGAACCCCCTCCCTACAGCGATGGCGTCTCGCCCGAGCCTTCCGCACTCGCCCAGGCAAAGGCCCATCAGGCGCACCCTCGCCTCGGCCGTCGGGCCGGATACGACGACGATGCCGTCCGGCTCGGCCGAGAACGACCGGAGGGCGGCGATGTTGCTCGCATCCGTGTCAAGGCCTTCTATGTCCACGGGAAACGGCGCGCCGGACTGTCCCTGCTCACCCGGCTCACCCGGCTCTAACGTCACGTACTCCCAGCCCTCGGTCCTGAGCATACGCGCACGGAACGGCATCTCCCCGCCGTCCACGGAATGGCACATGACGAGCTGTGAGGACACGTCGTCCTCCGACTCGACCCGCGCCATCCCCCTGAGCGTCGCGAGCAGGCCTCCGTAATGACCGAGCGGCAGATCTCCCTCGAAGCCCTGCCCCGCGGCCCTCCGGCCCACGACCCTGACCCTGCCGCCGAGCGGCCCGAGCGAGACCGACGTGAAACCCTCGCGCGCGATGCACAGAAGGAGCCTGTCTATCAGCGCCCGGCCGGTGGTGTCTTCGTTAATCCTTAATGCCTCGCCGGGCGGGATATGCGGCGACGAGAAGCCGAGGACGTCGAGGCCGCCTCCGTAGAAGTGGTCCTGCATCTCGAGTATCTCGCGAAGCAGGCCCATCGAGACCGATACTGTGCAGCCTGAAACGCGGGCGGCCTCAGAAATGGCCTCCGCGTTCAGCGGGTCGGAAACCGCCACCCTCAGCTCGTCGCCGGTCCTTATGAGAGGCAGGAGCTTGTACTTCCTTGCGATGGACGCGGGTACCAGGGCCACGGCGTCCGGGTCCACGGACTCCTTCTGTATGCGGACGTACGGGATGTCGAGCTGGTGGGACAGCGCCCAGTCGATGTCCTCCTGCATCACGACGCCGAGCCTGACCAGCGCCTCGCCGAAGCGGACGCCTGAGGACTTCTGCTCCTCGAGCGCCGCGTCCACGTCGGCCTCGGTTATTATCCGGCAGTTCCGGAGTATCGTGCCGAGCAGGTCCGTCCTTTGTTTTACAGTCATCAGTCAACCCGCCTTTAACCGCCGGAAGCATTGGGGCCGTCCGGCCTGACCTTCGACACCGTCCGCATTAAATGTCCACGGCCACGCGGCCATATCAATAACTTTACCACATACGCCGTGATAGTCAACCGCCGGCAAAACAAAAGAGGGGCCGGCCAAACGGCCAGCCCCTCTTTCATATACATGGTGCGCCATAGAAGATTCGAACTTCTGACCTACGGTTCCGTAGACCGTCGCTCTATCCAGCTGAGCTAATGGCGCATGGACGGGATGTTGCCCCGTCAACTATTATCCGGTTACGACTTCACGCCGTCGGCAAGGGTGACGGCGAAGTCCGGATGGGTGAACGCATGCGTGGTCGGGAACTTCTGGAACAGCCAGCCCTTGAAGACCTCCTGGCCGCCCTCAAGGATAACGACCTTCGCGGCCGGGTTGTTCGGCTCATTCGAGGCCGAGGTGATGTTGAGGCCCTGCATGACGAAGGACGGGACATAGTCGACCGCTTTTATAGTAAGCTTGGAGCCGGGTATTGCAGCCTCCGCGCCTATGTTGATGGTCATCTCAGACTTCTTGCCGGCCTTCTTGTCCTCCACGACGACCTTTATCGCCTTCCACTTGCCCTTGACGTCGGGCGGAAGCTCGACGGTGGCCTCCTGGCCCTTCTCCGGGAGCGCGAGGTTCTCCTCGGGGGCAGGCGCCTGGGTGGACGGCTCCTCCTGCTTCTGCTTGCCGCAGGCCGACAACGAAACCGCGAAGGCGGCCGCCACTAACAAATACGCAATCTTCTTGACCATTTCGATCTCCTCCTGTTAAGTTGGTGTGAACCTTACACCCGCGAATATGACTTCAACGGCCCATCGCCGTCTCGACTACTGGCGGAGAGGCAGGGATTCGAACCCTGGGTAGAGTGTGACCTCTACGACGGTTTAGCAAACCGCTGCCTTCGGCCTCTCGGCCACCTCTCCGTCAAACCGCAGGGGCTAGGGACTGGTGGCTAGGGGTTAGCAATCAAAATCCCCAGACACCCGCCGACAGCCTCTGCTATATCATTCGTGAGGGTCTTTTCAATAGAGCGCTATTGGCTATCTGAATTAACCAGCCCCTAGCTGCTAGCCCCTGATTTTCTGGCGGAGGGAGTAGGATTCGAACCCACGGAGCTTTCACTCAACGGTTTTCAAGACCGCCGCCTTAAACCACTCGGCCATCCCTCCCCCTCAGCCTTATCCCGCTACTATCCTTTCCATCCCCCCCATGTACGGCCTGAGCACATCCGGCACTATAACGCTGCCGTCCTCCTGCTGGTAGTTTTCGAGCACCGCGACGAGCGTGCGTCCTACCGCGAGGCCGGAGCCGTTCAGGGTATGCACGAGGTTCGTACCCTTTGCACCCTTGGCCTTGTATCTTATGTCCGCCCGCCTCGCCTGGAAGTCCTCGAAGTTGGAGCAGGACGAAATCTCCCTGTACTTGCCCTGGCCGGGCAGCCAGACCTCTATGTCGTAGGTCTTGGCGGCCGAGAAGCCTATGTCGCCGGTGCAGAGCGTGATGACCCTGTACGGCAGTCCCAGCCTGACAAGCACCTCTTCCGCGTCGAGCAGCAGCTTCTCGAGCTCGTCGTAGGATGTGTCCGGGTGCGCGAACTTCACCAGCTCCACCTTGTTGAACTGGTGCTGGCGGATGAGCCCCCGCGTGTCCTTGCCGTACGAGCCCGCCTCCCGCCTGAAGCACGGGGTGTATGCGGTGTACTTTACCGGGAGCGACTCCTCGTCCAGTACCTCGCCCCTGTGCAGGTTCGTCACCGGCACCTCGGCGGTCGGTATCAGGAGGAGCTGCCCGCCCTCGACCTGGAAGAGGTCCTCCTCGAACTTGGGGAGCTGGCCGGTCCCGGTCATGCTCTCCCGGTTGACGAGGACCGGCGGTATTATCTCTTTGTACCCGTGCTCGCCGGTCTGGAGGTCGAGCATGAAGTTTATGAGGGCCCGCTCCAGCCTCGCGCCCGCGCCCTTCATCACCGCGAAACGCGCGCCGGAAATCTTGCCCGCGCGCTCGAAGTCTATTATGTCGAGGTCCGCGCCGATGTCCCAGTGGTTCCTCGGCGTGAAACTGAAAACCTTGGGTGTGCCCCAGGTCTTAACGACCGGGTTGTCCTCTTCGCTTGCCCCGACCGGCACGGACTCGTGCGGTATGTTCGGGATGACCATGACGAGTTCCTTGATGGACTCGTCCGTCTCGCGTACCTTCGCGTCGAGCGCCTCTATCTCGTCCGAGACCGCCTTCATCGCGGCCATCTCTGGTTCGGCGTCTTCCTTGTTCCGCTTCTTGAGGCCTATGAGCTTCGAGGCCTCGTTACGCTGACGCTTCAGCTCCTCGACCTGGGCAAGAAGCCCCTTGCGCTCCGCGTCCAGCGCGATTACCGGGGCGATGTCCAGCGAGGAGCGTCTGTCCCTGAGCGCCTTTATTACCCGGTCGGGGTTTTCCCGTATCAGTTTCGGATCAAGCATGTGTAGTTTGCGTTACCAACCTGTTTAAGCCAAGAAATTTAGCATGTCGGGGTTTAATAGTCAAGGTTTTTCGGTATGCGCAAAACAATTCCGGGCGGACGCGTCCGGCGTGGCCGCCGTCCGCGCATCCGCCCGGCATTTCATCTGTCAGCAGTTGCGGCCCCTGCACGTGCCGCCGCCGCGCCCGCCGCCCCGGTCGTGGCCGCCGTCCCTTCCACTGCCGCCTCTGCCACCGCCGCTCCATTCACGTCCGCCGCCCCTGTCACCGCCCTGGCCCGGGCTGCTGAAGGCCCTTTCGGACCGTCCCGTGGAGCCTCCGCCAGTGGACGGCGCGCTCCTCACACCGAAGTCCCTGGACGGCGCGTAAGACGGCGCCGCACGCATCGCGGGCGCCTGCTGGATGTTGGCCGGCCTGTCGAAAGACCTGCCGGACGAGGACCCGCCGCCCACGCTCGGGGCGGACTCGCGGCCCCTGCCCGCGTAGCCGGTGTTCGTGTTCAGCTCGCGGCCGCGTGAGCCACGGTCCCTGTCTCCGGTACTCGGCGTTGCCTCGAAGCTCCTGCTTCCGCCTGTGTCCGTATTCATCTCGCGTCCGCGTGAGCCGCCTCTCACCCTACCGGACGAGCCGCCGCCTGTATTGATGGACGGCCTTTCCGTCGCCGCTGAACCGCCGTCATCGGACTGCCTGCCGCCCGTCGAACCATATGTCCAGCCCCTGACGGACATCGGCCTGTCGTCCGAGCCGGAACCGTCCCGGCCGGAGGAAGACCCGCGGCCGGATAACCGCTGCCTGTCATCCGAACCCACACGGGAACCTGTCTGGGGGCCGGGTTCAGAGCCCGTCGCGAGCGGGGTAGTACGTCCGCGCTCCCTGCCGCCTTCCTCCGTCCTTGCGGACTCAGCCGCCCTGTCGGCCTGCCTTGCCTCGCTCCTGCCCTCGCGTCCGCGTCCGGCGCCCTCGCCACGGCTCAGCTCGCGCTGCAAGGAGCGCGCGCCGGCCTCGTCACCGGATACAGCAACAGCCCCTGTCGTCCGCTCCGAGGACTGTCCGCGTCCGAAGACGTCCCTGCCCTCGGCTCGCGCGCGCCTGAAGCCCGCGCGGTCTGGGTTTTCGGCCGCGATGCGTCCGGCCCTCCATTCCTCGCGCCTCGCCTCCCTGCGCGACCTCTCGGTGTCAGGCGCGACGACCTCACGCGTCGCAGGGTCCACTACCCTGGGCTGGCCCGTGGCCGGGTCCACCACCTGGTTGGAGACGACCGGCGCGCCGTCACGGCCGCCTCGCCTGCCGCCCATGCCCGTATCCGCGCCGCCGACGGCAGCCCAGTCCTTCTTGTGCCAGTCCTTGCCGCGCCATTTCTTGCCGTGCCTGCCGCCGTCGATGACTATCGTGAAGTTCTGGAGGATGTAGTAGCCGGGGAAGTAGTGCCCGCTGCACCAGAACGGGTCGTAGACGTAGTCGTAGAGGTATCCGTAGTTGTACGGCGGCTCATAGTACGTTATTGCCGGGGGTCCGTAGTCGTAGTAGTACTCGGTCAGCGTCGTCTCGTCGTACGTGGTCGCCGGGCTGGTCTCGGCTACCGTCTCCGACTGCTGCTTATCGGTCGTGTCCGCCATCGCGGGCAGTCCGAAGTCGTCCGACACGGCAATGACCGCCTTGTCGGCGTCGGCCATGTCGAGCTTTATCCTGCCCTCGGACGCGGCCTTACGTACCGCTTCCCTTATATCGCCGATGACCGCGGGAGTCACCGGGTAGTCCGAAATCCAACCGCTTTCAGGGGCGATGCCCGCAAGCGCAAGCATCTCTTCCGCCTCGGCCTCGCTTCTTGGTTCGCCGAGTTTGAGCGCCTGCGCAAGCGCGAACGCGAAATCACCCTCCCTCACGAGCGTCTGCTCCACCGGCGGAAGCGCCTTCGTGTCATATGGCGTGTCCGTCGATGCCGTCGCTCCGCACGCATATAGCGGGAGCATAACCATTAGTCCTATAGCCGCCAAGACGGCAAGCAGGTTCTTCGCCATCTCCTGGCCTCCGTTTCTCTGTCTCCTCCTTTTCTGTTTATGACATACTTTCTTATGTATATTGTATCACCGGCGGGGGAAGAATTCAACGAGGGGGTGGAGACGAAAAAGGGCCGCGATATGCGTCGCGGCCCTTGCCATGATTACTTGTCTTCGGGTGTTCTCATTATTGCCGGCATGGTCATGCCGTCGGGCTGGTTTTTTCCTCTTTGATAGCGAGCATTACCTTGTCGATTAGAGGTGGAAGCTCCTCGGTTGCTACTAGCCACACAATTGCAAGGTCGACCCCGAAATATTCATGAATGAGCTTGTCCCTCATGCCGGACATCTCTTTCCAGGGTATATCCTTGTGCCTTGACTTAACGGGCCTCGGTATCTTTTTCGACGCTTCGCCTATTATCTCCAGGCTTCTTATTACAGCGTAAACGGTCTTCGTGTCGACGAAAAACTCTTTATAATCGAGGCCGTTGACGAATTCCCCGATGCGCTTGATTTCGTCAAGCATGTCCTCAAGATAATCGAGATATTCCCACTTCATATCCCCACGGCCTCTTTCAGTATCCTCTTGCCTATGCGCGGCTTCAGCGCGTCCTTCGTGACAAGATCGACCTTGACGCCGAGCAGCCTGCGCAGCTCGTTTTCGAGCCTGATGAACTTGAGGAGGCCGATGGGACGGATGAACTCCACAAGGATGTCCACGTCGCTTGACTTCTTCTGCTCACCCCTGGCATAAGAGCCGAATACCCGCATGCTCGCAATGGGATACTCCGCCCTGAGGTCGTCCATCCTGCCTGAAAGGACCGACTGTATGTCCTCGAATGTCTTTATCATTACGCCCCTCTTAAATCATCACGATATCGTACTGCTCCTGGTGGAGCGTAGGCTCGGCCTTTATTATGAGCTTCTTCTTGAACTCGCGCTCGATGTCGTCCACGCCCTGCCGCTCCTCGTCGTACAGGAGGTCGGTCACGGCCGGGTTGGCCGAGACCATTATCTTCTTCTCCTTGGCGGACGGGGCGATACGGCGTATCTCACGGAATATCTCGTAGCAGACCGTGCTCGCGGCCTTGACGAAGCCGCGCGCGTCGCAGTACGGGCAGGGCTCGCATAGCGTCCGCCCCAGCGACTCACGCGTCCTCTTCCGGGTCATTTCTATAAGGCCGAGTTCCGAGAGCTGGTAGAGGTTCGTCTTGGCCTTGTCGTGCGCGAGGTAGTCCTGGAGCGAGGCGAAGACTTTTCTGCGGTTTTCCTCTTTCTCCATGTCTATCAGGTCGAGGATGATGATGCCGCCGATGTTCCGCAAACGGAGCTGGTAGGCAATCTCCCTGACCGCCTCCAGGTTCGTCTTGAGGATCGTGTCCTCGAGGTTCCGCTTGCCGACGTACCGGCCGGTGTTGACGTCAATCGCGGTCAGGGCCTCCGTCTGGTCTATGACGATGTAACCGCCGGACTTGAGCCAGACCTTCCGCCCAAGCGCGCGCGATATCTCTATCTCGACGTCGAAGGCGTCGAATATCGGCTCCTCCCTGTCATACATCTCGACCCTGGGCGCGAGCTGCGGCAGGTACGTGTCGATGAACTCCCTGACCCGCTGGTACTCGGCCGGGCTGTCTATGACCAGCTTCTCCACGTCCTGCGTGAAGAGGTCGCGTATCGTCCTGAAGACGAGGTCGAGGTCGTAATGGAGCACGGACGGCGCGGATAGCTTTTCGCCCTTCTTCATTATCCGCTGCCAGAGGAGTTCGAGGAAGTCCATGTCCCGGCGAAGCTCCTCCTCGGACTGCCCCTCGGACACGGTGCGGACGATGTAGCCCGCGCCGGGCTTCTTGATCCCGGAGACGATTTCCTTCAGCCGCTTCCTCTCACCCTCGTCCTCGATGCGGCGCGATATGCCGACGTGCGCGACGGTCGGCATGTACACGACGTACCGGCCGGGGAGGGTGATGTAGGACGTCACCCGCGCGCCCTTGGTGCCGATAGGCTCCTTGGCGACCTGGACGAGTATCTCCTGGCCCTCCTGGAGGAGTTCCTCAATGGCGAGGTTCGACGCCCGCTTCCTGCGCGGCCTGCCGCCCTCTTCCTCGAACTCGATCTGGTCCTCGCTGATGTCCTCGTTCATCATCTCCGCGTACTCGTCCACGGAGTTGTAGACGTCCGCGACGTACAGGAAGGC
>JACRHJ010000017.1 GCA_016212105.1 Nitrospirota bacterium
CACCACCGGCGGCGGGGGAGCGGCCGGGAGGGCGTTGGCTATCGCAGTTATCTGGGTTGCGTTGAGCGTGCTCAGGTAGCCCATGCCGCCGACGTTGCCGGTAATGGCGCTGGTAATCTGGGCAGCCGTCCTGCCAGGCTTGTTCGTCGTCGCAAGCGCGTTGTGGCAGCCGGCGCAGTTGTTCGCGTACAGCGTCGGGCCGTCGACCACTACCGGAGAAGGCGTGGCGGAGGTAAGCGCGGTGGCTATAAGCTGGACCTGCGCGGCCGTGAGCGAAGTCAGGCTCCCCATACCGCCTATGTTGCCGTTTATGGCGGCCTGCGTCTGGGCGGCGGTCCTGTTCTTCTTGGTGGAGCTGGCGAGAGCGCCGTGGCAACCAGAGCAGTATGACGTGTAAAGCTCCGGTCCTGTAACTGGCGCGGGCGCGCCGGTCGACAGGGCTGTGGCTATTGCCTGGATGTCGGCAGCAGCGAGGTACGTGATGTATCCCATACCACCGGCATCACCGTTGATCGCGGCCTGTATCTGCGCAGCGCTTCTGTTCTTCTTTGTGGAATTGGCGAGGGTGCCGTGGCAGGGTTCACATTCTCCTGCGTACAGTGCGGCTCCATCTGGCGTGGCGGCGGTGTAGCCTGTAGTCGACGCAACCACGGCCGCGAGCCCCAGGACTGCTAACAGTGTCATTATGGTTTTCTTCATTTCGCTTCCTTTCACTTGGGGGCCTTCCGGCCCCGTGACCTGGTTCGATTCATCTCCGTCAAGACGTCATGCCCGCCTAAATATCTCTTCCGGGGGCGGGCTATATGAGTGTAGCGGTTACGTATACACCAGATGATTTTGTTATATTTGCGGCTGATGTGGATGACTATAACGCATCAGCGTTTCTCCTGTCAATAGAAAATCCCAATACTATCAAAGCATTAAAGCCTTTTAACTTACGGGTTTACAACTGCGCGTCATATATTCAGCTTTAGTGTGCTTTATGCTCAGACTCACTCAAACTATTACAATCGCTTATACCCGCCACACACCGGCTTTTAATAATTCACTTATATCTGATTCTATTGCATATATTAATGCCGATTAATAATTGTGCCGGCTATCCGTGATATTCCGCAATTATTCCACATTGACTGGAGACAGCCTGTTTTTATATTGGGAGGCTGGAACCGTATTACTGCTAGCACCTTTACTCGTTCATGCACGCCTTATTGTACATGACTATACAATACATAAATCTAAATGTCAATAACCGTTCTTACAGAATAACAGTTGTTAATATCTTTTAATACACCTATGAAAGAAAAAAAGCGGCGCACCCGCAATGGGTGCGCCGCTGTATTCTTTTCTACTTCCTGGACCCCGTGTCAGGCACGGGGCGACAAGATTTATATTTCCCGCAGGACAACAACTTGCGCGGCGCTTCCCGGTGCAGACCGGAGCCCCGCCCTGCTGCCCGCCCTACTTCTTGCCGGCGACCTGTATCCTGATGATCGCCTTTTCGAGCGAGACCTGCTCCTTCTCGAACTCGAGTTCCTCCGGCATGCCGCGAAGCGCGGCCTCCGCCTTGGCCTTGGCCTCCTCGGCGCGCCTCAGGTCTATCTCCTCGGCCGTCTCGGCCATGTCGGCCAGTATCTCGACATGGGTGCCGTCAACCTCCGCATATCCCCAGGTTATGGCGATATACCTGGTCTCGTTCCCGATGCGGTAGCTGAGTTCGCCTATCTTGAGCGCGGTCAGAAAAGGCGTGTGGCCGGGCAGTACGCCGAACTCGCCCTCGACACCGGGACAGACGACCTCGTCCACTTCCTCGCGGACGACCCGTTTCTCCGGGGTAACTATCTCAAGCATGAGCTTATCCATAAGTTACACCTTTACGCCGAGCTTCTCGGCATTCGCGAGGACCATGTCTATGCCGCCGACCATGTAGAAGGCCTGCTCCGGTATGTGGTCGTACTCGCCCTCGACCAGGCCCTTGAAGCCCTTGATCGTGTCCTCCAGCCTGACGTACTGGCCGGGCGTGCCGGTGAACGCTTCTGCGACGAAGAACGGCTGGGAGAGGAACCTCTGTATCTTCCTGGCGCGGAAGACGACCAGCTTGTCGTCCTCGGAGAGTTCCTCCATGCCGAGGATGGCGATGATGTCCTGGAGCTCCTTGTACCTCTGGAGCGTGGACTGGATCTTGCGGGTGACGTTGTAGTGCTCGTCGCCGACGATCCTCGGGTCGAGGATACGCGAGGTCGAGTCGAGCGGGTCGACGGCCGGGTAGATGCCAAGCTCGGCGATCTGCCTCGAAAGGACGGTCGTCGCGTCGAGGTGTGCGAACGCGGTCGCCGGGGCAGGGTCGGTAAGGTCGTCGGCCGGGACGTATATGGCCTGGACGGACGTGATCGAGCCCTTCTTCGTGGAGGTGATGCGCTCCTGCATCGCGCCCATCTCGGTGGACAGCGTGGGCTGGTAACCGACGGCGGAAGGCATGCGGCCGAGAAGGGCCGAAACCTCGGAACCCGCCTGGGTGAAACGGAACACGTTGTCGACGAACAGCAGGACGTCCTGGCCCTCGGCGTCGCGGACGTACTCGGCGACGGTACGCGCGGACAGGCCGACCCTGAGACGCGCCCCCGGGGGCTCGGTCAGCTGGCCGTAGATGAGCGCGGTCTTGTCGAGGACGCCGGACTCCTTCATCTCGAGCCAGAGGTCGTTGCCCTCACGCGTACGCTCGCCGACGCCCGCGAAGCAGGAGAAGCCGCCGTGCTCCTGGGCGACGTTACGGATAAGCTCCATGATAAGGACCGTCTTGCCGACGCCCGCGCCGCCGAACAGGCCGGTCTTGCCGCCCTTCGTGTACGGTGCGAGGAGGTCGATGACCTTCAGGCCAGTGACGAACATGTCGGTGGAGGTGGACTGCTCCTCAAACGATGGCGCAGGGCGGTGGATCGGACGGGTCTCCTTGTGGCCTATCGGGCCCATCTGGTCGACCGGCTCGCCGACGACGTTCATTATCCTGCCCAGAGTCGCCCTGCCGACCGGCATCGAGATGGGCTTGCCGGTGTCGGTAGCCTTCATGCCGCGGACGAGGCCGTCCGTGGACGTCATGGCGACCGTACGCACCCTCGACTCGCCGAGGTGCGACGCGACCTCAAGCGTGAGGTTGAACTCCGGCGTGCCGGCCGCGGCGTCCGCCTCCTGCTTTACCAGGCAGGCGTTGTAGATGCTGGGCAGCTTCCCGGCCTCGAACTCGATATCGACGACCGGGCCGATAACCTGGACTATAATTCCCTCGCTCATTTAGGATGTCCCCCTTCAAGGATTAATCAAACTCTAAACCGCTACTTTCTTTTGGGAAAAAGAAAGTAGCACAAAGAAAACCATTAGTTATATATTCATCGGCGAGACAGGCCCGCTCAGTTTCGTTTGTCTGCTCCAGGGGTCAAGATTGCCAGCCCCTCGTCCCTGGCCCCTTTACCCTTTATTTGAGGGCTTCGGCGCCGCCGATGATCTCCATCAGCTCCTTCGTGATCGCCGCCTGGCGCGCCTTGTTGTACTTGAGCGTCAGCTTGGAAATCATCTCCTTGGCGTTCGTGCTCGCGGAGTCCATCGCGGACATCCTCGCGCCAAGCTCGGAGGCCTCGGACTCGAGAAGCGCGCGGAAGAGCTGGAACTCGGCGTACTTGGGGAGAAGCGTCTCCAGGACCGTCTCCGCGTTCGGCTCGTACATGTAGTCGCCTGACGCGTCTGACGCGTCGGACGAGGTCTCCGGCGGCTCGATCGGCAGGAGCTTCGCCGTTATGACCGTCTGGGTCATCGCCGACTTGAACTCGTTGTATATAAGGTAGACCTCGTCCACCTCGGCGTTCACGTAGTTCTCCATTACCTCCTGCGCTATCATCGCGGCGTGGGAGTAGGAGAGGTGGCCGGATATGCCGGTCCAGTCCTTGCGCATCTCGTACTCGCGGCGCTTGAGGAAGTCCCTGCCCTTCCTGCCTATCACATTAAGCGTGATGTCGCAGTTCTCGGCCTTCTTCTCGGCATAAAGCGCGACCGTCCTCTTCAGGATGTTCGTGTTGAACGAGCTGCAGAGGCCGCGGTCCGAGGTGAGTATGACGAACTCTACCCTGCGGCTGCCGCGCACCGCGAGGAGCGGGTGGTTCTCCCGCGACGTCCTCGCGGCCAGTGAGCCGATAACCGACACAAGCTTGTTCGCGTAGGGGCGGGCCGCCATCATCGCGGCCTGCGCCTTCTTGAGCTTGGATGCCGAGACCGCCTTCATGGCCTTGGTTATCTGCTGCGTATTCTTTACGCTGCGTATTCTTCTCTGAATGTCCCTTAGACTGGCCATTTTATCCCCTTAAGCCACGAAGGTCTTCTTGAACTCGACGATGACGGACTTTATCTTCTCAATCAGCTCGTCGCTCAGGGCCTTCTTCTCCTCGATCTCCTTCTCGATCTCGGGGTGCGAGAGACCGACGTACTTGAGGAGTTCCGCCTCGAACCTGCGGAGCGACGGAAGCGGCACGTCGTCTATGAAGCCCTTGGTCCCGGCGAAGATTATGAGTATCTGCTGTCCGACGCTCATCGCGGAGTACTGGTTCTGCTTGAGTATCTCGACCATCCTCTGGCCGCGGGCAAGCTGGGCCTGGGTGGCCTTGTCGAGGTCCGCGCCGAACTGGGCGAAGGCGGCAAGCTCGCGGAACTGCGCGAGGTCGAGCTTCAGGGTGCCGGCGACCTGCTTCATCGCCTTTATCTGGGCGGAGCCGCCGACGCGGGAGACCGAGAGGCCGACGTTCAGGGCCGGGCGTATGCCCGAGAAGAACAGCTCGGTCTCGAGGAATATCTGGCCGTCCGTGATCGAGATGACGTTGGTCGGGATGTACGCCGAGACGTCGCCCGCCTGGGTCTCGATTATCGGGAGAGCGGTGAGCGAGCCGCCGCCGAGTTCGGCGGAGAGCTTCGCGGCGCGCTCGAGCAGCCTCGAATGGAGGTAGAAGACGTCGCCGGGGTACGCCTCGCGGCCCGGCGGGCGGCGGAGCAGCAGCGAGAGCTGCCTGTAGGCGACGGCCTGCTTGGAGAGGTCGTCGTATATGATGAGGGCGTGCTTGCCCTTGTTCATGAAGTACTCGCCCATCGTGCAGCCGGTGTACGGCGCTATGAACTGGAGCGAGGCGGCGTCTGAGGCGGAGGCCGAGACGACGACCGTGTACTCCATCGCGCCGTGCTCCTCTAAGGTCGCGAGGACCTGCGCGACGGTCGAGCGCTTCTGGCCTATGGCGACGTATATGCAGATAACGTCCTTGCCCTTCTGGTTGATGATCGTGTCGATCGCGACGGCGGTCTTGCCGGTATGGCGGTCGCCGATGATAAGCTCGCGCTGGCCGCGTCCGATGGGGATGAGCGCGTCGATCGCCTTGATGCCGGTCTGGAGAGGCTCGCGGACGGGCTGGCGCTTGACGATACCGGGGGCGACGACCTCGACCCTGCTGAACTCGGTCGTGTTGATCGGGCCCTTGCCGTCGATGGCGATGCCGATGCCGTCCACGACGCGGCCGATGACCGCCTCGCCGACCGGGACTTCCATGATCCTGCCGGTACGCTTGACGATGTCGCCTTCCTTGATGAGCGTGTCGTCGCCGAAAAGGACCGCGCCGACGTTGTCCTCTTCGAGGTTCAGCGCCATGCCCATGACGGAGCCGGGGAACTCGAGCAGCTCGCCGGACATGCACTTCTCAAGGCCGTAGACCTTGGCGATACCGTCGCCGACCGTGATGACGGTGCCGACCTCCATCACGTCGACGCCCTTCTCGAACTCAGCGATCTGACGCTTGATCAGCTCGCTGATTTCTTCTGCCTTAATCTGCATAACGTCACCCCTCGTTTGTGGTATTACTGCTATTAGCTATTAACCTGAGATTTCTATGATGGACCGCTATCGCGTTTTTTACCTTGTCTGCCGCCACTACATGAAAGTCCCTGGATTCCCGCTTTCGCGGGAATGACGGGGAGGGGGCGCCGCCTTCTTTACTTTAGGAGTGCGGCCTTCATGAGCTGCATCTGGTTCTTTATGCTGCCGTCGTAAAGCGTGCTGCCTATCATCGTGCGGACACCGCCTATCAGCGACGGGTCCACGTCGACCTTCAGCTCGACGTCCTTGCCGACCAGCGCCTTGACGGAGGCCTTCAGGCGGTCGAGGTCGGCCGCTGACAGCGGTTCCGCCGTCGTGACCGAGGCCTTTACCTTGCCCTGGGCGAGGTCGAGGAGTTCGGAGTATGAGTGCGCCACCTCGGCGACGTACCTGAACCGGCCCTTGTCGAGGAGCAGGTCGAGGAACTTCACGGAGAGGTCGGAGAGCTTCATCTCGGCCATCAGGCCTTTCAGGACCTTCGCCCTGTCGTCGTTCGAGAATGACGGGTTCATGAACACGCTCTGGAGGCCCTTGCTCGCCTTGAACGTGGCCGCGACCGCGTCCAGGTCCTTCTTCACGGCTTCGGTGCTGTTCGCCTGGGTGGCGAGTGCGAGGAGCGCCTTGCCGTACCTCTTGGCTATGATGTCCTTAAGCATTCGTCCGCCCCCCGACCTTCGCCATGTACTCGTCGAGTATCCTGACCTGGTCTTCCTTCTTTATGTTCTCCCTGACCATCTTCTGGGCCAGTTCTATCGCCATGAGCGCGGCCTCGCGCCTAAGCTCCGCCTTCGCCTTGTTAAGCTCCGCGCCGATGTTCTCCTTCGCGGAGGAGACTATGTCCGTCCCGGCCCTGCCGGCCTCGGCGATGAGGATCTCCTTCTCCTTGCGGCCGTTCTCCATCGCCACGTCCATCAGCGACTGGAGTTCCCTGTCCTTGTCCTTGAGCCTTGCCTCGACGTCGGCGAGGCGCTTGAGCGACTCCTCGCGGGCGGCCCTGGCCTCGTTCAGCGAGGTCTCTATGTCCTCCGCGCGCTTTGCGAGGAAGCTCTTGAAGGGCTTTGCGACGAAGTATATCAGCGCGCCGAAGACGATGCCGAAGTTGACGACGCGCCAGACCCACTCCATCGTGGTCGCGCCCTCGGCGTGACCGCCGCCGTGTTCCTGGGCGAACGAGACCGCCGCCGACACAGCGACCATGCCAAGCGCGGAAAGCGCGGTTACCGCATGCTTCTTGTAGTCCTTTTTCATCGCCGTCCCCATGTTTATATTGTCCTGCCCAAAAGCTTCGCGGCAATATCCTTAGGCAGCCTCTCCATCTCGGCCTGGAGGATGTCCCTGGCCTTCGACGCCTCTGACGCAATCTCCGCGCGGGCCGCGTCTACCTCTTTCTGGGCCTCCGCCTTGGCGGCGTTTACCCTCTCCCGCTGGACCGCAGCGCCTTCCTGCTGGAGCGCGGTGTAGGCCTGGTTGGCCTTCAGCCTCGCGTCCGCGAGTTCGTGGTCGAAGTCCGCAAGCGCGGCCTCAGCCCTCTCGGCGTTCGCCTTCGCGTCGTCGTGCGACGATTTTATCTTCTCTTCCCTCTCGGCTAGGTGCTTCATGACGGGCTTGAGGAGCAGGAAGTTCAGGACTATGATGAGGAAGATGAAGTTTCCGAGCTGCACGAAAAGCGTGTAATTGATATCGACCATTACCCATACCCCCGGGGTTTAATTGCCTGTTTTTCTTAGGGTCTTGACTTGGAATGCGGGTAAAACCCCGGCAATCTAACATGTTGTTATAATGTTGTCAAGCCTTTTTCGGCATTAAACTTTTTTATAAGCCCTTATACGATGCTTATTTACGGCTGTTTTTGCTATTTTTGAGACAAGGCCGCGCGGATATCCGGCGGCAGGGCTTTCTGCTGTCCAGCCGGCCCAGGTCGTCCGCCTTGCCCGGATGAAGGCAAATATTGGCGTAAACCCGTAAGTTTTCTTGACATAACATGCCTGTTGATATATAAGGTTAGGGATTGCGCGGGCGGAGCCGAACAATAGTGATTTCTGTCATTGCGAGGAGCCGAAGGCGACGCGGCAATCTCAGCCTTTTATTAATCCGGCGACTAAATATGCACATAGCTTCGACCAAAACAAAGTCACTGGATTCCCGCTTTCGCGGGAATGACGGGTAGTTGCGTGTCTCCCCGTGCTTGACACGGGGCCCAGGAAGTTCACATATTTATCCACCGTGTTAATAAGAACTGAGATTGCCACGCTTCGCTCGCAATGACAAGCCAGGGCCGACACGCGGGTCGGTATCTACATAAGAACCAACAACCCGGATTCCCGCCGGAGTTTACCCCGGTATGCCTTGAGCCGGGGCGGGAATGACGGGCGGGGGCAAGGGGGTTGTCTTTTGCAGTTCATAGGCGACATATACGTCAGCGACATACTCCACAGGCAGGTGCTCGACCCGGCGGGCGAGGAGGTCGGCCGTCTGGACGACTTCACTGTCGAGCTTGGGGAGCTGTTCCCGCGCGTGTCCGGCCTTATCGTTACCCGCGACAAGGCGCGCTACGTCATACCCTGGGAGAAGGTCGCCATCTTCAACAAGAAGGTGGTCTCGACCTCGCTCACCGTATCGCAGGTCAGGCCCGCCGTGGTCGGCGAGTCCGAGATGCTCGCCTGCAAGAACCTGCTCGACAGGCAGATAGTGGACATAAACGGCGCGAAGGTCGTCCGGGTGAACGACCTGAAGATGGGCGAGGTCAAGGGCAACCTCTGCCTCATCGCGGCGGACGTCGGCGTCTCCGGGCTGTTCCGCAGGCTCGGCATAAAGAAGCGCTGGGACAAGCTCGCGCGGGTCCTCGGCTTCAAGCAGACCACGACGCTGATAAGCTGGAACTTCCTCCAGCCGCTGGAGCCCAAGCTCTCGAAGCTGACGCTCACGGTTACGCGCAAGAACATAGACGACCTGCACCCCTCGGACATCGCCCAGATACTCTCGGACGTCTCGCAGAAGGAACGCTCCGCGCTGATGGACACGCTCGACGTCGAGACGATGGCCGAGACGATGCACGAGCTGGAACCGTCCGTACAGGCGGACATCATAGCCCGCATGGACACGGAGCATGCGGCCGACATCCTCGAGGAGATGCCGCCGGACGAGGCGGCGGACATCATCGGCGACCTCTCGGCCGAGAGGGCCAAGGAGATACTTGAGAAGATGGAGGCCGACGAGGCCGGGGACGTCCAGGAGCTTCTCGAACACGAGGAGGACACGGCCGGCGGCATGATGACGACAGAGTACATATCCTTCACGCCGGAGATGACGGTCGAGGAGGCGCTGGCCGAGTACCGGCTCGCTGCCCCGGACGTCGAGACGGTCTCGGCCTACACGATGTACGTCACGGACTCGGACGAGAGGCTTTTGGGCGAGGTACACCTCAAGGACCTGGTCCTGGCGCTGCCCAAGAAGACGCTGGTCGAGATAATGGACAAGGAGTTCAAGTACGCGGCCCCGGGCGAGGACGAGCGCGAGGTCGCGGAGATCATATCCAAGTACAACCTGCTCGCCCTGCCGGTGCTGTCGGAGGACGACAGGATACTCGGCATCGTGACGGTGGACGACGTGGTCGATTTGATCCTGCCGCCCCAGTCGAGGCGGAGGAAGCACAGGATAGGGTAAGGAGCCCCCTCACCCCCAACCCCCTCTCCCGCGAGGAGAGGGGGATTTAGGTAGGGGCCGTACCAAGCGAAGCGCGTGTCGGCCCTGCTTTGGCCTGTCATTGCGAGGAGCACAGCGACGCGGCAATCTCCGCCTTTAAGAACTGAGATTGCCACGCTTCGCTCGCAATGACAAAAAGGGCCGACACACGGGTCGGCCCCTACATAAAACCAAAGTCGCTGGATTCCCGCTGGAGTTTACCCCGGTATGCCTAAAGCCGGGGCGGGAATGACGCACAGCGCCACGCTTTTACTTGTTAGAAGTTCTTTGGCCGCTTTCTTTCAAGAAAGCGGGACTTTGCTTTTGACTTTATCTGAAGGTACGAAATTGGACGACGGCCCTAGTAGCGTATCTCTGACTGGAAATTATGGAAAAGGTGCGTTCCCTGTTCCTCGGGCTGAGGAGGCTGGACCGCCGCCGCCTTGCGATACTGCTCGCGGTGGCGGGGCCCGGCATAATAACGGCCAATGCGGACAACGACGCGGGCGGCATAGCGACTTATGCCATCGCGGGCGCGCAGGAGGGGTACGGCCTTTTGTGGCTGCTGTTCGTCATCACGTTCAACCTCGCGGTAATCCAGGAGATGGCCGCGCGGATGGGGGCGGTGACGGGCAAGGGTCTTGCCGACCTCATCCGTGAGAAGTTCGGCGTAAAGCTCACGTTCGTCTGCATGCTCCTGCTCGTCATAGCTAACCTCACCACCACCACGGCCGAGTTCGCGGGCGTCGCCGCCGCGATGAGCCTGTTCGGCGTAAGCAAGTACATCTCCGTACCGCTCGCCGCCGTCTTCGTCTGGGTGCTCGTGGTGAAGGGGAACTACAAGAGGGTCGAGCGCGTCTTCCTGATATTCTGCCTGGTGTTCTTCTCCTACGTCGTGTCCGGTGTGCTCGCGTCTCCGCCCTGGGGCGAGGTTATGGCCAGCATGGTCAGGCCGTCTTTCAAGCTCGACTCCTCCTACATAAACCTGTCCATCGCGCTCATCGGCACGACCATCACGCCGTGGATGCAGTTCTTCCTCCAGTCCTCGGTCGTGGACAAGGGAGTCCGTGCGGACAAGTACGGGTACACCCGTGTCGAGGTCTTCCTCGGGGCGCTGTTCACGGACTTCATCGCGTTCTTCATAATCGTCGCCACGGCGGCGACGCTGTTCTCGCACGGCATACGTATAGAGTCGGCGGCGGACGCCGCTTTGGCCCTCAGGCCGCTTGCAGGGGACTACGCGTACATCCTTTTCGCCGTCGGGCTCCTGAACGCGTCTCTGATGGCCGCGTCCATACTTCCGCTTTCGACGTCTTACGCGGTCTGCGAGGCGTTCGGCTGGGAGTCCGGGATGGACAAGGGGTGGGAGGACGCACCGCAGTTCCTCGGCCTTTATACCGGCTTCATCGTCATAGGCGCGTTTATCATCATGCTGCCGGGCGTGCCGCTGTTCACGGTCATGCTCATATCGCAGACGGTGAGCGGGATACTTCTGCCGGTCATACTGATATTCATGCTGCTCATCATAAACGACCGCGAGGTCATGGGTAAGTACGTGAACGGCCCGGTCTTCAATACCGTCGCGTGGTTTACCGCAGGCGCGGTAATCGTCATGACCGCGCTGCTGCTGGCTACGACGGTGTTTCCGGATTTGTTCGGGTAGGCAAATCCCCCCTGTAGTCCCCCCTTTTACAAAGTGGGGACAAGGCCTTTACCTCCCCCTTTGACAAAGGGGTAATGAGGGGGATTTAAGAAACTGCCGTACGCAATACACTTCTCGCCTCACGACAAAATTCCTGGATTCCCGCCGGAGTTTACCCCGGTATGCCTAAAGCCGGGGCGGGAATGACGGCTGATGCAACCCCCCCCTTGCATTACCCGCCAATCGGTATTATAATTCCCGCATGCCAAAGAACATCACCATCAAGAAAATCATAATCGGAGCAGCCGGACTGCTCTTCCTGTACATAGCCTCCGCGCTCGTATACCCGCCAGTTAGCTGGCTCGCCAAGGAGAACCCGAAGACGACGGCCATGATGGAGATCCGCGAGCGCGAGTGGAAGCGCGCGGGCAAGGACAGGAAGATTGACCAGCGCTGGGTCCCGTTCAATAGAATCTCTCCGTACATGGTAAAGGCGGTAATCCTCGCCGAGGACGACAAGTTCTGGTCGCACGAGGGCTTCGACGTCGAGGGCATCGAGAAGGCGATGGAGAAGAACATCAAGAAGAAGAAGTTCAAGGCGGGCGGCAGCACCATCAGCCAGCAGCTCGCCAAGAACCTCTTCCTGTCCCCGTCCAGAAACCCGGTCCGGAAACTCAAGGAGGCGATACTGACGCTCCGTCTTGAGCGTGCGCTCAAGAAGCGCAGGATACTGGAGATATACCTGAACGTCGCGGAATGGGGAGACGGCATCTTCGGCATAGAGGCGGCGGCGCGGCATTACTACGGCGTATCCGCGGCCTCGCTCAGCCCGTTGCAGGCGGCGCGCCTCGCTACCGTCCTGCCGAACCCGCGCAAGTACAGCCCGACCGGCTCGTCGCGGTACGTGGAGCGGCGCTCCCGGCTTATATACAGGCTGATGGTCAGGCGCGGCGTGGTCGTGCAGGAGTTCGAGGACGTGATGAAGCCGCCTGAGGAGGAGGCCGCGACAGAGGGCGGCGAGGTCATGTCCAACATGTCCGGGGCCGCGCCTGCGGATGCGGCGCCGGAGAACGGCGAGACCGGCGGCGAAGTCGCGCCCGAGGCCCCGGAGGATGCGTCGGCGGAGGGCGAAGCCCCCGCCACGACGCAGGATGCGCCGGTCGAGGAGCCGGGCCAATAGGGGGCCGGTGGACCGTTACTATTAAACCGACAACAAAATGAGCAAACTTCCTGGACCCCGTGTCAAGCACGGGGCGACGAACAAGCGCACTGGATTCCCGCGAAAGCGGGAATCCAGTGACTTTTCTTAATTCGCATGGTTTGCATATTAATGCTGCCGGATTAATAAGAATATATTCGTAAATTAATGCCACGTACCAAGCAACGTCGTCCCGAGCGAAGCCGAGGGACCCACTGTTGACCTTGATCATAATAAGGCAGGGCCGACACATAGGTCGGCCCCTACAAATTGTAGGGGAGGACCTGCGTGTCCTCCCTTCTTATCATAATAAAATCAACAGTGGGTCCCTCGATTTCGCTCGGGACGACATAGTCCAGCGGTAGTTATTTACGGACATAGCCAAGACATCATCGCAGGTCACGCGCTCTAACGGCAACCACGACCTCCACTCAAAGATGACCGTCTCAAGTCAGTGACGGTTATTGGCGACAACGTTCTCCGGGTGCAGGTGCTTGGTAATATAGACCATCAGGCCGGTCGCGCCGAGCGCGGCGGCGAGGAGCCCGGCCGAGGCCGCGAGGTCCGCGAGCAGGGCCGGCTTCACCAGCAGCACTCCACCCAGGAACAGCATCATCATCCCGGACACGAGCTTCAGCTCCCTCCCCTGCCATTCCGTCAGCTTCCGAGAACCCAGCGTAACGGTGAACAGCCCGACCATGGCCGCGAGCGGCAGGACGTAGACCGCGTTGTACAGCGCGAGGTACAGGTAATAGACGTGCGCGGGCAGGCCGTGCAGGGTCAGGATGCGTGTAAACACAAGCGGGAACCCGGCGGTGCACAGCAGCTCGTAGCTGTTCGCGGCGGCGGCGAGCGGGACGGCCGCGGCGAGCATAGTCCATGTCGAGGCCGAGTGCATCAGCCCCCGCATCCTCTCGAACAGTTTCGGCTTCGCCCCTTCCGGTATGGAAAGAGACACTCCCTTCCCGAAATAGAAGAAGTCCTTTATGTTTATCGCCGCGACGACGACGGCCACAAGGCCGGCGACCGTCGTCACGATGCCCAGGCCGCCTATCAGCATGAATATGTTCAGCCAGGCCGCCATGAACAGGAAGTAGAAGACGCCGGAGAATACGACAAAGGTGGAGCCGATGACGAGCATCCGGAACCGCGACCTCGCATGCACCATCAGGCTCATGAGCGAGAACAGGACGAAGAAGGCGCACGGGTTGAAGCCGTCGAGGAGGGCGATCCCGGCGGTGATGAGCGGGAGCGACGCCTGTGCCGCGTCCACGTCTCCGATGACGGGGAACGAGACAACCTCGCGGCCGGCCCCCTGCGCGGCCGCGCCGGAGAGCGTCGGGCCGCCGGGCCCGCCCGCGTCCCCGGCCATGAGCGGCGCGGCGGCGAGCACAAGGACGGCAACGGATGCGGCCAGCGCGAATAAGACCTGGCGCGCGGCTTGTCTGATAAATTCATGCATGGCGTACCGCGCAGTGGTTTACGAAACCGGGCATGGTAACAGTATACCAGAGCGCGCGTCCTTTATGTCCCCCTCGCCTTCCGGGAGAGGGGGTTGGGGGTGAGGGCGACCCACATCCTTCCGGCAAAATAAAACCCCGGCGGGACGACTCCCGCCGGGGCAATGAATGCGTTACGCCATGAAGCTCTTTATCCTATCCCCTCATCACGTTGCTGGCCTGGGGGCCCTTGGGCCCGTCGGTAATCTCGAACTCGACCTCCTGGCCTTCCTTGAGGGTCTTGTACCCGTCCATCGTAATGGCCGAGAAATGGACAAAAACGTCCTTGCCGGAGTCCTGCTCGATGAAACCGTACCCCTTGCTGTCGTTAAACCATTTGACTTTGCCCTTCAATTTCTTGCCTCCTTCCAGCGTTAGAACCCGCCAAGCCCCCGGCGGACCGTACACCCGGCGTCTCCATACTGCCGGCCCCTTGCAAAACCCCTGCCACGTCCCGACACAATGACCGTGGCCCTCGCCGGACGACATTACCAGCTTAGTTGTTAATTTATCAGGGATTTTTGGGCTTGTCAATAACCCGAAAGGAGTACGGAAATGGTATAATGCATTGATATTACAGGACAAAACGGCAATACGGCGAAAATCGCGCATAGTAAATATTATGCAGATTTTTTATTACAAAGTAGAAGACGGCTTCCTGAGTACCTCGCGCTCCCTGCCGCCCTCTTTCTTGGGGCCTACGATGCCGTCCTCTTCCATGGCCTCGATGAGACGCGCGGCGGTCGGGTAGCCTATCTTCATCCTTCGCTGTAGGAGCGACGCGGAGGCCTTGCCGGCCTGTACGACAAGCTCGACGGCCTGGTCGTAGCGCGCATCCCGGCCCTCCTCGTCGGAGGCCTCCGCGCCCGGCTTCTTCGGGTCGTAGACCGGCGGGTTTATCGCGGCAAACCGCTCGTAGCGCGGCCTCGCCTGACGCTTGAGGTGCGCGACCACCGCGTGTATCTCGTCCTCGGTGACGTACGAGCCGTGTATGCGCGTAATCTTCGACGAGCCCGGCGGCATGAACAGCATGTCGCCCTTGCCGAGGAGCGCCTCCGCCCCGTTCGCGTCGAGTATGGTGCGCGAGTCGGTCTTGGACGAGACCTGGAAGGACATCCTCGCCGGGAAGTTCGCCTTTATGACGCCGGTCAGGACGTCCACCGACGGCCGCTGCGTGGCGATGACAAGGTGTATGCCGGAAGCGCGGGCCATCTGCGCGAGGCGGGCGATCGAGTCCTCGACCTCCTTCGCCGCGACCATCATCAGGTCGGCAAGCTCGTCTATGATGACGACTATGTACGGAAGCGTCCCATCCTCGTTGACCACCGCCTGCTCGGGAGTGGACTCCGCCGCCCGCTCCTCGCCGAGGCGGGGGTGCGCCTTCTCCTCCATGACCTTTGTGTTATAGCCCTCGATATTCCGGACGCCCCGGCCGGCGAGGAGCTTGTACCTTTCCTCCATGACGACCACGACTTTACGCAGGGCGGAAGCGGCGCGGCGCGGCTCGGTGATTACAGCGTCGAGCAGGTGGGGTATTCCCTCGTACACCGAGAGTTCCAGCCGCTTTGGGTCCACCATCACCATCCTGAGGTCGCGCGGCTTCGCGCTCATCAGGAGGCTCATGGTCATCGTGTTTACCGCGACCGACTTGCCGGAGCCTGTCGCGCCCGCGACCAGAAGGTGCGGCATCTTCGCGAGGTCCGACACGACCGGCGCGCCGTATATGTCCTTGCCGAGCGCGAGAGTGAGCGGGGACTTAGACTTCGAGAACTCGGCGGACGAGAGAATCTCCTTGAAGAAGACGTCCTCGCGGACGTTGTTGGGAATCTCGATGCCGACCGCGGCCTTGCCGGGCAAAGGCGCGACTATCCTGACCGACTCGGCGCGCATGGCGAGCGCGAGGTCGTCCGCGAGGGCCGCGACCTTGTTCACCTTTACCCCCGAGGCGGGCTCGAACTCGTACATCGTGACGACCGGGCCGGGGTGCACCTGTGCGACCTTGCCGTCCACGCCGAAGTCCCTTATCTTCTTTTCGAGGATGTTCGAACTCATGATGAGCGAGCCCTTGTCCACCCTCTTCCTGTCGGACGGAGGCGAGACGAGGAGCGACATCGGCGGCAGGGTGTACTCCTTGTCCGGGCCGGTGAACGGCAGGGACTCCTGGAGCCTAGACTGCGGCGGGGGCGGCGCGGGCTTGGCTGCGGTCTCGACGATCTCCGGCGGGGCCTCGGGCGGTGCCTCCTCGCGCTCCTCCATCGCCTTCACCCGCTTCTTGCGCTCGTCGTACTTCATCCAGTGCGTGCGCGCCCTCTCGGCGAGCCTTGCCGAGTACTCCTTGACCCCGGAAATGATGGTCATGAGGGAAAGCGCGGTCGAGACGACCAGCCCGGCCAGCAGGAGGGTTACCGCCAGTATGTAGGAGCCGGCCGGGCCGAATACGTCCATGACAGGCCGGGCGACCAGCTCTCCGAACAGCCCGCCGGCACGTATGCCGCCGAAGGCCAGGTGCTCATAGCTGAGCCTGAGGAGCGTGGAGGTGGAGAAAAGGAGCGTCAGCGCGCCGAGCACGCGGAGTGCCCTGTGCGCCTGCAGCCTGCCGGTTATCTTGTTGATGCCGTATACGATGAGGAAGAGCGGGACGAGGAACGCGCCTCCGCCGGCGAACTGGAAGAGCGCGTCCGAAAGGTACGAGCCGAACGGGCCGGCGATGTTGCCGGTTTCCAGCTTCGTGGATGCCGAGCCCCAGGACGGGTCGAGCGGGTCGTATGTCAATAGCGACGCGGCGACAAGCAGCCCGGTCCCGGCCGCGAGTATGCCCAGGGCCTCTGCCTTGTGGTCTCTCTGTTTTTCCGGGTCGGCCTTTCGGTTCGTCATGGACGTCTATGCTGCCACGGTTGTCATTCTGAACCCTTCGGCGGAGTTTACCCCGGTATGCATGAAGCCGGGGCTCAGGGTAAACTCCGCGAAGAATCCGCCTGTAATCCAATATTGTAGGGGCGCGGATTCCGCGCCCGAACCACAGAACCTTGTTTTTATGTAGGGGCCGACCCGCGTGTCGGCCCTTCCTTGTTTTGTATTTGCTTGTCTTTGCGAGCGGAGCGAAGCAATCTCCTCCACTTGCTCTTTAAGGAGGAGATTGCCGCGTCGTCCCGCGATGCGCGGGACTCCTCGCAAAGACATGCAAGAGGGCGGGCACGGGGACCCGCCCCTATATAAAACCATTCACGAACACGGGCCACCGTTCATTCCTGCCAGTCCCTATTCCCCTAATCCCTGCCGTTTACATCGCCTCGACGGCCTTAGCCTTTTCCTCGACCTCGCGCGCCATCCTGAGCTTGAACTCGTCGAGCTTCCTGGCTACCTTCGCATCCTTCAGCGAGATTATCTGCGCCGCGAGGATGCCCGCGTTCTTCGCCCCGGCCTTGCCGATGGCCATCGTGGCGACGGGTATGCCGCCCGGCATCTGCACCGTGGCAAGCAGCGCGTCCAGCCCCTTGAGCGCGGACGAGTCTATGGGGACTCCTATTACCGGCAGCGTGGTGGACGCTGCCATCACGCCCGCGAGGTGCGCGGCCGCCCCTGCCCCTGCTATGATAACCATCAGGCCGCGTTCGCGCGCGGTGGAGGCGAAGGTGTGGGCGCGCTCCGGCGTCCTGTGCGCGGACGCGACGGTCATCTCGGACTTTATCCCGAAGCCCTCCAGCGCCTTTTTCGCCTCCATCATTATCGGGGCGTCGGAGTCCGAGCCCATTATTATGCCGACCAGCGGTTTGGACATCTCTGAGTTCTCCTGTAAATGACGTGACACGTGTTCGTGGATATTGTAGGGTGGGCTGCGCCCACCATGCCTTTTATATAGGGGCGACCCGCGCCCGCCCTCTTAAATCCCCCTCATTCCCCCTTTTTCAAAGAGGTCAGTGGAAGAGACGCCCCCTTCCCCCCTCCCCCGCAGGTGGGGAGGGGGAAGAGTACTGTCCCCACTTTGAAAAAGGGGGGACTACAGGGGGGATTTGCCCTTGACGTTTTTCCCGTGAAGGCGGAGAAACCTCTTCATACTACCAGAATCCCCCCATATTTTAAAGCTTTTTTCTTGCCAACGCCGGGCCGTTACATTATCCTGTTGACATGAAAACGTATATACTTCCGTTCGGCGGGCACGCGTGGGGACGACGCCGCGAGATACTGCGGGAAATCGTCTCCGGCAGCCCCGGCCCGCCGTACGACTACGGCCATATACTCTACCTGGCCCCCAACGAGCAGAAGCTTAGGACGCTGAAGGTGACGTTCCTCGAAGCGCTGGAGGAGGTGGCCGGCGCGAAGGGCTGCATCCCGCCCCGGTTCTTTGTCCTGAACCAGTTCATCCGGTCGCACGTCGTCCCGGCATCTTCCAGGCCTGTCGTGGACGACATGACGCGCGGGCTTGTCATCGAGGAGCTGTGCGTCAAGGCCGCAGGCCGCATCGGCGCGGCGGGGCTGTCCCCCGAAGCGGCCGGGCCTTCCCTCGCCAGGCCCGTGGCGGACGCGCTCGACCTGCTGTACCTCCACGGCGTCGAGGACGGCCGGACGAGGGCCGCGCTCGGCGACGGCATGCCTGCCAGGATACTCATGGACGTGAAGCGGGAGTACGAGGCATGGCTCCGGAGGCACGGCCTCGCCGACCTTTCCGCGCTCAAGGGCTCGTTCATGCCGGGTCCGGACACGTTCGCGGGTCACGGGCTCGTCGTCATGGACGGGTTCTACGACGCCGACCCCTGCGAGACGCGGGTACTCTCCGCCCTCGCGGCTTCCGCCGGGGAATGCATATTCCTGCTCGAAGCGCCCGGCCTCGGGAGCCCCGGCTCGACGGGGCCTGGGATGCCGTACTTCGGCGCGGACCTGCTGATGCGGGCGCTTGGCGCGGATGGCGGCCAGGCGGAATCCCCCTCACCCCCGGCCATATTATATTCATCTACCATTGACCCTCCCCCCTTGAGGGGGAGGGTGGCCCAAAGGGCCGGGCTGGGGGGTAATGAAGTTCTCCCGCAAGGGGAGAGGGGGGCAACTACCGACGACGCCGAGGCTGACGCATACATTGGCGCGCTGTTCGCCGGCCGTCACCTGAACGAGTCGCTCGCGGCGGTCAGGGCGCTCGCGCCGGACGGACGCGAGGTCAGGGTCGAGGGCGCTCTGAACCCGGCCGAGGAGGTCTGCCGCATAGCAGGAGACATCAAGGAGTCGTACCTGAACGGCGGCCTGCCGGACCTCGGCCGCGTGCTGGTATTCTTCCCGTCTCCGGACGGGTACCTGCCGCTCGTCGAGGAGGCCTTCCGCGACATGGGCATACCATATTACCTCTCGCAGGGCAGGCCGCTCGCGCAGTCGCCGGTGGTCGCCGCCCTGATGAACATCCTCGCGCTCCCGGTGGACGGCTACACCTACAGGGGCATCCGGCGCGTCCTGTCCTCCCAGCTCGTGAGCCTCGGCGCGCCTGACGCCCAGGGCGGCAATGTGCCCGGGGCCTTCGACGCGTTCGCCAGGAAGGAACGAATACCCGGCGGGAGGAAGCGGTGGCTCGCCGGCCTTGAGAAGGTGGACAACGGTTCGCCGGAAAGTGACGACGGCCCGTGTACGGACGACGATGCCGCGCCTCTCCGGCCGGCCCTAGTGAGGCTGTTCGAGATAACCGCCCCTTTCGAGCTGGGAAGGGCAAGGCTTTCGGACTGGGTCGGGGCGGTCAGGGTCCTTCTGACGGAGTCCGGCATCGCCGCATCCGCCGCGTCGCACGCGCCGGGCATGCCGGACATCCCGGCCGCTTACGACGGGCTGGCATCCGCGCTGGACGGCCTCGGGGACGCGGCCTCGCGCCTCGAGAGGCGCATGGACATGCCCGAGTTCGTGTACATCCTGCGGAAGGCCGTGTCCGGGATTCGCTACACTTCCGGCAATGACATCGTGGCGGGGGTCCGCGTACTCGGGCGGCTGGAGACACAGTCCGCGCCGTTCGACGCGGTATACGCGGGCGGGCTGCTGGAGCGGGCCATGCCCCTCGCGCGGCCCGTGGACATATTCCTCCCGGACGGCGTCCGGGAGCGGCTGGGGCTGCCGACGTCTTCCGCCGCGCGCTCCCGTGACGCGCGCACATTTCTCGGGCTCGTCCTCGGGGCGCCAAAGGTAACGCTTTTCTACCCGGAGTCATCCGGCGGCCCGGCAAAGTCTCCCTCCCCGTACATCAGGGCGCTCGAACCGTTTTTCAGGGCGGGCCGTGTCACAAGGCTGGAACACGTGTGCAGGCCCATCCAGCCCGCATCCGCCCTCGGCCCGGACGGGCTCCTGCGCACGCTCGGCCTCAGCGCCGCGGTGCACGGCAGGGACGCAAGGCAGGCGGCAGAGGAAGTATGCACGGGCATAACGTCCGGCATGCCCGGATGCGGCCCGGTGCCTGTACGAAGGCTCGAAGCGGCGCTCAGGGCGGTAGCGCCGGGTCGTGACGCGGTACCGCCGACGCCCCCGGAGAAGTCCGAGTTCTCGGTCACGGAGCTTGAGGAGTACATGACATGCGGCTACCGCTACTACCAGGCGCGTGTCATCCGGAGCGCGCCGGAGGACGAGCCGGACGACGACATCGCCCCGCACAAGGCCGGGAGCGTCGTCCACGACATACTTCAGAGGTTCTATCAGCGGCACGATGGGCCGGTGACCCCGGACAACGCGCCGGACGCCCTCGCGGCCCTCGTGAGGATAGCGGACGAGAGGTTCGGCCGTCTGCCGGAGACGCCGCGAAACCTGGACCTCCGGCGGAGGTTCGCCGAGTCCATCGCGCCCCGGTTCATCGAGGCCGAGGCCGCGCTTTCAAATACAGGGTACCGGGTATACGCGACGGAGCTGCCCGTCCGCGCGGAGCTTCCGGACAAGGACGGCGGGCATGTCGTCATCACGGGAAAGATAGACAGGCTCGAGACGGACGAGGCCGGTAACTTCATCGTCGCGGACTACAAGACGGGTAAGTACCCCGGCTCGCCCGGCGGGAAGCCGCTCGGGAAACAGTTCCAGCTCCCGCTATACGCGTGCCTCGTCAGGGAGGGCGCGGTAAAGGCGGACGACGGACGCGCGTTCTGCACGCCAGCCGGGCTTGTGTACTACAACCTGAAGGAAGGCACGATGAGGGACGTGGTGCTCTACGACGCGGCCCTTCCCGGCATCGCCACGGCGGATACCCCGTCCGGGAAGAGGGCCGGAGACAGGGCGGAGGTCGAGCGGGTGATACAGGACTGCCTCGACAAGGCGCTCGAAGCGGCTAAGGGCATACAAAAGGGCCGGTTCGAGGCGGACTGCGAGGACAGGCGGATATGCGAGCGGTGCGAGTTCGTGCCGGTATGCGAGAGGGGCGGGCGTGTGGCGGACGATGCGGGCGAGGACGCAGGGGACGTTTTGGCGGTGAGCGGCGGCGAAACATAAGGAGACCCCTCACCCCATCCCCTCTCCCGCGAGGAGAGGGGATTATATGGGTGGGCTACGCCCACCGCTTGTCATTCCGAGCGGAGTCGAGAAATCTGCTTTTTGGTTTTTTAGCGGGCGGCGATTTTTCAGGCCGGCACATGGGGGCCCACCCGCGAAAGGCACGCGGGTCAGGCCACCGCCTGTCATTCCCGCCCCGGCTTTTGGCATACCGGGGTAAACTCCAGCGGGAATCCATTTTATGCATGAAGGTCAAAATGGACCCCCGTTTTCACGGGGGTGACAGGCAGGGCCGACACATAGGCCCGCCCTTACCTCACAGAAGTTCTTGGGCCGCCTTCTTACAAGAAGGCGGGACTTTAGTACTTGCATTTGACTTAGAGGTATCCCTCATGCGTTTCGAAGCACAGGCGCGCGGCATGCGCCCCGACAAGACCGTCCTGCTCTCCGCGTCCGCGGGCTCTGGCAAGACGTTCGTCCTGGTGGGCAGGATGCTGCACCTGCTCGCGGCCGGGGCAGCGCCCGAATCTCTCGCTGCCATAACCTTCACGGAGAAGGCCGCGTCTCAGATGAAGGACAGGCTGTTCGGCAGGCTTGCCGATGCCGCCTGGTCCGGCGCCGACGCCCGGGCCGCGCTCGGCCTCCTGCCCGGGGACATGCCGTACCCGGTGCGGATGTCTCCGGAGGACGTGTTCTCGGCGCTGGTCGCCGACCCGGACGCGCTCCGCATCAGCACGATACACGCATTCTGCCTGGGGCTACTCAGGAGGTTCCCGCTCGAGGCCGGGCTCCCGGCGGAGTTTTCTCTTCTGGACGAGACCGAGTCCATCGTCCGGAAGGGACGCGCGGCCGAGTACGCAATGGAATACACCGCCTCGGACAGGGGCGATGCGGGCCGTGCGTTCGAGACGCTCCTGCGCTCCGGCATGACCGTGGACGGAGTGACGGGACTGCTCGTCGAGTCGCTCGGCAGGCGCGGGATACTGAGCATGGCGGAGTCGCGCGCGGGCGGGTTCGACGGACTTCTTGCGTCCATAGACGCTGCAATGACGCCGGGCGGGAAGGAGCTGGCCGCGCGCGCGGCCGTCGAGGGCGGCGAGGTCGCGGATGCGGCCGGGCGGCTCCGGGACATGGTCGCCGGCCTGGGCGTCGCGCTTCCCGGATATTCCGGCGCGCTCGAAAGGCTCACGGGGCTCACCCGGTACGAGGACTTCCCGGACGTATTCACCCGCGCCAAGGGCGCGTTCTACACGAAGGAAATGGGCTACCTCGCCAGGCTGCCCGTGAGCAAGTCCGCGGTTGAGTCCGCATTGAAACTATCCGAGCCGTCCCTCAAGGGAGCATCGCTCAAGGCGCGCGCGGCTACGCTCAAGGACGGTCACGACGAACTGTACAGCGGACTGCGCGACAGGCTGAACTTCGTCGCCGCGCTCCACGACGACTTCACCGCGACTCGCGTGCTCATGGCGCTTCTGCGCATGTACAGGACAGCCGAGGAGTCGTACCGCTCCGGCAACCACCGCGAGGGGTACGTGGACTTCGACGACCTCGAAATCCACGCGTACCGTCTGCTCGCAGGGCCGGACGGCCACAGGGTGCTGGAGGGCATGGGGCAGAAGGTCCTGCACTACATGGTTGACGAGTTCCAGGACACGAACACGCTCCAGTGGGGTATCGTCGAGCGGCTCGCCTCCGAGGTATTCTCCGGACAGGGCGCGGAGGGCGTCTCGTCTCCAACGCTGTTCGCGGTCGGCGACACGAAGCAGTCGATATACAGGTTCCGGGACGCGGACTACCACCTGATGGACGCGCTGAGGGAAAAGATGCGTGCGCGAGTCAGCCTGGACAGGCTGGAGCTTCCGGAGCTGGACTGCAACTTCCGCTCGGCGCCGGAGGTGCTGAAGGTAGTGGACGAGACGTTCGGCCTCCTGATGCAGGGGTACAGGCCGTCTGTAGCAGTGCGCGCCGGGGCGAGGGGGTCCGTCACGCTCCGGGTCGTACACAGGGACGACGAGCCGGCCGCGCTCGCCGATGCGATAACCGAGGCTCTGGGAATGACAATATGGGATGAAGCGACCGCCGGCCTCCGGGCGTCCGGGTACGGCGACATGGCCGTCCTGCTTCGCTCCCGTTCCGGCCTCGGGGCGTACGAGTCCGCGCTCCGTGCAAAGGGCATCCCGTTCAAGGTTGTCGGCGGGGTCGGCTTCTTCCGCCAGCCGGAGGTGCGGGCGGTGATGGGCATACTCGGCTGGCTGGACAACCCCGGCGACAGGCTCGCGCTCGCGTCCGCGCTCAAGTCCCCGCTGTTCCGGTTGTCCGACGGCGAGCTTGAGCCCATATACAGGGCGGCCGACCCAATGGCCGCGCTCGGCGCTGTCTTGCCGGAGGCGCAAGCGCTCTTCTCCGGCTGGCGGGACAGGGCGGGTCTCGTGAGCGTGGGGAGCCTCGTCTCGGAAATAATCAGGGAGTCGTCCGCTCTCCTCGCGTTCGGCGTGTCCGGAGGGCCAGCCAGCGCGCTGAACATAGAGAAGCTGCTGGGCCTGGCGCATGCGTTCGACATGCGTGGCGGGGCCGGCTTGCCGGAGTTCACCGAGTGGGTCGCGGAATACCGGGAGAAGTCCGACCTGCCGACCGCGGACGTGGAGCTGCCCGGCTTCGAGGAGTCCGTCAGCATCATGACCGTCCACGCGGCCAAGGGGCTGGAGTTCCCGGTGGTATTCCTTCCGGGCGCGGCACGCGGGACACGGAAGGGCTCTCCGGGGCTCCTTGTCAGTGTCGGCGAGGGCGGGACGCTCGACATGGCGGTCGGGACGGGCTCGCTGCTCGGCGACAACCCGCGCTACGGCGCGCTGAAGGAGACGGAGAACACAGAGTCTCTCGGCGAGGCCGCGCGTCTGCTATACGTCGCCATGACACGCGCGAGAGACCACCTGCATATCTTAGCCGGAGACAAGCCCGGCAAGGACGGCGCGTTCGTACCGGGCGAGGGCACCTGGGCCGGGATGCTGTTCCGTGCCGCGCCGCCGTCACTTTTCGAGGGCGGGCCGGTGGCTGGGGAGATGCCGGCGGTGTACAGGTATCCGGAGTCAGCCCTCACCCCCGGTTCTTCTCCAGCAAAACTCCCTCTCCCCTCGCGGGAGGGGACTGAGGGGAGGGGGAATAAGGAAGAGCACGGCGGAACCCTCACCACCAGCCCCTCTCCCACAACACTTCCCCTCCCCTCGCGGGAGGGGACTGAGGGGAGGGGGAATACGGAAGAGCACAGGGGAACCCTCACCCCCAGCCCCTCTCCCACTGCGGGGAGAGGGGAGGATAAGGTAGTGACGCCCCCAGCCCCCCTGCCCCCCTCCCCTCCTTCGGCTCCGCTCAGGACAGGCTCCGGTGGGGAGGGGGAAGAAATGGATAAGCAAAAGCAGGCGGAGGAGGTTGCTTCGCTATGCTCGCAAAGACAGGCGAAAGCGGAAAATGACGACTCCCCTCCCCTCGCGGGAGGGGGCAGGGGGGAGGGGGAATCTGTCGGCATTGCTTCGCTCCGCTCGCAAAGACAAATTGACTATACCGGGCTGGCGGCGAGGCTCGCGCCTCTGCCCGTGCCTGCGGGTGTAACGTTTCTTTCGCCGAGCGGGCTTGGCGGCGCGCTCGTTAAGACGCCAGTCTCAGACTGTGATGATACGCCAGAGCAGGAGCCCGCCGGGCTCTCCGCGGGACTCTCGGCCGGGCACGCCGTCGCGCGCGGCCTTCTGATACACGCCGCGCTTGAGCGGTACGGGCGCGCCGGGTCTTACGACCTCGCGGAGCTTGCGAGCAGGATACCCGCAACGCAGAAGCTTGCAAAAGGCGAGGAGGCGGCGCTCGTGTCCGGCGTGGAGAAGACGCTCGCGCGCCTCCTCTCGGACAAGGAAGTTGCCGGGCTATTGTCGCCGGGCGCAGGCAAGCAGTTCGAGCTGCCGCTGCTCCTCAGGCGCGGCGGCGCGATAATCGGCGGGAGCGCCGACCTCGTCGTCGTCGAAGGTGATACCGCTATGGTAATCGATTACAAGACCGGCATGGCCGATATGTCCGTCGCTGCCGTCCGCGCGGCCTACGCGCCGCAGCTCGGGGCGTACCGGGACGCGGTGCGCGAGGCCTTCGGCCTGCGGGAGGTTTCCGCGTACCTTCTGCTGGTGGACAGGGTGGAGCTGGTGCGGGTCTTTCCGGCTTGACAGAGGCGGTGCATCCGCGTATGATGAAAAAACCAGCCGGTTTTATGCAGGGGCCGACCCGCGTGTCGGCCCTATAATCCGTCATTCCCGCGAAAGCGGGAATCCAGCGGCTTTTTAGCGGGCGACGAATTTTCAGGCCAGCACACGGGGGCCCACCCCGCGAAAAGCACGCGGGGTCAGGCCTAAGAATGCTGACCTGAAAATTCGCACCCGCGGGTCTTTGGAAAAACAAAACAGGAAGGCAATAATATGACGATTGCAAAGAAGGGCGACAAGGTAAGCGTACACTACACCGGCAGGCTGGACGACGGGACCGTCTTCGACAGCTCCGAGGGGCGCGAGCCGCTCGCGTTCACGGTCGGAGGCGGCCAGATGATAGCGGGCTTCGACAAGGCGGTGGACGGGCTGGGTTTGAACGAGTCCAAGACGGTGAAGATTCCCGCCTCCGAGGCCTACGGCGAGCGGCAGGACGACATGGTCATCAAGGTCGGCAAGGACCAGTTCCCGCCTGACATGGACCTCGAAATCGGCATACAGCTCCAGGTGCCGCAGACGAACGGCAGGCCGGTCATCGTGACCGTGACCGAGATAGCCGCCGACTCCGTGACGCTCGACGCGAACCACTCGCTCGCGGGCAAGGACCTGACTTTCGACATCAGGCTGGTGTCGATAGGATAAGGAACGCCCCCAGCCCCCTGCCCCCCTCCCCCGCAAGCGAGGGAGGGGGAAATCCTGGAACCCCCTCACCCCAACCCCTCTCCCGCAAGGAGAGGGGACTTATAGAGGATAGACTTTGTGCATGGGCCGACAGGTGTGTCGGCCCTTTCTTTTTCGCCTCTTTTCATTGACTCCACACCTGTATCTGGTATACTTTTTTAATCATCCGCGACAGGCCGCCAGGACGCGCCTGATTTATTCACAGATTAAACGAGGAATAACAGTGAAATGTTTCCACGGCATTCTTATGCTCGTTTTCCTCGGAATCTTCGTCAATTTCGCATCAGCCGCCGAACGCCCGGCGCGCATTGACAAGCCCGAGGATGTCGTCACCTCGCTTTATCGTGACTTTGGGTGGGAACTCAAGGGATTCCCGCGCGCTGAAGATCTCCTTGTCCGTCAACCGATATCCGTGCTAAAGCGGTACTTCACGCCAAAGCTGGCTAAACTGATTGTGAAAGATAAACAGGAAGAGGATCGTACCAAAGAGCTTGGGCGCCTGGACTTTGAGATCCTTTGTGGCAGTCAGGACCCTGATGGTATCAGCAACATCAGAATTGCAAGAAAGACAGGAACTGATATTGTTGCTGTTCTGTACGACCAGAACGGCGGAAAAGATGCGATGACGATGGAATTTCATACCATCTATACTCGAAGCGGATGGAGGATATCCGACATCCATTACAAATCCAGAAATACAAATGCATTCCCAGACCCAGAAAAAGACCTCTCGCTTCTGGAACTACTATCTCTACCAGATTAGTTTCTTGGCGAACCGGCCACGCCTGAGACATTTGCATAAAAGTTCTTTGGCCGCTTTCTTACAAGAAAGCGGGACTTTTCTTGAGAGGTTTATCATGCCCCAGACGCTGGCTGAAAAGCTGATTTCAATGCATGCCGGGAAGGACGTCAAGGCGGGCAAGCTGACCGTCGTCAAGGTAGACTTCGCGTACATGCAGGACTGGACCGGGCCGCTCACAGTTGACAAGATACACGAGCTGGGCGGGGCGCTCGCGAAGGACCCGAACCGCGCCGCGGTCTTCATAGACCACGCATCGCCTTCTTCCTTCAAGGAGGTCTCGACCGGCCACATAAAGCTGCGCGAGTACGCGAAGGCGTCCGGCTGCCGGATATTCGACATCGGCGAGGGGGTGTCGCACCTCGTGCTGGGCGAGAAAGTGACGAAGCCGGGGATGCTGATGATAGGCGCGGACTCGCACACATGCCAGGGCGGCTCTTTCGGCGCGTTCTGCACAGGGATGGGCTCGACCGATGTGGCCGCGGCCATATCCACGGGCGAGACCTGGATGCTCTGCCCGGAAGCGGTCAGGGTGATAGTCTCCGGACGGCTCCAGCCGGGCGTATACGCAAAGGACGTGATACTCCACCTGATAGGGCGCATCGGCGCGGACGGCGCGACGTACCAGTCGCTGGAGTTCATGGGCGACACGATAGACGGCATGACACAGACGGGGCGGGTGACAATTTCGTCCATGGCTGTGGAGGCCGGGGCCAAGTGCGGCCTGTTCGCGTCGGACGACCACACGAGGGACTGGCTCCGTGAGCACGGGCGGGAGGGCGACTACACAGAGATAACGCACGACCCGGACGCGCGGTACGTCCGCACGATAGAGATAGACGCGGCGAGGCTTGAGCCGATGGTCTCGTTCCCGCATACCGTGGACAACACGCGTGAGATCACGCACGAGGACTGCAAAGACGTGCCTGTCCAACAGTGCTACCTCGGCTCGACGACCAACGGGTATTACGAGGACTTCGCGGCGGCGGCGGCGATACTCAAGGGCAAACACATCGCGCCGGGTACGCGGCTGGTCATAACTCCGGGCACCAAGACCGTATACAGGAAGATGATGGAGACCGGGCTGTTCGAGGTATTCCTCGACGCGGGCGGGGTCATCAACTCGCCTGGCTGCGGGGCATGCCCGGGGAGCCATACCGGGATACTCGGAGACGGCGAGAACTGCGTCGCGTCCATCAACAGGAACTTCAAGGCGCGGATGGGGAACCCGAACGCGTTCGTGTACCTGGCCTCGCCCGCGACGGTCGCGGCCTCGGCCATTGCGGGACGGCTGGCCGACCCGAGGAGGCACATATGAGCGGGCGGGCATGGAAGTTCGGGGACGACATCAGCACCGACCTCATCGCGGCGGGGCGGTACGCCTACCTGCGCACGAACATGCCTGAGCTGACGAAGCACGTCCTCGAGGACGCGCGTGACGAGTTCCGGGGCGCGGTCAAGCCGGGCGACTTCGTGGTCGGAGGGCGGAACTTCGGACTGGGGTCGTCGAGGGAGCATGCGCCGACCATCATAAAGATGGCGGGCGTCTCCTGCGTCGCGGCGAAGTCGTTCGCGCGCATATTCTTCCGCAACTGCATAAACATCGGCCTGCCCGCGGTGCGCGTGGACACCGACCGGATAGACGAAGGCGACGAGCTTGAGCTTGATTTGAGAGGCGGCGTGCTCCGCGATATAACAAAAGGCATAGAACTTGAGTTCCCGCCGATGCCCGCCGTGATGACCGACATACTGGAGGCCGGGGGCCTCGTGCCGTACCTGAAGAAGAACAAGGGGTTCGTACTGTAAATGGAACGCGACCTGGAACTCTACCACAACCTCCGCCTCGTCCGCGAGTTCGAGGGCAGGCTCTCGAAGATGCACCACCAGGGCAGGATACCCGGCGGAGTGTACTCCGGACTCGGACAGGAGGCGCTCGTCGTCGGCTCGGTCTACGGCCTGGCGCGTGAGGATTTTATTTTTCCGCTGCACAGGGACTTGGGCGCGTTCCTCGTAAAGGGCGTGGACCCCAGGCTCCTGATGGCGCAGATACTCGGCAAGAAGACGGGGCTGTCCGGCGGGCGGGACTCCTTCCTGCACGCGGGCTCGCTTGCGGACGGAGTCTTCGGCGCGACATCGATGCTCGCGTCTTCGCTGCCCGTGGCCTGCGGCGTCGCGCTGAAGTTCAAGATGAATGGCGAGCCGAACGTCGTGCTCGCCTTCTTTGGCGAGGGCGCAAGCTCGCGCGGCGACGTGCACGAGGCGATGAACTTCGCGGGTGTGCAGAGGCTGCCCGTCGTCTTCATCTGCGAGAACAACTTCTATGCCTTTTCTACGCCGCAGCCGATGGAGATGGCGGTCGAGGACGTCGCCGACCGCGCGGCCGGGTACGGCTTCAAGGGACACGTCTGCAACGGGAACGACCTGTTCGCGGTGATGCACGAGGTGGGCGCCGCGGTCGAGCTTGCGAGGCGGGGCGGCGGCCCGACCCTCATCGAGTGCAAGACCTACCGGTACTCCGGACACAGCGAGCACGACACCGCGACCTACCGGACGAAGGACGAGCTGCTGGAATGGGAGTCCCGCGACCCGATATACATGTACGAGTTCTACCTCCAGAAGAAGGGCCACGACATGGCCGCGCTCTCGGCGGAGACCGGCGAACGGGTGAAGGCTACTGTCGACGAGGCGGTGAAGTTCGCGGAGGACTCCCCCGACCCCGAAGGGCCGGAGGCGATGGACGGTTTGTATGCGACGCAGGTGTGATTTGCTATTGCCCGTCATTCCCGCCCCGGCTTTAGGCGTACCGGGGTAAACTCCGGCGGGAATCCAGGAATTTGTAGGGCGCGACGCCCCCGGCGCGCCGATAATGCAGGGCAGGCACGGGGGCCTGCCCCTACTCTAAGAACAGAAAGGGCCGACACGACGGTCGGCCCCTACAATTTGGATGGCGCAAAAAGATGCGCCAATGAAAGGCAATGGAAACCACCTACATAAAAGCCATCAACGACGCGCTGCGCATCGCCATGCGCGAGGACGAAAACGTCTTCCTGCTGGGCGAGGACATCGGCGCGCTGGGCGGCGCGTTCAAGGCGACCGAGGGTCTGCTCGACGAGTTCGGCTCCGCGCGCGTCCTGGACACGCCAATCTCCGAGTCGCTCATAGTCGGCGCGGCTGTCGGCGCGGCGGCGGTCGGCCTGCGGCCCGTGGCCGAGATGCAGTTCGCGGACTTCGTATCATGCGGCTTCGACCAGGTGGTCAACATGGCCGCGACGCTTCGGTACCGCCACGGGGGTAACGCGAAATGCCCGATGGTCGTGCGCTGCCCTTCGGGGAGCGGGGTGCGCGGCGGGCTGTTCCACTCCCAGAACCCGGAGGCCTGGTTTACGCGCGTGCCGGGGCTGAAGGTGGTCGCGCCCGCGACCGCGTTCGACGCGAAGGGGCTCCTGCTCTCCGCCATTCAGGACGACGACCCGGTGATATACTTCGAGCACAAGTTCCTGTACCGGCGCGTCAAGGAGGACGTGCCCGAGGCGAGCTACGTCGTGCCGATAGGCAAGGCCGCGCTCCGGATGGAGGGCTCCGACATATCGTTCATAACCTACGGCTCGGCGCTGTACCACTGCCTCGATGCGGCGGCGGAGCTTGCGAAGGAGGGCGTGACGTCCGAGGTTCTCGACCTGCGGACTCTGCTCCCGCTCGACAGGGGCGCGATACTCGCCACGGCGAGGAAGACCGGCAAGGTGCTGATCGTCCACGAGGACCGCTTGACCGGCGGCATAGGCGGCGAGGTCGCGGCGATCATCGCAGAGCACGCGTTCGAGTACCTGGACGCGCCCGTGATGCGGCTCGGGATGCGGGACACTCACAATGCGTTCGCGGGGGCGATGGAGGAGTATATACTGCCGTCCAGGGAGAAGGTTCTGGCGGCGGGGAGGAAGTTGGCGGGGTATTAGCCGTGGCTGCTGAATTCGACAAATTTATAGGAATAGATTATAGTGGGGCTAAGACACCCGAGAGTCGATTAGGCGGTCTGCGGGTATATATGGCTGAATCTGGTTCAGTACCTCACGAGATAAGGCCTCTTTCGACTCCTCAAACGCTCAATTGGACTCGTAATGAATTGGCTCATTGGTTGGTTGCATTGGTATCTAAAAACGAAAACGTAGTTATCGGTATTGACCACTGCTTCTCATTTCCCAAGAGCTACATGGAGCGATATAAAATCGGCACATGGAATGTATTTCTGGAAGATTTTCAGAGCAACTGGCCCACTGATACGCCTGAAGCTACTGTTGAATTCCTGAGAGCAAATAATTCAAGGACTGGCAATCCTGGCGAGTTTAGATTGTGTGAGCGTTGGACATCGTCCGCAAAAAGTGTCTTTCAATTTGATGTTCAGGGAAGTGTCGCAAAGTCATCTCATGCCGGAATTGCATGGTTGCACTACATCCGCCGTCAAGCAGGCCAGAAAATTCACTTTTGGCCGTTTGATGGCTGGCAAGTACCTGATGGGAAGTCGTTGATAACAGAGGTGTATCCATCAATATTTAGAAAACGATACCCAAAGGAATGCCCGACGAGCGACCAGCAAGATGCCTATAGCGTTGCGCGCTGGTTAGAAGAGACCAGTAGACGAGGATTGCTTGAACGTTACCTTCAGCCGCCGTTGACACAAGAAGAACAGGACATAGCAAATATAGAGGGTTGGATATTAGGGGTAACGTAGCTATGCGTTTATCTGTCGTCCCGACCGAAGTGGAGGGACCCACAGTTGATTTGCGTTTTCCCATAGATGTTCAAGGTCAACGGCGGATCCTTCGCTCCGCTCAGGATGACAGGCAAAGTCGCTGGATTCCCGCCATCGCGGGAATGACATTCGGCGGGCGGGAGGCAAAATCATACTCCCCTCCCCTCGCGGGTGGGGCTGGGGGAGGGGGATTCCCCACACCTTAATAAATGACAATCAAGCCAAACACCCACATAGCAAAGGAGCTGAGAAAGAACTCCACCATTGCCGAAAGCTTGTTGTGGAACCGCCTTCGGCTAAAGCAAATGGAAGGTCTGAAATTCAAAAGACAGCAACCGATAGACAACTACATCGTCGACTTCGTCTGCCTTGAGAAGCGGTTGATAATCGAGCTTGACGGCGGACAGCACTCCGCCGACGTGGACGGCGAGAGGGACGTATATCTTACTGGAAATGGATTAAAAGTGTTGCGGTTTTGGAATAACGAGATATTCGAGAATATGAACGGGGTATTGGAAACAATAAGGATGGAATGCATTAATCCCCCTCCCCTTAGTCCCCTCCCGCGAGGGGAGGGGAGATAAAGGGCATCCTCTCCCGCGAGGGGGGGCATGAAAGACGCGCTGACGACATAAGTTTTAGGGCATCCTCTCCCGCGAGTGGGGGCATGAAAGACGCGCTGACGACATAAGTTTCAGGGCATCCCTTTCCGCGAGGGGAGGGGAGATAAGAGGGCGACCCCTCTCGGCAGCGGAGCGGGGATTATAGCAGGAGGCGGGCCGCGTTAACCCACTCCACACGCGCGAAATAAACTCATACCCCCTCTCCTTGCTGGAGAAAATCATACTCCCCTCCCCTCGCGGGAGGGGTTGGGGGAGGGGGATTCCCCTCATCAACCATGCACAACGGGTGCCAAAATGACCGACGTCATAATGCCGCAGATGGGCGAGAGCATCGCCGAGGGTACGATAGCCGTCTGGCTGGTCGAGGTCGGCGGATACGTCGAGGCCGACCAGCCGCTCGTGCAGGTCACGACGGACAAGGCGGACGTGGACATACCGTCCCCGGC